>NZ_JBEZGL010000015.1:0-46992 GCF_040649915.1 Micromonospora sp. NPDC048839
GCCTAACCACCGCCACACCACGACCCATCCCACGCCGCTTCGCGACGCGGGATGCTGCCGCGTGTCTACGCACGGTTCGATTTTCGAGTTAGGGCAGCAGGGTGGCGGCGTGGCGGCCTGCTGCGGCGGCGGCCAGGAAGTACGCGTGGTCGGCGTCGAGACCACGGCCCATCGTGGACAGGGGCACGGCGCTGGCGCGCAGCGCGGCGTCGAGACCGGCGGTGGGCACCCGGACGATCCGGTGCCGGGCGGCGAGGGGGGCCAACGACGCGTCCACCTCGGCCGCGAGGGCCGGGTCCAGGTCATCGGGCACGACCAGCTCCGCCGGGGCGAGGGCCACCCGCCCGTACGCGGTGAGGCTGTGGTGGGACACGCCCCGGTGCCGGGGGCGGGGGTCGGCGTCGGAGATCCGCAGGGAGCCGACCGGCCGTCCACCAAGGGTGGCGATCGCGTTGACCGCCTCACCGACGGCGACACCGGAGAACCCCCACCGGGTGCCGGTGCCCAGATTGCCGGGACCCTGGGCGACGATGGCCAGGTCGGCGCCCAGCACGTACCGGGCGGCGAGCAGGCCACCGTGCAACGTGGTCGCCTCCAGGTCGCCGCCGAAGGACTGTCCGACGGTGATCGTTCCGGCCAGGTCGGCGCGCAGCCCGGCGAGGGTGCGGGAGAACCAGGCGGGCAGGGCCCCACCATCGGTGAGCAGGTACGCCACTCGCGCCTGGGGGAGGTCGGCCCGGATGCCGGCCAGGATCGCCGGCAGCGCCGAGTGCAGATCGGCGGTGACCACCGGCAGGCCGCCAAGGTCGTCCGCGTCGGCGAGTACCGCGCGGTGCGGGGACGCCTCCTCGTCGACGCCGAGCAGGATCGGCTGCAACGGCGTGTAACGGGCCTTGACCAGGTGCCCGGCGTCGCGGGTGTCGCCGACCTCGGGCGGGTCCGGCGGCAGTCGGTCCGGCAGGGCCACCACCAGGGCGTACCCGCCGGTGCCCAAACCCATCAGCAGCGCGCCGGCGTTGAGCAGCACCCGGTCGCCGGGCTCGGGTGTGCCGACCAGCTCCGGGTACGCCAGCGCCCGCATGCGTGTGCCGTCGGGCAGGTCGACGTCGAGTTCCACCGCCCCGGTCCACTGCCGTCGCAGCGTCGCCACCGTCCCCGTACGCCATCGCACCATGACGGGCACGCTAGCCGCGCGGCCCGCACGGCCCGCGCCCGGGTACGGCGGTGGTGGCGGATCAGGTCGGTTCGGGGCCGCCGGCGTCCGGGGTCGGCCCGGCCTGGGTGTGTCGTGCGGTGCCGGTGGCCCCCGGCAGTGAGCGGGTGGGGTCGAGGAAGACGAAGCGGATCTCCGGGTACCGCTCGGTGAGCTGTCGCTCGGCCTCGTCGGCGGTGGCCTCGATCTGCGCGCCGGTGGCCTCGTCGCGGAAGTCGACCTTCGCCGCGACCAGGATGTCCTGCGGGCCGAGTTGCATGGTCAACAGGGTGTCGATGCGCTCCACCTCGGGCAGCCCGGCCAGGTCCTGCTCGATCTCGCGGCGCAGCCGCTCCGGGACGGCCCGACCGACCAGCAGCGACAGGTTGTTGCCGGCGAGGATCCCGGCGACCGTCAGCAGCAGCAGCCCGATCAGGATCGACGCGACGCCGTCCCACACCTCGTCGCCGGTGGCGTGCGACAGGCCGACGCCGGCCCCGGCGAGCAGCAGACCGATGAGCGCCGCGCTGTCCTCCAGGAAGACCGCCTTGACGGTGGTGTCGGCGGTGAGCCGCAGGAACCGCCGCGGCGTGGTGTGCCAGCGTCGCGCCTCGCGGCGGACCTGCCGCACCGCCCGGGCCAGGGAGATCGACTCGATGACGAACGACACCGCCAGGACGATGTACGAGACCAGGTAGTCGCCGCTGTGCTCGTGCACCAGGATCGTGGTGACGCCGTGGGTGACGGCGAAACCGGCCCCGGCGACGAAGGTGAACATCGCGGCGAAGAACGCCCAGACGTAGCTTTCCTTGCCGTACCCGAAGGGGTGTCGCTGATCAGCCGGCCGGGCGCCGCGGCGCAGCGCCTGGAAGAGCAGCACCTCGGTGGTGGTGTCGGCGACCGAGTGGGCGGCCTCGGACAGCATCGCGGCCGATCCGGAGATCAGCCCGGCGATCAGTTTGGCGATCGCGATGGCGAGGTTGGCGACACCCGCGACGATCACCGTGCCGACGCTTTCGCTCTCCGGCCTGGCCTCCGCCTGCGACATCCTGTCCTCCGCTTGCGACATGAGGATCACCCTATGACCGGAAACGGCGGGGCGCTGGGGGAGGCCGGATCCGAACAAGTGTGCGGCACACCCGCGTGGGTGCACGTCGCGGGCGTGTCGGCTGCTAGCGTCTACCGGGTGTCGCGGACCCGCACCGAACGCCTGGTCAACCTGGTGATCTGCCTGCTGTCCACGCGACGGTTCCTGACCGCCGCGCAGATCGCCGCGACCGTGCCCGGCTACGAGCACGACCCGGACGACGCGCGCGACCACGAGGCGTTCCAACGCAAGTTCGAGCGGGACAAGGCCGAGCTGCGTGAGCTGGGTGTGCCACTGGAGACGGGCACGGCGAGCGCCTTCGACGCCGAGCCCGGTTATCGGATCGCCCACCGCGAGTACGCGCTGCCCGACATCCTGCTGGAGCCCGACGAGGCCGCCGCGGTGGGCATCGCCGCCCGGCTGTGGCAGCACGCCGGGCTGGCCGCCGCCGCGTCGTCCGGGCTGGCCAAGCTGCGCGCCGCCGGGGTGGACGTGGATCCGCAGGCCACCCTGGGCCTGGAGCCGATGGTGACCGTCGATCCGGCGTTCGCGCCGCTGACGGCCGCGGCCCGGGACCGCCGCGAGGTCGGATTCGACTACCGGGTGCCCGACCGGGACGCGCCCAGCCGGCGGCGGCTGCAACCGTGGGGCGTGGTCTGCTGGCGCGGTCGGTGGTATGTGGTCGGCCACGACCTGGACCGGGCGGCGACCCGCTGCTTCCGACTGTCCCGGGTGGTCGGCGCGGTCCGCGTGACCGGCGTGCCCGGCGCGTACCAGCCGCCGCCGAACGTCGACCTGATCAGCCACGTGGCCCGCTGGTCGGGTCCGGTGGAGCGCACCGGCCGGGCCACCGTGCTGGCCGCTGTGGGCCGCGCCGCCGGGCTGCGCCGCTGGGCCGTGGAGGTGACCACCGGGCCGGACGGCGACCGCCTGGTCCTGCCGTACGCGGACCCGGACGGGTTGGCCGGCCACCTCGTCGGCTACGGCCCGGACGTGCGGGTGCTCGACCCACCGGAGGTCCGCGACGCGGTCATCCAACGACTCAAGGAGATCGCCGTCCGGCACGACGAGTTGGCCGTCACCGGCGGTGCCCGGTGACCCGCCCGGCCGCCCGGGGCGGTTCCCGCGCGTCCGCCGACCGGCTGGCGCGCCTGCTCAACCTGGTTCCCTACCTGCTGGCCCGACCCGGCATCGAGATCGCCGAGGCGGCCGGTGACCTGGGCGTCACCGAGCGCCAACTGCGGGAGGATCTGGAGCTGCTCTGGGTGTGCGGGCTGCCCGGTTACGGTCCCGGTGACCTGATCGACATGGCGTTCGACGGTGACCGGGTGACGATCACCTACGACGCCGGTATCGACCGGCCGCTGCGGCTCACCCCGGACGAGGCCCTCGCGCTGGTGGTGGCGTTGCGGATGCTCGCCGAGACGCCCGGGGTGGCCAACCGCGAGGCCGTCGAACGTGCCCTGGCCAAGATCGAGGACGCCGGTGACCTGGTGGGCGCGCCGGTGGCGGTCCGGCTGCCCGGCGACACCCGACGGGTCGAGGCGCTGCGGGCCGCCGTGGAGGGCGGCCGGGCGCTGCGGATCACCTACTACACGGCCGCCCGGGACGAGACCACCGACCGCGTCATCGACCCCCTGCGGATGCTGATGGTCGGCGGCCGGGCCTACGTGGAGGCGTGGTGTCGGCGCGCGGAGGCGGTCCGCCTGTTCCGGGCCGACCGGATCGACGCGATCACCGAGCTGCCCGAGCCGGCCACCGTCCCGCCGCAGGCCGTTCCACACGACCTCACCGAGGGGGTCTTCCGCCCCTCGCCGGACCTGCCGCTGATCACGCTGCGTATCGGCCGGAGCGAGCGCTGGATCACCGAATATTATCCGTGCGAGCGGGTCGAGGCCGGTGACGGCGACCAGTGGCTGGTCTCCCTGCGGGTCACCGACCTGGGCTGGGCCCGCCGGTTCGTGCTGGGCCTCGGCCCGGACGCCGTCGTGGTCGCCCCAGCCGAGCTGGCCGAGCAGGTACGAGCGGCGGCGGCCGCCGCGTTGGACGCCTACGCGGTGCCGGCCCCCGCCGCCGTACCTCGGGTGCCCGAGGTCGACGCGACGAGCGCGACGGCGGGCGACCCGGCGGTGGCCGGCCGCACCCAGTAGGCTGGCCGCCGTGCTGATCTGGATCGTGCTCGCGGTGGTGCTGCTCCCGCTCGTGGCGCTCGTGCTGGCCGTACGCCCGGTGCTGACTCGGCTGCCTCGGCTGCGTCGCGCCGCGGTGGCGTTGCAGCGACGGGCCGCCGAGGCCGAGGCGCTGCGGGAGACCGCCGAGGTGTTGCAGCAGCGCGCCGAGGATGTCCAACGCCAGCTCGACACCACGTCCCAGCGGCTCGCGGTGATCAAGGCCAAGCACGGCTGATCGCGCCCCGCCGAGCTGGGTGCCCGGCGGCGGTTGACGGATCATCGCGCGTTGGTCAAGACTTCACCCTTCGGGTCGAACCACCCCCACCCGGCGGGTGTCAGGCAGCCGATCCGCACGTACGATGGGCTGCGTACCACCCCTCGGACACAGAGCGACTGGAGCTTCTCATGGGTGCCCTCAAGCCGTGGCACATCGCTGTTCTCGTGGTTGTGCTGATCCTGCTCTTCGGGGCGAAGCGGCTTCCCGACGCTGCTCGTTCACTGGGTCGGTCGCTGCGGATCATCAAGGCCGAGACCAAGAGCCTGCAGGACGACGACCGCGACCTCGCCGAGAAGGCCGACGCGCAGGCTGGCTACCAGCCGCTGCCGCCGCACGCCGGGCAGCAGGCGCCGTACACCGGGCAGCCGCAGCAGGCGCCGTACCAGCAGGCGCCGACGCAGCAGCCGGTCGTCGACCCGGTGCACCGCGTCCGCGACAACTGACCGAAGGGCCCCACCACCGTGGCCTTCGCACTGCGCAAACGCGCCCCGAAGTCGTTCGAGCGGGCCGCCGACGGCTCCATGACTCTCATCGAGCACGTCCGCGAGCTGCGCGACCGGTTGTTCCGCGCCTCGCTGGCGATCGTGGTCGGCCTGATCGTCGGCTACTTCCTGGCTCAGCCGGCGTTCGACCTGCTGAAGGAGCCCTACTGCAGCCTGCCGGGTGCCAGAGACGCACTCGGCAACTGCCGCTCGTTCCTCCAGCTGTCTCCCGCCGACGGTTTCATCCTGAAGCTGAAGCTGGCGCTCTGGATCGGGTTGATCGTCGGGGCGCCGGTCTGGCTCTACCAGCTCTGGGCGTTCATCGCGCCGGGGTTGCACCGGCACGAGCGCAAGTGGGCGTACGTCTTCGTGGCGATCGCGGCTCCGCTGTTCGCCGGTGGGGCCGTCCTGGCCTACCTCGTCGTGGACAAGGGCCTCGCGTTCCTGTTGGAGGCGGGCGTCACCGGTCTGTCCACCCAGTTGGAGGTCACCCGCTACATCTCGTTCGTCACGAACATGATCCTGTTGTTCGGGGTGGCGTTCGAGTTTCCGCTGATCCTGTTGATGCTCAACTTCACCGGGGTGGCCAGCGCCCGCCGGTTGTTGAGCTGGTGGCGGGCGGTCATCTTCATCTCCTTCGCCTTCGCCGCGATCGCGACCCCGGATCCGGGTCCGTTCGGCATGACGCTGTTGGCGCTCTCCCTGTCACTGCTGTACTTCGTGGCGGTGGGCATCGCGTTCCTCAATGACAAGCGGCGTGGGCGGGGCAAGGAGATCTACGCCGGCATCGACGACGACGAGGTGTCGCCGTTGGAGTTCGACGCGGACCCGGTCGTGGCCGGGCAGCGGGTGGACTCGGCCGAGCCGATCGGCGTGCCCGAGCCGGTCGCCGCACCGGCGCCGATCGAGCGGCGCTACGACGACATGACCTGACGGCCCCGCGCCGCCCGGTCAGCCGACGCCGTCTCCGTTCCCCGGGGGCGGCGTCGCCGCGTTACCGGTGGTGTCCGCGCCTGCCCCCGGCAAACGGGGGGTGTCCGACCGGTACGGTGCTGCCCGTGACCGCAGACGATCACCTGCCCGGCCCGCCCGCCGGTGCCCCGGCCGACCGCGCCCCGATCCCCGGTGGCCCCGTGGCGGTGCTCGCCAACCCGACCGCCGGTCGGGGGCGGCACCGGGCCCTGCTGCCCCGGCTGTTGGACGGGCTGGCCGCCGCCGGCCGGCCGGTCCGCGTGCTGTCGGCGGCCGGTCCGGGCGAGGCGGAGGCCGCCTGTCGCGCCGCCGTCGCCGACGGCATCGGCGCGCTTGTCGCGATCGGTGGGGACGGCACCGTGCACCGGGCGATGCAGGCGGTCGCCGGCACCGACGTGCCGTTCGGCCCGGTGCCGGCGGGGACCGGCAACGACTTCGCCCTCGACACCGGTTTCCCCGCCGACCCGGTGGCGGCGGTGCAGGTGATCGCGTCCGCGTTGCGGGCCGGCCGGACCCACATCGTCGATCTGGCCCGGATGACCGGGGCCGACGGCGCCGAGCGGTGGTTCGGAGCGGTCCTGGCGGCGGGGTTCGACGCGATCGCCAACGAGCGGGCCAACCGGATGCGTTGGCCGCGCGGCCCCCGCCGGTACGACCTGGCGATCCTGGTCGAGCTGGCCCGGCTGCGGCCCCGCCGCTACACGCTGCGCCTCGACGGGGTGCCGCACGAACTCGACGCGGTGCTGGTGGCGGTGGGCAACTGCCCGACGTACGGAGGCGGGATGCGGATCTGTCCCGCCGCTGACCCGACCGACGGGCTGCTGGACGTGGTGGTGGCGGGTCGGGTCAACCGCCGGACGCTGATCCGGGTGAAGCCACGCATCTACCAGGGCACCCACGTGAGTCACCCCCTGGTGACCAGCTACCGGGCCCGTACCGTGGAGCTGGCCGCCGACGGGATCGTCACGTACGCCGACGGGGAACGGTCCCTGGAGCTGCCGGTGACGATCAGCGCCGTTCCGGGCGCCGTGCGGCTGCTGCGTTGACCCGTACCGCTCCGATGCTGGCCGCGATGACCAGCACGATGGCGGCGCACTCCAGCAGGGTGAGGGCCTGCCGCAGCACCAGCCACCCGGCGAGCGTGGCGACGGCCGGGCCGAGGCTCATCAGCACCGCGAACGTGGCGGTCGACATCCGTCGCAGCGCCAGCAGCTCCAGGGTGTACGGCAGCCCGGAGGCGAGCACCGCGAGGACGGCGCCGAGCGCCAGCACCGGCGGGTCGAGCAGGACCGCGCCGCCGTCGACGATGCCCAGCGGCAGGGTGACGAGCGCGGCGACGGTCAGCGCCAGGGCCAGCCCGTCCGCGCCCGGGAACCGGCCGCCGACCCGGGCGCTCAGCACGATGTACGCGGCCCACATGGTGCCCGCGCCGAACGCGAAGGCCACCCCGGCCGGGTTCAGCCGGTCGAAGCCGCTCTGCCCGAGCAGCGCCACCCCGGCCAGGGCGAGCCCCGCCCAGCCCCAGCTGGCCAGTCGCCGGGCGCTGAACACCGACAGCGCCAACGGGCCGAGCACCTCGAGCGTCACCGTCGGCCCCAGTGGGATGCGTTCGATGGCCTGGTAGAACAGCGAGTTCATGCCGGCCAGCGCCAGCCCGAACGCGCCCGCCGCGAGCCAGGCCGACCGGTCGTACCCGCGCAGTCGGGGCCGGCACACGATGAGCAGCAGCACCGCCGAGATGGTCAGCCGCAGGGTCACCGCGCCGGCCACCCCGGTACGCGGGAAGAGCAGCGCGGCCACGGCGGACCCGAACTGCACCGACAGCGCCCCGCCGAGCACCAGCCCCACGGCGACGACGCCACCGCGCCGGGCCGGTGACGTGTCGGCCGGCGTGGGCGTGGGCAGCAGCGTCTCGGTCACGCGCACGACGGTAGGCGGTCGGTTCCGGCCCCCTCGCGCCGGTGTCGACCTGCCGAAAGGCGAACCCCGGCGGGGCCGACACGGCCGTTCCTGGTCGCCAACGCGGTGCTACCGGCGTACGGTTCCTGGTATGACCAGCGCGATGCGGAAGCTGTCGATCTCCGTGCCACCCGACGTGGCGGAGCGCCTGGAGCGCGAGTCCAACGCCAGCGCCTACATCACCCGGGCCGTGCGGGACCGGATGCGGCTGGACGCGTTGGACGCGGAGTTGGCCCACCAGGGCATCACCATCACCGAGCAGGGTGTGGCCGAGGCGCGCGCCCGCCGTGCCGCCGTGGAGGCCGACTGGTCCCCGGAGCGCCGCGGCGCGCTTCGGGAGCGGGCCCGCCAGCACGCGCGGGACGCCGCCGCCGGCACGCGCGAACAACCGGCGGCGTGAGCACCGAGGACGACCGACCGGTCCGACTCGTGCTGGACCGGTCGGCACTGCTGGCGTACCTGGCGGGGTCGGTGCATGTCGGGGAGCCCCTGCACGAGGTCATCCAGGACCGCAACAGGTTCGGCGTCACCGCCGTGACCGCGGCGGAGACGCTGGCGATCGTCGTTGACCCGAAGGAACGGGCGACCCTGCACCGGCTGCTGAGCCTGGACGCCTGCGAGGTGCTCTCGACCGAGGGGCACTCCTGGCACGAACTCAGCTTCTGGCGCACGGTGACGGGCCGTGCCGACCTGGCCACCACGGCGCTGGCCGTCCTCGAACACGACGCCTCGATCCTCACCGGGGAGGACCGGTACGGCGACGAGCTACCGGTGATTCACATTCCGGCCTGACGGCGCGCGGGTCAGCCCGGCAGGGCGAGGTCGAGCACCGCGCCCAGCCCGTTCTCCCGACCCGGGTCGGCGGTGGGGAGCACCAGCACCGCGCAGCCGGCCGCCACCGCGCCCGCGTCCGCCGGGGTGTCACCGACCATCAGTGTCTGCTCCGGGTCGACACCGAGCATCCCGCAGGCCCGCCAGAAGATGGCCGGGTCGGGTTTGCACCGCCCCACCTCGTACGACAGCACGAACGCGTCGACCAGGTCGGTCAGCCCCCAGGTGTCGAAGTGCGGTCGTACGTCGAAGCCGATGTTGCTGACCACCGCCACGGGCACTCCGGCGGCGCGCAGCGCGGTCAGTGTCGGCGCGGTGTCCGGGTACGGCGCCCAGCCCTCGGCGGTCAGCAGCCGGTCGTAGAGGGCGTCGGCGAAGCCCTCGATGCCGGCGTCGACGGTCTCGGCCAGCCCGGTGTACGCGCCCCGGTGGGCGTGCTGGTAGAGGTCCCGGTCGGCCCACAGTTCGGCCAGCCGGGGTGGCACCCGCGCCGGCAGTGGGCCGCCGGCGCGACCGGCGGTCAGCAGCCGGTCGGCCAGCGAGGTGGCGCGGACCCGGTCCAGGGTGACCCCGCACGCCGCCGCGGCCGCCAGCACCCACTGCCGGGGCTCCTCCACCTGGGCCAGGGTGCCGTGGAAGTCGAAGAGCACCGCCTTGACGGGCCGTCGGGACGCCCGGGGGGCGTCGGTCTCGGGGCTGACCGGCGGACGAGTCTGGGGCGGTTCGGCATGGTCCGGCACGCCGTGCACCCTACCGACCGCCTCGGATGGCCCAACGGGTCGGCCTTGTCGGGTGTCCTGTCCCGGCACGCACTAATCTTGGTGCCATGTCGAGCCCCGCCGAGCGGTACGCAGCGGCGCGCCGCCGGGCCGCACAGGCCGCAGAGTTTCCGGCGCTGGACGAGTTCGCCCTCGATCTGGGGTTCGACCTCGACGATTTCCAGCGGGAGGCGTGTCAGTCACTGGAGCGGGGCAGCGGGGTGCTGGTCTGCGCCCCCACCGGAGCCGGTAAGACCGTGGTGGGGGAGTTCGCGGTCCACCTGGCGTTGCGCGGGCGGCCCGACGACCCGGTGCCCGGCGACGAGCCGCCGGCCCGGCGCAAGTGCTTCTACACCACGCCGATCAAGGCGCTGTCCAACCAGAAGTACCACGACCTGGTCGCCCGGTACGGCGTCGAGCAGGTCGGCCTGTTGACCGGCGACAACGCGATAAACGGTGACGCGCCGGTGGTGGTGATGACCACCGAGGTGCTGCGCAACATGCTCTACGCGGGCTCCAGCACCCTGCAGGGGCTGGCGTACGTGGTGATGGACGAGGTGCACTACCTGGCCGACCGGTTCCGTGGCGGGGTGTGGGAAGAGGTGATCATCCACCTGCCCGCCTCGGTCACCCTGGTCTCGTTGTCGGCGACCGTGTCCAACGCCGAGGAGTTCGCGGACTGGCTGGTCACCGTGCGCGGCGAGACCGCGGTGGTGGTCAGTGAGCACCGACCGGTGCCGTTGTGGCAGCACATGCTTGTCGGCAAGCGGATGTTCGACTTGTTCCACGACGCCGACGCCGCCCGTAAGCACGACGTGCACCCGGAGTTGCTGCGCTACACCCGGGACCAGGTACGCCGCCTGGAGTTGGGGGAGGGGCGCAGCGCCGGGCCGGGCTCCGGCCGACGTGGCCCGCGGTGGCGGGGCCCGATGCGCCCGGACATCGTCGACCGGCTGGACCGGGAGGGGCTGCTGCCGGCGATCCTGTTCATCTTCAGCCGGGCCGGCTGCGCCGCCGCGGTGCAGCAGTGCCTCGCCGCCGGTCTGCGGCTCACCTCGGCGGAGGAGCGGGCCGAGATCCGGCGGGTGGTCGAGTCGCGGGTGACCGCGATCCCCGGCGAGGACCTGACGGTGCTGGGCTACTGGGAGTGGCTCGACGGCCTGGAGCGCGGCCTGGCCGCCCACCACGCCGGCATGCTGCCGGTGTTCAAGGAGATCGTCGAGGAGTTGTTCGTCCGTGGCCTGGTCAAGGCGGTCTTCGCCACCGAGACCCTGGCGTTGGGCATCAACATGCCGGCCCGCTGCGTGGTCCTGGAGCGGCTGGTCAAGTACAACGGCGAGGCGCACGTCGACCTGACCCCGGGGGAGTACACGCAGCTCACCGGTCGGGCCGGCCGCCGGGGCATCGACGTGGAGGGGCACGCCGTCGTGGTGTGGTCCCCGGAGACCGACCCACGGCACGTGGCCGGGCTCGCGTCCACCCGCACGTACCCGCTGCGCTCCAGCTTCCGTCCGTCGTACAACATGGCGGTGAACCTGGTCGGCACGGTCGGCGCGGAGCCGGCCCGGGCGCTACTGGAGTCCTCGTTCGCCCAGTTCCAGGCGGACCGGTCGGTGGTCGGTCTGGCCCGGCAGGTGCAGCGCAACACCGAGACCATCGAGGCGTACGGCGCGGAGGCCGCCTGCCACCACGGCGACTTCGACGAGTACTTCGCGTTGCGGGTGGCGATCGCGGACCGGGAGAAGGCGATCGCCCGGCAGGGGCAGACCCAGCGCAAGGCCGCCGCGGTGGCGTCGCTGGAGCGGCTGCGGATCGGCGACGTGATCCGGGTGCCGTCCGGTCGGCGGGCCGGGCTGGCCGTCGTTCTGGACCCGGCGACCGGCGGGTTCGGCGAGCCCCGGCCGCTGGTGCTCACCCAGGACCGGTGGGCCGGGCGGGTCAGCCCCGGCGATTTCACCACGCCGGCCGAGGTGCTGGCCCGGATCCGGGTGCCCAAGCACTTCAACCACCGTTCACCGGGTGCCCGGCGGGATCTCGCCGCCGAGGTCAGCAGCACCGGCCTGGACCGGCACGGCGGTCGGCGGGGTGGCCGTTCCCGGCAGACGGCCGGCGACGATCACCAGATCGCCCAGCTCCGCACCGAGCTGCGTCACCACCCGTGCCACGCCTGCCCGGAGCGGGAGGACCACGCCCGCTGGGCGGAGCGCCGACGGCGGCTGGAGCGCGACACCGAGGAGTTGCGCGAGCGCGTATCCGGGCGGACGGGGTCCCTGGCGCGGACCTTCGACCGGATCGTGGCGCTGTTGACCGACCGCGGTTACCTCGCGCGCGACGGCGCGGTCACCGACGCCGGTCGGATGCTCGGTCGGATCTGGACCGAGGCGGACCTGCTGGTCGCCGAGTGCCTGCGTCGGGGGGTGTGGGACGGCCTGTCCCCGGCCGAGTTGGCCGCCGCGGTGTCGGTGGTGGTCTTCGAGGCGCGTCGCGACGTCGACGAGCGGGCGTCGTTGCCGCGGGGGCCGGTGGCCGACGCGGTGGACGAGACGGTGAAGCTCTGGGGCGAGATCGAGGCCGACGAGGCGGCCCGCGGGCTGACCGCGACCCGGGAGCCCGATCTGGGCTTCGCCTGGCCGGTCTACCGGTGGGCCCGGGGCGAGGCGCTGGCGAAGGTGCTCGGCAGTGGTCACGAGATCGACGGCGAGATGCCCGCCGGTGACTTCGTCCGGTGGGCGCGGCAGGTGGTCGATCTGCTCGGTCAGCTCGCCGACTCCGGCGGCGCCTCGCCGGAGTTGCGGTCCACCGCCCGGCAGGCGATCGCGGCCGTCAACCGGGGCGTGCTGGCGTACCACACCTCCACCTGATCGTCACATTCAGTTACGATCGCCGACGAATCGGCGCTTCGGACAGTCACCGCGACAGCACCCCCCGAATAGCTTGGGGGGCACTGTTGCGCCTGATCACGCCACCCCTGATCATTGCCGAGCGCCTTTGTTGACGCGTCGGTAACGATCGGGGAGAAGACCGCTGTGGCGGACATCAATCACTTTGAGTATGGGTGGATCACGCCCGCGTTGAGTTACGCGCTGTCCGTGCTCGGGTCGGTTCTCGGGCTGGTGTGCGCGGGGCGCATCCGTACCGCGCGTACGGCCGGCCAGCGGGCCTGGTGGGGTCTGCTGGCGGCCTGGGCGCTGGGTGGCACCGCCATCTGGGCGATGCACTTCATGGCCATGCTGGGCTTCGCCGTCGAGGGCACCCGGATCCGCTACGACGTGCCGTTGACCGCGGCGAGCACGGCCATCGCCGTGGTGGCGGTCGGTATCGGCCTGGCCATCGTGGGCACCGGTCGGTTGAATCCGGTACGCCTGGTCGCCGGTGGCGTCTTCACCGGCGCCGGGGTGGCCTCCATGCACTACACCGGTATGGCGGCGATGCGCCTCAACGGCAGCCTCGGCTACGACTCCGTCCGGGTCGTGCTCTCGGTGGTCATCGCTGTCGTGGCGTCCACCGTCGCGCTGTGGCTCGCGATGACCGTCCGACGCGGGCTGGCGATCTTCGCCTCCGCGCTGGTCATGGGCATCGCCGTGAACGGGATGCACTTCACCGGGATGAGCGCCCTGTCGGTGCACCGGCACGAACGCGTGGGCGGGGTGACCGGCGCCCAGGTGAGCACCCTGCTGGTGCCGATCATGGTGGCGGTGATCTTCGGCGTGGTCGGTCTGCTCTACGCCCTGCTCGCCGCCCCGACCGACGACGACCGGGCCGCCGCCGCGTACCTCGACGGGCGACGGGTCCCGGAGCCGGCTGCCGCGACGACGCCCGACGCCGCCCCGGACCCGGTCGGGTTGCGCGCCCGCTCCACCCTCGGTCAACCGGGCACCCCGTTCCCGTCCCGCCGGGACACCCCACCCCGCTGACCGGGACGCGGTACGGCCGAAGCGGGGTCAGGTCGCCGGCCGGCCGCCGTCGATCCGGAGGGTGGCCAGCAGCCCGGGATGGTCGGTCGCCCCGCGCATCGGCACCGACCTGCGGCAGCAGAGGCCGACGTCGGCCGTCGCCACGATGTGTTGCCGCGCGCCGTCGTCGATCCGCTGGTGACCGGGCGGCACGCAGGACCGCACGTCGGGGTCGCCGCCGGCGCGCAGGTTGAGGTCGCCGCTCAGCAGGACGGGCACGTGTCCGCTCCGCCGGCGGATCGGCGGCAGGATCGTGCCGAGCAGGTGGCGGCACTGGGCGAGCGCGACCGCGTAACCGGTGGCCGCCAGATGCGTGGTGCAGGCGAGCAGGACCGCGTCGACGTCGACGCACAGCCAGGTTCGTTCCTCGGGGTCCGCGAGGTCCTGCGTCGGGTGGATCCCGCGGTACACGGCGCGCGTGGTGTCCGGCGTCCGCGCCCGCGTCAGCAGCCCCACGCCGTACGGTTGGCCGTTGCGGCACCGCGTGTCGCCCGCGCTGGGGCGGTCACCGGCGGCCTGGAACGCGGAGACGACCGGCCGCCCGGTGTGGACCGTCGCGAACACCCGCTCCAGGACGGCCACGTCGTCCCGGCAGATCTCGTTGAGGGTGACCAGGTCGGGCGCCTCGGTGCTGATCACCTCGGTGGCCCGTTGCAGGGATCGGCCGGTGAAACACCCGGCGCGGCCGCTGTTGCAGAGGTTCATCTGCAGCACCCGCAGGACCGTCGGCCCGGTGCGATCCGTCGGGCTGGCCACCGGCGGCCCGGCGGGCAGTGCGGCGACGGCGAGCAGACAGCCGACGGCCAGGGCGCGACGCAGACGGCGGTGTGAGCGGCGGTCGGCCACGCGGGCTCCGGGTGCAGGGGGCGGCAGTCGTCGCCGAGGTGCCCGTGATCCTACTGACGGCCGGCCCTCGCCGCCGGGGTGGCCGAGGGGGCACCCGCGGTGCGCGTACCCCCTCGGCCCACCTCAGCGGGTGCGGACCGCGACGACCGTGTACGGCGTGGTCGGGGTCGGTGGCGTGGTGAAGCGGCCGTTGGGCAGGTAGAGCCGGCCCAACGCCTCGGCGACGGTGGTGGGCACGTCGAAGTTCGGGTCGGTGATGGTGCCGGTGACCGTGCCCCTGGTGCCCGCTGAGTTCAGCGTGGTCACCGCGATCTGGTTGAGGCTGTTCTGCACGACGTAGAGCGTGCGCCCGCGCAGCAGCAGCCCGTCGCCGTTGGTGAAGGTGTAGCCGGGCACGTCCACGACGGTGGTCGCGCCGGTCGCCGGGTCGACCCGGTACAGCGTCCCGGTGTTGGACTGCACGACGATCAGCGCACTGCCGTCCGGTGTGGTGGTGATGCCGTTGAGGTTCACACCGGTGCCGACCTGCTCGTACGCCCCGGTCAGGGCGATGGTGGTGAAGCTGTCGGCGGGCGGCAGGGCGCCGCCACGACCGAGCGGCAGCCGATAGAGCACCGGCCGGTTGGAGTCGGTGAAGTACGCGGCGTCGTGGGTCAGGATGACGTCGTTGACGAACGTCGGGGTGGTGGCGAACTGGTAGCGCGCCAGCACCTCGCCGGTGCGGGTGTCGAGCACGCGGGCGTCGCCGGCGGTGCCCCCGGCGACGAAGAGCCGGCCGCGCGGGTCGATCTTGAGGCCGAGTGACGGGGTGCCGGTGGGTGCGCCGATCGTCGTGCTCCGGCCGGTGACCAGGTCGACGCGCTGGATGGCGCCGGTGGCGCGGGAGCCGAAGTACGCGTACCGGCCGGCGGTGGCGATGCCCTCGGGTGCGAACCCGTCGGGCAGGTCGAGGACGGTGGGCAGCCGCCCGGCGGGGTGTGCCTGCGCGGGGGCGACGGCGACGCAGGTCAGGAGGGCGGCGGTCAGGGCACCGCCGAGCGCGGCCCGAAGAGGTCGGTTCACTGTGCTCCTTCCGGGCGGACGGTGGCACGAGCCGACACATCCGCCACGATCACTGGGGCCAGGACCCTGCCACTGTACGACCGCCGCCGCCCGCTCGCCCGGCGTCGCCGGCGCGGTCCTCGGGGTGACCGCGCCGGCGAGCCGGCGAGCTGGGCGGATCGTCAGGCGTTGCGGACCAGCCGCCAGCGGTTGTCCGCGCTGCCGTTGTCCGAATCCTGCACGGCCTGCGCACCCATCGCGGTCGACCCGTTCAGGATGGCGAGCAGCTTGTTGCTGTTGACGTTGCGGATCTTGTAGGTGCCGTCGCCGTTGTCGACGAGGATCCACCTGTGGTCGGCGGTGCCGTTGTCCGCCCACTGCAGGACCCGGGCGTTGTCGGCGGTGGACATGTTCTCCACACCCAGCACCTTGTTGCTGTGGGCGTTGCGGAACCGGACCGCGTTGCCGTCGGTCACGACCACCCAGTTGTGGTCGGCGGTGCCGCTGTCGCTCCACTGCACGGCCAGGCCGCCGTCGGCGGTGGACATGTTCTGGACACCGAGGACCAGCCCGGTGCCGACGTTGACCAGGCGGTAGCTGCCGGTGGGGCCACCGCCGCTGCCGCTGGTGTTCCAGTAGACCGTGTAGTTGTAGCCGTGGGCGTCGTAGAAGGGGGCGAGGTTCACCGTGGACCCGTTGGCGGTGGCGGTGAACGCCAGCGAACTGGTGCTGGTCCGGGTGATCGAGGAGACGGTGAGGGTGGGCAGGGTGCTCAGCGCCGTGTTGCCGTAGTTGCCGGCCAGCACCGTGGGGCCGTACGTGACCGCGCCGACGTTGGCGTTGTCGTTGGCGGCCTTGATGGCTACCTGCATGGGCAGCCGCACGGTGATGGTGTCGCCCGCGGCCCAGGTGCGCGTGACCGTGGCGTAGCTGCCCGGGGTGGCGGTGACGTTCTCCACCGTGCCGTTGACCGCGATCGTCGCACCGCTGGTCCAGGACGGGATCCGCACCCGGATGCTCCAGGAGCCGCTCATCGAGCCGGACAGGGTCAGCGTGGTGGTGTCACTGACCGGGAAGCTGGTGGTCTGGGTGACCGTGATGCCGCGCTGGGTCCAGTTCAGCACCGACGGCGTGAACAGGTTCACGCTCAGCGTCGTGCCGTTGTAGAAGTAGATGGAGTCCATCAACCTCGTGTTGATCTCCAGGCCGGTGCCCTGGCAGCACCAGAACGAGTTGTAGTCGGTGCTCCAGGTGCCGCCACCCCACGCCGGGCCCACGCCGCGACGACCACCCGGCCGCAGCGGGGTGAAGTAGGTAATGTGGCCGCGGCTGTCGGCCGAGTTCTGTCCGCCGATCAGGTGGTTCATCAGCGCGCGCTCGTAGTAGTCGAAGTAGTCGGCCCGGTTCGGGTCGAGCAGCCACAGCTCCCGGGTCAGTTTGAGCATGTTGTACGTGTTGCACTGTTCGCAGGTGTCGTTGGTGAGGTAGCCGGCGATCGCGTTCGGCGGCCGGAAGTGCTCCGCCTGGCTGTTGCCGCCGATGACGTAGGTGTGCGCGCCGACGGTGATGTTCCACGCGTTGCTGGCGATGCTCCGGTAACGGGTGGTCCCGGTGGCCTTGAACTCCCGGGCGGCGCCGATCCACTTGGGCACCTGCGTGTTGGCGTGCTTGCCGTTGAGCTGGTCCTGGCCGGAGGCCAGCGGGTCGAAGATGCCGGCGTGGTCGAACCGCTGCGCGGTGGCGAGCCACCGGCTGTCGCCGGTCATCTGGTAGATGTCGGCGAGCACGTCGTTCATGCCCCCGAACTCGGTGCCCAGCATCGACTGCATCTGGCTGTAGCTCAGCCGCGACGTCCGGGTGTCGACCCAGCCGGCGAGGGACAGCAGCACCGTACGGGCCTGCGTGTTGCCGATGTAGCGCCAGACGTCGAGCAGCCCGGCGAGGGTCTTGTGGATGCAGTAGTAGGGCACGTTGCCGTTGGACAGCGTTCGTGCCTCGACCGCGGCGATGTCGGACTCCGGGAAGCCGGAGAGGTAGCCCGCGCTGAAGCCCGCGGCACCGTTGTTCGCCTGGCACTTGGCCAACTCGGCGACCATGTAGTTCGCCTTGTCCCGGCAGGTGGTGTCGCCCAGCACCGCGTACGCGTACGCCCACGCGCTGAGGAAGTGGCCCTGCATGTGGGTCCGGAACGGGAAGTTCGGCGCGTCCCAGCCCCCGTTGGTGGCGGCGCCGTTCGTGGACAGCCGGTGGTTGGCGCGGAAGTTGTAGAGCATCCGGTCGACGTCGACGAACCGCAGGTAGTTGAGCGTCCGCGACTGGTTGTCCATCCAACGGCCGGAGGTCAGCCGCACCTGACCGAGGTCGAACGCGTACGCCGAGACGCCGATGTCCGCCCGGGCCGGCGGGACCACGGCGGCCGCGGCGCTGCCGGCGACGAGGGTGGTGCCGGCCGCGGAGACCACCGCGGTGGCACCGGCGGCCTGAAGGAGGTGGCGGCGGCTGAGGGGCAGGGATGGCATGGGAACCTCCAGGAAATTCGGTACGGGGACGGGTGCGCTACGGGGTGGTGCGAACGGTGGCGTGCTGGCGGTCGGCGGCGCGTGAGCTGCCGCGGTGCGCGTCGGTGCCGGCGGTCGTCGGCGCGGCGACGGCGGCGCTCGCAAGACTCGGTGCGCCGCTGGCGGTGGACCGAGCGTCCTGGGTGAAAGTGCGTCGAGTCAGCGGCACGGTAGGCGACCTTTCCGAGGCGCGGGACGGGTGTGGTGGCCGCCCGAGCGGTGGTCGGGGGCCGGCTGGTGGCGGCGCATCGATGGCGGCGGGTCGTCAGCGGAAACACGCACGGCGGGTGCGGTGGTGGTGGAGCAGGGTCGCCGTGGACGCGATGGGCTGCCCGGAGGCCTATCGCGGCACATCGATGTGATCGCTAACATAGTTGGTCGTTAACACGCCCGCAACCCCCGAGTGCCCCGCGCCGATCACCCCGCCGCCTCGGCTCGGAGGTGGCGCGCCGTGGACGCTGGTCGGCGACGGTCGAGGGGATCGCCGTCGGTCCGGAATGGACACGGATGGGGCTTCTGGCCACCAGAAGATAACAGCGCGTAACGGGCAGTCGATGCCGGCGGGCGGCGACCGCCCCCGTTGACGTCGGCTGCACAGCTCAGTACGTTGCATCGTAAATCTTGGATGTCATCGTCGCTACATCCTTGCGGCGATGTCGTTACGACGGGCGCTCCGCATCGCCCAAAAGTCCAGGTCAACCGTCAAGGAAGGCATCGACGAAGATCTGTTAGCGCTAACACGGGTGCCGCCCATGCTCCGTCCCACGCGCATGGTGCAGCTCGTTCGACCGGCAACCCGGGTGGCGGTGACTCGTCGACTCGACGCGGACCTCGCGCACAGCGCACTCTCTCCGGGAGTAATCGTGAAGGTGAGAACTCGAGCCACCACCACCCCCACCACCCACGGGCTCAGGCGTGCCGTCGCCTGGCTGGCGAGCCTCGTCTGCGTCCTCGCACTGGCCCCGGCCAGCGCCGCCACGGCGGACAATCCGATCGTCCAGCACGTGTACACCGCTGATCCGGCCCCGATGGTCCACAACGGCCGGGTGTATCTGTACACGGGTCATGACGAGGACGGGTCGACGTACTTCACGATGCGTGACTGGCGGGTGTTCTCGTCGGCGGACATGGTGAACTGGACCGATCATGGATCGCCGATGAGTCTGGCGACGTTCGCCTGGGCGGATGCCAACGCGTGGGCCGGTCACGTGGTCGCGCGCAACGGGAAGTTCTACTGGTACGTGCCGGTCCGGCAGCGGTCGAACGGACAGATGGTCATCGGCGTCGGCGTGGCGGACAGCCCGACCGGGCCGTTCCGGGACGCGCTCGGGCGGCCCCTGGTGGGCAACAACGAGATCGACCCGAACGTGTTCGTCGATGACGACGGCCAGGCGTACCTGTACTGGGGTAATCCGGGTCTGTGGTACGTGCGGTTGAACGCGGACATGATCTCCTACTCGGGCAGCGTGACGCGGATTCCGTTGACCACCGCGGGGTTCGGCACCCGGACGGGGAACGCGAGTCGGCCGACGCTGTACGAGGAGGGGCCGTGGGTGTTCAAGCGCGGCGGGTTGTACTACAACGTGTTCGCGGCGGAGTGTTGTTCGGAGTTCATCGCGTACTCGACGGCTCCCGGTCCGACCGGGCCGTGGACGTACCGGGGGACGATCATGCCGCGGCAGGGCGCCAGCTTCACCAATCACGCCGGGGTCGTCGACTTCAACGGTGGCTCGTACTTCTTCTATCACAACGGGGCGTTGCCCGGTGGGAGTGGTTACACCCGGTCGGTGGCGGTGGAGAGGTTCTCCTACACCTCCACCGGAATGTTCCCGACGATCACGATGAGCACGACCGGCGCGCCGCAGGTGGGGACGCTGAACCCGTACGTGCGCCAGGAGGCCGAGACGATCGCGTGGGGCTCGGGGATCGAGACGGAGGTCGCCAGCGAGGGCGGTGTGAACGTCGGGTGGATCGAGAACGGCGACTACGTCAAGGTCAAGGGCGTCGCGTTCGGCGCGGGCGCGACGTCGTTCACCGCCCGGGTCGCCTCGGCCACCAGCGGTGGGCGTATCGAGGTCCGCCTCGACAGTGCCAGCGGCCCGGTCGTCGGCACCTGCACCGTGGGCGGCACGGGCGGCTGGCAGACCTGGACCAGCAGCACCTGCGCGGTCAACGGCGCCACCGGCACCCACGACCTGTACCTCCGCTTCGCCGGCGGCAGCGGCAACCTGTTCAACATCAACTGGTGGCAGTTCGGCGGCACCGGCGGCAGCGGCACAGTGCTCACCAACGGTGACGTGGAGAACGGCACGACCGGCTGGGGTGTGCACGGCAGCGGGACGCTCTCCCGGAACACGTCGGTCGCCCACGGCGGCAGCGGGTCGCTGTCGATCACCGGCCGGACCGGGGCGTGGAACGGCCCCGGCCAGGACGTCACCTCGAAGCTCACCAACGGCAAGAGCTACACCACGAACGTCTGGGTACGGGCGCAGAGCGGCACGCCGTCGGCCAAGGCGACCCTGTCGCTGACCGCGAACGGTACGACGAACTTCGTCCAGCTCACCCCGGCCGCGGGGGTGAACGCCAACGGCTGGACCCTGCTCACCGGCACGACGACCGTGTCGTGGAGCGGCACGCTGTCCAATGCGACCTTCTACGTCGAGACGGCGGCGGGCACCGACGGCCTCCTCGTCGACGACGCCTCGTTCCAGTGACGTGTGCTGCCGGAGCCGTCTGCGGACGGCTCCGGCAGCACAGCCCCGGCCGGGATGACCGGAGCGGCCCGCCCGCGACGGCGGATCGTTACGACTTGACGAACGGCATGTTATCGCTCACAGTCGATGTTTGAGGGCGGCCGCACCTGTGGTTCACCGGGCGAGCCTGCTGGTCGCACCTCGGAGCACAACGTCCGCCCAGGGCATGCCGGACGTCGTGTCGGGGTCTCCCACCACCGGTGCCGTGCTGGCGACCGGGCTCTCGTTCGTCCTGGTGTCGCCACCGCGAGCCGACCCGTCTCCATCACCGAACCACCACAGACAAGGAATTCGCATGAATCACAAGAGAGTCCTGCGATTGGCGGTGACCGTCGCTGCCACCGGCGCACTCGCCGCCGGAATGACGATGACGCTGACCTCCACGGCCAGTGCCGGCACGACCCTGAAGGCGTCGGCGGCCGAGAAGGGTCGCTACTTCGGCGCGGCCGTCGCGGGGCAGAAGCTTTCCGACAGCGCGTACGTGACGATTCTGAACCGCGAGTTCAACAGTGTCGTGGCTGAGAACGACATGAAGTGGGACGCGACCGAGCCGCAGCAGGGTCGGTTCAACTACACCGGTGGTGACCGGTTGGTCGCGCATGCGCAGGCCAACGGTCAGAGTGTGCGGGGCCACGCGCTGTTGTGGTATCAGCAGCAGCCCGGCTGGGCGCAGAACATGTCCGGTAGCGCGTTGCGTAGCGCGATGATGAACCACGTCACGCAGGTCGCGACCCACTTCAAGGGCAAGATCCATTCGTGGGACGTGGTGAACGAGGCGTTCGCCGACGGTAACAGTGGTGCGCGGCGTGACTCGAACCTGCAGCGCACGGGTAATGACTGGATCGAGGCGGCGTTTAGGGCGGCGCGGGCGGCGGATCCGGGTGCGAAGTTGTGTTACAACGACTACAACACCGATGGGATCAACGCGAAGTCGACCGGGATCTACAACATGGTGCGGGACTTCAAGTCCCGTGGTGTGCCGATCGACTGTGTGGGGTTCCAGTCGCACCTGGGCACGTCGTTGTCCGGTGACTACCAGGCGAACCTGCAGCGTTTCGCCGATCTCGACGTGGACGTGCAGATCACCGAGCTGGACGTGATGGGTGGTGGCAACCAGGCCAACATCTACGCCGGGGTCACCCGCGCGTGCATGAACGTCTCGCGGTGCACGGGTATCACGACGTGGGGTGTGCGCGACTGTGACTCGTGGCGTGGGTCGGACAACGCCCTGCTCTTCGAGTGCAGCGGCAACAAGAAGGCCGCGTACACGAGCACCCTGAACGCCCTCAACGCCGGCCCGGGCATCACCCCGTCGCCCACGACGCCGGGGCCGACGACCCCGGGGCCGACGAGCCCTCCGCCGACGAGCCCGTCGCCCACGACTCCTCCGCCGACGACCCCTCCGCCGGGTGGTTGCACGGCATCGGTGTCACTGAACTCGTGGACCGGTGGTTTCGTGGCCAGCGTCAAGGTCACCGCCGGCGCGGCCGGCACGAACGGCTGGAACGTCAGCGTCACGCTGCCCGGTGGTGCGAGTGTCACCAACACCTGGAGTGCGACGGCCAGTGGTTCCACCGGCACGGTGCGGTTCGCCAACGTCAACTACAACGGCCGGCTCGGCGCCGGCCAGGTCACCGAGTTCGGCTTCCAGGGCACCGGCAGCGGGGCTGGCATGACGCCCACCTGCACCGCCTCCTGACCGAGCACGACTGACCGACCCGTCCCCGTCGGCCGGTGTGCGGGACCGTTCCTGGTCCCGTACACCGGCCGTTCGCGATGCACGAGCCGATCAGGAGTACGGCAGCCGCACCACCGACTGGTTGCCGATGCCCACGGTGCTGGGGTTGTTGCCGATCGCCGACCAGATCTCCACCCGGACCGTGCCGTTGCTCAGCGTGCCCAACGTGCCGGTGGCCGAGGCCAGGCCGGTGCTCTGGGTGTAGCGCTCGTAGCCGGGGACCGGGTCGGTGGCGAAGTAACGCAGGGTCTCCACCCGTTCCCAACTGCCGTTGCCGGTGAGGTCGTAGGAGATCCGCACCTGCACACCGTTGCCGACCGCCGTCCCGGCATCCACGAACAGGTCGAACGCGGTCTGCCCGCCGGAGTAGGCGAGGTTCAGGCCGGTCGCCGTGAAGACCTGGGCGTTGGTGGGCGTACCGTCGTGGTTGCCGTTGGCTGCCGCGACCGTCGTCGTGGCCGCGCTACCGGCCGCGCCCAACCCGCCCCCGGGCAGCAGGTACCGGGTGGGACCGCCCGTCGTCGGCGGCGCGGTGGTCGGTGGCGCCGTCGTGGGTGGGGCCGTGGTCGGTGGCGCCGTCGTGGGTGGGGCCGTGGTCGGTGGCGCCGTCGTGGGTGGGGCCGTGGTCGGTGGCGCGGTCGTGGGTGGGGTGGTCGGCGGTACGCCGCCGGACGCGTTGCCGCCACTCCAGGTGTACGCCCCGGTGGTTGCCGTCCGGCCCGCCGCCACGGTGAGTCTGGTGCCGTTGGAGAACGTCACGGTGATCGGCGCGGCGGTCGGGTTCGAGGCCACGTAGGTGCGTGCCCCGTTGCGCGAGAACACCGCCGACAGCGGGTGGTTGCCGGTCACCGTCGTGTCGACGGACCCGAGGGCCGCGAGGTTGCGGATCCAGTGGAAGGTGTGTGCCCGGCTCTCGCCCTCCTCCGGGGTGTAGCCGGGGTTCGCGCGGAGGTTCGCCAGCGCCGCGTCGGGGTCACCGAGGGCCTGGAACTGCCAGAGGATGTCCTGCCACACCGTCGGTTGCCCGCCGTTGTTGCGGACCAGTTCGGCGTAGTTGGTCCGCACGTACGCCGGGTTGTTGCCCAGGTAGAGGTGTCCGCCGGTGACCGGCAGCAGGTTGATGCCCTGGATCATCTCCGGTTCGCCGCTGAACCAGGTGGCGTACGCGCCGCCGTCGCCCCAGACCATGCCGACCGTGGAGTGCCCGAAGGCGGCGGGGAAGTTCTGGTCGCTGGAGTCGAACCAGTATTCCTGGATGGCGGCGGCCTGCGTGGTGTAGAGGAAGACACCGGCGTCACGGACGGCGGTGTTGCCGGTGACCTGCCCCCACTGGATCAGGGCGTTGGCGAAGTTCATTCCCTCGGACGAGGACTCCTGGTTGTTTCCGGAGCCGAACGAGCCGTGCCCGGACGCCCAGTCGTGGCCGGCGTAGATGTCGAAGTCCCGCAGGTAGGGGAAGCGGGTGTCGCCGCGCTGGTAGTTGTTGGCGTCGCGGATCAGCAGGTCCACCATCCCGCCGTAGCGGCTGGCGGTGGCCCACGTCGGGTCGAACTTGGCGAGCGTGGCGGCGGCGGCGATGAAGTAGCCGTAGTGGAAGTGGTGGTCGTTGAGTTCCTGGTCGGAGCCGTACGACGCCGGATAGCCGATCAGGGTGCCCCAGTTGTTGTCGTAGTAGAAGACCCGGCTGGTCTTGCCGCTGGACGCGGTGAACCAGTCGGTGAGCGTGCCGCGGATCGCGTTCAGCGCGCTGTCGCGCGTCGTGGTGTCGTTGACCTGGTCGGCGATCTCGGCGATCCGCGCGGCCCGGCCGAGCCCCTTGCCGGTCCAGTACGTGTCGTTGCCGCGCTGGTCCATCGGGTTCGCGCGGGTGGCCGTGAGCTGGCTGTTCAACGTGGCCAGATCGCTTCCGCTGCCGTCGCCGACGGCCGGCAACTCCGGCAGGACGCCCTGGAACGTCATGGCGGTGCGGAACTGGTTGACGCCGGTGAGCACCTTCATCCGGCCGCGCGCCGACGGGTAGGTCGGGGTGATGGCGGTGGACCCGCTCAGCGACTTCCACTGGTGCGGGTAGAGGCTGACCACGGTCTGCGTGGCGGAGCCCTCCCGGGCGGTCGTGGTGAACGCGTACGTGGTGGTCAGGCCGCTGGTCGCCGGGTTGTACGCGTACGACACCTGGGTGCCGGTCACGTGGGCGTGTGCGTAGCGGCCGTAGGTCGCGGCCAGATCGGCGCGCTCCGTGGCGCTGGACGTCGGCGGCAGCAGGGCCACCGAGAAGTAGCCCCGACCGGCGAGGGTGGACGAGATCCGGCCACCGGCGACGGTCCAGCTGGCCCCACTGGGCGCGTACGCGACGTAGTCGTGCCCGTTGACCCGGAACCCGATGGTGGCGCCGCTGGCGGACCACACGTCGGGGGTGCCGGCGGTGCCGATCACCGCGTCTCCGCCGGTGGTCTGGAAGTACGCGAAGGGCAGCCCGTGGCCGATGGTGGCGCGCATGGTGCGGGTGCCGTCGCTCCAGTGTGGGCTGACCGTCCAGTCGGTCCAGCCGTCCACCCTGACCTGGGGTGCGCCGAGCCCGGCCACGCCGACCCGGATGTCCTGCACGTAGGGGTAGTGGTATTCACCGACGCCGGTCGCGGTGCCGCTGATGGTGGGCGTGGAGTTGGCGGAGAAGCCCAGGCCGTCGGTGAAGGTGTCGTACGAGATCGGGTGGGCGTGCAGTGGTTCGCTGAAGGAGCAGTCGGTGCGCTTCCACAGCAGCGAGGACCACCAGTCGTTCGTGGGGATCGGTCCGGCGGGCGCGTTGGCGGTGGCGAACTGCCGGGGGTTGCTGGCCATCGCGCCGCAGCCGCTGGGGAGCGCGCCGACCGGGGTGGTGGTGTAGCTGCCGGCGCCGACAGGTGCGGCCTCGGCGGCGCGGGTGACGGGGATCGTGAGACCGCCGACGACCAGGGCCAGGGCGGTCGCGATGGCCAGGGCCCAGCGGCGGTGGGGGGCGGGAGGTTTCATGGTGCCTCCATCGCGCGCCGGGTGCGGCAGGTGCCGGGTCCGACGCGTTGCGTCTGAATTAGGGAGAAGGTCAGGCGAGAGAGCGCTCTCACGGCAACGGTAGTGGAGCACCTAGATCCCCGTCAATGTGTCAAACCCGTTGCGTGCTGATGTCGCTATTTACCAACACTTCTCGCAATGACCGACCCGTCAGATACGTCGAGGTCGCTCAGCATTGCCTCCGGCGCGCGCATCCGCCAGGCATCCGTCACCAGCTCGCTCAGGCGCTCGAAGTCGACCGCCGCCAGTCGCACCAGCACCAGGGGCAGTCCGGCGTAGCCGGGCGTGGTGAAGAAGAGGTCGGGTTCGCCGAGCAGGAGCGCCTGCTTCTCGGCCTCGTCGCCGACGAACAGCACGGCGATGTCGAGTCGGATCACCCGGGGCTGTCCGGGGACGCGCTCCGGGTAGGACCAGATGAAGCCCTTGTCGGCCACCCGGAAGTCGAAGCCGTCACTGGGGATCTCCACCGTGTGCGGCAGGGCCAGCGCCACCCGGCGTACGTCGTCGGCGTCAGCCACCGAGGCCCCCCGCACCACACGCGATCAGCATGTGCCGAGATTACGCGGTGGACAGGTCGACGGCGGTGGCGCCGAGGACACCCCGGTGACCGTCCTCCTGCACGTAGCCGACCACAGCGGCCGCGCGCGGATCGAGATCGGGTGGTGTCGCCACCTCCACCCGTCCCCGCTCGGCACGTAGGTCCACAGACGTGAAGGCGCGGACGACGTTGTCCTGTCGCAGCGTCCGCCCGGCGTTCTCCCCCCGGGCGATCTCGCTGTCCAGGCCACGTTCCACGATCGCCACGTGCAGCACCGCGCCCTCCGGCGGCGGCGCGCTCTGGTAGTCCACCGCCACCCGCCCGCCGAGGTCCTCCGCCCGGAGCGTGACCGCTGTGGTGGCGCTCGACGCCAGGGCGGACGCGATCGCGCCCGCCGCACGCCGCCGGTCCGATCCGACGAACTCGACGGTGCCGTTGACGACCATCTGCGGTGTGTACAGACGCCCGGTGCCATAGGCGCGGGCGTACGCCTCCTGCCGTGCGGTGTACGCCGCGTCCGCGAAACGGTCGGGCCAGCCCAGGTCGTCCCAGTAGTCGACGTGAAATCCGAGGGCGAAGACCGGCTGTCCCCGATCCCGGGCGTCACGCTCGATCTCGGTCAGCACCTCCTCCGCGGGAGGGCAGCTTGAGCAGCCCTGCGAGGTGAACATCTCCACGACGGCGAAGCCGAGGTCTGTCGACGGGTTCGTCACCTGGCACGCCTCCTCCCGACGTCTCGACCGGCGGCGGTGCGTTTCCCGTTACCGCCGGGACAATGCGCGCGGCGTCACCTGACCTCGGCCGCGCGGTGAGCGGTGGCGGGGCGGGTGGTTGGATGATCGGATGCAGATCACCGTGACAGACGCGCCGGAGCGGGAGCGATTCGAGGCGCGCGACGAGGCGGGGACGATCGCCGGGTTTGTCACCTACCAGCTGACCGGCAGCATCATCGCCTACACCCACACCGAGGTCGACCCGGCCTTCGAGGGCAAGGGCGTCGGCTCGACCCTGGCCCGTACGGTGATGGACGACGCGCGGGCCAGGAAGCGGACTGTCGTACCCATCTGTCCGTTCCTCGCCGACTGGCTGGTCAAGCACCCGGAGTACGAGGGCATCGTGGTCCGCTCCACCCGGAAGATCAAATAGAGTTCGACGGGCCTGACCTGCTCATCCCTGGGAGCCGAACGATGACAGTGGCCACCTTCCGCGCCCTGCACCACGACCGTGCCGCCGGCGACCCACTCGTGCTGCCCGGGCCCTGGGACGCGGCCAGCGCCCGGGTGCTCGCCGACGCCGGTTTCCCGGCACTCGCGACCCCGAGCGCCGGGGTCGCCGCCTCGCTCGGCTACGAGGACGGCGCCACACCGCCGGACGAGATGTTCGCGGCAGTGGCGCGAATCGTCCGTGCGGTCCCCGTTCCGGTCTCCGCCGACGTGGAGAGCGGTTACGGCCTCGCCCCCGCCGAGCTGGTGGGTCGGCTCCTGGACACGGGCGTCGTCGGCTGCAACCTGGAGGACTCGGCCGGTGACGGCACCCTGACGGATCCGCGGCGGCACGCGGACTGGTTGGCCGAGGTGCGGGCGGAGGCGGGCGACGCGCTCTTCATCAACGCGCGCGTCGACACGTTCCTGGTCGGGACGGGCGACCCGGCCGACGCGGTGGGGCGAGCCCGCCTCTACGTGGCGGCCGGTGCTGACTGCGTCTACCCGATCCTGGCGCCGCTCGAGGTGCTCCCGGCGCTGCGGGAGGGCATCACGGGACCGCTCAACATGGCCGCCGACCCGGACCGGGAGTCCGTGGCCGAACTGGGCCGGCGGGGCGCGACCCGCATCACCTTCGGCCCGGGCATGCAGCGCTACGCCATGGGGGCGATCGGCGACCTGGCGGCGGGGCTGCGCGCCTGAGACCTCGCCGGTCGGGCGCGCAGCCCCGCTCGGCGGTCGGGCGTAGCCGCCTCGGCGGTCGGGCGTAGCCGCCTCGACGGTCGGCCCTGGGCACCGGCGATCCGGCGTAGCCACGGCGGCGGTCGGCGCAGTCGGCGGTCCGGCGCGGCCGCCTCGGCGGTCAGGCGTCGGCGCGGGCGGCGAGGGCGTCCACCAGTCGGCGGGTGGAGCCGGCCAGGTTCCAGCGGCCGGCGAGCTCCAGCAGCCGGTCCGGATCGACAGGCGCGGTCGGCAGCGCGGTGGGCAGCTCCGGCAACGGCACGTCCAGCGCGACCCGGACCACCGTGGGCGCGACGGCCAGGTAGTCGCGTGCCGCGGCCAGCTTGGTGCGCAGGCCCGGTGCGAAGGACGAGTCGGAGTCGTCGAGCGCGGCCAGGATGCCGGCGATGTCGCCGTAGCGTTCGATGAGCCGAGCCGCGGTCTTCTCGCCGACGCCCGCCACGCCGGGCAACCCGTCGCTGGGGTCGCCGCGCAGCGCGGCGAAGTCGGCGTACCGGTCGGCGGGCACGCCGTAGCGGGCCCGCACCGCGGCGTCGTCACAGTCGTCGAGCTTGCTGACGCCGCGCCCGACGTAGAGCAGCCGGACCGGCCGCGCGTCGTCGATGAGCTGGAACAGGTCCCGGTCGCCGGAGACCACCTCGACCGGGCCCGGCTGGGTGACCGAGAGCGTGCCGAGCACGTCGTCGGCCTCGTAGCCGGTCGCCCCGACAGCGGTGATGCCGACCGCGGCGAGCACCTCCAGGATCATCGGCACCTGCGGGGAGAGGGTGTCCGGAACGATCTCGCCGCCCTGCGGGGCGACCCGGTGCGCCTTGTAGGAGGGCAGCAGATCGACCCGCCAGGCGGGACGCCAGTCGTGGTCCAGGGCGCAGACCATCCGGTCGGCGCCGCGTCCGCGGATGAGGGTGGCGAGCATGTCGAGGAAGCCACGCACCGCGTTGACCGGGGTGCCGTCCTCGGTGCGGGCGGCGGACTCCGGGATGCCGAAGTAGGCCCGGAAGTAGAGGCTGGCTGCGTCGATCAGCAGGATCGGGGGTTGGTGTGCCACGCCGGACAGCCTGGCACAAGCCTCCGACGATCCGGGGTACGCCCGGCCGTCGGCGGGTGTCAGCGCCGCTCGTCGTGCCGGTAGACGGTCGCGCGTCGGGCCACGTGCTGCACGACGTAACTGGTCACCAGCAGCAGGATCGCGACAAGCACCTCGACCCAGGCTGCGACGCCGTCGGCCACGGTGACACCGATGATCAGCAGGACCAGCCCGACGAGCGCGAGCACCCCCGCCCACAATTGACGGCGTCGGCGGGTCGCTTCCCGGTCCTGCTCTTTCGGTGCCACGCGATCCTCCCGGCCGGGGACGCCCGCGCGGGCATCCCGGATCCAGGCTATGGCCCCGTCCGCCCGTTCGAACGGGAAATCATGGTGCCTGTGGGTGGCCCGGCCAGGCCGTCGCGGCGGGGCAGCCAGGTCGGATCGTCATCGGTACGCTCGTCGCGCAGCCGCGTCAGGACGGACCCGGAAGCCGGCCGGGTGCCGTGACGCGGGGAGGGTCGATGGACGAGCCGGCGGCGCGCCGAGCAGAGCTGCTCACTCAGGTGCGAGCCGTGTTGGCGCCGGGCGAGACCCTGCGGGAGGCGTGCTGGGTCGGCCGCGTCCCGGGCCGCCGGTCGGCGGGGGAGGTGTTCCGTGCCGCGTTCAACCCGCTGCGGGTGGCGGAGGGGCTGGCCGGGGATGCCGTCGGGGTGACCGCATCCACCGGGCCGGAGGTGGAGTGGTACGAGGCGGCCCGCAACGGGGTGCTCGGCGGTCCGCCGGGTTCGTTGGGGGTCGGGCTGGACGAGCAGTTGCCCGAGCCCAGCGTGGTGCGGGTGCTGGCGTTGACACACCGCCGGGTGTTGGTGCTCCGCCGCGCGCGACCGGTCGGGACGCGGGTACCCGCCGCTGGCGGTCTGCGGGATCGCCTGTCGGCGGCGGCCAGCCAGGTGCGGGCGGCCTGGCAGGGGCCCGGCCCGGTGGACCGCGACGTGCCACTGGAGGTGGCCTGGCAGGTGGGCCTGGAGTCGTTGGTCCGCCTCGACGCGCTGCCCGGCGGCATGATCGGGCGTCTCGCCCTGCTCTTCGTGGACGGCTCGTGGATCGTGCTCGGCCCGCCGGACTCCGCGACCGCGTTGCGGATGGCGGCGTCGCGCGCGGGCTGATCCGCAGCGACAAAGCCCTCGTGAGCGCGGTCAGTGGCAGGGCCACCGTGCCGACCGCCGGCACGACCATGCTGGTCGTGCCGGCGGTCCACCAGCGCCAGAAGATTCCGGCCCGATCGTCGACGCGCACGTCGTCGGCCCCCGTTCGTCGGACTGGTGCGTTCCAATCTGGAACGCACTATAGTCGGTGGGGACCGACGGAGGTAACGGGTGCGGCGAGAGGATCTCGCCGATGCGGACTGCGGCATCGCGCAGGCGCTCGGCGTGCTGGGGGACTGGTGGACGTTCCTCATCGTGCGCGACGTCGCCGGGGGAACGACCCGCTTCGACGCGCTGCAACGCGAGCTGGGCGTCAGCCGGCGGGCGCTGACCGAACGCCTCGCCGCCCTGGTGCAGCACGGGGTGCTCGAGCGTCGGTCCTACTCGCGGCACCCACCGCGGTACGACTACCTGCTCACCGCTCGGGGCGAGGGGCTGCTTCCGGTGCTGATCGCCCTACAGGACTGGGGAACGAGGCACCTCATGGGTGACGGCGATCTGACCGCGACTGCCGACGCCGACTCCGCCGAGGCGCACCGGGCGCACCACCTGGTCGGGCGGCGACTGCCCGAGGTCGCCCTGCCCGGTCCCGACGGTCGGCCGGTCGCGTTGGCCACGATGGGCACCTGGGCGGTCCTCTACCTCTTCCCTGGGGCGTACGCGCCGGGAACGCCCGGCTATCCGCCGGGCTGGGGGGAGATCCCCGGCGCCCGGGGCTGCACCCTGGAGTCGCGCACGTACGCCACGCGTCACTCGGACTTCCAGGCCGCCGGGGTGCGGGTGCACGGGATCAGCACCCAGCGACCGGACCAGCTCGCCGACTTCGCCGCGTACGCCGAACTGCCGTTTCCGCTGCTGTCCGACGAGGATGGCCGCCTGGCCGCGGGCCTGCTGCTGCCGGTCTTCCGGGCCGGCGGGGTGACCCGGTTGAAGCGGCTGACGCTGCTCGTCGACCCGTCGGCGGTGGTGCGCGCCGTGCAGTTCCCGGTCACCGACCCGGCCGGCTCGGTGCAGGAGATGCTCACCCTGGCCCGGGAGCACGCGGCGGTCCCCGGCTGACGCTTGGGCGCCGACCGGGGACCGCGGACCATGCCGGTCAGGCCGGGAGCGTCCAGCGCTGGTTGGCGCCGGCGAAGCAGTCCCAGATCTGCAGCCGGGTGCCGTCGGCGGAGCTGTTGTCCGTGACGTCCAGGCACTTGTTCGACTGCGGGTTGCGCAGGGTGCCGTTGGACTGCGCCTGCCACACCTGGGCGCCGCTGCCGTTGCACTCCCAGAGCTGGACCTTCGCGCCGTTGGCGGTGGAACCGCTGGCGATGTCGGCGCACTTACCGAGGGCGCGCAGCGTGCTGTCGCTGGCCACCGTCCAGGTCTGGGCGTTGGTGCCGTTGCAGCCGTAGAGCTGGATGGCGGCGCCGTTGGCGGTGCTGGCCGCCGCCACGTCGACGCACTTGCCGCCGAGGCCGGTGATCCGGCCGGTACGCCCGGTCGGCGGCGGGGTGGTGCCGCCCATGATGGTGTCGTACATGGCGCTGAGCAGTGAGGTCGAGCCGCTGGTGTCCTGGCTCAGCTCCCAGTTCATCACGCCGCCGGCGTTGGCCAGCGCCCACTGCGTCTTGCGCTTGACCGTCGGGATGCCGTTCCAGCACTGCTGCGACCCGCCGATGGTGGCGCAGTCCCGGTTGGCGTTCGCTGGGTCCAGGCCGACGATGTACGAGTAGTTGTAGTACACCGGGCGACTGTAGAAGGGGATGCCGAGCACCGCCTTGCTGGCCGGCAGGCCACGCGCCTTCCACAGGTTGATGCTGTTGATCGACCAGTCGTAGTTGGCGTGGGGGCTGCCGCCGTCGTACGCCATGATGTTGAGCCAGTCGACCTGGTTGAAGACTGCGGTCTGCACGCCCTGCACGCTGCCGCCCTCGGAGACCACGGCGGCGGTGAGCAGCTTGCCCCGGCTGTGCATGGCGCTGCCGAGCTGCGTCATGAGCGCCGTGTAGTTGTTGGCCGAGGCGCCCGGGTCGGGGTACTCCCAGTCCATGTCGACGCCGTCGAGGTTGTACTGGTTGACGAGGTTGACCAGGTTGTTGACGAAGTTGGTCCGGCTGCCGGAGTTGGCCGCCAGGGCTTCGAAGGCCGAGTCGTTGCCGTCGTTCCAGCCGCCGACCGCGATCGAGACCTTGACGTTGTTGGCGTGCCCCTGCGAGACCAGCGAGGAGAGCCGGCCCCCGTCGACTCCCTGCAGGCTGCCGTCGGCGTTGGGCAGGATGAAGGCGTAGTTGATGTGGGTGAGCTTGTTGTACTGGATGGTGTTGATGTTGCCAGCCCAGGAGGGCATGTAGCCGACGCTCTTGAAGTTGTTCGGCAGCACCACGGCCTGCGCGGCGGTGGAGGTGACGGTGAGGGTGGCGCCGGCGGTGGCCAGCGCGAGGAGGCCGGCGGCGAGGGCGCGGCGCAGTGGTGAGGACATCGGGGGCCTTCCCGTGGGCGGGGGACGACACCCGCCCACGCGGGTTGTCGCGGGCGGGTGGTGCGGGACGCAGGATCGGGTGGGCCTCGAGGCAGCCAAATCTTAAAGAGTGTTAACTGTCCGCGTCAATCAACATCTGTGGATTTCCCCGGCACTGGTGCCAATATGGGGGTTTACCCAAACGACCGTTAAGCTGATGGGGTGGGACTCGACGAGCTGTACCCGCCGGATCGGCTGATCGCCGCGCAGCGCGCCACCGCCGCTGCGGGGCTGGACGCCCTGCTGCTCACCCCCGGTTCCGACCTGCGGTACCTGACCGGCTACGACGCCCACGCGGGGGAGCGGCTGACCTGTCTGGTGCTGCCCGCCCAGGGCGAGCCGACCCTCATCGTGCCCACGCTGGAACGTCCGGCGGCCGAGGCGGCGCCGGCCACCGGCGTCCGCATCGTCGACCACCTCGACGGCACCGACCCGTACCCGCTTGTCGTCGCCGCCCTCGACGGCCCGCCGGCGGCGGTGGGGCTGGCCGACCGGATGTGGGCCGAGCAGGTCCTCGCGTTGCGCGCCGCCCTGCCCGGTGCCGCGCAACGCCTCGCCGGGGAGGTGCTGGGCGAGCTGCGCGTGCGCAAGTCCCCGGCGGAGGTGGCGGCGCTCGCCGAGGCCGGCGCGGCGATCGACGAGGTGCACCTGCGGATGGGGCAGTGGCTGCGCCCCGGGCGCACCGAGGCCGAGGTCGCCGCGGACATCGCCGCGGCGATCCGGGCCGCCGGACACGTCCGGGTCGACTTCGTCATCGTGGCCGCCGGCCCGAACGGCGCCAGCCCGCACCACGGCACCTCGGATCGGCCGATCGGCGTCGGAGAGCCCGTGGTGGTCGACATCGGCGGCACGATGGCCTCGGGATACCGCTCGGACTGCACCCGCACCTACGTGGTGGGCGGGCCGGCGCCGGCGGACTTCCTGGACTACTACGCGGTGCTGCAGGACGCCCAGCGCGCCGCGGTCGCCGCGGTGCGACCCGGGATCACCGCGACGGCGGCCGACGCCGCGGCCCGGGACCCGATCGCCGCCGCCGGCTACGGCCGCGCGTTCCTGCACCGCACCGGCCACGGCATCGGTCTCGACGGTCACGAGGAGCCCTACCTGGTGGCGGGCAACGACCGCCCGATCGAGGCGGCGATGGCGTTCTCCATCGAGCCGGGCATCTACCTGGCGGGCCGACACGGCGCCCGCATCGAGGACATCGTCGTCTGCACCACAGACGGCGTGCAACGGCTCAACACCACCCCCACGGAGCTCATCGCGCTATGACTGTCGACCGGATCCTCCCCACCGACGAGGCCCACGACCTGCTGGGTCTCGCCACCGAGCTCGCCGACCGCGAGCTCGCGCCGAACGCCACCGCCTTCGAGGAGCGCGCCGAATTCCCCCGCGGCGTGCTCCGGACCCTGGGCCGAGCCGGCCTGCTCGGCCTGCCCTACCCCGAGGAGTACGGCGGAGCGGCCCAGCCCTACGAGGTGTACCTGCAGGTGCTGGAGATCCTGGCCAGCCGCTGGCTCGCGGTCGCCGAGGCGGTCAGCGTGCACACCCTGTCCTGTTACCCGGTGTTCGCGTTCGGCACCGACGAGCAGCGCAAGCTGCTGCCGGACATGATCGGCGGCGAGCTGCTGGGCGCGTACTGCCTCTCCGAGCCGCAGGGTGGCTCGGACGCGGCCGCGCTGAGCACCCGGGCGGTTCGCGACGGGGACGCGTACCTGGTGTCCGGCACGAAGGCGTGGATCACCCACGCGGGGAGCGCCGACTTCTACAACATCTTCTGCCGCACCGGAGGATCCGGGCCGAAGGGGATCTCCTGCCTGCTCGCCGACGCGGGCACGGCCGGCATCAGCCCGCAGGCGGCCGAGCGGACGATGGGGCTGCGCGCCTCGCCGGTGGCGCAGATCGTCTTCGACGAGGCGCGGGTGCCGGCCGACCGGCTGATCGGCGGCGAGGGCGCCGGCTTCACCATCGCCATGTCCGCGCTCGACTCCGGTCGCCTGGGCATCGCCGCCTGCGCGGTCGGGCTGGCCCAGGCGGCGCTGGACTACGCGGTGTCCTACGCCCGGGAGCGGCAGCAGTTCGGCCGGTCCATCATCGACTTCCAGGGCCTCGGCTTTCTCCTCGCCGACGCGGCCACCCAGATCTCCGCCGCCCGCGCGTTGACCCTCGCCGCGGCCCGGCTGCGTGACGCCGGCCGCCCGTACGCGATCGAGGCGGCCAAGGCGAAGCTCTTCGCCACCGACATGGCGATGCGGGTGACCACCGACGCCGTGCAGGTGCTCGGCGGCGCCGGCTACGTGGCCGATCACCCGGTGGAGCGGTACATGCGTGAGGCCAAGGTGCTGCAGATCGTGGAGGGCACCAACCAGATCCAGCGCCTGGTGATCTCCCGGGCCCTCGCCCAGGGCTGAGGTCGACGCGGGCTGGTGGGGCCACGGCGAATCTGCCGCGGCCCGCCGCTCGGGTGCCGCGTCGCCGTGCGGCGGTTTTCCCGGTAGGTTGCACGCCGTGGAGGAGATCGACCGCGCCATCGTCGCCGCGCTGACCGCCGACGGCCGACTGTCGTACACCGACCTGGCCGAGAAGGTGGGGTTGTCGGTGTCCGCCGTGCACCAGCGGGTGCGCCGGCTGGAGCAGCGTGGGGTGATCAAGGGGTACGCCGCGCGGGTGTCGTTCGAGGCGCTGGACCTGCCGCTGACGGCGTTCGTGGCGATCCGCCCGTTCGACCCGTCGCAGCCGGACGACGCGCCGGAGCGTCTCGCGCACCTGCCCGAGATCGACTCCTGCTACTCGGTGGCGGGGGAGGACTTCTACATGTTGTTGGTGCGGGTGGCCAGCCCCACCGACCTGGAGCGGTTGCTGCAGGAGATCCGCACGTCGGCGAACGTGACGACCCGGACGACCGTGGTGTTGTCCACCCCGTACGAGAATCGCCCGCCGAAGGTCACCGCTGCGGTAGCGAGTCGGTCGCGGTCCCGGGCGCCGGAGGAGCCGGCTGGTTCCACCGCAGGATGACCTGCCGGCCGTGCTCGTGACCGAGCGCGCTGACCGTGGCGGTTTCCAGGCGCAGTCGTCCGCCGGCGGACGGGGGCAGGCCGATCCAGCGGGCGCCGAGGACGCGCAGGCTGTGCGCGTGGCCGATAAGCGCGACGGTGCCCCGGTCGAGCAGTGGGGTGACCCGCGCGAGCACCCGGCCGAGCCGTTCGCCCACCTGCGCGGGTGACTCTCCGCCGGGGCAGCCGTCGGTCCAGATGTTCCAGTGCGGGTCGTCGGCGTGGATGTCGACGGTGGTGCGGCCCTCGTACTCGCCGTAGTTCCACTCGCTGAGGTCCTCGTCGACCCCGTCGACGGTGAGCCCGGCCAACTGCGCGGTGCGCAGCGCCCGGGCGCGGGGGCTGGCCAGCACTGTCGCGAACCGCCGGCCGGCGAGGAACGCGGCGAGGGTACGGGCCTGCCGCTCGCCGTCGGGAGTCAGCTCGAGGTCGGTGTACGAGGTGTGCCGGAGGCTGGCGCTCCAGGTGGTCTCGCCGTGCCGGATCAGCAGGAGCTCTCCCATACGGCCAGTTAACCATCGCGGCCGTTGCCGACAGGCGGCCCTCCCTCAACCTATCTTCCTAGGATGCCTTAGCGGGTGTGCCGACCGGCACCACCGGTTTCGGCACCCGGAGACCGGGCAAGCGAGCGAGGACAACCGCCAGACCGAGGAGGCGCGATGAGCTTCACCGAGAAGGCCAAGAACAAGGTCGAGCAGATGGCCGGCGCAGCACGTGAGCGCGTCGGCGACATGACCGACAACGAGCGGATGCGTGGCGAGGGCGCCAGCCAGGAGAGCGACGCGCGCGCCAAGCAGGCCGGTCAGAACGTCAAGGACGCGGGTCGCAACATGAAGGACTCCTTCACGAAGTGACCTGAGCGGTCCACGGGTCCCCGGGCGGCATGGCCGCCCGGGGACCCGTCGTGTGCTGCGGTTAATGTCGGCCGGTGACCGTACTGCGTTCCCTGGTGTTGTTCGCGCTGGCCGCGGTGGCCGAGATCGGCGGCGCCTGGCTGATCTGGCAGGGCTGGCGGGAGCAGCGCGGGCTGTGGTGGATCGCGGCCGGCGTCGTCGCGCTGGGCTGTTACGGCTTCGTCGCCACGTTCCAGCCGGACGCGAACTTCGGCCGGATCCTGGCCGCGTACGGCGGGGTGTTCGTGGCCGGCTCGTTGGGTTGGGCGATGGTGGTCGACGGTTTCCGTCCGGACCGGTGGGACCTGGCCGGTGCGGCGCTCTGCCTGCTCGGCGTGGCGGTCATCATGTACGCCCCCCGTGGTGGCCCGGCGTAGCAGCCCGCAGCAGCTCGGCGTAGCCCGCTGAGGGCTCGGCGATAGCCCGCTGGTTGGGTGATCCACTCGGGTTTCTTGATGTCGGGATGTCCGGGCGGGTGGGACAGCGCGGTATCAAGAAACCCGGGATCAGCGGCGACGCGACGGTACGGTAGTTCGGCGGCTCGGGGCGGTGCTGGGGGACAGTGAGCATCGTTCACTTCTGCGATGATCTGCTGTGTGATTCGATCTTGGATTCGCCCGTTGGGTGGCGTCCTTGTTGCGGTGGTCGTCGTCGGCAGCGCCGCCTGCACGGCTTCACGCGTGCCGCCGCCGGACGGGCCGGTCTTCGTCGGTTCGTCGGCCAGCGCCAGCACCGCTCCAGCACCGACGGTTCCGACAGTTCCAACGGTGCCTGGGGCGACGCGGGTGGGGACCAGGGCGCAGGTGGTCGATCACGGGCCGCGTACGGGCGACAAGGTCGCGTTGACCTTCGACGCGGACATGACCGACGGGATGCTGGCCAGCCTGCGGGCCGGCCGGGTGACGTCGTACGCGAACCTGCGCATCCTCGATCTGCTGGAGCGGGATCAGGTGCCGGCGACGTTCTTTCTGACCGGCAAGTGGGTGCAGCGGTATCCGGACGTGACGCGACGGATCGCCGGCAATCCGCGCTTCGAGTTGGCCAACCACACCTACGGGCACGCGGCGTTCACCGCTGACTGTTACGACCTGCCCTCGCTGCCGGTGGACAAGTTGGCCGGGGATGTGGCGAAGACGTTCGAGGTGATCAAGCCGTACGGGGGTCGGCAGACCCGGTACTTCCGTTTTCCGGGGTTGTGCCACGACGCGGCGACGCTGGATGCCCTGGCGCCGCTGGGTGTGACGGTCGTCGACGGGGACGTGGTCAGCGGTGATCCGTTCGCGACGGCGTGGAAGCCGTTGGTGCGGGCGGTGTTGGACAAGGTCCGCCCCGGGTCGGTGGTGATCATGCACGTGACCGAGGCGAACGCGGCGATGACCGATGAGGCGTTGCCGCACATCCTGGCCGGGTTGCGGGAGCGCGGGCTGGTGCCGGCGCCGTTGTCCGAGGTGCTGGCGAAGGGCTGAGGCTCAGCTTTCCGGTACGTCGTCGATGGTCAGGACGATCTTTCCGCGGCGGGACCCGTGCTCGGCCGTCTGGTGTGCGTCGGCCGCCTTCTCCAGGGGGAAGGTCGCCTCGATCGGCACCCTGAACCGGTCCTCGGTGAACAGCTCGGCGGCGGCGCTCAGGCCGTGCCGGCCGTCGGGCTCACCGGCCAGTTGGCCCATGGACAGGCGTACGCCGTGTGTGGGGGCGGTGAAGTCGGCAAGGGTGAGCACTGCTGTGGGGTCGTCGGTGAGGCGGAGCAGTTCGGTCAGGGACCCGGCGCCGGCGACGTCGAGGGCGCGGTCGATCCGGGTCACGCCCAGGGCGTCGAGGCGGTTGGTGAGGTCGGGACCGTAGGTGACCGGTGTCGCCCCGAGCTGGCGGAGGAAGTCGTGGTTCTCGGCGCGGGCGGTGCCGATGACGTGGACGCCACGGGCGGCGGCGAGTTGGACGGCGATGCTGCCGACACCGCCGGCGGCGCCGTCGACGAGGAGCGTCATGCCGGGCCGCAGGTCCAGCAGGTCGAGGGCCCGGGTGGCGGTCTCGATGCTGGTGCCCGCGGCGCCCGCCTGGGCCCACGGCATGGCGGTGGGCTTGTGCGACCAGAGCTGGAGTACCGCGAACTGTGCACTGGCGCCGCCGAGCCTGGCCAGTTCGACGATGCCGAAGACGTGGTCGCCGACGGTCACGCCGTCGACGTCGTCGCCGATCTCGTCGACGGTTCCGGCCGCGTCGACGCCGGGGATGTGTGGCAACGGTAGCCGGGCGCTCATCGGGGTGCGGCCGGAGCGGAGGCCGACGTCGACGGGGGAGATGCCGGCGGCCCGGACGCGGATGCGGATCTGGTCGGTCCGCGGCTGTGGCGCGTCGGTGGTGCCGAGGTGGAGTACGTCGGGACCGCCGAACTGGTCGTACTGCACGGCGAACATCTAGGGCTCCTCTGCCTGGTTGACATGGTGGTAGTCGTACCGTAGGCCGGAAACGGAGCAGCTGTTCCGCTGTGTGGTCAAGTGAGAGTGGGGCGAGTCGGGGATGTCTCAGATGCGGCGTGCTGATGCCCGGTTCAACCGTGATCGGGTGATGGCGGCGGCTCGGGAGGCGTTCGCGTCGGCGGGGCTTGAGGTGCCCATGCGGGAGGTGGCGCGACGGGCGGGGGTTGGTGTGGCGACCCTGTACCGGCACTTCCCGACGCGTACGGAGTTGGTGGCGGCGGTCCTGGCCGAGCGGGTGGACGACTGCGGTGTGCGGATGCGCCGCGCGCTCGATGACCCGGACCCGTGGCGGGCGTTGTCCGGCGTGGTGCGCGAGTTCGCTGAGCGGCAGATCCATGACCGGGAGCTCAACGAGGTGCTGTTGGGGCCGGGTGAGTTGGGTGCGGCGTTTCAGAAGGAGCGGCGGGAACACGCGCAGGCGTTGAACGTGCTGGTGGTGCGGGCGCGGGCCGCGGGTGTGCTGCGCGACGGCGTCGGCGCGGACGATGTCCGGGCCGGTCTGCTGGCCATCGCGTCGCTACGGCGGTTGCCGGCGACGACGAGCGTCCGGGTGATCGGTCTGGTGGCGGACCTCGTCGTCGCCGGTATCCGTGCCTGACGGTGGTCAGTCGTCGCGGTGCTCGGTCCACCACTGCTGGCCGTCGGCCGGGAGGGTGTCGATCGGGTCGTAGTAGGCGTAGCGCTTGTTGAGCGCCTCCAGGTCGGCGGATTCGATGGAGGTGCGGTAGTTCTTGGTCCAGTAGGAGATGCCGCGTTCGCGGTCGTAGTCGGTGAGCATGTGCACCCAGCGTTTGCCGACGAAGGGGACGTCGCAGACGATGCGGGGGGTGGCGTAGCCGGGGAGGTAGCCCATGATGTCGTGTTGGAGTTGCTGGGCGTGCCAGACCGGGACCCGCCAGTGTTCGGCGTTGGGGATCATGTCGCACATGTAGAAGTAGTACGGCAGGATCCCTGCTTCGCCTTGGAGGGCGAAGCAGAGGTCGAGTAGTTCCGGGGTGGTGGCGTTGACGCCGCGCATGAGGACGCCCTGGTTGCGGACGTCGCGGACGCCGACGTCGAGGGCGGTCTGGGCGGCCTTGGCGACCAGTGGGGTGAGCGACTGGGCGTGGTTGACGTGGGTGTGGATGGCGAGGTTGACGCCGCGGCGGGCGGCGGTGCGGGCGACGCGCTCCAGGCCCTCGACGACATCGGGTTGCAGCCAGTGCTGGGGGAGGCCCATGAGGGCCTTGGTGGCGAGCCGGATGTCGCGGACCGTTTCCAGTTCCAGCAGGCGCATGAGGTACGACTCGAGGTTGCGCCAGGGGACGTTGGCGACGTCGCCGCCGGAGACGACCACGTCGCGGACGCCGGGGTGGGCCTTGAGGTAGGCGATGTGGGCGTCGTAGCGGTCGACGGGTTTGAGGGTGAGTTTCAGTTTGTCGACGGCGGGGGTGGAGTTGCCGACGAGGTCCATGCGGGTGCAGTGTCCGCAGTACTGGGGGCAGGTGGAGAGCAGTTCGGCGAGGACCTTGGTGGGGTAGCGGTGGGTGAGGCCTTCGGCGACCCACATGTCGTGCTCGTGGAGGCTGTCGCGGCTGGCGTAGGGGTGTGAGGGCCAGTCGGTGCGTCGGTCGGAGGCGACCGGGATCATGTAGCGGCGGATGGGGTCGGCGAGCAGCGCCTCGGTGGTGGGGGTCGCGAACGGCACCATCGTGTTGATCATTTGGGGTGGCACCAGCATGGACATGGTGGCCGTGGCCTGCTGGTCGGCCTCGAGGTCGGCGTAGAAGGTGTCGTCGATGAGGTCACCGAAGACGGCGCGGAGCTGCTTGGTGTTCTTGACGCAGTTGACGCGTTGCCACTGGGCGGATTCCCACTGGTCGCGGGTGATGTGGCGCCAGCCGGGGAAGCGGGTCCAGTCCGGTTCGACCAGGGGGCGGCGGTGGTATTCGTAGGGCTGCCCGGCGGTCGGTACGGCGACCGGGACGTGACGGGGGTGCGGCATGGTCTGGGTCACGGCCCCTCCTCGGTGTTGCGGCTGATCAGCAAGGCCCGAAGGCTACTGGAAAATATTCGGTGCAGAAACTAGTCTGCCGTAAGTTTTCCCGTTACGCGAGCCTTGACCGGAGGCTTCGGGCGGCGGCTGGGGGAGGTTGGCGTGACGTCACCGGTGGGCTTGCACCGTGTCGTGCAACCGGCGGGGGTGCTGCCGCAGGCGGCGTGGCGCCTGGACGCGTCGGCGGCGATCGGGCCGAACGAGGTGCGGATCCGGGTGCAGCGGCTCAACCTGGACGCGGCGAGCTTCCGGCAGTTGTCGGAGAAGCACGGTGGAGACGGCGACGCGGTCCGCGCCGAGGTGCTGGAGATCATCTCCACCCGGGGGAAGATGCAGAATCCGGTGACCGGGTCCGGCGGCATGCTGATCGGCACGGTCGAGGAGGCCGGCCGGCGCTCCCCGCTCGGGCTCCGGGCGGGGGAGCGGGTCGCGACCCTGGTGTCGTTGACGCTGACGCCCCTGGTGATCACCGACGGGTTGGCCCGCTGGGACGGGCGCAGCGAGCAGGTGCCCTGTGACGGGTGGGCGATCCTGTTCGCGCGGTCCATCGCCGCGGTGCTGCCCGACGACGAGGATCCGCAGTTGTCCCTGGCGGTGCTGGACGTGTGCGGGGCGCCCGCGCTGACCGCCCGGGTGGTGTCGCGCTACGTCGAGGAGCGCGGTCGCCTCGGTGACCCGACGCCGGTGCGGGTCGCGGTGATCGGTGGGGCGGGCAAGAGTGGGTCGCTGTCGCTCGCTGCGGCGCGGCGGGCCGGTGCCGCGCGTACCGTCGGGGTGGTGCCGGTGGCGGCGGAGCGCGACGCGCTGACGGCCGCCGGCCTGGCGTCGGTGGTGGCGTTGGCCGACGCGCGGGACCCGGTGGGGTTGTCCACGGCGGTGACCACGGCCCTGGGGGCGCCGGCGGACGTCACGGTGGTGTGCGTGGACGTGCCGGGGTGTGAGCACGGGGCGGTGTTGGCCACCGCGGACGGCGGCACGGTGATCTTTTTCTCGATGGCGACGAGCTTCTCCGCGGCGGCGTTGGGCGCCGAGGGGTTGGCGGCGGACTTGACGATGCTGGTGGGCAACGGGTACGTGCCGGGGCACGCGGAGTTGGCGCTGGGTCTGTTGCGGGCCGAGCCGGGGGTGCGTCAGCTGTTTGCGGCGCGGATCGCGGCAGACTGAGAGTCATGACGAACCCCTCGACGTTGTACCGCGGCGGTGTGCTGCACTGCCCTGCCGACCCGAGCGCCACCGCGCTGCTGGTGTCCGGTGGGCGGATCACCTGGTTGGGGACCGACGGTGACGCGCCGCCGGCCGACCGGGTGGTGGATCTGGGTGGGGCGCTGGTGACGCCGGCGTTCGTGGACGCGCACGTGCACGCCACGGACACCGGGTTGGCGTTGGCCGGGCTGGATGTGGCCGGGGTGCGGTCGGCGGGGCAGTTGCTGGACGCGGTGGCCGGGTTCGCGGCGGGTCTGCCGGCGGACGCGGTGGTGCTGGGCCACGGTTGGGACGAGTCGGGCTGGTCGGATGTGACGTTGCCGGACGCGGCGGCGGTGGGCCGGGCGGCTGGTGGACGGCGGGTGTATCTGTCGCAGGCTTCGCTGCATTCGGCGTTGGTGTCGTCGGCGATGCTGGCGGCGTGCCCGGAGGTGGTCGGGGCGGTCGGTTACGACGCGTCGGGCTGGTTGCGTCGCGACGCGCACCACGTGGTGCGGGCGGCGGCGCAGGGGTCGGTGAGTCGGGCGCAGCGGGTCGCCGCGCAGCGGGTGGCCCTGTCGCACGCGGCGTCGTTGGGGATCGCGGCGGTGCACGAGTGTGGTGGGCCGGAGATCTCCGACGAGGAGGACTTCACCGGCCTGTTGGGCATCTCGGGTGCGGGGTTGCCGGAGGTGTACGGGTACTGGGGTGAGTTGGGTGGGGCGGCGCGGGCCCGGGAGTTGGGTGCGGTGGGCGCCGGTGGTGACCTGTTCGCCGATGGCGCGTTGGGCTCGCGGACGGCGCATCTGTCGCAGGAGTACGGCGACGGTGCCGGGTGTGGGCACGGGTACCTGACGACCGAGCAGGTGCGTGATCACCTGTTGGACTGTGCGGCGCACGGCGTGCAGGGTGGGTTCCACGCGATCGGTGACGCGGCGATCGGCACGGTGCTGGACGGGTTCGCGGCGGCGGCGACGACGCTGGGTGTGGAGCGGCTGCGCGCGGCCCGGCACCGCATCGAGCACGCGGAGATCATGAACAAGCGGTTGATCGCGCGGTTCGTGGAGTTCGGGGTGGTGGCGAGCATGCAGCCGGCGTTCGACAGGTTGTGGGGCGGCGCGGGCCGGATGTACGAGTCGCGGTTGGGGTTGGACCGGTCGTTGGAGTCGAACCCGATGGGTGCGATGCACTCGGTGGGTGTGGCGTTGGCGTTCGGGTCGGATTCTCCGGTGACGCCGTTGGATCCGTGGGGGTCGGTGCGGGCGGCGGCGGCGCACCACAATCCGACGCAGCGGATGAGTGTGCGTTCGGCGTTCGCCGCGCACACCCGTGGTGGGTGGCGGGCGGTGCACCTGGACGTCGAGGGGGTCCTCGCGTTGGGTGCGCCGGCGACGTTCGCGGTGTGGTCGACGCCGGCGGGGGTGCAGCGGGGGCTGCCGGTGTTGCTGGCCGAGGATCCGGAGGTGCGGGGTCCGGACGACCCGACGCCGTTGCCGGTGTGTCGGCGGCTGGTGCTGCGCGGTGAGGTCGTCTACGAGGAAGGGTCGTCGTGAGCGGGCGAGCACGGCAGCGGGGCGCTCGCGCCGCCGCGAGGCGGCAAGCACAGGAACGAGTGGATGGTCGATGAGCAAGCTTGATCTTGATCCGGTGTTGGTGGCGCGGGCGCGGGAGTTGGCGCGTCGGGCCGGGCAGCCGGTGGTGGACCTGGCACGCAGCCACACCACGGTGTCGGTGGAGCGGGCGGTGCTGCGGTTGGCCGGGGTGACCGGTGCGGACCCGGACGGAATTCCGTGGGTGAACCGGCTCGTCGACGCGGTCGCCGCGGACGTCGGGTTGGGTCACGGGGTCGCGGTGCCGGTGTTCGACGCGCTGGCCCGCGAGGGCGGCACCGACGTGACGTTGCTGGCGCAGAAGGCCGCGGCCGGGTCGGTGCGGTTCGACCTGCCCGCCGGGCGGGCCGCCACGGCCGCCCGGTCGGCGGCGCGCAGGGCCGTCGGCGCGGGCATTCGGCGCATCGACCGGCGGCGCGCCGAGCGGGACCGGCTGATCAAGCGCCACGGTGACCCGAAGCAGCGGCCGTGGATCTACCTGATCGTGGCCACCGGGGACATCTACGAGGACATCCCGCAGGCGCAGGCGGCCGCGCGGGCGGGCGCGGACGTGATCGCGGTGATCCGCTCCACCGGGCAGTCGTTGCTGGACTACGTGCCCGAGGGTGCGACCCGGGAGGGGTTCGCCGGCACGTACGCGACGCAGGAGAACTTCCGGCTGATGCGGGCGGCGTTGGACGAGTCGTCGAGGGAGGTGGGCCGCTACGTGCGGTTGACCAACTACGCGTCGGGGTTGTGCATGCCGGAGATGGCGACCCTGGCCGGGCTGGAACGCCTCGACATGATGTTGAACGACTCGATGTACGGGATCCTGTTCCGCGACATCAACCCGGTGCGCACGTTCGTCGACCAGCGGTTCTCCCGGCAGGTGCACGCCCGCGCCGGGATCATCATCAACACCGGTGAGGACAACTACCTGACCACCGCCGACGCGGTCGACGAGGCGCACACGGTGACGGTGTCGCAGTTGCTCAACGAGTTCTTCGCGCACGAGGCGGGGTTGGCGGACTGGCAGTTGGGGTTGGGGCACGCGTTCGAGATCAACCCGGAGGTGCCGGAGTCGTTCCGCCTGGAGTTGGCGCACGCCCTGCTGGCCCGGGAGTTGTTCCCGGACGCGCCGTTGAAGTGGATGCCGCCGACGAAGCACATGACCGGTGACGTGTTCCGGGGCAACCTGCTCGACGGGTTCTTCAACCTGGCGGGCGCGCTGACCGGTCAGGGCATCCTGCTGGTGGGGATGATGACCGAGGCGGTGGTGACGCCGTGGTTGTCCGACCGGGACATCGCGTTGCAGAACGTGCGGTACGTGCTGGGCGCGGCCGGTGGGCTGCACGAGGACTTCGTGCCGGCGCCGGGTGGGTTCATCCGCCGTCGCGCCAACCAGGTTCTCGGTGAGGCCCTGGACCTGCTGGAGCGCATCGGGGAGCAGACGTTGCTCACGGCCATCGCCGAGGGCACCTTCGGGATCATGAAGCGGCCCGCGGACCGGGGCAAGGGCCTGGCGGGAGTGGCCGCGCACGAGGCGGACTACTGCAATCCGGCCACCGACATCCTGGAGGCGGCGGCGTGAGCGAGCGCAGCGAGCGAACCAGCCAGCACAGCAATCACGCGCTCACGACGCCGCGAAGCGGCGGCGTGAGCAAGCGCAGCGAGCGAACCGGCGAGCACAGCAGCTCCACGCTCACGACGCCGCGAAGCGGCGGCGTGAGCAAGCAGATCGTGCGCCCGTACGGGGACACCACCGGGGATGGGATGGTGCAGGTGTCGTTCACCCTGCCGGTGGTCCACGACAAGCGGGCCGAGGGCGCGGCGGTGCAGTTGGCCAACAAGATGGGCATCGACCCGGCGATGGTGGTGCACGCCAAGCCGATGGGTGACGGGTTCACGTTCTTCGTGGTCTACGGGCGGGTCAACCACCTGGTCGACCTGAACGCGGTGCAGGTGGTGGAACGGGACTTCGCGCTGCTGTCGGCGAAGGAGGTCAACACGATGGTCAAGCAGCGGTTGCGGCGCAAGCTGTCCGTGGTCGGGGCGTGCATCGGCACCGACGCGCACACCGTGGGCATCGACGCGATCCTCAACGTCAAGGGCATCGCGGGGGAGAAGGGCCTGGAGTACTACCGGGAGTTGAAGGTCACCAACCTGGGCGCGCAGGTGAGTGTGCCGGAGTTGGTGGAGGCCGCCCGGGTGGAGAAGGCCGACGCGGTGCTCGTGTCGCAGGTCGTCACGCAACGCGACGCGCACCTGCACAACACCCGGGAGATGTCGGCGGCGTTCCGGGAGGCGATGCCGGCGGGCCGGCGGCCCCTGTTGATCGTCGGTGGTCCCCGGTTCGACGAGTCGATGACCGACGAGTTGGGCGTGGACCGGATCTTCGGTCGGGGCACCACGCCCGGCGAGGTGGCCAGCTACCTCGTGCACGCCCTGATCACGCAACGGAAGGCGAACGCATGACCGACGCACGGCTCGGGTTGACGGTGACGCACCGGCGGTATGTGCCGTACTCGCACGCCCACTACGCCGGCAACCTCGTCGACGGGGCGTACGCCCTCGGGTTGTTCGGGGACGTCGCCACGGAGGTGTGTATCCGCACCGACGGTGACGAGGGTCTGTTCGCCGGGTACGCCGACGTGCGCTTCCACGCGCCCATCCACGCCGGTGACGTCATCGAGGTCACCGCCCAGGTGTCGCGGGTGGGCACCCGCAGCCGCACCCTGGAGTTGAGCTGCGCGGTGGTGTGCCGGGGCCGACCGGAGCGCTCCGCGTCCGCCGCCGAGGTCCTCGACCCGCCGATCGTGGCGGTCACCGCGACCGGCACCGTGGTCGTTCCCGCCGGCACCGTGAGTCGCGAGGAGTGT
>NZ_JBEZGL010000015.1:47089-171913 GCF_040649915.1 Micromonospora sp. NPDC048839
TGAGCCGGGGTTGCGAGCCCCGCAGTCGCGAACAGGAGGCTCACCGTGAGTCGCGAGGAGTGAGCCGGGGTTGCGAGCCCCGCAGTCGCGAACAGGAGGCTCACCGTGAGTCGCGAGGAGTGAGCCGGGGTTGCGAGCCCCGCAGTCGCGAACAGGCAAACGCGTGACCCTGGCGGTCTGCGCGGACGTCGGTTCCACGTACACGAAGGTGGCGGTGGTGGACCTGGCCGCCGGTGTGCTGGTCGGCGCGGCGGCGGCGCCGACCACGGTGGGCACCGACGTGCTGCACGGCTTGGACGCCGCGGTCGCGGCGGCCACCGCCGGGCTGGGGGTGCGCGACGTGCCGTGGTACGTGTGCTCGTCGGCCGGTGGTGGGCTGCGGCTGGCCGTGGTCGGCTACGAGCCGCTGGTCACCGCGCAGGCGGGCCGGCGGGTCGGGTTGTCCGCCGGCGCGCACGTGGTGCACGTGGCGGCCGGTCGGCTCGGCGCGGCGGACCTGGCGGCGATGCGGGCGGCCCGACCGGACGTGGTGCTGCTCGTCGGTGGCACCGACGGCGGTGACGCCGAGACGGTCACCCACAACGCGACCCGGCTGGCCCGCGCCCGCTGGCGGGTCCCGGTGGTGTACGCGGGCAACGCCGACGTGCGCGCCGAGCTGACCGGGTTGCTGGAGGCCGCCGGGGTGCCGGTGACCGGCGCGGAGAACGTCCTGCCCCGCATCGGGGTGCTCGCCCCGGGGTCGGCGCGGGCGGCGATCCGCGCGGTGTTCCTGCGCCACGTCATCGGGGGTAAACGACTGTCGAGGGGCACCCGGTTCGCGCGGCTGGTCCGCGCGGCCACCCCGGACGCGGTGCTCACGGGTGTGGAGGTGCTCGCCGACACCCTCGGCGGTGACCTCGCCGTGGTCGACGTGGGTGGGGCCACCACCGACGTGTACTCGGTGCTCACCCCCGACGAGCGGGCCAGCGGGCCGGCGCGGCAGGTCGCCGGGAACCTGTGGCGGGCCCGCACCGTGGAGGGTGACCTGGGCATGCGGTGGAGTGCGCCCGGGGTGGTGCGGGCCGCCGTCGAGGAGCGGCTGCTCACCCCGGACGAGGCCGACGACCTGGGTGCCGCCGCGGCGGGTCGGGCCGCCGACCCGGCGTTTCTGGCCGTCGACGACGTCGAGCGGGCCGTGGACCGGCGGATCGCCACCCTCGCGGCGACGGTGGCGTTGCGCCGGCACGCCCGTGGGGCCGCCACCGGTGAACGGGCCGGCCGGGACCTGCGCGACGTGCGGTTGCTGGTGGGTTCGGGTGGGGTGTTGCGGCACGCCTCGGCGGACACGTCTGCCCAGGTGTTGGCGGCGGTGCTGGCCGACCACGGCGGCGGGTGGGCGTTGCCGCGGGCCGCCGCCGCGGTCGTCGACACCGAGTACGTGCTGGCCGCCGGGGGGTTGCTCGCCGAGGAGCACCGGGCGGCGGCGGGGGCGCTGTTACGCCACCATCTGCGCACGCATTGAGACTCGCCGACCCGACACGCCGTGTCGCAACACACGACAGGCCGGGGGTGGGTTGACAACCGACGGGGGTCGGCACGTACCGTCTTTGAGTCCTACCACGGGAAGCGGCTGTTGTTCGCTTCGTCCTCTCGTCCGCTGGCCGAGCGACATTTTTGAGCGTCATCGTCGCGGCGGCCAGGTCCAGCGGGCGGGGGTCGGCGGGGCGGCGCGAACCGGCCGCGGTTACCGGTGTACGGGCAGGGTGAGGTGCACGGCCAGTAGACAACGGCCCGGCGGGGGCAGCCAGTCCACGTCCGGTCGGTCCGAAGGTCGTCGTACCCCATCCTCGCCACACCGGCCGGGAAGGGCCTGGGAGCATCGGGGCGCGGCGTGAGCCGCGCCCCGATTTCATGTCCGCTGGGCGGTGTGTGCCCGCCGGCCCGATGCGGTCGGTTCGCAGGCCAGCCAGGTAGCCTTCGCCCCGTGATCGAGGTGAAGCGGTGACGATTCTGGACCGGGACGACACCCACAGCCCGGCCGCGCCGAGTCGGCCGGTCGGGACCGGCCGGCCGCTGCCGCTGCGGGTGGCCGTGCCCCTGGCCGTGGCCGCCGGGCTGGCCCTGCTGGTGGCGTTCCCCCCGTACGGGGTGTGGCCGCTCGCGCCGGTCGGGGTGGCGTTGCTGGCCGCCGCCGCGCACCGGCGGCGGTTGCGCGCCGGCGCCGGCCTGGGCTTCCTGACCGGGGTGGCGTTGTTCGGCCCGTTGTTGGCCTGGACGAACCTGCACACCGGTTACCTGCCGTGGGTGCTGCTGTCGTTGCTGCAGGCCGGTTACCTGGCGCTGCTGGGCGTGGCCACCGCCTGGGTGTCGCCGCTGGCCGACCGGGTCCGCTGGGCGTGGCCGGTGCTGACCGGGCTGCTGTGGGTGGGGCAGGAGGCGCTGCGCGACCGCACCCCGTTCGGTGGGTTCCCGTGGGGGCGGTTGGCGTTCAGTCAGGACACCTCCCCGCTGCTGCGCCTGGCCGCGCTGGGCGGCGCGCCGCTGGTGACCTTCACGACGGCGCTCGTCGGCGGGTTGCTGGTCACCGCCGTGTGGCGGGGCTGGGCTGCCGCCCGTACCCCCACCTCGCCCGCTGAGGGCTCCCCGGACGCCGACGGCGCGCAGGGGGTGACGTCGGCTCGCCGGTGGGCGCCGGTGGCCGTACCGGCCGTTGTGGCCCTCGCGCTGACCGCTGGGGGCCTGCTCGTGCCGGTCGCCACCGCCGGGTCGGGCGCCACGGTCACCGTGGCGATCGTGCAGGGCAACGTGCCGCGCCTGGGTCTGGACTTCAACGCCCAACGGCAGGCGGTGCTCAACAACCACGTCGACGCCACCATCGAGCTGGCCGGGCGGGTCGCCGCCGGTCAGGAACGTCACCCCGACCTGGTGGTGTGGCCGGAGAACTCCAGCGACATCGACCCGCTGCGCAACCCCACGGCCGGCGCGCGGATCTCCCAGGCCGCCGACACCATCGGCGCGCCGATCCTCGTCGGGGCGGTGCTGCTGGGCCCCGGCCCCGGGCAGGTCCGCAACGCGGGCATCCTGTGGCGTCCCGGCTCCGGCGCCGACCTGGACCAGCTGTACACCAAGCGCCACCCCGTGCCGTTCGCCGAGTACGTGCCGCTGCGCGACATCGCCCGGATGGTCAGCAAGCAGGTCGACCTGATCCGCAGCGACTTCGTGCCCGGAAGCACCCCGGGCGTGGTACGCGCCGGCCCGGCCGTGCTCGGTGACGTCATCTGCTTCGAGGTCGCCTACGACCACGTGGTCCGCGACACCGTCGACGGCGGCGCGCAGCTGCTGGTCGTGCAGACCAACAACGCCACCTTCGACGTGGCGGAGGCCCGCCAGCAGATGGCCATGGTGCGGCTGCGGGCGGTGGAGCACGGCCGACCGGCGTTGATGGCGTCCACGGTCGGCGTGTCCGGGTTCGTCGCACCCGACGGGCGGGTAAGCGATGCCACCGGGTTCAACACCCGGGAGGTCGTGGTGCGGCAGTTGCGGCTCGACGACGGACGTACCCTCGCCACCCGCCTCGGCTGGTGGCCGGAGGTGACGCTCGCCGCGCTGGCCGTGGCGGCCCTGGTCGGCGCGGCGGTGCTGCGCCGGCGGCAGCGGGTCATGCCCGGGTAGCAACAGCCGGTACGCCGGCGGGAGCGGAGGAACCATGATCCAGGCGACCGATACGATCCGACGCCCGGACGAGGTGCCGGGCGTGGGCCGGGTGCTGGTGGTGATCCCCACCTACAACGAGGCCGCCAACATCGCGTCGATCGTCGGGCGGGTCCGACGTGCCGTCCCGGCGGTGCGGATCCTCATCGCCGACGACAACAGCCCCGACGGCACCGGCGCGATCGCCGACGACCTGGCCGACGGCGACGCGCACGTGCAGGTGTTGCACCGCCAGGGCAAGCAGGGCCTCGGCGCGGCGTACCTGGCGGGGTTCGGGTGGGCGCGTGAGCGCGACTACCAGGCGGTCGTGGAGATGGACGCCGACGGCTCGCACGCGCCGGAGGACCTGCCGGCGCTGCTCGACGCCGCCCGCGACGCCGACGTGGTGATCGGATCACGCTGGACCAGCGGCGCGCGGGTGCTCAACTGGCCGCTGCGGCGGCTGCTGCTGTCGCGCGGCGGCAACCTGTACGCGCGCCTCGCCCTGGGCATGCCCGTGTCGGACGCCACCGGCGGTTACCGGGTGTACCGGATCAGCGCGTTGGACGCCATCGACCTGGGGTCGGTGACGTCGCAGGGGTACTCGTTCCAGGTGGAGCTGTCCCGGCTGGCGCACCGGGCCGGGGTGCGGATCGTGGAGGTGCCGATCACCTTCGCCGAACGGGAACACGGGGACAGCAAGATGAGCCCCCGGATCGTGGCCGAGGCGCTGTGGCGGATCACCGCCTGGGGTGTGCAGGACCGGCGGCAGGCGGTACGCCGTGGCCTGCACGGCACCTCCACCGGTCAGGCGCGGTGGCCGTGAGGCGCCGCAGGCGCGGTGGCCGTGAGGCGCCGCAGGCGCGGTGGCCGTGAGCGCGGCCGTGTCATGCTGGATGAGCGGGACACGTCCATGGTGTCGCGGGAATGGCGATGAGGTGAGATGCGCCGAGGACTGAGGTTCGTGCCGTTGGCCCTGTTGCTGGCGGTGGTGCTGGAGTTGGCGGTGTTCGTCGGAGTCGGGCGGGCGCTGGGGTTCGGGGCGGCGGTGCTGCTGGTGTTCGCCGCGTCCCTGCTGGGCCTGGTGCTGCTGCGCCGGGAGGGGATGCGCGCCTGGCGTGGTTTCCGCTCCGCCGCGGCGGCCGGGCAACCACCGGGTGGGCAGGTGACCGACGGGCTCGTCGGTTTGGGCGGCGCCCTGTTGCTGGCGGCGCCGGGGCTGGTCAGCGGGCTGATCGGGTTGCTGCTGCTGGTGCCTCCGGTGCGTCGACTGGCCCGCGCCGGGGTGCGACGCGCCACCGAGCGGCGGGTGTCGTCGATGGTCGCCGGTGACCTGTTCGGCCCCCGCACGGTCCGGGTGCGCCAGGGTGCGCCGCAACCGGCCCCGCAGCCGCAGCAGCCGGTGGTCGTCGACGGCGGTCGGGCCATCGAGGGCGAGATCATCGAGCCCGGTCGCCAGTAGGCCGAGGACCGCACGCGGACACGACGGCGCCCCCGGGATGATCCCGGGGGCGCCGTGTGTCGTGCGGATCAGGCGCGGCCGCGGCGGGTCCGAACCTCCTGCAGACGCTCCTCGAGGATGTCCTCGAGCTCGGCGATCGAACGCCGCTCCAGCAGCATGTCCCAGTGGGTACGCGGCGGCTTGGCCTTCTTCTGCTCCGGCTCGTTGCCGTCGACGAGTCGGGCGACGCTGCCGTCGAACTTGCATTCCCAGGTCATCGGGACCTCGGCGTCGACGGCGAACGGCACCTCGAACTGATGGCCCTTGGCGCAGAGGTACTCGCGGGTCTGACGCGGCGCGAGCTCCGTGTTGCGGTCGGATTCGTAGCTCACCGCGCCAAGGCGGCTTCCGCGCAGCATACGCTCGCCCATGATCGACTTCCCCTCGTTCGTGGTGCTGGTCTTCTGGGTGTAACGGCGCGTTCCCGTCGAGCCATTCCCGCCCGAGGGCGTGAGGCGTCCACGGGTGGGGCCGCGACCAAGGGTAGCCGGCCGGGACGCGCACCCGGCCGGGTGATCCCCAGGCCTGTCGCAACGGGGGTGTGGATCCGCTGCCACCGGGGAGGTTAACCGCCCGGGGGCGGCGGAAGTTGCGCCCCCGGGCGGCTCAACCGGTCGTCGGCACCGAGCCGAGTCGGGCCAGCGCCGCCGCCAGGTCGCTGACCTGGTCACCGAGCTGCGCCACCCGCTGCTGAGCCAGGTCCCGGCCACCAACGGCCGCGTCGAGTCGTACCGTCAGGGCGGTGACCTGGCTCTCGGCGGTGACCGCCGCCTGCCGGGCCGCGGTCAGCTCGGCGGTGAGCGTGTCGCGCTGGGCTTCGGTGGCCGCCAGTTCCGCGCGCAGCCGTGCCGCCACCTGCGCGACCTCCTGCCGGGCGTCGTCGACCTGGCGGGCGGTGACCTGGGCGCGCTCGCGGGCCCGGTCGGCCTGCTCCCGCGCCCGCGTCGCGTCGGCGGCCTCGGCGCGGGCGCGCGCGGCGTCGGCGCGGGCCTGCTCGATCTGGCGGCGCACGTCCTGTACCTCGGCCTGCCACCGGCCGGCCCGTTCGGTCGCGTCGGCGGCGACCCGGATGGCCCGTTCGGCGTCGGCGCGGACCGCGTCGCGTTCAGCGGTCAGGTCGGCCACCCGCTGCCGCTCGGCGTCGCGGTGCGTGCGCAGGTCCCGCACCTCGGCGCGGGCCTGGTCCCGGTCGTGTTCGGCCTGGGCGCGCAACGCCTCGGCGGCGCTGACGTCGTGGCGGGCCTGGTCGCGGGCCGCCTCGGCGTGCCGCGCCCGCTCGTCGGCAGCGGTGGCCTGCTGGTGCGCCCGCTCGGTGGCCTCGGTGGCCTGCTCGGCGCGTCGCCGGGCCTCGTCGGCGTCGGCGAGAGCCGTGCGGGCCTGCTCCCGGGCCCGCGCCGCGTCGGCGGCGGCGGTCTCGGCGTCGTCGCGGGCCTCGTCACGTTCGGTCTGCGCCGCCGCGACCTCGGTGGCGGCCTCCGCGCGAGCCTGGGCGATCTGGCGCTGCACACCCACCGGGGACAACTCGGCGTGCAGGGACTCGGTCAACGTCTCGACGATCTGGTCGAGGCGGTCCACCGCCTCCCAGGTGCGGGCCACCTGCCCCGGCAGGCCGGGGGCGTTGCGGTGGCGCATCCGGCTGTTGCGGGAGGCGCGCTGGCAGGCGCCGTCGTTGTCCCGGCAGTACCGAAACGGTCGGCCCGCGCCGACGCGCTGCGGCACCGGCAGTCCACAGTGGGCACACGGACGGGTCTCGGTGGTGGTGGGCTGGGCGTCCATCGAGGTGGCAGTCTAGTGCCGGGCGGCGGCGCCCGGCGCACCGCGCCGGGGGTCAGCTCGCGGCGCGGGCGCTCGCGTCCAGGGTGTAGCGGCGTTGCAGCAGCAGCGCCGCGAGCATCGCCACCGCCGGCAGCACCCCGAAGCCGTAGCGGACCGCCGCCAGCGCCGCGTCCGGCTGCGTCGGCGACTCACCGGCCGTCGAGGCCACGAAACCGCCGACGGCCAGGCACAGCGCGTACGCGTACGGACCCAGGGCCGCGCCGGTGGCCTCGGTGGCCGTCCACACCCCGGTGTAGGTGCCGGCACCTGTCGTCGCGGCGGTACCGGTGCTGTCGGCGGCCGCTGCGCGGTCGCTCGCGGCGGCGCGGATCACGTCGGGCAGCATCGAGAAGGGCAGCAGTTGCATGCCGGCGAACGCCACCCCGAGCACCGCCACCGCGCCGATCAGCGCCGGCAGCCCGGCCGGGCGACCCACCGCGAGCACCAGCGACCCGAGGGCGAACGCCCCCTGCGCGCCGAGCAACGCCCGCTGCTTGCCGACCCGGCGGGCCACCACCAGCCAGATCGGGGTCACCAGCAGCGCCGGCGCCACGAACGCGGCCACCAGCACCGTGGTCAGACCGGGCGCGCGCAACTCGTACTCGGCGTAGTAGGGCACCCCGGCGAGCACCAGGTGGGTGGCGGTGGACATGGCCAGGTACGCGGTCACCAACCAGCGGAACTGTCGGTCGCGCAGCGCGGTGCGCAGCGCCCGCCACCCGCCGTGCCCCGCTCGCGTGGGGTCCGCCGCGCCGCCGCGCAGCCGGGCGATGCCGGCGACACCGACGAGCATGGCGGCCAGCATGCCGACGGCGAGGACCAATCCCATCCGCTGGTAGCCGCCCCGGGTCGCGGCGTCGCCGCCGGTGAGCAGCGGGGCCAGCAGTCCGGAGAGCAGGATCCCCAGGGTCAGCACGACCATCCGGAACGCCATCAGCCGGGTGCGTTCGTGGTAGCCGATCCGCAGGTCGGCCGGGGTGGCCAGGTAGGGGACCTGGTAGGCGGCGAAGAGCAGGTTGCCGGCGACGAAGAACACCGCCACCCACGCGGCCGCCGGCACGCCGGTCAGCCCGCCGGGCACCGCGAAGAGCGCGGCGAACGCGACCGGCAGGGCACAGCCGAGCAGCAGCAGGCGACGCCTGTCGCCCCGGCGGGTCTGCTCGACGTCGGCGCGGTGCCCCACCCAGGGGTGCAGCAGTACGTCGGCGATCTTCGGCAGCAGCAGCGCGAGGCCGGCCAGCCACGGCCCGACCGCCAGCACGTCGGTGAGGAAGTACAGCAGCAGCAGGCCGGGAACTGTCACCCAGACACCCATGCCGAGCGAGCCGGCCGCGAAGGCCGCCAGGGGGCCACGGGCAAGCGTCGCGTCGGTGGCGGCCACGGGCCGCCGGTCGAGCCCGGTCATCGCCGCATCCCCTCGGTAATCCAACGGTTGCTGGATTCTAGGGGCAGAATGGCGGCCATGACCATGCCCCGCCGCCGTCCCGGTCGGCCCCGCCGCGACGAGACCCGGCCGACCCGCGAGGTGGTCCTCACCGCGGCGACCGCGCTGTTCGCCGAGCGTGGCTTCGACGCCGTCGGGCTGCGGGAGGTCGCCGCCGCCGCCGGGGTCGACGTCGCCACGGTCGCGCACCACACGGGTACGAAGGCGGCGCTCTACGACGCCTGCTTCGCCCGGGTCTTCGCCGCCGAGCAGGAGGTGCTCACCCGCGCCGCCGAGCAGACCCGCGCGGCCCTCGGCGCGGGTCCGGACGCCTCCCGACGTGCGCTGCACGACCTGGTCGACGTCTTCGTCGACTTCCTGGAGGACCGCCCGGAGACCACCGCGCTGTGGCTGCGCCGCTGGCTGGAACCGCAGCGGCACGCCGAGCTCGACAAGCGGTACGCTGAGCCGTTGTACCGGCTGATCGCGGAGCTGCTCACCGCCGCCGCGGCGGCCGGGACGCTGGCCGAGCCGACCCCGCACATCACCGTCCGCAGCCTGGTGTGGGCGACCCACGGACACGTGGTGGCGCTGGCCGCGGGTGCGCCGGGCGCTCGGGAGCGGCGCGAGTTCCGCGCGTTCGTGCATCGCCTGCTCGACGGACTGTACGGATCGTCGACCCCTTGACGCGTCGCCGCCGCGCGACGATTATCCAGCAGACGTTGGATTAAATGGGGGCGGCGATGGGTGTACCACCGAGGGTGGCGGTGATCGGCGCTGGCGCGGCCGGGCTCGCCGCCGTCAAGGCACTGCGCGACGCCGCGGTGCCGGTGATCGGCTTCGAGGCCGCCGACCAGGTCGGTGGCCTCTGGGTGTACGGGGCGCCAGACTCGCCCGCGTACCGCACGCTGCACCTGAACACCAGCCGGGGGCGCACCCAGTTCGCCGACCACCCGATGCCCGGCGACTGGCCCGACTACCCCGACCACCGCCGGGTCGCCGGTTACCTGACCGACTACGCCGACCGTTTCGGGCTGGGCGAGGACGTCCGGCTGCGCCACACCGTCGAGCAGGTCACCCGGGACTCCGCCGGCACCTGGACGGTGACCGCTCGCGGGCCGGACGGGCCGGTCGAGGTCACCGTCGACGCCGTGGTCGTCGCCAACGGGCACAACCGGGTGCCCCGGCTGCCCGCCCCCGCGTACCCCGGCACCTGCACGGCCGAGCAGATCCACAGCCACGACTACCGGGGCCCGGAGCAGTTGGCCGGCAGGCGGGTCCTCGTCGTCGGCGGCGGCAACTCCGCGATGGACATCGCCGTGGACGCCTCGTACGCCGCCACCCGCACCCTGCTGTCGTTGCGCCGGGGTGTCTGGGTGGTGCCGAAGTACCTGCTGGGCCGCCCCTCGGACACCCTCAACGGCGCGCTGGCCCGCCGACTGCCGTGGCGGCTGCGCCAACGCATCAGCCAGACGATGCTCAGCGCCACCGTCGGCAGCCCGGCCCGCTACGGGCTGCCCGCGCCGACGCACGGTTTCCTGCAGGACCACCCGACGCTCTCCGACGGGCTGCTGTCGCGGCTGACCCACGGCGACGTCGAGGCCCGACCCGGCGTCGCCGCCCTCGACGGCGACCGGGTCGAGTTCACCGACGGCCGCAGCGACAGTGTCGACCTGATCGTCTGGTGCACCGGCTACCGGGTGGAGATCCCGTTTCTCGACCCGGCGCTGCTCGGCGGTGGCGCCGACACCCTGCCGCTGTACCGGCACGTGTTCCACACCGACGCCCCCGGCCTGACCTTCGTCGGCCTGATGCAGTCCACCGGGTCCGCGTTCCCCCTGGTGGAGGCGCAGGCCAAGCTGATCGCCGCGCAGCTCGCCGGCCGGTACGCGCTGCCGGACCCGGACCGGCAGCGGGCCACGTGCCGGGCCGAGTTGCGGGCCGCGACCGCCCGGTGGGGCCAGCGCCGCCCGGCGATGCGCGTGGACTTCGACGCCTACCTGGCCGACCTGGCCCGCGAGTTGACCGCCGGCACCCGCCGCGCCCGATCCGGCGCGGCGTCCTCGGTCGGGGTGCAACAGTGAGGGATCGGCGGGTCAGCGCGCTGACGGGCCGTCGGGTGCTGCTGACCGGCGCGAGCGGAACCTTCGGCCGGCATCTCGGCGCGGCGTTCACCGCCGCTGGCGCTCACGTGGTGGGTCTCGACCTGCACGCGCGCCCCGACGGCGACCTGCCGGTGCTCGGCTGCGACCTGACCGACCCGGACGCCGTGGCACCGGCGGTACGAGCCGCTGTCGACCGGCTCGGCGGGCTGGACCTGCTGATCAACAACGCCGGTGTCGGTGGTCCCGCCCCCGCCGAGTTGCCGCCCGACGAGGTGGTCCGCCGACAACTGGAGGTCAACCTGCTCGCCGCCTGGCGGACCACCGCCGCGGCGCTGCCACCGCTGCTCGCCGCTCGCGGGCGTGTCATCTTCGTGGCCAGTCGGATGGCGGTGCTGCCCCTGCCGCTCGCCGCCGCCTACGGTGTCAGCAAACGGGCTCTGGTCGCGTACGCCGACGCGCTGCGCCACGAGGTGGGCACACACGTCGGGGTGAGCGTGGTCTACCCGAGCATGGTCGTCTCACCCATCCACCACAGCACCGCCGAGGCCGGCCTGTCCCTGCGGGGGGTGTCCCGCCCCGAGCCCGTCGAGGGGGTGGTCGCGGCGATCCTGCGTACCGCCACGGCCCGGCGGGCACCCCGCGACGTGGCGACCACGACGCGCGGTCGGCTGGAGTTGGCCGTCGGCCGGCACGCGCCCGCGCTCGCCGATCGGCTGGTCCGTCGTACCCTCGCCGCCCGGCTCGCCGCCGGTGACCTGGACGCCGCGCCGCTGGCCGCCGGGATGGTCCGCCGCCACCACGGGCGGTGACCGTCTCGGTCCGGGCGTGGCCCTCGGTGTCCGTCGCGGAAGTGGGCAGCGACCGTCCGGTCAGGGCGTGGCGACCGCCGCGCGGGAGCGGTCGGCGGCGATCCGGACGGCAAGCGCGGCCAGGGCCGTCCCGGTCACCCACCGCTGCACCCGCAGCCACCCCGGTCGGCGGGCGAAGAACCCGGCCAACGAGCCGGCGCTGAGCACGATCAGCGTGTTCACGATCAGCGCGACGGTGATCTGGGTCAGGCCCAGCAGCAGACTCTGCATCGCCACCTGCCCGCGCGCCGGGTCGATGAACTGGGGCAGCACCGACACGTAGAGGATCGCGATCTTCGGGTTCAGCAGGTTGGTGATCAGACCCATGGTGAACAGCCGCCGGGGCGGGTCCGGCGGCAGCGGCGTCGGCGTGAACGGTGAGTGCCCACCCGGGCGCAGCGTCTGCCAGGCCAGCCAGAGCAGGTAACCGGCCCCGGCCAACTTCACCACCGCGTACAGGGTCGGCACCAGCACGAAGACGGTGGCCAGACCGGCGACCGCCGCCGCCAGGTACACCCCGAAGCCGGCGGCCACCCCGAGCAGTGAGACCAGGCCAGCCCGGCGGCCCTGGGCCACCGAGCGGGACACCAGGTAGACCATGTTCGGACCGGGCGTGAGGACCAGCCCCAACGCCACAAGCGCGATGCCCAGCAGTGCCCCCGTGCTCACCACGATGATTCCCCCGTTCGTCAGCCCGCACCGACCGTAGGCGGGGGCGACCGTGTCGACCGAGGGCCACCTGGCAGGTCGTGGCCCTCGATTCGGACACCTGGGCCGAAACCACCTCGGCCCGACGCCGGCGGGAATGGTCACCGTGGCGGGCGCGCTGACCCCCTACGAGCGCGCGTCGCCGGGCGGAGGCGGCGCGTTACGGTGGCCGGGGGAGGTGCCGCAGAGTGACCGATGCGTGGGAAGCGGCCGTGGAGGCGCAGATCCGGGGAGCCGTGCAACGCGGCGAGTTCGACGGCCTGCCCGGCATGGGCAAGCCGATTCCCGGCCGGGGAGCACCGTACGACGAGTCGTGGTGGATCAAGAGCTTCCTGGAACGGGAGGCACTGCCCAGCGACCTGCTCCTGCCCACCCCGCTGCAACTGCGCCGACGTGTCGAGCAGGTCCCCGACGAGGTCCGCGACCTGCCCACCGAACAGGCCGTACGTGACTTCGTGGGTCAGTTGAACACGCAGATCGTGGCGTGGCTGCGCAACCCCGACGGCCCCCGCGTGGCGGTACGTCCGGTGAACGCCGACGAGGTGGTACGCCGCTGGCGCGCCGAGCACGCACCGCCCAGCCTCCCGGCGCCGACGACCGACCCGGTGACCGTCGTCGCGCCACGCCGGCCGCGTCGCGCCTGGTGGTTGCCGTGGCGCCACCGGTCACGCTGACCCGTCTGCTCGGCCGTGACCGACACCGGCAGACTGTGCGGATGGTGATCGATCCACGGACGTCCGTCATCTCCTCGGAGCCGGGCCTGGCGCTGCGCCCCTGGGCGGACGACGATCTGGACGCCCTGCTGGACGCGTACCGGGACCCGGTGCTGCGTCGGTGGACCCGGCTGCCGGTGACCAACCCGGCCGAGGGCCGGCAGTGGCTGGAGCGGGTGCGAGAGGATTGGGACGCCGGTCGGCGGTACAGCTTCGCGGTCGTCGAGGACGACGTGGACGGTCCGCGACTGGTGGCGAACGTGGTGCTCAAGAGGGTCAGCGCGGATTGGCCCGCGCCCGAGGTGGGTTACTGGACGGCGGCGTGGGCGCGCGGGCGCGGCGTCGCTCCGCGGGCGGTCACCGCGCTCAGCAGGTGGGCGTTCGACCAGTTCCCCGCGCTGGAGCGCCTCGACCTGCTGCACCAGGTGGACAACGTGGCGTCCTGCCGGGTGGCGCAGAAGAGCGGCTATGTGTTCCAGGAGGTGCTGCCGGCCCGGCCGCCGTTTCCGCTGGACGGTCACCGGCACTCGCTGAGCGTCGGCTAGCGGTCAGCTGACCGCCGCTTGCCACGTCCACGAGGTGCGTCGTGCCCGGCCGGGCAGGTCACCGCGGCCGGTCATCCACAGCAGGACCTGGGGCGCGACCCCGTCCGGGGCGTCCGGGAAGAGTCGCCGCAGCACTGCCGCGCTCAACCGCTGCGGCGGCTGCCAGGGCACACCGAGACCGACGGTGATGTCGTGGGTGTGCAGCAGCGTCTCGGCCACGCCCATCGCGGCGAAGCCGGCCGGGTCACAGGGACCGTAGTGCCAGGCCCGCGCGTCCGGCGCGGCGGCGTCGACGGCGGCGGCGAGCAGCCCGGCGCACGCCCGGGCCACGGTGAGGGTCTGCGCCGGGCTCGCGTCGGGGGAGACCCGCAGGTCGTACGGCAGGTAGCCGTCCTCCGGGCGGCCGGTGACCTGGCCGGCGTACCCGAGCAGGTCGTGCGCGACGTGCGCGGCGGTGGTCCAGCAGCTCCAGGTCAGCGGGCCGGCCGGCACCGACCAGTCGCGCTCGCGGTGCGGGTGCAACACCCGGGTCATCTCGTCGGCCGCTTCGAGCAGCTCGACGCCGGTCACCGCTGACATTCGTCGACCTGCCGGACCGCATCGGAAGGCGTGGGAATTTCGTCGTGAGCAAGGAGATTCGTCGCATGCAAGAATCCATTCTTGCACGCGGGGAGGCGAGCGGAGTGTTGCCCAACCTGCTGGTGGACACGACGGTGTTGGCACCGGCGGACAGGTTCGAATTCTGGCGTGCCCTGGTCGCCCAGGAGACAGCGCCGGCGCACATCAGCAGTGCCCAGTTGGACAACTTCGTCGCGTACGCCCAGGCGATCGATCTCGGTCCCATCCGGCTGACCTCGCTGCGGTACCCGTCGCTGGACTCGACCCGGCCCGCCCAACTGGTCCGCAGAGCCGAGGCGGACGTGTATCAGCTCGCCCTACCTCTGGCGGGCCGCAGCGTGTTGACTCAGGACCGCAACGAGTCCGCGTTCGAAGCCGGGAATCACTTCACGCTGCTGGACGCCGCGCGGCCGCACGTGGCCCGGCACAGCGCTGACGGCTCCGGTCTCGCCGCCACGATCACTGTGCAGATACCCCACGCGGCGCTACCTTTCACGCCGGACCTGCTGCGCCGTCTGCTGGCCATGACGATGCCGTCGCACCTCGGCGTCGGCGGGTTGTTGGCCAACCACCTCCGGAGCGTCGCGGCGCACCCGGAGCAGTATGGGCAGGCTGACGCCGAGGTCCTGGGCCGTGTGGCACTCGACCTGCTCACCGCCATGCTCGCTCAGCACCTCGACGTCGAGGGCACCCTGTCACCGGAGGCCCGGCGCACCGCACTGCGCGCCCGCGTCGTCGATTTCATCGATCGCCATCTCGGCAGTGCTGAGCTCAGCCCTCGTAGCGTCGCCGCCGCCCACCACATCTCGCTGCGGTCGCTGCACCGTCTGTTCGAGGGGGAGACGACGACGGCGGCCGAACTGATCCGCGCCAAGCGTCTGGAACAGTGCCGGCGTGATCTCGGGAATCCGCTGCACCTACGGCAACCGGTTCATGCCATAGCCGCTCGGTGGGGGTTTGCGGACAAGGCCCACTTCAGCCGCCTGTTCCGTGCTCGCTTCGGACGTTCACCGCAGGCATACCGGGCCGCCGCCGCCCACCAGCGCTCTCGTTCGTAAATTTCAGCTGCCTGCCAAAATCTTGCATGTCGATGTTGATTTTCGTAGGCTGCCCTGGTGATCGATCAGCCCCTGGTTCAGGCGAGGCAGTTGACCAAGGTCTATCCACCGCGCGGGTCCACAGCGGAGTTCCGCGCGGTCGACGGCATCGACTTCGAGGTCCAGCGGGGGGAGTCCTTCGGGCTGCTCGGCCCCAACGGCGCCGGCAAGTCCACCACCATGCGGATGATCGCCGCGACGTCGCCGGTCAGCGGCGGCACCCTGCGGGTGCTCGGCCTGGACCCGGCGCGGCAGGGGCCGGAGATCCGCGCCCGGCTGGGCGTCGTCACCCAGGACGACTACCTGGACAACGAGCTGACCGTCCGGGAGAACCTGCACATCTACGGGCGGTACTTCAGCCTGCCCCGGGCCGTCATCCGGGACCGTGCGATCCGACTGCTGGACTTCGCCCAGCTTCAGGAGAAGGCCGGCGACCAGGTGGAGACGCTCTCCGGTGGTATGCGCCGCCGGCTGACCATCGCCCGTTCCCTGATCAACGAGCCCGAGATCCTGCTCCTCGACGAGCCCACCACCGGCCTCGACCCGCAGGCCCGGCACATCCTGTGGGACCGGCTCTTCCAGCTCAAGCAGGAGGGCGTCACGCTCATCCTCACCACCCACTACATGGACGAGGCCGAGCAGCTCTGCGACCGGCTCATCGTCGTCGACCACGGCCGGATCGTCGCGCAGGGCTCCCCCCGGGACCTGATCACCAGGTACGCCACCCGAGAGGTCCTCGAACTGCGGTTCCGCCTCGACGACCGGGACACCGCAACGGAGAAGCTCCGGACGTCGGCCCTGGCCACCGGCGGCAACGACACCGACGGCCGCGTCGAGTCGCTTCCCGACCGGGTGCTCGTCTACACCGCCGACGGTGAGGCCGCCCTCGCCGCGGTGCACGCCATGTCGCTCACGCCACTCACCGCCCTGGTTCGTCGCGCGACGTTGGAGGACGTGTTCCTCACGCTCACCGGCCGATCGCTCATCGAGTAGCAGGGGAGACCACGGTGCTGCACGCATTCGGATACTGGATGGTCCGCTACCGACGCACCTGGCGTGGCTCGATCGTGATCAACGTGCTGAACCCGCTGCTGTTCCTCATCGGTATCGGCGCCGGCCTGGGTGCCCTCGTCGACGACAACGCGCCGGCCCAGATCGCCGGCGTCTCCTACGCGGCGTTCTTCGCCCCGGGCATGCTGGCCGCCGCGGCGATGCAGAACGCGTTCCTGGAAGGATCCGCCGGAGTCGCCCGGGCCGCGGGTTTCGGGGCGTACCGGAGCGCCACCCCGACGCCACTGGGCCCGGAGCAACTCGCCGCCGGGCACCTGCTCTTCATCACCTTCCGGGTGCTCATCGCCAGCGGCGCCTTCATCGTGGTGATGGCCGCGTTCGGGTTGGTCGGGGGCTGGTGGGCGCTCGGCGCCCTGCTCGGCGCGACACTGACCGGGGTCGCGTTCGCGGCGCCGGCCGCCGCGTGGGCGGTCGGGGTACGCAAGCTGCGCCACATCGACACGGTGTTCCGCTTCGTCATCATGCCGCTCTACATGTTCTCCGGCACGTTCTTCGCCATCTCGCAGCTGCCGGAGTGGATCCGCCCGGTGTCCTACCTGCTGCCGCTGTGGCACGGGGTGGAGCTGTGCCGCACCCTCAGCCTCGGCACCGCGACGATCACCGGCAGTTCCGTCCACATCGCCTACCTGCTGACGCTGGCCGTCGGCGGCTTCCTGGTCGCTCGGGTCACCTACCGGCGACGGCTGCACCCGTGACGGCCCACCCCCCGAGCCCCGTGGAGACAGCATGAGCACCGTCGTGGTCGTACCGGCCTGGACGAGACGTCGCGCGTTCGCGCTCGTCGAACGCAACTTCATGATCTACCGTCGGTCGGTCACGCCGCTGCTCAACGCACTCGTCGAACCGATCCTGTACCTGCTGTCGATCGGCGTCGGCGTCGGGATGCTCGTCGGCGCCGTACCCGGGGTGCAGGTCCCGTACGCCGTCTACGTGGCCCCGGCGATCCTGGCCACGACCGCGATGAACACCGCGTTCAACCAGACCAGCTTCGGTGTCTTCGCCCGGATGAGGATCGAGAAGACCTACCAGGCGATCCTGCCGACGCCGCTGTCCGTCACCGACATCGCCGTCGGCGAGGTCACCAGTGCGATGATCAACGCGTTGCTCACGTCGATCGGGTTCCTCGTCCTCATGGCGGTCGGTGGGCTGGTCACCTCGGCCTGGGTGCTGCTGGCCCTACCCGCGTCGCTGCTGATCGCGTACGCGTTCGCCGCGGGCGGGCTGGCCGTCACGACGTACCTGCGCGACTTCCCGGACTTCCAGTACATCCAGCTCTTCATGCTGCCGATGTACCTGTTCGCGACGACGTTCTACCCCCTGTCGGTCTATCCGGAGGCGGTGCGACCCCTGATCCAGGCGCTGCCGCTCTACCACAGCATCGAGCTGGTCCGCGAACCGGCATTGGGTCGGCTCGGTTGGGACCTGCTGATCCCGGTGGTCTACCTGCTCGCGTTCGGCTCGATCGCGATGACCGTGGCGACCCGCCGTATGACCCGGATGATGCTGCGTTGACGGTGCGGCCGGGTCGGGTCGGCCTCGCCGACAGTCAGCGCCGAGCGTCGGTCGGGTCGTCTGCGGCGAAGTCGCGGACGGCGGCGCGGATCGCCTCGCCGTACGGGTCGTCGGACAGGTGCGCCAGGTGTTCGCCGGCCCGAGCCAGGTGCTCCCGGGCCTGGGCGGGGTTGCCCAGACGCCGGTGGCAGTCGGCCAGGTTGAGATACAGCGACGGCAGGAACGCCTGGACCTGGAGCGAGGACAGGTAGCGCTGGGCGCGTTCGTCGGTCAGGTCGGACACGGCGGCCAGGGCGCGCTCGTCCCAGATCAGCTCCGCCTCGATGGTGTCCTGGAGATCGGCGAGGTAGTGGGCGAGGGTGCAGCGGTGGAAGGCGTCGCCGGTGGGGCCGATCTCGTCCCACAACGCGGTGAGAGCGTCGCGGGCGGGACCCTTCCGCCCTGACCGGCCGAGCTGCACCGCCTCGCCGATACGGGTCATTGTCGGGTCGGGTGTCGGGTGGGCGTCCATGCCGGCAATGCTCGGGCCTCGACCCGGTTGAGGGTCAAATCAGCTGCGCCCTGGTCGATCTCGGTTGCGGTCCGCGCCAGCACCCGGGCACGCTTGCCGGATGCCCGCAGCCAACGCGTACCACGACCAGGCCGGTGACGTCTTCGCGGCGCACGCCGCCGACGGTCCGCACAACGCCTACACGGACCGGCCGGCCATGCTGACGCTCGCCGGCGACGTCGCCGGTCTTCGGATCCTGGACGCCGGCTGCGGCGGTGGGCACTACGCGGCCGAGTTGGTCGACCGGGGAGCCCAGGTGGTGGCGGTGGACGGCAGCGCGACGCTGGTCCGGCACGCCCGGGCACTGCTCGGCGATCGCGCCGAGATCCAGCAGCACGACCTGGACGCCCCGCTGGAGTTCGCGGCCGACTCGTCGTTCGACGGAGTCGTCTGCGCGCTGGTGTTGCAACACCTGACCGACCGGGCCCGGTTCCTCGGCGAGGTGCGGCGAGTGCTGCGGCCGGGCGGCTGGTTCCTGCTGTCGACGACACATCCGACGTCGGACTGGCGGTACTTCGGCGAATCGTTCTTCGACGAGAGCTGGGTCGAGTTCCCGGTGGCCGACGGGATCACCATGCGCTTCCAGCGGATGACCATCGAGTCCCTGGTGACCGAGGTGCTCGACGCCGGGTTCGTGCTGGAACGGCTGGTCGAGCCGCAGGCGGTCGAGACGCTGCGCGCCGTCAACCCGGAGCGCTACGAGCGGCTGACCGAGCGCCCGAGCTTCGTCGCCCTGCGCCTACGCCGCCCCTGACGACGCGCACCGCAGCTGGCGGTACCCGCGACCCGTTACACCGACCACGCGGATCAACGAGTGGCGGCGTTCGTCCGGGCTGCCCATCCCTCACGCACGGCCGCAGCCGCCTGGTTCAACTCCTGACGGTCCCGAACTCGCCAATCCGCATCGATCCGGAAGCTGTCACCGACGAAGCGCGGGAACACATGCAGATGGAGATGAAAAACCTCCTGGAAAGCAGCTTCCCCGTCGGCCAGGAAGAGATTGACGCCCTCACACCGCAACTCGGACCGGCGGAGCGCCAGCGCTAGTTGCTGGGCCACCGTCCACACCCGCACGCCGTCGCCCTCGGCCAGATCTTCCATCCCCACGGCATGGGCCCGCGGCACGACCAACAGATGCCCCGGCGTCACGGGCTGCACATCCATGAAGGCGACCACACCATCGTCCTCATAGACGATGCTGGCCTCCGCCTCGCCACGAACGATCGCACAGAAGATGCAATCGCCTGGGCCCGCACCCGCCGGACTTCCGTTCCTCGCCATGATCAGAACGTAACGGTGTCTGCCCGAACCGCAATCCAATTTACGATGGTTCGCTTACCCGACCCGACCAGTCGGCCCTGTCGTGACGCTGGTCAGCGCCTCGACCAGGGGCAGGGGATTGACGTAGTCGCGATAGGACAGAATCCGGCCATTGCGGACTCGGATGACCGCGATCACCGTCTGCTTGAACGGCTGGGCGGTGGCGACGAGGCTGCCGTACGCCTCGTACTCCACGATGACGACCTCGGGGTCGGCGGTCTCGTGCAGCACCACGTTGCGGTATTCGTCGAACGTGACGAAGCTGCCGGCTGTCTCCGTGAGATGACGGCGAATCTCCGCACGCCCTCGTAGCCGACCGGGCACGCCGGCCGGTCGGTAGGGCCACTCGATGTATCCGTCCGGCGACATCAACGCCACGAACGCGTCGATGTCGACCTCGCGGCCGGCCCGCAGCACCATCTCGACGACCGTGCGGGACGAGGTTGTCATCGCGACCTCCTGGCCAGCATTGGTTGAACAAGCGTTGATTGAACCAGCGTAGAACGAACAAGGGGGCCGGTCAACAACCGTAGAATGACCAGGTGACCGAACCGAGCCCGCGGTTGACTCGAGCCCAGCAGCGCCGCCATACCGAAGAGAGCATCCTGACGGCGGCCCGGCAGATGTTCGCCGAACTCGGCTACGAGCGCACCACGATCCGTGCCGTGGCCAGGGCGGCCGGGGTCGACGCCGGCCTGGTGATGCACTACTACGGCACCAAGGACAACCTCTTCTCCCGGGCCGCCGAACTGCCCGCCGACGACCTGCCGGCCGGCGATCTGCCCGGCGGCGGCGGTGAAGAGATCGTCGAAGTCCTGCTCGCGTCGCTCGCCAGCCGCCTGGTCGGCGAACCGGTCGCCTCACTGGCGGTCCTGCGTTCCATGCTCACCAACAGCGACGCCGCCGAGCGGTACCGGGCCGCCGCCGAGCCCCAGCTCAGCCAGATCACCACCGCGATTCCGACCGAGGACGCCGAACTGCGCGCCAGCCTGCTCAGCGCAATCGTCCACGGCGTGATCATCGAGCGTTACCTGCTTCGACTCGGCCGACTCGCGGACGCCTCACCCGAGGAGATCATCGAGCTACTTCGTCCGTGCTTCCAGACGTTGGCCACGGCCGAGATGCCGCCGTCGTCGGTCCGGCCCGCCGGCGCGAGGTGAGCCGCGACCCGGTGGGGCACGCACGGCACCGCGCGGGGTAGCTGGTCGGCGGCCCGATCGACGGTACGAAGGACGAGGCCGGGCCGTCGACTGAGCTGCGCCCTCAGGCCTGGGCGGCGATGGCCGTGAGCACCGTACGGACGGACGTCGGACGGTGACCGATGAGGGCCTCCAGTGTCGGGTCGGTGACGGCGAACTCGCCACGGCGAGCCGCGCGGTACATGCCGAGGGTGAAGTCGGCTGCCGCCGCGGGCATGCCACGGGCGATGGCGGTGGCCCGCCACTGGTCGTCATCCACGACGACACGCCTGATGGTGCGGCCCGTCACGGTGCTGAGGATGCCCGCCACCGCCTCGAGGTCGAGCATCTCCGGCGCGGTGAGCGGGGCCGTGACCCCGTCGAGTACGCCGTCCTCGGCGAGGGCGACGGCCGCGGCCTCGGCGAGGTCGGCATGTGCCGTCCAGGACACCGGACCGTCCGCTGGCGCCACGAGCTGTCCGGTGTCGAGGGCCGTGCCGATGGCGAAGCTGAGCGTGCTCGCGTAGAAGCCGTTGCGCAGGGCGGTGAAGGGAACACCCAGTCCGGCCAGGTGCTCCTCGGTCTCGGCATGCGTGTGCTGGGCGGGGAAGAGCGAATCCTCGGCCGCCGCCTGGTGGCTGGTGTACAGCACGCGCTTGGCCCCGACGGCGTGGGCGGCGTCGATGGCGGCGCGGTTCGCGGTGATCGCGCCGGCGCCGCGAATGGCGGCGGACACGACCAGGACCTTGTCGGCGCCCTCGAAGGCGTGTCGCAGCGTGGTCGGGTCGGTGAAGTCTCCGGCGCGGACCCGTACGCCGCGCGCGGCGAGACCCGCCGCCTTGGTCACGTCCCGCACGCTGACGCCCACGGTGTCGGCGGGCACCCGCTCGAGCAGCCGATCGACGATCTGGGAGCCGAGCTGACCGGTGGCACCGGTGATGACGAACATGATGAGCACTCCCTGTTATCGGCGATATCGTCGCAACGTTAGCAGTGATAGTTCGAGGATAACAAGTTTCTGTTAGCATTGATTCATGACTGCGGCGCAGGACACGACATCCCGAGACGACGTGCGGCAGGGCATCGTCACGGCAGCCAGCCAACTGCTGCGGGAGAAGGGCGCGAGCGCGGTGACAACGCGAGCCGTCGCCCAGGCGGCCGGTGTGCAGGCGCCCACCATCTACCGCCTCTTCGGTGACAAGGACGGCCTGATCGATGCCGTCGCGGAACACGTCATGGCCACCTACGTCGCCGCCAAATCCGCCGTGGTGCAGGCCGCCGAAGGAGATCCGGTAGCGGACCTGCGGCTCGGATGGCGGGTGCATATCGAGTTCGGCCTGGCGAACCCCGAGTTGTACGCCCTCATCGGCACTCGGGATACCGGCAGGCCGTCGCCGGCGACGGCTGCCGGCATCGAGGTGCTGCGCACCCGCGTGCGGCGACTGGCCGCGGCCGGCCTGCTGGGCGTCGACGAGCGGCGCGCACTCATGATGATCCACGCCGCCGGCAACGGAACCATCCTCGCCCTCCTGGCGACACCTCCGCAGGAGCGCGACAGTGGTCTGGGTGACGCCATGTTCGACGCCGTGCTCAGCAGCATCCTCGTGAGCGCTCCGGCGACGCCCGACACCACAGTGCGCGCGGTGGCGGTCACCTTCGCCACGGTGGTGCCCGACCTTCCGGGGCTCACCGACGCCGAACGCGCGCTCATGACGGAGTGGCTCCGCCGATCGTTGACCGCCTGACCGCGCCGCGCGGGGCCACCGCCGGTAGTCCGTTTCGGAGGGAAAAACACTGGACGCGCTGGTGCGCGGACCGTAGTTTGCGGCTGACCGTGACACCGCCCGAGGAGGTGAGACCCATGACCGCTGTATCGATATGGGTGCTCCCCCTTCCGTCACGGCCGGGCGATTGACGTAGGTGTCGCCGGGAGCGCCTCGCCACCAAGGCACTCTCGAAGGGCAACACCTATGCGCTCTCCGCAATTCACCAGTGAGCAGCCGTCCGACGGTCGGGCCGGCCGCGCGCCCCTCACCTTCGACGTGATCATCGCCGGGTGTGGGCCGACCGGAGCCATGCTGGCCGCCGAACTACGGCTGCACGAGGTGCGGGTACTCGTCCTGGAAAAGGAAACCGAACCCGCGTCGTTCGTCCGCATCGTCGGTCTGCACATGCGCAGTCTCGAGCTGATGGCGATGCGCGGACTGCTGGATCGGGTCCTCCCGCACGGGCGGCGGCGTCCGGCTGCCGGCTTCTTCGCCGCCATCGCCAAACCCGCGCCGAAGGGCCTGGACTCCGCGTACGCCTATCTGCTGGGAATCCCGCAGCCGGTCATCGTGAACGTGCTCGAAGAACGCGCGCTCGAACTGGGTGCGCAGGTACGGCACGGGTGCGCGGTCGCCGACGTGCGGCAGGACGACGAGGGCGTGACAGTCCTGCTGGCCGACGGGGAACGGTTGCGGTCGCGCTACCTCGTCGGCTGCGACGGCGGGCGCAGCACCGTACGCAAACTGCTCGGTGTCGGCTTCCCCGGTGAGCCCGCACGCACCGAGACGCTGATGGGTGAGATGAAGGTGGGCATGCCCCCGGAGGAGGTCGCCGCCACGGTGACCGCACTCGGCGAGGCCCCACAACGGTTCTGGCTCAGGCCCTTCGGGGGAGGGGTCTACAGCGTGCTGGTCCCCGCGGCGGGAGTAAGCGACCGCACGGAACCACCCACCCTTGAGGACTTCCAACAACAGTTGCGCAGCATCGCCGGAACCGATTTCGGCGTCCACTCTCCGCGCTGGTTGTCCCGCTTCGGCGATGCCACGCGCCTCGCCGAACGTTATCGGGTCGGGAGGGTGCTCCTCGCCGGCGACGCGGCGCACATCCATCCACCCATCGGCGGCCAGGGCCTCAACCTGGGCGTCCAGGACGCGGTCAACCTGGGCTGGAAACTGGCTGGGCGGATCCGCGGCTGGGCGCCGGACGCGCTGCTGGACACCTACCAGGCCGAACGCCGTCCGGTCGCCGAGGACGTGTTGGACAACACCCGCGCCCAGACGGAGTTGCTGTCCACCGAACCGGGTCCACGGGCCGTGCGCAGGCTGCTCAGCGAGCTGATGGACTTCGACGAGGTCAACCGCTACCTGCTGGAGAAGATCACCGCAGTCGCCATCCGCTACGACTTCGGCGCGGGTCCCGATCTGCTCGGACGCCGTCTGGGCGACGTCGCCGTGAAACAGGGCAATCTCTACGGTCTGCTGCATCGCGGTCGCGGCCTGCTGCTGGACCGCACCGAACGCCTGACCGTCGGCGGCTGGTCAGACCGGGTCGACCACCTCGCCGATCCCACCGCGGCGCTGGACGTGCCTGGTGTCCTGCTGCGCCCCGATGGGCACGTCGCCTGGATCGGCGACGACCAGGAAAGCCTGGACGATCATCTTTCCCGCTGGTTCGGCACGTTTACCCACTGACGTCGCTTCTTGATCGACTCGATCGACACCGGGCAGACTGATCGCATGACAGGTCTGACCGCCGAGCTCGTGGTCGATGGTCGTGCCCCGCAGAGCCCGGCGCTCGCCCCGGACGGGCGCCGGCTCTGCTACGTCCTCGCTCCGATGAGCCGCACCGGGGACCGCCTCGACACCGAACTCTGGCTCGTCGACACCGATGGCGCCGTCGCGTCGCGCCGGGCGACCGACGACACCGCGACCGAGTCCCAACCACGCTGGTCTTCCGACTCGGCGACCCTGTTCTTCCTGTCCGACCGCGCCGTCCGTGGCACCCCGCAGCTACACGCGCTCAACCTCTCCGACGGCACGTTGACCACGGTGACCAGCTGGCGCACCGGCGTCATCGACCATCTGCCGCTCGACGACCCCACCCTGGTCGCTCTGCTCGCCGAGGACGAACCCACCGGGCCGGACGCGCGCCGCGCCCGGAACCGCGACGACGCCATCGTCGTCGGCGAGCGCGAACCGTGTGCCCGGTTGCGTCTGCTCGACCTGCGCACCGGCCGGATCACCACCCCGAACGTGTTCGCTGACCGGCACGTCGTGGAACTGCGGCAACGTCCCGGCGGCGGGCCACTTGCCGTGCTGACCAGGGCCAGCGCCGACAACGACCACGGTCCGCGCAGCGGACAACTGCACCTGCTCGACCCCACCACCGGAACCGTGGAGGACCTCGGGCCGGTCGGGGTCGATGCACAATCGCTGGCCTGGTGGCCGGGCGAGGACGGCTGGCACCTCGGACACCTCGCGCTCACCCCACCGGGTCTGCAGGCCGGCACCGCCGTGTTCGACCTGGCCGTGGACAGCCGCGTCCTGCGCAACCGCACGGCTGGTCTTCCGATGTGCCCCACCGAACTCTGCCAGACCGGCGCCGCGCCGTTGGTGGTGTGCGCCGACGGCCTGAACACGACCCTGGCCCGGCTCGACCCCACCGGCCTCACGACCCTGTCGCAGCACCCCGGACGCCTCGATAACCTCACCACCACCCCTGCCGGTGCGGTAGTCGCCGTCCTCACCGGCACCCGCCATCAGCCGCCGAACGTCCATGTCGGACCGCCAACCGGGGCGCTGCGAAGGATCACCAATACCCGCCCGGAACTGGACGGCATCGCACTCGGCACGCAACAACCGCTGGCCTACCGGGCCGCCGACGGCCTCGACCTGGACGGCCTGCTCGTCCTGCCGGTCGGAAGAACCGCAGCGCAGGGTCCGTTCCCGCTCATCACGATCGTGCACGGCGGCCCGTACGACCGCTACGCCGATCGGTGCCAGTTGTTCTGGTTCCCCAGCGCGCAGTGGCTGGCCGCCGCCGGCTACGCCGTGTTGTTGCCCAACCCGCGCGGTGGTCAGGGCCACGGCCACGGCTTCGCCGCCAGCGTCGCCGGCCGGGTCGGACAGCAGGAGTGGACGGACATCCTGACCGGCATCGACCTGCTCGTCGCCGAGGGCATCGCCGACTCGGATCGACTGGGCATCGCCGGCTGGAGTCACGGCGGCTTCATGTCCGCCTGGGCCGTCGGCCAGACCGACCGTTTCCGCGCCGCGTTGGTCGGCGCCGGCGTCGTCGACTGGGGCATGCTCGCCGCGACCGGGGACAACGGCCAGTTCGAAGCCGCGCTCGGTGGCAGCACCGGCTGGTCCGGCATCGGACCACACCCACACGACGCGGTCAGCCCGATCTCCTTCGCCAGCCACATCCGCACTCCGGTGCTCATCCTGCACGGCGCCGAGGACACGAACGTTCCCCTCGGACAGGCCGTGTACCTGCATCGTGCGTTGCGCCACTTCGACGTCGAGCACGAGTTCGTGATCTACCCGAGAGAGGGCCACTCGATCCGGGAACGCCACCACCAGATCGACGTCCTGCATCGGACCCGCGCGTGGTTCGATCGCTGGCTGCGGCCCTGACCGGGGCACGTGGACCTGTCAGTGGTAACCGGCGGGCGGTCCCACGTTGGGCGGGATCACCGCAGGTCATGCCCAGTCGTGGTGTCGACGTGGTCGGGCACGGGGTCATGGTGGTCGCCGACGGTGAGGGTGCCGGTGGGTTCGAACATCAGGATCGCGGCACCGTCCGCGGACGAGGGTTTGTGGTCGGTGCCGCGCGGTACGACGAACACCGACCCCTGCGGCAGCACCACGGTGCGTTCCTGCTCGCCCGGTAGGCGCAGGGCGATGGTCAACTGCCCGGACAGTACGAGGAAGAACTCGTCGGTGTTGTCGTGGCGGTGCCACACGTGCTCGCCAGCGACCTTGGCGATGCGTACGTCATAGTCGTTGACCTGCGTCACGATGCGCGGGCTCCACAGCGCCTCGAAGGTGGCCAGGGCGGCGGACAGCTCGACCGGTTCACTGATCATGGCTGCCATCGTCGCCCATGCCGTCAGCGAGGCGCGAGTGCTAGAAATCGCGTATGCCGCAACAATCCTCGCAGCCTGGCGACGCGCATCGGGTGGTGATGCTCGTCGACGACGGGTCGAACCCGTTCGAGCTGGGCGTGGCCACCGAACTGTTCGGCCTGCGCCGCCCGGAGATCGACCTCCACTGGTACGACTTCACGCTGTGCGCCGCCGTCCCGGACACCGTGCTGCACGCCGGGAGGTCTGGACCTTGACCGAGCTGTACCCACCGATCGAGCCGTACGAGACCGGCATGCTCGACGTCGGCGACGGCAACGTCGTGTACTGGGAGGTGTGCGGTAACCCGGCCGGTAAGCCAGCGCTTGTCGTCCACGGCGGGCCCGGCTCGGGGTGTGGGACCAGCTGGCGTCGGTACTTCGATCCGGCCCGGTACCGGGTGGTCCTGTTCGACCAGCGTGGTTGCGGTCGCAGCACACCACACGCGAGCGATCCGGCGACCGATATGCGGCACAACACCACCTGGCACCTGATCGCCGACATGGAACGGCTGCGCGAACGCCTCGGCATCGACCGCTGGCTGCTGCATGGCGGATCCTGGGGTTCCACGCTCATCCTGGCCTACGCGCAGCAGCACCCCCAGCGGGTCTCCGAGATCGTCATCGCCGCCGTCACCATGACCAGGCGCGCCGACATCGACTGGCTCTACCGAGGCGTCGGGCGGTTTTTCCCCGAGCAGTGGGAACGATTCCTCGAAGGAGCCCCGGGCACATCCCGCGACGGGGATGTCGTCGCCGCGTACGCCCGCCTGATGGAACACCCGGACCCCGCCGTGCGGGACAGGGCCACGATCGACTGGTGCGCCTGGGAAGACGCGGTCCTGTCCGGAGAGACCGGCGGTGCGTCACATCCGTACGGCGATCGCCCTCCCGCGGCGCGGCTGGCCTTCGTGCGCATCTGCGCGCACTACTTCGCCCATGGCGCGTGGCTGGAAGAGGGCGCACTGCTGCGCGATGCTGGCCGGTTGGCCAGCATCGCCGGTGTCCTCATCCACGGCCGACTCGACCTGGGCGGACCGCTGCAAACAGCGTGGGACCTGCACCGTGCCTGGCCCGGCTCGACGTTGACAGTGATCGAGAGTGCAGGGCATCTCGGCACCGCCGAGACCCGCGAGCACGTTCTTCATGCCCTCGACCGATTCGCCGTCAACGACTCCCTGGGCGTACGAAGCCGCCCGTGATGGCCTCAGGTCGGCGCTGTCATTCCGTGAACCGGACCGGCATGGGAGCAGTCGCCCGACGCGAAGCCCCGATCGACCTCTCAGGATGGCACCCCGTAGCGGGCGGCGATCGCGGCCGCCCGGTTGCGGAGGGAGGTGCGCAACCACTGCGGGGCCACGGCTTCCACGTGCGTCGCGAGCTGCCAGAGCGCCCATTCGGCGTGTCTCGGGTCTTGGAAGGTCACCTCCATCCGCAGCCAGCCGTCTGCGTCGGTCTCCTCGGCGCGCACGGCCAGTGCGGTGCCCACCAAGTCCTCCCGTCGCACGGGGTTCACCCGTGCCAGCACGATGACTTGGTCGCCGCCGTTGCGAAACTGCGTGCTGCGTTGCTGCCAGGCCCCGTCCAGATCGACCCGGTCCGGTCGCTGTGCGGGTTCGGCGAGTGCCTCGGCGGCCACGATTCGGGACAGCCGGTAGGTGCGGTCCGCGCCGGATCTCGTGGCCAGCAGGTAGCCCTGGTCGCGTACCGTGACGAGGCCGATCGGGTCCACCGTGCGCCACGTCGGGGTTTGGTCCACGGCCGCGTAATGGATGCGCAGTTTGTGTCCGGCGAACACCGCACGTCGGACCTCGGCCACTACGGCGTCGGGCACTTCGTCGGGGACCTGCCGGCGCGACAGCAGGTCGGTCTGCGGGTCGATGAGCAATCGCTGGACCGCGTCGGCCGCAGTGGCCCGATAGCCTTCGGGCAGCGCGTCGACCACCTTGCGCATGGCCGAGGCCAGCGCCGAGCCGAGGCCGAATGCCTGAGCGCCGCGCCGCGATCCGGCGACGAGCAGGGCGAGCGCTTCGTCGTGATTCAGTCCGGTGAGCTCGGTCCGGAACCCGGGCAACAGTGCGAATCCTCCGTGCCGACCGCGGTCGGCACGGACGGGGACGCCTGCGGCGGACAGCGCCTCGATGTCGCGCAGCACCGTGCGGGTGGACACCTCCAGCTCGCGGGCCAGCGTGGCCGCGGACAGCCGACCGCGTTGGCGCAGCAGCAGCACCAGCGAGACCAATCGGTCGGCACGCATATGAGAAGTCTACCGATACACGACACAGGGTGTCGTGATTGCTTGGCAGGCTCATCAACGCGACGTCAACGACGGTGGCTACCGAGCCCGTGGGCGTACGTCCTTTGAGTCGAATGGAGCTGATGTGGCAGTGCAGCGAACGGCAGTCAACCCCGTGACCTGGTCTTTGGACATGGGATTCAACCAGGGTGAGGTCGTGTCCGGGCACAGCCGGACCCTGTACTGCTCCGGACAGACCGCGATGAGCGGCGACGGCAAACCTCTGCATGACGGGGACCTGGCCGCGCAGTTGGCGCTGAGCCTCGACAACCTGGAGGCCGTGCTCGGCGAGGCCGGCATGTCCCTCGCGAACCTAGTCCGGCTCAACGTCTACACCACCGACGTCGACCTGCTGTTTCCGCACTACGGCGTCCTGGCGTCGCGGTTGGGTGCCGCCGGGGTGGCACCGACCACCACGATGCTCGGGGTGACGCGGCTGGCGATCCCCGGACAGATGGTCGAGCTTGAGGCAACCGCCGTCGCGTGAGGTGACGTCGTCGCCCCTGATGCTCGTGCCGGTTCAGCCGGCACGAGCGTCAGGCATGGATGGTTCCGGTGCTCAGTCCCGCTGGAAGTCCTGCGACGCTTATTTAATGTATTGCCAGTAACAGTAATCCCGTAAATCACCACCACAAAAGGGGCGAACCAGGCGTGCACCATAATGACAGTTCTTGTGCGTAAGGCATCAGGTTGATGTAGCCCTTCGATGAGCGGGTGTTCTGTCCCGGTGGGGCCGCGGCCCACTGAAGCCGTTCAGTGGCTGCGACGGCGTTTCGACCGATGCAGTTGGCCTGCGAGCATCGTGCGATGGAGCGCCTGGATAGCCGGACCGTCTACACCAACGCCTGGATGACCGTCCGGGAGGACCGCATTCGCCGGCCGGACGGCTCCACCGGCATCTACGGGGTGGTGGAAAAGCCGGACTCCGCGCTGGTCCTGCCCCGCTGGGCTGAGGGCTTTTGGCTGGTCGAACAGTTCCGCTACCCGGTTGGCCGGCGAGCTTGGGAGTTCCCTCAGGGCAGTTGGGGACACGGGATCAGGGGCGACGCCGCCGCACTGGCTCGCCAGGAGTTGGCCGAGGAGACCGGATTGCGTGCGGAGACGGTCACCCATCTGGGGCACCTGTACGAGGCGTACGGCTTTTCCACCCAGGGCTGCGACGTCTACCTGGCCACCGGGTTGACCGAGGGAGAACCGGACCGCGAGGCGACCGAGCAGGACATGGTGCACCTGTCGTTCACCGACGCGCAGATCCGGGCGATGGTGTTGGCTGGTGAGATCGTCGATGCGCCGTCGCTGGCTGCGCTGACCCTCTACACGATGTCCCGTTGACCCCGCCGCTCGACTGACGGCAGACCGGCGTTGCGGCTGCGAGGCCGACGGACCGGTTCGGGGTGGGGAGGTGTTCGTGGTGGTGCGTCAAGGAACAAGCCGTCAGCGGCCATGGGCGGAGCGGGCTTGGGCTACCTCGGCGGCCTCGCGTTCGCGCCATCGGCGTTGAGCCTCCCGGTTGCATGTCCGGCAGACTCGCCGGTACCGATCGGTCGCCGGGTCGAGTTCACGGTCGTGGCCGTTGCGGCACTGTGCCGGCTGGTTGCGGGTGCGGCTGGCTTCGGTCCGGCTGAGCTGGCGCAGGTGCGTCGGCTCGATACAGTCGGCGGCGCCGCAGGTCTGGTCGACGTCGAGAGCGGGGTCGTACCCGCCGACGAGGACGACGTACGCGGCGATGTGCGCCCACGCACGACCGGCGACCTTCTGGTGCACCCCGCGTCGCCGCCCGTAGCCTTCGATGAGCAGGCAGCCGTCCTCGGTGCGGTGTGAGCGCTGCAGCAGGTAGGTGCGCAGCGACTCCTCGGTGTGGTAGCGGGACAGACCCTTCACGGCCGAGAGCACGCCACCCACCGTACCCACGTTGGGCCGGCTCTCGGTCACCGGCCGTGCTCTCTCGCCCCCGACGTGATAGGAATATCGACGTCGGTAGGTCGGTGGTGTCCGTTTGTCGGGTGGGGGTCGTTGGTGGCGTTGTCGGTCGAAGACAGGCTCGCGGTGCATGAGCTGCTCTCGTTGCACGGTCATCTGATGGACAGCGGCGAGTTCGACCGGATGGGCGAGCTGTTCTGTGCCGACATCGTGTACGACGTCTCCGCGTTCGGGTTCGGTGAACTGCACGGGTACGAGGCGATCACCGAAGCCGGCCTGGCGTTGGGCGATGCGAACCCGGTCGGGCATCACGTCACGAACATCTGCGTGAGCGAGGATCCGGACGGCACGGTGCGGGTGCGGTCGAAGGGAATCGGGGTCTCCGCCGACGGCAGCGTGGGCAGCGTCGTCTACGAGGACGTCGTGCGTCGGGAAGCGGCTGGATGGCGCATCGCGTATCGCAGGGTGATTCCCCGCCGCACGCCGCTGCGCCCCTGACAGGTGAGGGGGAGCACGGTGGCCGGGGGCGGTCGGCGTGCCGATGGGAGGACGGGCGGGGACGTCGTACGGGGGCAACTGCTTGACGATGTCGCTGACCTGGTTCCGACGTTCCCCGCGCCGCGGTGCGTACGGGTGGCCGTTGACGGGGTCGACGGGGTGGGGAAGTCGACGTTCGCCGGTGAGTTGGCCGCGTTGCTGGGCGGGCGGGGACGTGACGTCGTGCCCGTGCCGGCGGACGACTTTCATCACCGTCGGGCTGTGCGGCATCGCCGGGGCCGGGATTCGCCGGAGGGCTTCTGGCTCGACAGTTACGACTACGAAGCCCTCGTCCACAACGTGCTGGAGCCGTTCGGGCCCGGTGGTTCGCGCCGGTACCGTCCTGCTGCCCACGATCTGCGTTCCGACGAGGTCCTGGATCTTGCGTGGCGGACCGCGCCGCCTGGCACGGTCCTCATCGTCGACGGGTTGTTCCTGCACCGTGACGAGCTGGTGGAGTTCTGGGACTTCTCCGTATTTCTCGACGCGCCGTTCGCGGTCACCGTGGCCCGGATGGCCCGACGAGACGGCTCGCATCCGGACCCCGACCATCCCAGCGTCGGCCGCTACGTCGGCGGCCAGCGGCTGTACTTCACCGCCTGCGCGCCGCACGATCGCGCGGACGTCGTCATCGACAACCAGGATGTGACCCGACCGGTCCTCATCAAGGTCGACGTTGGCAGACGAGGACCGAGCTGAGCGAGATCGAGGCGACCCGCACGTCGTCACGTCAGTTTTTCACTCTCGGAGATCAGGGTTGTGCGACTGGCGAGCCGGTTGAGCGGTGTGCGCCGTGCGACCGCCGGACCAAGGGGGTGCTGCCTGGGCAGGTGAGCTTCGACGATCGCGCCTACCTGCGTATCCGCGGGGTGGGCAGGAGGTGAGCGTTACGCCGGCGGTCGGGTGATTTTGACGGCCACGGCGTCGAGGACCCAGTCCAGGCCGGTCGCGAAGGACGCCTCGGGGTCCACCTCGGTGCCGTCGTGTACGGCCTTGGACAGCGTCGGGAAGCGGCCCGTGGCCAACATTGTCGTCATGTGCGGGCCGAAGGCGCGTTGCCAGTCGCGCTTGGACAGGCCCGTGGCGCGCTCGGCCCGCAGGTTCGCGGTTTCGCGCCTGATCGCACCGATGACGTAGGCGCTGACCGTGTCCACGGCGCGCAGGACCGTGTCGATGTCGGCGAGACCGTCGAGGGCGGCCAACTTGGCCTCGGTCACGGCCATGGCGTTGGGGCCCAGGGTCGGGCGGCCGCCGAGCAGATCGGCGAGCCAAACGTGGCGCAGCGCGGCCTGCCTGGTGCGCTGGGCGAGGATGCGCAGCGCCTCCCGCCAGTCACCGGGTCGCTCGGCGGGGAGGATCTCGGCGTGGACCTCGTCCACGATGAGGTCGAGCAACTCGTCCTTGGTGGAGATGTATCCGTACAGCCGCATCGGGCCGGCGTTCAGGCGGGCGGCGACCTTGCGCACCGACACCGCCTCCAGCCCGCCCTCGTCGGCCAGTGCGATGGCGGCGGCGATGATCTGTTCCCGGCTGAGCGGCACGGGGCGATTCGGCGGCTCCGGCCGGTCCCACACGGTCATGATCACTCCCTGTTGTTGCGGTGCATTGTACGGGCGGGATACGGTGTATCGCTATGAGACAGCGTATCGCGGTGGTCGGGGGTGGCCCTGGGGGTCTTACCTTCGCCCGTGTCCTGCACCGCCACGGCTACCCCGTCACCGTCCTCGAACGCGATCCCGCGCCCGACTCCCGCCCTCCGGGCGGCACGCTGGACCTGCACGAAGGGCTGGGCCAGCTGGCACTGGACAAGGCCGGGCTGCGGGCAGAGTTCCAGGCGCTGTCTCGTCCCGAGGGGCAGGCCATGCGCATCCTGGACGCCGCGGGGACCGTTCTGCGCGACTGGCAACCCGATCCGGAGGAGCTGGCCAATCCGGAGATCGACCGCGGGCACCTCCGTGACCTGCTGCTCGGCTCCCTCGACGTGCGGTGGGGTCGAGAGGTGGCGCAGGTGGTGCCGGGGACCGCGGATGGCGTACTCGTTCGTTTCGCCGACGGGCGGCAGGAGGCGTTCGATCTCGTGGTGGGAGCGGACGGCGCCTGGTCCCGGGTACGCGCGGCAGTCTCGCCGGTGACGCCGCAGTACACCGGCGTCACCTCGGTCGAGACCTCCCTCGACGACGTCGACACCCGCCACCCCGACCTCGCCCGGTTGATCGGCGACGGTTCGGTGGCCGTGTACGGCGTGAACCGATCTCTTGTCGCCCAGCGCAACAGCGGCGGTCACGTCAAGGTGTACGCCAAGTTCCGCGCACCGCTGGACTGGCACGCCGGCCTGGATCTGGCCGACGTCGAGGCCACGCGATCGGGCCTGTTGGCGCTGTTCGACGGCTGGGCTTCTCCCGTTCTCGACCTGCTCGGCCACGGCACCGCCTTCGTCCACCGCCCTTTCTACGTCCTGCCCGAATCCCACACCTGGGTCCACGTGCGCGGGGTGACGCTCCTGGGCGACGCCGCCCACCTGATGCCGCCGTTGGGGGCCGGCGCGAACCTCGCGATGCTGGACGGTGCCGAACTCGCGGAGTCCATCGCGGCCGACCCCGAGAATCTGGACGAGGTCGTCCGTACCTTCGAGGAGCAGATGTGGGCACGGGCCGGCAGGTGGGCGACGATCACGACGGCCGGTCTGGAACGCCTCGTGAGCCCGGACCCCGCCGACGCCCTCGCCCTCTTCGACCACGTCCAGCCGTCCTGACCGCCAGACTCGGGCAGGTCGTCACCACCGGGAATGAACGGGGGTGGAAGCACGGATGGGTCAGCTGAGCGGCATGCCTGCTACCGGTTTGCCACCGAGGAAGTCCTCCAGGACCTCGCTGAACCGGGCCGGCTGCTCCTCGGCCACGTAATGGCCGCAGTCGTCGATGAGCACCCCGGTGACGTCGTCGGCAGCCAGCCGCATCGTCTCGGCGACCGCCGCGCCGCTGTACCGCGCGCCGCCGACGGCGAGCACCGGCAGCGTCAGCCGGGTCTTCGTGCGCTGCTCGTTCTGTGCGATCGTCTCGTCCAGCGCCCGGTAGTACGCGAAGCTCGCCCGCAGACCGCGAGGATCCGCGACGATCGCATCGACGTAGACGTCGACGGCGTACGCGGGGATCGCCTCGGGGGTGGCAGCCTTCCTGGCGAACTGGTAGCCGAAGAAGAGCCGCTCCCGTCCCCGGACCAGCTCCTCGTTGAGGTCGGTGAGCCGGTTGAAGCCGAAGTGCCAGAGCCGCTGGTTGACCGCGGCCGGGCTGAAGACCGACGGGGTCGGCGTGAGACCGGGGATGATGGCGTCGACGACGGCGAGCCGGCCCAGCCGCCCGGGGTGATCGGCGGCGAGGGCGTACGCGGTCCACATGCCAATGTCATGGCCGACGATGTCGAACCGGTCGTGCCCGAGCGCGGCCATCAGCGCGACCAGGTCAGCGGCCAGCGTGCCGGCGTCGTAACCGTCGTCGGGCTTGTCGGAGAGCCCGGCCCCGCGCGAGTCCACGGCGACGACGGTGTGCTCGCGGGCGAGCGCGGGCATCACGTCGCGCCAGGCGTACCAGGTCTGCGGCCACCCGCCGACCAGCAGCAGCGGCGGGCCCTCCCCGCCGGTGACGGCGTGCAACCGCAGCCCGTTCGCCTCCACGAGGCGGCTGGTGAAGACATCGGTGAACCCGTCGGGCAGCCGTAGCGAACTCAGGTGTGTCATGCCGCTGACCATACGCATGTTGGAACGATCAGTACAAGACTGTTGGAACGATCGTTACAAGATGTGTAGACTGACGAACCATGGCCGGCCGCAAGCAGTTCGACGTGGACGAGGCGCTCCGACGTGCGATGCACGTCTTCTGGCGCTGGGGCTATTCGGAGGCCTCGATCGACCGCCTGACCGAGGGCACGGGCCTGGGCCGGGGCTCGCTCTACGGCACCTTCGGCGACAAGAGCGCCCTCTTCCGCAAAAGTCTCCAACGGTACGCACAGACCTACCAACCGCTGTACGAGCGGGCACTGACCGGCCCCCACCCGAGCCCGAGCGCCGTGGTGGCCGCCTACCTGCAGGTCACCCTGAACCGCATCGCCGACCCGACGGTTCCCGACGGCTGCCTGCTCACGGTGTCGGCAACGCAGTTCCCGACCCTCGACGCAGAGGGCCAGGCGATGGTCCGCGCCATGATCGACGGGTTGCGGGCGATGCTGCAGCAGGCGTTGCAGGCGGCGGGGGCCGGTGAGCAGGAGGCGGCAGCGCTGGCGTTGTGCACGCTGGCAACGAACAAGTCCCTGGCGGTGCTGAGCCGCGCCGGCTTCTCGAGCGACGACCTGGCAACCGTCGCCGCAGCCGCCGCCCGTAACCCTTTCCCGAGCTGACCGACGAGGACGACCCCACACTCCTCGTCGCACCGACGTGGCCGTGGCGGCGGTGCGGGGAGGCCGGCCGAACGCGTGTGCGGGCGGCACGTTGCCGGCAACTGCGCGATCCTGGTTCGTGTGATCACACAACGGCTTCGAGTGGCCGCGTACGCGGTGTGTCTGCGGGACGAGAGCCTGCTGCTCGCCCGTTGGGTGTCGCCCGACGGGGCTCGGCGGCACTGGACGCTGCCCGGTGGAGGGGTCGAGCACACCGAGGATCCGTTCGACGCCGTCGTGCGCGAGGTGGCGGAGGAGACGGGGTACGCGGCGCAGGTCGAGCAGTTGCTCGGGGTGAACTCGCGGACCAGGAACGTGGAACGGGTCGACGACGACGTTGTCGAGCTGCACATGCTCGCGGTGTTCTATCGAGCCCGGATCGTGGGCGGTGAGCTTCGATCCGAGACCGGTGGCACGACCGACCTGGCGCAGTGGGTTCCGATGGCGCAGGTCGGGACCCTGGAGCGTTCCGTCGTCGTCGACATCGGTCTGGAACTGCACCGCAGCGCGCCACCCAGCGGGCACGTGGAGCCGATCCGCACGACCGGCCTGCTGCGACACTGACCGCCCGTCCAGGGCTCGTCGGCGAGGATCAGGTGTAGGGGCTGCGAGCTGGGACGTCCCGAAGCCACGCCGGACGCGTCCCCCAGGAGGCCGACGGGGTGCTGCCCCACTCGCAGGCCGGCCCCACGAGGGGATCGATCTCCAGAGGAGAGGTGTCCGGGTCCGCCGCGAACAGTGCGAGGTCCTCGGCGTAGCGGACGAGCAGCTGCGTCCAGGATGGGGCCAGCACGTCCCAGGAGGCGCACTCGATATCCACCCGAACCACCTGTCCGGGCGTGCCCCCCGGTGCCGGATCACCGTCGAGCAGCCACAGCACGTCGCCGTTCATGTGCCCCACGACCACCACGCCCGGCGTGCCGACGATCGGCCGCACCGGGCCGTTCAGGCAGAGCATTCCTCTGTCGACCAGGTAGGCCCAGACCTGAGGGTCGTCCCAGTCCGGCTCCGGACCGTAGTTGTCGCGCCACATCCGGGTCATCTCGATGATCTCGTCGGTGTCACAGAGGTTGTCCAGCGGTACGGGGGTGGGCGCGAGGGACGGCGGTGTCGCCCCGGGTTCGGTCCCGTTGTGGATGCGGAGACTGGCGTGGAAATCGGGCGGCAGTGTCCTGGCCAGGGCGGCTTCGACCGCATCGATCGCGGGTGCCGGAGCCGGCGCGTTGAGCAGCCGTAGAGACGACGGCAGGACGCGACCGAGGCCAGCCTCGATCCGGGCCCACGCCTCGGCGACGCGCCTGTCGACCTCGGCTGCGGTGTCGGTCATGACGCGGACCTTAGCCGTCACCACCTCGTCTTCGCGGCCCCGACCCCACGACCGGCGCCGGCCCGCACGTCGGTGTGCGGGCCGGCGGACGCCTCAGCCCTGGCGGCCGAGCCACTCCCGGTAGGTGGTGGGGGCGATGAGGGCGTCGTCGGCGGCGACGAGCACCGCACCGGGTACGGCGGCGAACATGCCGGCGCTGCCGTCGGTGGTGACGCTGCGCTGGTCACCGCGCGCGGCGAGGGTGATCCGTCCCAGCTCGTCGAGGGCGAAGACGTCGGGGCCGGCGACGTTGCGGACACCGCGCAGCGGTGCGCCCATGCTGACGTCCGCGACGGCCTGCGCCACGTCGGCCGCGGCCATGGGCTGCACGGGGGTGCTGGGCAGGCGGACCGTGGTGTCGTCGGCCGTCCACGACAGGATCGCCTCGACGAACTCGAAGAACTGGGTGACGCGGACGATCGAGTACGGGACGGGACCGGCCTTGAGGATGTCCTCCTGAAGGACCTTGGCGCGGTAGTAGGCCAGGTCGGGCACCTGGTCGACGCCGACGATGGAGAGCACCACGGCGTGGCCGACGCCCGCGCGATCGGCCGCGGCGAGGAGGTTGTTCATGGTCGTCTGGAAGAAGGCGGGGGAGGCGTCGTCGAAGGTCGGCGAGTTGGTCAGGTTGACGACGACGTCAGCGCCGGTGAGCCCGTCGGACAGACCCTGCCCGGTGAGCAGGTCCACCCCGGTGGACGGCGACAGTGGCACCGCGTCGTGACCGGCGGCCCGCAGGATCCGCACGACCTGCGAACCGATGAGCCCGGTCCCACCCAGTACGGCGATCTTCATGACAGTGCACCTTCCCGTGACGTTGTGGGGTCTTTGTCCGGCCGCACTGTGGGCAGCCAGAACTCGGACCTTTCCTGTCCGAGAACAATACTCGGACATTTGAAGTCCGAGTAACCGGGGTTGGCTAGGGTGAGGGCATGAAGATGTCCGGCGGGGTCGAGTGGGCGCTGCACTGCTGCGTGGTGCTCACCACCAGCAGCGCGCCCGTGCCGGCGGCCAAGCTGGCGGAGCTGCACGACGTCTCCGGCAGCTACCTCGCCAAGCAGCTCCAGGCCCTGGCCCGCGCCGGCCTGATCCACTCGGTGCAGGGCAAGTCGGGCGGCTACGTGCTGACCCGGGCACCGCAGAGCATCACCCTGCTCGACGTGGTCCGGGCCATCGACGGCCCCGGCCCGACCTTCGTCTGCACCGAGATCCGCCAGCGCGGCCCGTTCGCGACCCCGGCCGACGCCTGCACCACGCCGTGTCCGGTCGCCCGCGCGATGTGGGCAGCCGAGGACGCCTGGCGCCAGGCGCTCGCCGCAGTCACCATCGCCGACCTCGCCCGCGACGTCGACGCCACCTCCGGCCCCGAAGCACTGGCCGGCATCCAGACCTGGCTGAGCAGCGGAGCCGGCTGACCACCGCGGCCCACTGCCGGAGCGTGCGCCCCGGGGGCATCAGCCGGTGTGGCGTACCTCGGTGTCCCAGATCTGCGCCCACGGACGCCGCAGCCCCCGGCAGACGTGGATCGGGCCGCCGTTCTCGTCGTTATCCACCTCGACCCGCTGATCCACCCGCCCCGCGAGCGTGCACTCGTCGAACCAGGCGGTCAGCGGCTCGGGGCGCTCCCAGCCGACCGCGATGACCACGTCCGCGCTGGCCGGCGGCTGGCCGAAGTCGACCATGCTGTTGTGCCCGGAGTAGGCCCGGGGCAGCTCACGGACCGGACCGTAGCGGGCCAGCGCGCCAGCCTCGCCGTAGTTGCTGGTCAGGATCACCGCCCGGGGGCGCTCCTCGGGCGGCAGCCCACGGTGGACGGTGGCGACCGAGTCGGCGAACGCCGGCCAGCCGATCGTCTCGCCGGCGTCGTAGTTGACGTCGACCACGAAACCGGGCAACCGCTCGGCCGGCAGCACCGGCAGCAGCAGCACCATGTTGGGCAGCAGGAACGGCACCACGCCCAACGCGAGCAGCCCTCGGCGCAGCCGGACCGACCCGCGCGACGCCCACCCCACGGTCACCACGGCGCCGGCGGCCGTCAGCACCAGCAGCAGCGGCGCGTCGTAGTAGCCCTTGCCACCGGCGATCAGCACGATGCCGAACACCACCAACCAGGCCCAGCCCACCGCCCGGTAGGCCCGCCACGCCGGTCGCCGCAGCAGCGCGACGAGGCCGGCGATCCAGATGGGTACGGCGTACGGGCTGATGATGACGAACTGGAGGGTCAACGCGTCGCGGCGGCCACTGTAGGAGCTGTCACCGTCGGCGATGGACGCCGCCACGCCGAGCTGGGGAAAGCCGTGCGCCGCCTGCCAGATCAGATTGGGTGCGGCCAGCAGCACGGCGATCCCGGCGGCGGCGAGCACCCAGCGGTCCCGCAGCAGCCGACGTGGCCCGCCGATGAGCACGCCGACGATCAGGCCCACGGCCAGCAGCGCGGGCAGCACCTTGCTGAGCATGCCCACGCCGAGCGCCAGCCCGATGCCCAGCGCCCAGCGGCTGTCGCCGGTACGCAGCAACCGCACCGCACACCACGCCGCGGCCAGCCAGACCAGCAGGTCGACGGTGGTGGTGCTGAGCAGGTGCCCGCTGGCGAGCACGATGCCGGACAGCGCGGCCAGCACCGCCGCGCAGGTCTGCGCACCGCGACCGGCGCCCAACTCGCGGGCGATGGCGGCGACCAGCAGCACCGCGCCACCGGCCAGCAGCGCCGACGGGGTCCGCAGAATCACCAGGTTGTCCGGCGCGATCGTGTCCAGCAGCCGGGCCAGCGCGGGGACCAGCGGCCCCTGGTCGACGTAACCCCAGTCGAGGTGCCGGCCGGCGAGCAGGAAGTACAACTCGTCGCGGTGATAGCCGTAGCGCCCGGCGAGCAACAGCAGGACCACGCTCGTCGTCAGGGCCACCAGCCCCGGGAGGCGGGTGGGCGCACCGGGCTCCGGCGCTCCCGGCGGTGATGTCGGAACCGGCCGTTGAGGCCGGTCAATGTTGATCGCGGACTCGCTCACCCGCCCATGATGACCGGCGAGGTGGCCGCACGGGTGCCCGTGTCGGGGCCCGGCGGCCTCCATGTGCGGGTGGCCCTACCGAGTGCGAAGATCGGCTTTGTCACTCGGACCGAAAGGACGATATGCGCTATCGCACTCTGGGCAGCACCGGCACGGTGGTGTCGACCCTGTGTCTGGGCACGATGACGTTCGGGGCGGAGACCGACGAGGCCGGCAGCTTCGCTCAACTCGACAGGTTCGTCGAGGCCGGGGGCACTTTCCTCGACACCGCCGACGTCTACTCCGCGGGTGTCTCCGAGGACATCGTGGGACGCTGGCTGCGGACGCGGCCCGACGTGCGCGACCGGCTGGTGATCGCCACCAAGGGACGGTTCCCGATGGGTCCGGGCGCGAACGACGCCGGCCTGTCCCGGGTGCACCTCACCCGCGCCCTGGACGCCAGCCTACGGCGGCTCGGTGTCGAGGCCGTCGACCTGTACCAGGCGCACGCCTGGGATCCGCTGACCCCCCTGCCGGAGACGCTGCGGTTCTTCGACGACGCGGTGCGCGCGGGAAAGATCCGCTACGCGGGGGTCAGCAACTTCACCGGTTGGCAGTTGCAGAAGGCGGCCCTGCTCACCCAGCACCTCAACCTCACCCCGATCGTGTCCCTGCAACCGCAGTACAACCTGTTGGCCCGGGAGATCGAGTTCGAACTGGTGCCGGTCTGCGAGAACGAGGGCATCGGCATCCTGCCGTGGTCGCCGCTGGGCGGCGGCTGGCTGACCGGCAAGTACCAGCGCGACAACACGCCCACCGGTGCGACCCGCCTCGGTGAGAACCCGCAGCGCGGCGTCGAGGCGTACGCCGGTCGCAACGCCGAGGAGCGCACCTGGCGGGTGCTCGACGCGGTGCGCCGGGTCGCCGACGAACGGGGCGTGTCCATGTCGGCGGTGGCGTTGGCCTGGCTGGCGGCCCGACCGGCGGTCACCTCGGTGATCCTCGGCGCGCGTACCACCGAGCAGCTCGACGACAACCTCACCGCCGCGGACCTGGTCCTCGACGCCGAGCAGATGCGCTCGCTGGACGAGGCGAGCGCCCCGCTGGTGGGTGACTACCCGTACGGCGGGGCGGGTGTGCGACAGCGCGCCCGCGACCTGCCCACCGGGTCGTGACTGCCTTTCCCGAGCCGACCGACCCGGCCGGCAGCCGCACCGAGGTCTTCCTGCGCTACCTGGACTACTTTCGCGAGACCCTGGTGGCCAAGGTGTCCGCGTTGGCCGAGCCGGAGCTGCGGCGCAGCCGGCTGCCGTCCGGGTGGACCCCGCTGGAGTTGCTCACGCATCTGCGTCACGTCGAGCGGCGCTGGATCGAGTGGGGGTTCCAGGGCCGGGACGTCGCGCAGCCGTGGGGCGACCGCCGCGAGGACCGCTGGTACGTCGCCCCCGACGAGACGCGGGAGGACCTGGTGGCGGCGCTGCGAGCGCAGGGCGCGCACACCACGGCGGTGGTGACGGCGCACGACCTGGCGGAGATCGGCGCGCCGGGGCCGCGCTGGAACGACGCGGCCCCGGCGTCGCTGGAGCGGGTGCTGTTCCACCTGGTGCAGGAGTACGCCCGCCACCTTGGTCACCTCGACGTGGTCGCCGAACTCGCCGGGGGTCCGACCGGGGAGTGACGCCGCCGGCCCGATAATGGGCCGATGCCGTTGCTCGTCGCGCCCGCCCTGCCCGCCGGGAGCCTCGGCGCCCAGCAACAACCAGACCTTCCGGTACGCCCCGGGCTGGCGCTGCGGCCGTGGCGGCTCGACGACGCCCCGGCCGTTCGGGCCGCCTTCGACTGTGCGCGGATCCAGCGGTGGCACGTCCGCCGCCTGGACGGCGACGACGAGGCGCGGGCGTGGACGGCCCAGTGGGCGCAGCGCTGGCGCGACGAGACGTCGGCCAGTTGGGCGGTCGTCGACGCCGACGACCGGCCGGTGGGTCAGGTGGGGCTGCGGGACGTGCTGCTGGAGGAGGCGTCGGCGCAGGTGTCGTACTGGGTGGTGCCCGCCGCGCGTGGGCAGGGCAACGCCGCCGCGGCGCTGGGGGCACTCACCCGGTGGAGCTTCACCCGGGCCGGGTTGCACCGGCTGGCCCTGCATCACTCGACCGCCAACGCGGCGTCGTGCCGGGTGGCCACGCGCGTCGGTTTCCCGCCTGAGGGCCTGCTCCGGGGGTCGGTTCGACACGCCGACGGCTGGCACGACATGCACCTGCACGCACGGCTGCGCACCGACGGCCCGATCTGAGCAGTCGATCTACTCGCTGGACGCCGTCGGCGTCGCACCGTCCTTACGTCGCATCGCGATGGGACACAAACCTGGCGGCGAGTCGCACCGTGCCGTGGACGGGTGTCGTGCTGGTCGGCCGGGGTGCGAAATTGCCGTTGTGACAGAGAACAGGAAATTCTCTGGCACGTCGCTGATGTCGTTCCCGGCTGGCAATACGAGCCGCTGACGCTGCCGTCCAAGCCCGGGTACCCCGGTCACCTGGGGTGCGGCCAGATTCGCCACGGCGTCTCCGCACCGATTCACCGGCCAGCCCTCGGTGTTACCGCTTCTGTCATTGATCCGTCACCGTCAGTGACGGTTTTGTCGTGTTGGCGGATGGAAGGCTGCCGATGGCTGCCCGGCCCGCTGTGTGAGCCCTCCGGGGCCGAGCCGCCCGCCAAGGGGTAGACCTCCCCGCCGTTCGTCTTCAGCAGAAGGGTGTCACATCATGCGAGCTGGATTCGCTGATCGAACCAACGACGAGTTCCTGCAGGAGGTGCTGAACAAGGTCAACCAGCTGCGGGCCCGGCACGGATCGTCGCTGCTCACCCTCGACCCGGAACTCGTGGAGTATTCGAAGTCGAGGGCGTCCTTCATGGCCGAGAGCACCAAGCTCACCCACGAGGGCCTGCGACCGGACACCGGTGAGAACGCGTCGTGGGCGGGCGCCTCGACCGGTCCCACGGCGGGCTCGGGAACTGCCGCTGTTGAGAATTGGTACGCCGAGAACAGCAACTACAACTTCGCCACGGGCGAACCCCTCGACCCCACGAAGCCGATCGGGCACTTCACCGCACTGGTGTGGAAGAACACCACGAAGCTGGGCGTGGGGCGGGTCGCCGGCCAGGGCACGAAGTGGTGGGAGACCTTCATCGTGGCCAACTTCTCGCTGCCCGGAAACATGGAAGGCCAGTACGTGATGAACATCGGGCCCTCAAGCTGACACACCGACCCCTCGCGGCGGGGCGTACCGGCGATGACCGGTGCGCCCCGCTCTGCGCCAGTCGAGCGGCCGACGCCCATCATTCCCGGCGTCGCATCGCCCGTGGCAGTCGCAGCGCGACGATGCCGGTGGCCACCAGGCCGCCGACGCCCGCGATCACCAGGGTCACCGGAGCGGACGTGAGGTCCAGCAGCAGACCACCGGCGAGGTAGGACAGTGCGGCGGCGACCCCGATCGCGCCGTACAGGTTGCCGAAGACCCGGCCGAGCATGCCCGCGGGGACCGTCCGTTGCAGCAGCGTGCTGGAGGCGACGTCCATGGCCGCCAGTCCGAGCCCCCGGACCCCCTGGAGCGCGATCGCGGCGGCGACGGCCCAGGCGAGCCCGGTGAGCAGGTTCCCGAGACTGCTGACCCCGAAGCCCACGATCAGCAGCAGCGCCATCGACGCCCGGGTGCCCCACCGGGACAACAGGGCGTACCCGGCGACGAGTCCGATGCCGACCGCGCCCAGCAGCAGCCCGAACGCGGAGTTGCCCACCTCGAAGGTGTCCCGGGCCAACACCAGCAGTGCCACGTCGTCGACTCCGTTGAAGGCGACCACCGCGGCGAAGCCCAGGAAGATCACCCGTACTGTCGGAACGCTGAGCAGATAGCCGATTCCCGATCTGGCCTGGCGCAGGAGTGACGGCTGGCGGCCCTCGGGGGTCACCGCCGGGAGGGACGGGAGAGTCGCGAGCAGCACGGCCGAGACGAGGAACGTCACCGCGTCGACGAGCAGCAGCCCACGCACTCCGACCAGTGGGAACAGGGCTGCGGCGAGGAGCGGGCCGGCCGCCTCCGCCGCGTTCGAGCCGAACCCGACTGTGGAGTTGGCGGTCTCCAGGTCACGGTCGGCGACGAGTGCGGGCACCGCCGCCCGCGACGCCGGTTGGAAGATCTGCGAGGCGGTGGCGCGGATCGCGACGAGGGCCAGCAGCACCGGCAGCGGGGGCAGCGTCACCACGATCACCAGCAGGACCGCGGCCTGGACGAGTTCGCAGACCACCATCAGCCGCCGGAGGTTGAGCCGGTCGACGAGCGCCCCGCTGAAGGGACCCAACATCGAGGGCGCGAGATCTCCGACGAGCAGCAGGAGGGAGACTGCCAGCGCCTTCCCCGTCGTCTCGCTGACGTGCAGCATGAGCGCGACGAGGCTGAGCGAATCGCCGGCGTACGAGACGAGCCGGGCCGAGAAGAGATTGCGAAAGGGTCGACTGCGGCGAAGCAGTTGGGTGGGACGCAGCGAGTCGCCGCCGGGCGCTGCGCCTGACATCGCGAATCCCCCGATTCATGGATGTGCCCGTTCACCGACCAGCCTCTGGGTGAGGCTAGCCATACCGGTGTCGAAGAGCGTGCGATTAATGCCAGGTGCGCGACGGCGCGGCGGTCTCCGTCGCCGTCGGATCGGGACGGCTCAGCGGGCTTCGGCCCAGCCGACGAAACGCGGGGCGAGGTCGGGCGACACGACGCCCGGGTTGAGCGTGGTGAGGTCGGCTTCGGCTGCCTCCTGAAGCTCTGCCAGGTGTGCCAACAGGCCGGGCCGGTCCTCGCGGTACTCGCCGAGCAGGCGCAACTTCGCGGCCGAACACGGCCACCGGATGCCGCAGACCCGGCATCGCCACGACGGCCGCAACGGGGAGTGCTTGGGGCGTTGTGGCATCAGCGGACCCTCACGGGACCGGTACGCCGGATCGGTGCGGGCCGGCGGGTCTCGTTGCCGGGGCGCGGGGACGACACCTGGATCTGCACGCCCGCCCGCAGGACGAACAGCTCCCGCCGCGCGATCGCTTCGCCCTTCGGGTTCAGCTCGTAGGCGTCGAGCCAGAGCCATCCGTCGTAGGTGTGTCGGTCGGGCAACTCGCGGATGACCCGGACGACTATCGGTGTGTGGAACTGGACGCTGGCGGCGGTGCTCAGGAGGATCACGTCCCCCGCCCGCAGTGTGCCGGTCATCGCGGCTCCTGTGGTGTCGGCCGCGCTGGTCCGGTCTCGGCTGGCATCGATGCCCCCTGGTTGGTGGTGGGATCGGGGCCGCCCCGTCGGGGCGGCCCCGGCACGAACGCGTCCGCCGGGTTCGGGTCCCTGCCGGCCGCGCCGTCTACACCGCACTTTGCCGAGAGTCGCTGGACAATCACACAGCGTTGTGCAATCTTCTTCGGACGGTTGCTTTGTTCCAGGGGAGGCACGGCATGAACCACGCCTTTGTTGCGGCGCTCGCCGAGGCGGGTCACACCGCGGAGAGCCTCGCAGGTCGCATCGGTGTGCACCCGAAGACCGTCGCGAGATGGGCGAACCCGGGCCACATTCCGCAGAGTCGACACCGCTCCACCGTCGCGGAGTTGTTGGCAAAGGACACCGACGCGCTTTGGCCGGATGTCGTCCGTCGCCGCGAACCGGTGTGGTTCCGGCCGTGGGTCGACATCGAACGCGAGGCGGTGACGCTGCGATCGTTTCAATTGGCCTGGGTGCCCGGACTGTTACAGACCGAGGCGTACGCGCGGGCGACCCTGGCGGGTGGGGTGCTGAGACCGGACGCGGTCGGCGAGTTCGCCGAGGCGCGGATCAACCGGCAGGCGATCCTCACCCGCGACAATGGGCCGCTGCTGATCGCCGTGCTGGACGAGGCGGTACTCCGGCGACGCGTCGGCGACGACCGCGCCCTGATGGCGGCGCAACTCACCCGCCTGCTCGGGCACGCCGAGACCGACAGCGTGCAGCTCCACATCGTTCCGGCGGACGCGCCCAGCTATCCCGGCCTGGACGGTCCATTCACCATCGCCGACATGCCGGACGGGTCGCGGGTCGCGCACGTCGACGGCCCGGCGCAGGCGCAGATCCTCGACCAGCCATCGGAGCTTGTTAACCTGGAACGACGGTGGGAGCGTATTCGCGGAGAGGCACTGCCCCGAGGGCGTTCCTTGGACCTTCTGAGAGAAGCGGCAGCATCATGGACATGAGCGGTGCGCGGTGGCGTAAGAGCACGAAGAGCGGCGGCAACGGCGGTGACTGCGTCGAGGTCGCCGACAACCTCCCGGGGGTGGTCCTCGTGCGGGACACGAAGGATCGCGACGGCGGCACGTTGACCTTCAGCCCGCAGTCCTGGCGTGGCTTCGTCGCGATGACCCGCGACGCCGGCTGACCGACCACCCCGCTCAGAGGCTCCCGGCGCTGGTCGGGGGCCTTTCGCGTGTGCGCGCGGTCCGGCTCACCTGACGCCGGCAGGTTCGGCCGCTCGCGGTTGCGGGGTGGTCGGCCAGGTGAGTCGGCGTACGCCGGGGACGAGTGAGGTGCCCGCGCAGGAGACCAGGACCAGCAGGCCGGCGACGGCCAGCGGGACGGGTGCGCCGAACGCGTCGGCGGCCAGTGGCGCCAACGCGTACCCCAGCGGCATGGCGCCCAGCGACACCAGCCAGTCGTAGGAGGTGACGCGGGCCAGGACCTCCGGCGGGAAGTGGTGCTGCACGACGGTCTCCCAGACCGGGTTGAAGTAGCCGAGGGCGGTCAGCGCCACGGCGTACGTGGCAATCACCGCCGGGGCGGGCGCGGCGACGGCGAGCAGGAACAGCGGCGCGGCGTAGCTGGCCAACGCGAGGTTGGCCAGCAGCACCGGTCGGCGTAGGCGGACCCGCCCGGCCAGCAGCGAGCCGGTGAGCATGCCGATCGCGCCGGCCTGCAACAGCAGCACCCAGGTCGTCTCGCCGCCGAGGCGGTCGATGGCCACGGCCGGGCCGAGGGTCATCAGGACGGCGGCGGCGCCGTTCCACACGCCGTGCCCGAGCAGGCTGGTCCAGAACCAGTCCCGGGCGCGGACCTCCCCGAAGCCGTGGCGCAGGTCGGCGAAGACGGACCGGTGCGGCACCGGCACGTGGCGGATCCGCACCAGCGCGAGCAGTGCCGCGCTGAGCGCGAACGACGCGCCGTCGAGGATGAACGCCCAGCCGGGCCCGGCGGCCCAGACCAGCGCGCCGGCCAACGCCGGGCCGGCGAGGCGACTGGCGTTGGCGGTGATCCCCATCAGGGCGTTGGCCCGCTGCCGGCCGGCCGGTTCGACGGCGCCGGCGACAAGCGGAGACGCGGTCGGTATCGCGAACGCCGAGGCGGTGCCGCCGAGGGCGGACGCGATGACGACTGTGGTCAGTGACGGATCACCCCCGAGCAGTTCCACGCCGACCGCGAGCTGGGTGGCGCAGCGGACCAGGTCGGCCAGCAACGCGACCCGTCGGGCGTCGAACCGGTCGGCGACGACACCACCGAGGGGCAACAGCAGCAGCCGGGGGACCATCGCCGCGGCCAGGACGACGGCCAGCGCGCCGGTGGAGCCGGTGGCCCGCAGCACGGCCAGGGCCAGCGCAGCGGGCACCACCGCGTCGCCGACGGCGGAGACGGTCCGGCCCAGGAACAGCAACCGGAACGAGCGGGTGCGCAGGGGGTGAGTCATGCCGGCAACATACTTCGACATCGAACCTTTCGACAATGAATATTTCGACGTTGAGGTAAACTGAGGCGGTGACCACGACTCCCGACACCGTCGACAGCCACATCGAGCGGTGGCTGCCGGTGGTGCCGCACCTCGACGCCGACGTCGAGGGCGCGGTGACCAGGATGATCAAGCTGACCCGGCACCTGCGTTCGGTCAAGGAGCGGGTCCTGGTCGATTTCGACCTGTCGGTCCATGAGTACGACACCCTGCAGGCCCTGGCCGGCCGCCGTGGCCGGGCGGCGCCCTCGGACCTCGCCACGGACCTCGCGATGGCTCCCGCCTCGATCACCGCGCGGGTGGACGCCCTGCTACGGCGGGGTTTCGTGCGCCGCATCCCGTCCACGGTCGACCGTCGGCGGGTGGACGTGGCACTCACCGACGCGGGGCAGGCGGCGTGGCGCGGGGCGATGGAGATCCAGGGCGCGGAGGAGCACCGGTTGCTCGGCGCGCTCACGACGACCGAGCGGAGACACCTCGCCGACCTGCTGCGCCGGGTGCTGCTCGTCGCCGAGCAGCCGACGGCCGACTGAGCTCCTCGGCCGGCCGGCGTTCGCCTGGTGAGTCACCGCAGCGCTAGTGCGAGTTCGGTGGCGTTGTCGAACGCGGGTGCCGCCCTGTCGGATTCGTCTTCGGTGAGCGTGACGGACTGGGCGCGGGCCAGCATCTCGGCCGCGGTCTCCGGATCGTGCAGCACCAGCGCGAGTTCGGCGCGGTAGACCAGGACCTCTACCTGCTCGACCGGGTCGTCGTCGGCCTGCGGGCGGGCCAACGCGCTGTCGAGGATCCGAACGGCCTGTCCGACGCTTCCCCTGGAATCGGCCTGCACGACAGCGTTCGCCAGGGCCTTGGCCAGCCGCCCGGTAGCCGTGGCGGCCGGCATGGGCGCGGCGGCGGCGTCCCGAAAGACGCGGATCCAGTTGCCACCCGGGTCGATGACGCTGAATCCGCCCAGCCCGTCGGCGTTCTTCCGCGCCCTGGGTCGGGTCATCCGCGGCGTTCCGGACACCAGCACCTTGCCGTACGCGGCACGCATGCCGGCCGCGAATGCCCGATGCAGTCCCTCGATGTCGGCGGTGATGACGAGGCAGGAGCCATAGGACTGCTCCGGGTCGAATCCGGTGATCTCGAAGAACTGCAGATGCAGGTCTTCCCGCTGCACCCCCACACACGCGTTGGGCTTGCGTTGCTTGTACGTGGTGCGGAAACCGAGAACTCCGTAGAAGTCTTCGATGTCGTCAATGGATGCGCACGGCAGCAGGGGAACGGTCCGCTCGTTGGTCATGCCTCCCTTCCTAGGGGTGGGAGGGTGTCCGTCGCACATGGAAATAGCCGATCATCGCCTTCGGCCATCCGATCGGCCGGAAAACGCCTGGCGGTGCGCGTACCGCTGATGCGAGGGTGACCGGCGTGACTGCGCATGCTCTGGCCGGGACCCTGGCCGACGACGGACGACGACGGATCTTCGCGGCGATTGTGCTGGGGGCGACCAGCGCGGCGCAGGTCGCCGAGCGCACCGGCCTGCCGGTGCGGGTCGTGCTCACCGGGGTCCGTCGGCTCACCGACGCGGGCCTTGTCGCCGGTGCGGACGGCGCGCTCGCGGTCGACGAGGCGTCGCTGCGGGCGGCCGCCCGCGACAGCCGCCCGGCCGACGACACCGACCCGGCCGCCGATCCGGTGCTGCGCACCTTCCTGCGCGGAGACGTCCTGGTGGGCCTGCCGGCGCAGCCGAAACGGCGGCGCGTCCTGCTCACGCACATCGCCGAGCGGTCGTTCGAGCCGGGCGCCCGCTATCCGGAGCGGGCCGTCGACGAGGCGCTCAAGGCGTGGTGCGCGGCGGGCGGGTCGGACCACGCCACGCTGCGTCGGTATCTGATCGACGAGCAGTTGCTCACCCGGGAGCACGGCATCTACCAGCGGCCCTGATCGTCCACGCCGCAAACCGTCTGGTCGCGGAGCATCTTGCTAGCCTCGGCGCATGACCTCCTGCACGCCCGCCGACGGCCCACCGGACCTGTTGTTCCTGCTCTCCTGGGCGAGTCACGCGTTGCAGACCGAGCATGCCGCGGGGCTGGCCGAGCTGGGCATCTCGCCGCGGGCGCACTACGTGCTGGCGCAGGCCCGCACCGGCGAGCTGACCCAGCGCGAGATCGGCGAGCGGTGTGGCGTGGACAAGACCACGATGGTCGTCACGCTCGACCAGTTGGAGCGGACCGGGCTGGCCGAGCGCCGACCGGCGCCGACGGATCGGCGAGCCCGGCTGGTCGTGGTGACTCCGGCGGGGGAGCAGGTCCTGCAACGGGCGCAGCAGGTGGTCCGGCGCATTCAGGACGACCTGCTCGCGACCCTGCCCGAGCAGGACCGGGAGGCGTTTCTGCGCGCCCTGCTGGCGCTGGTGAGCGGCCCGCTGGCCACTACCTCCCCGTACGCGCCGGGCGGCCGCTCCGCCTGTTAGTTCCGACAAAGATAGTTCCGAACAAGACTATCTGCTACGGTCGTACTCGTTCGTTTCCCCTGAACGAGGAGCCCGTCATGAGCGCTACCGCCGTCACGACCCCCACCACCTCGACCCTGCGCCGCCGCGCTCTCGGCGTCGCCGCCGCCGTGGTGGCCGCCCTGGCCATCTGGGCGATCGGCGCGCTGGCCGGCGTCGACTTCACGGTCGAGAGCCCGGGTCAACCCGCCGCCGACATCGGGGCGGGCGCGATCCTCGTGGTCGCCCTGGGCGCCGCCCTGCTCGGCTGGGCCACGCTGGCCCTGCTGGAACGATTCGCCCCGCGGGTGGCCCGGCCGGTCTGGATCTCACTCGCCGTGGTGGTGACGGCGGTGTCCCTCGTACCCCTGTTCGGCGTCGAGGCCACCGGCGGGGCCAAGCTGACCCTCGGCGCGACGCACCTGGCCGTGGCGGCTCCCCTGATCGCCCTGCTACCGGCACGCCGCCGCTGACCACCGCTGAGCGGTTGACGCCCGGTCGGGGGATGCGCTAAATAAGAGGAGGAAGTTGAGTCGCCCCGGCTCAACTCATCACCTTCGGCCAGGAGAACCGAGGAGGCATGATCATGTTGATGCGTACCGACCCGTTCCGCGAGATCGACCGGCTCGCCGAGCAGTTCTTCGGTACGGCAGCCCGTCCCGCGATGATGCACCTGGACGCCTACCGCGACGGCGACCACTTCTACGCGGCGTTCGACCTGCCCGGCGTCGACCCGGACACCATCGACTGCACCGTCGAGCGCAACGTGCTCACCGTCCGCGCCGAGCGTCGCCGGCCCAGCGGCGACGGCGTCGAGCTGGTCGCCGCCGAACGCCCGATGGGCACCTTCACCCGGCAGCTGTTCCTGGGCGACACCCTGGACACCGACAAGCTGGAAGCCGGGTACGAGCACGGAGTGCTGACGTTGCGCATCCCGGTCGCCGAGCGGGCCAAGCCCCGCCGCGTGACCATCACCGCAAACGGCGACGGGCGTCGGCAGATCAACGCATGATCACGGTGTCGGGTGGGATCGGCGCGCCTGCGCGCTGATCCCACCCGAGGCTGAGAACCTTTTTCACATGGTGTTCTCCGACGCTCCGGTGCTGGCCCGCCCGTCCGCGTCACCCGCGCTGCCGAGTGGACCGGTCGAGGTCACCGAGGCGTGGCTGCGTAACCGGCGGTTGTCCGAACACACCCGCGACGCGTACCGACGCGACGTCACCGGCTGGCTCACCTGGTGCGCCGGCCGCGACCTCGACCCGCTGCGGGCCACGTTCCTGCACGTCAACGACTACGCCCGGGCGTTGGAGTCCACCCTCGCCGCCCGCAGCGGCCGACCGCTGACCCCGGCGACCGTGGCGCGACGGCTCTCCGCGCTGTCCAGTTGGTACGACTTCCTGGTGAAGCTGGGCGCGCTGCCGGCCAACCCGGTCTCCGGCGCGGACCGGCCCCGCGTCGACCGCGACCACTCCGCCACCCTCGGGCTCAGCCCGGAGGAGGTGGACGCCCTGCTCGCCGCCGCCGACGCGGACACCGGCCCGACCGCCCTGCGCAACCGGGCGGCGATCGCGCTCCTCGCCGACCTGGGCCTGCGGGTCGGCGAGCTGATTTCGCTGGACCTGACCGACCTCGGCACCGAACGCGGCCACCGCAGCGTCCGCTTCGTCGGCAAGGGCGGCAAGCAACGCCGCCGGGCCCTCACCCCCGGCAGTGGGTACGCCGTGGACGCCTACCTGGCCCAGCGGGCCGCCGCCACCGGCGTGCCCGTGCCACAGCTCACCGGGCCGCTGCTGGTCACCGCCAGCGGCGCCCGGCTGGACCGGCACTCGGTGTTCCGGATGGTCCGCCGCCTCGCCCGTGCCGCCGGGATCCCGGCCTGGGCGAAGCTGTCACCGCACTCACTGCGGCACGCCTTCGCCACCACCGCCCGCTCCGAGGGGGTGCCGCTGGAGGACGTGCAGGACGCGATGGGCCACGCCGACCCGCGCACCACCCGCCGCTACGACCGCGACCGGCACAACCTCGACCGCGACCCGGCCTACGTGGTGTGGGCGGCCCGGTCCCGCCGCCGCAGCTGACGGTCACCCGCTCAGCTCTGGGGGCGGGGGCAGATGCAGAACGGCTGCCCGATCGGGTCGAGGAGCACCACCCACGTCTCACCGCCGGGCTGGAAATCCGGCTTGGACGCGCCCGCCGCGACGAACGCGGCCTCCGCCGCCGCGAGGTCGTCGACGTAGAGATCCAGGTGGTAACGCTTGTCGCCGGCGGGATCGGGCCAGGCCGGCGGCTGGTAGCCCTCGATCAGACCGAAGCCGATGGAGACTCCACCTGATTTGATCATCGCGTACTCGGGTTGGCTGTGGGTGATCTCCCAGCCGAGCACCTGGTGGTAGAAAGCGGCGTGGCCGGCAGGGTCGGAACTGTCGAGATTGACCATGGCGAGGTCCGCAGAGACTGTCACGCCAGCAGTATGCCGCCGGTGCCCGACAGGTTCGGTGCACCTGCGCGCCGCCGTCGCCCGAGGTCCCCTGCGCTGAGCGTCGACCCGCGGACGCGGTCGGGTCAGGGGACACCGAGCGGCCAGAGCGTCGCGCGGGTGCCGTCGCCGCAGATCAGCCGGGCACCGACCCGCCGGCAACCGCTCAGCCCGGCCGGGAGCACCGCGATCACCCGGTGACCGTCCGCGCCCACCGTCGCGACCAGGACGCGCCGGCCGTCCGACGCCAAGCCCAGCAGCACCAACGACTCACCGGCAACGCGGGCGCCCGCGACGGTGTGCCAGCGCGCCCCGCCCGGCCATGTCCACCGCCGCGCGCCGGTGCCCGCGTCGATGGCCCAGCGGCCCTGCTCGTCCTGCCCGCAGATCAGACCCTGGCAGGGCCGCAGGGTCATCTCGCCCGGCTCGACCGCCACCTGCCAGCGCGGCGTCAGCCCGGGCAGGTCGTAACCGGTCAGCACCGACCCGCTGCTGCCGCTCGGATGCCGCAGCACCAGATGCGCGCCAACGACCTGCGGATTGTCCGGGCCGTAGTTGGCCGGCGGAAGCCGCCCCCGCCCGCGGTCGGCGCCGTCGCGGATGTCGAGCAGCCGGGCCAGCCCGTCGTCCTGCACCAGCAGCAACCGCCCGGGCACGTCGGGCAGCACCCGCAGGACGGCGGTGGAGGGCACCGGCACCGACCAACGATTGACGCCGGTGGCCGGATCGACCCCGTGCACGCCGCCCTCGATCCGGCGACCCGGTTCGGAGGCACTGCGTACCTCGCTCACCGCCACCGCCACGTCGCCGGTCGCGTACACCCGCTCGGGTCGTCGCCACACCACCTGGCCCGTGCGGATCGACCGGGCGGTGGTCACTCGCGTCCCGCGTACCTGGTCGCGTTCGGCGACCAACAACACGTCACCGACCGCTTCGGCGGACCACCCGGAGCCGGGCGGCATCGCGACCCGCCACCGCGCCGGGCGACGTGGCGCGGCCGCGTCGTAGGCACTCATCGTCGGCGGGTCCGGGCCGGGGTCGACGACCAGAAGCAGCGGCCCCGCGCCGAGCACGGTCGCACCGGCGGGCGTCGCCGGCCCCAGCTCAGGCGTCAGGTACGCGGGCTCGGCGGCCCCGCCGAGCAGGGCGCACGCCACCACCAGCAGCGCCACCCGCCGACCCCGCGACACCTGCGGCGGTGGCCTGTCGTCGTCTCGGGGCGCACCCCGGTCGTCGCCCAGCTCGATCAGCACCGACACGGGTGCTCGTCCGTGCGCTCGCTCCGGCCGGTCAGCAGAGCAACTCCAGGTGGTGGTGGGCGTCCTCGGCGATCTCCTCCTGCCGCAGCCAGCGCCGCGCCCACAGCCGGGCCGCCAGCTCCGCCTGCTCGTCACCCCACGCGGCGTGCTCGATGAGCAACGCGGTGGTCAGCGCGTACGCCAGGCGCAGCGCCAGACCACGGGCACCGGCCTGCACCGCGGCGGCGCCCGGATCGGCGGTCACCGAGGTGATCGTCTCGCCCAGCCGCGTGGTGACGGCGGCCAGGGTGTCGGCAAGCGTCGGCGACAGCGGTCGGGCCAGGTCGACCGCGGCGGCGAGCCGGCCCAGCAGCGGAGCCCCGGCGTCCTCCCTGGTCAACGCGCGCAGCACGTCCAGCGACAGCACGTTTGTGGTGCCCTCCCAGATCGGCAGCACCTGCGCGTCGCGCAGCAGCCGGGGCACACCGGTGTCCTCCACGTAACCGGCGCCACCAAAACTCTCCACGTACTCGCTGGCGGAGCTGACGGCCAGCCGGCCGGTGGCCAGCTTCGCCAGCGGCGCCACGATGCGCAGCTCCGCAGCGGCCTCCGGGTCGGCGCCGACCTCAACCCGCCCCAGCAGGGCGAACGCGTGCCCGGCGAGAGCGAACGCGCCCGCCGCGTCGACCGCGAGGGTGCCCAACGTGGCCCGGTGCAGCGGCGAGGACGTCAACGGCCCGCCGGCGACGTGCCGCACGTCGGCGTACGCGCGGGCGTAGTCCAGCCCGCGCCGCATCCCGCCGGCCGCCGCGGCCGCGTTGTGCACCCGGGTCACCACGACCAGGGTCATCGCCCGGACCAGGCCGGGCACCGCCGGGTCGCCCAGCGGGAGCGCGTACGCGTCGTGCAGACCGATCTCGGCCGTGGGCAGCGCGCGGGTGCCGAGCTTGTCCTTGAGGCGGCGCACGATGACACCCGATGCGGGCGCGTCCGGCGCCCCGCCGATGCTCAACGGCGAGTCGGCCGCGTAGCGGGGGACCAGGAACGGTGCGAGCACCCGACTGCCGCGCCCGGCGTCCTCCGGCCGCGCCAGCGCCACCGCCATCGCCGCGTCGGCGGCCGAGCAGAACCACTTCTCCCCGGTCAGCCGCCAGGACCCGTCCGCTGCCGGCCGGCCGATCGTGCTCGACCGGCCCAGGTCGGAGCCGCCCTGCGACTCGGTCATCCACTGCCCACTGGTGATCGCCGTGGCCGGCTCCGTGGAGATCAGCCGGGGCAGCCACGCGTCGCGCACCCCGGCGTCCACGTCGGGCATGCTCAGCAGCGCCGCCGCCCCGTCGGCCATCGCCACGGGGCAGGAGAACGTCGCCGACTCCGGCCCGTACAGGTGCAGCAGGGCGTGTTGCACGACCCGCGCGGCGGCGCCCCAGGTGCCGCGCGCCTCGGTCAGGTAGGGCAGCGCGACCACGGCGTGTCGGGCTGCGGCGGCACGCTGCGCCTGCCAGCCGGCGGAGGTGTCGATCCGGTCGATCCGGGCGCCCCACGGGTCGTAGCGGACCAGAGTCGGTGGGTGCGCCTCCGCGTCGGCGTGCGCCGCGCGCAGCGGCCCGCTGACGTCGGCGGCCAGGTCGGCGAGGCGTCCCTTCGCGGCGGCGTGCCCGCCGGGACCCAGGTGGCGCTCCAGCCAGGAGCGCAGCAGGCCGTCACCGGCGTACGGATCGACGGGAGGTGGCACCGGCTGCACGAAGCGGCTCATCGATCGACTCCTGGCACGGCTCGGGGACGTGCGCCGACGGTAGACGATCCGTGGCCGGTCCGAACAGGGCAGTCCCACCGACCCAGGTACGCCCGATTTCCGACTTGTCGCACTTCAGTGCGATGGCGTTCTCTACGGTCGGTAGTCGTGGGTGCCGGCCAGCCGTGGAGCCGACCGGCCCGGCGCAACCGCCCGATGCGCACCGGGCTGGCGTTCGCCGGGTTCGGTGTGGCGCTGTGCTGCGTCGGCGTGGCCGGGGTGGCCGCCTGGAACCTGCAGACCGTCCGCCAGGCCGCCGGCCCGATCCGGGAAACCGCCGACGACTTTCTCAGCGAGGTCGCCCTGGGCGACAGCGACCAGGCGTACGAGCGGCTCTGCGCGGACGCGCGCAGCCGGTGGAGCGCGATCGGCTTCACCAGTTGGGTGCGGACGCCGCCGATGGTCACCGACTACGAGATCACCGACGTGTCGGTCGCCACCCGCAGCGGACGACCGCACGGCACGGTGACCGTGAAGGTGACCCGCGACGGCGGGCTCAGCGAGGAACGGCGTCTGCCGGTGGTCCGCGAGGGCGGGGACTGGCGGGTGTGCGGTGACCCCTTCTGAGCCACCGACCGCCGCCCCGGTACGTCCGCAGCTGCTGCGACCACGTGAGGGGGTGCAGCCGACCACGTCCACGGAACTCTTCTTCGACCTGGTCTTCATCTTCACCATCACCCAGTTGTCGCACTACCTGATCGCCCACCCGGACTGGCGGGGCGCTGCGCGGACGGCGCTGCTGCTGGCGCTCGTCTGGTTCGTCTGGGTCTACACCACCTGGCTGACCAACTGGCTGCAACCGGACCAGGGGCCGGTGCGCACGGTGCTGATCGGGGTGGCGTTGGGCAGCCTGTCGTTGTCGGCGGCGATCCCGGAGGCGTTCGCCGGGGCCGGCCTGCTCTTCGCGGTGGTCTACGTGGTCGTACAGGTGGGCCGCACCCTGTTCGCGTTGTGGGCGGTGCAGGGCAGCCCATGGCTGGTCGCCGGATTCCAGCAGTCGCTGCCGTGGATCACCGGGACGTCGGTGCTCGTGGTGCTCGGCGGCCTGGCCACCGGGGTCGCCCGGGAGGCGTTGTGGGCGGCGGTGATCGTGATCGAGGTGGTCGGCCTGCTGATCGGTTACCCACTGCCGGGGCGGGGACGCAGCCGCCCCGAACGGTGGATGGTCGAGGGCGGGCACCTCGCCGAACGGTGCGCGGCGTTCGTCCTGATCGCGTTGGGTGAGTCGATCCTGGTCACCGGCAACACCCTCACCGCACACGTGGACCTGGTGACGTCCGGGGCGTTCCTGCTGGCGTTCGCCGGTTCGGTGGCGCTGTGGTGGGTGTACTTCGCCCGGTCGGCCCCGGCCGCGACCGAGGTGATCGCGGGGGCGGGCGAGCGTACCGGGGCGTTGAGCCGGGTCGCGTTCAACTACCTGCACCCGGTGATCGTCGCCGGCGTGATCGTCGCCTCCGCGGGCGACGAGTTGTTGCTGCGGGAGCCCGGCGCGCCGGCCACCACTGTCGCCGCGCTGTTCACCCTGGGTGGTCCGGCGTTGTTCCTCGCCGGGCACGGCGCCTACAAGGCGTTGCTGTGGCGACGCCCACCGACCAGCCGGATCACCGCCGTGCTGGTGCTGCTGGCGCTGGTGCCGATCTGCGTGCGGCTGGAACTGCCCGTCGCGGTGTGCGCCGCGCTGGCGTTGGCGGTGACCGTCGCCGTCATCGTGACCGACCGGTCGCGGGCACGGTCCGCCGCCCGAGGGCCGTCCTGACCCGCCGGCGGCACTGCGTCGGTTCTCGGACAACGCCGGCGTCGGCGGGCCGCCGGATGGTTAGCGTGGGTGACCGGCCCTCCGGGTGACCTTCCGCGGTGCTCGGACGAGCGGAGGCGACGCGATGGCAACCGACCGGCGGACCCGAGCCCAGCGGTGGCTGATAATGGTGGCCGCCGCCGGTTACGGCAAGAGCACCGCCCTGGAGACCATCGGCGGGGACGGTCCGACGACCTGTCACCGGGCGACGGACCTGCTCGACGCGCTGTCGCAGCCCACCAGCCCGTCGGACGCGCATCCGCTGGCCCGGGTCGCCGTGGACGAGGTGTCCACGCTCACTGCGGACGACCAACTGGCCCTGGTGCGGCTGTTGAGCGCGCTGCCGGGTCAGCCGGCGGTGACGCTGGCCGCTCGACAACCGCTCGCCGACGCGGCGCCAAGCGCCTGTGCCGGGCCCGTCGTGCACCGTGGGCCGGAAACCCTCGCCCTCGGCCGGGACGCGGTCGCCCGGATCCTGCGCGACGAACACGCGGTGCCCGACAGCGACCTCGCCTACCTGGTCTACGAGCTGACCGCCGGCTGGCCGGCGTGGGTACACCTCGCCGGTGACGCCCTCGGCCGGCAGGGCATCGGCCGACGGGAGCTGCTCGCGGCCCTGACCGAACCCGGCACCGCCGGCGGGCACTTCGCCCGCGACGAGATCCTCGCCGACCTGCCCGCGCAGGTGACGAGTCTGCTCGGCCGCGTCCACCACCTCGACCCGATCACCGCGCCGCTGTGCGCGGCCATCGACGCCGACACGCCAGCGGCGACCGCGCAGGCGCTGCGTTGGTCGACCCGCACCGGGTTGCTGGTCGCCCATCCCCGCCGACGATCCGGCCCCACCTCGTCGACGTTGCAGCTGGTGCCTGTGCTCGCGGCGGTGGTGGCCCAGCAGGCAGGCCGGCCGGACGCCGCGGGGCGCCGTCGGTTGTCCGCCGCCGCCGACTGGTACCTCGCCAACGCGTACCCGCTGGCGGCTGCCCGAGCCCTGCACGACGCGAGCGACACCCCCCGCTGTGCCGGGCTGATCGTCAGCCACGGTGAGGACATGCTCGCCGGTGGTGGGGCGCCGGATGTCGTCGACCTGATCAGCGTGTTGCCGCCGGCCGAGCAGAACCCCGACCTCCAACTGATCTTCGGTGACGCGTTGCGGATGTCCGGCTCGGTGACCTGGGCATCGCGGGTTTTCGCCCCGCTGCTGGCCCGGTCGGACCACGACCGTCACTGGCCGGCGCGGCTGCTGTGGCGGGCTGCGATGGTGCCGTACCTGCGCACCGACTACGCCGGTGCCCTCGAGGTGCTCGACCGGGTGAGCGCGCCGCCGACGGTCACCCCACCCGGCCCCGACGACGTCCTGCTGCTGGCCTGCCGCGCCAGCACCCTCGCCCAGCTCGGCCGGGTCGACGAGGCGGTCAGCACCGGGGCGCGGGCGCTCGGCGCGGCGCGACAGCTCAACGAGGACGCGCCGTTGGCGGCGGCGCACATCGCGGCCGCGCTGACCTCGTCCGGTGTCCGCCGCGACGGGCACCTGGCCGAGGCGCTGGCGGCGGCGGAACGCGCGGGTGACCTGGTCCAGCAGGCGCGGGTCCTGGTCAACCAGGCGCACTGCCTGCTGCGGGAGGCCCGGTACCCGTCGGCGCTGGCCACCGCCGTGCGGGCGGTCCGCGCGGCGGAACTCGCCGGACCGCCGGGAGTGTTGGTGACCGCGCTGCACAACGCGGGTGAGGCGCTGGTGCGGTTGGGCCGCTACGACGAGGCGACCCTGCACTTCACCCGTTCCAAACTGGTCTCGCAGCGGTTGGGACTCAACCGGGCGGCCTTCGGCGTGTACGGGTTGGCCGAGGTCAGTCGCCGCCTGGCCCGACGGGAGGAGGCGTTGGCGGCCTTCACCGAGGCCGCGGAGCTGGCCCGGGACGTGGGCGACCTCCAGGTACGCATCCCGGCGCTGGTCGGCCTGGCCCGGCTGCGCTGTGAAGGCGCCGCAGCCGATCTCACCGCCGCCCGTGCCGCCGCCGACGAGGCACACCGACTGGCACCGGCGTTCCTGCTGTCCTGCGCGCTGGCGGCGACGGGCTGGGTGGCGTACGCCGGAGGTGACCTGGAGGTGGCCCGGCGGCGGGCGGCCGAAGCGGTGCGGGCGGCCCGGACCGGCCGGCAGGCCGACGCGTTGGCCGAGGCGTTGGAACTCACCGCCGCGGTCGCCGCCGACCCGACCGCGAGCCGGGACGCGCTGCTGGAGGCCGGGGCGATCTGGCGGACGGCGGGCGCGGGACCGGCCGCTGAACAGACAGTCGTCCTGCTGGGTCGGGTCCCGGGCGCCGACGGCGCGCAGCGTTCGGCGGCGCAGGAGGCCGCCAACCGGCTGCTGGCGCTCGGGGTCGAGACGGTCGACGGACGGCAGTTGTCCGAGCCGTCCGTCGACGGTGGCACCGTCGAGGTGCGGGTGCTCGGCCGGTTCGAAGTCATCGTCGGCGGGCGGGAGGTACCGCTGCCGGCGTGGCGGTCCCGGCAGGCCCGCACGTTACTGAAGATCCTCGTCGCCCGGCGCGGCCGTGCCGTGGGGCGAGCGGAGCTGTGCGAGCTGCTGTGGCCCGACGACGAGCCCCGGCGGACCGCGCACCGCCTGTCGGTGTTGCTGTCCGCTGTGCGTGCCGTGCTCGACCCTCCCCGGCGGTGGCCCGTCGACCGGTACGTGCGCGCCGACCTGACCGGCGTGCGCATCGACCTGACCCGGGTGGTCGTCGACGCGGAGAACGTCCTCGCTGACGTCCCGCGGGCCGAGCGGCTCGCCCGCGACGGTGACCCGGCGCGGGCCCGCGCGATGCTCGCCGAGGTGGACGCGGCCTACCGGGGGGACGCCTTCGCCGACGAGCCCTACGAGGACTGGGCCGACGGGCTGCGGGAACAGGCCCGCTCGGTGTGGTTGCGGGCGCTGCGTGAACTGGCCCGCCGATACCGGCGCGACGGTGACGCCGACCGGGCCGCCACCACTCTGGTCCGGCTGCTCGACGCCGACTCCTACGACGAGTGGGCGCACCGCGCGCTGGTCGCGACGCTTGTCGGTGCCGGCCGGCACGGAGAGGCTCGGCGGGCGTTCGACAGGTGGGTGGGGGCGATGCGCGCGATCGACGCACCGCCCCCGGACCCGGGCGTGCTGCGGACGACGGCCGGTCAGCAGTTGTAGAGGTTCTCGTTGCCGTCGTCGGAGTCCACGTACGAGTAGAAAACCATGTCGCTGCTGGTCTCGTCGTCCTCCGCGCAGGTGTCCTCCCCGGGGCCACCGTCGAAGCTGTCGCCGTCGCTGACCACGCCCCAGATGGTGACGCCGGCCACCCCGATCAGCAGGTCCGCGCCGTTGGCGCCGGAGAGGTGGTCGTCGCCGTAGAGACCGGCCAGCACATCGTCGCCGGCTCCGCCGACGATGAAGTCCCCGCAGTCGTTACCGAACAGGACGTCGTCGCCGCCGCCGCCGTGGATCGTGTCGACACCACCGCCGCCGTAGATGATGTCGTCACCGCCGAGGCCGTAGATCTCGTCGGGTCCGCTGCTGCCGTGCAGGATGTCGTCGCCGGCGGTGCCCATGATCGGGTCGCCGTCGGTGGCGGCGCACGGATTCACGTCCGGGTCGGCGTACGCCGTGCCACCGCCGACGCCGATCAGAGCGCCGCTGACCAGGAGGGCGGCCAGCGCCGCCGCTCGGATACGCATGATGGGACCTCCCGTTCGTGGACCCCGTCCGGAGCCCGCTGACGCCGCGATGACGTCGCCGGCACTGTCGCAGCCGCCCGTCATCGTGGCGTCAGTACGGCATGGGCGTCCGCGCTGCTGACGCGCTCCTGACGAGGGTGCGGAGTCTGGTCGCAACGCCGTCGTCGACAGTCGACGAGGCAGTGCGGAGGGAACATCCGATGAAGCGGAAAATGGCCGGTCTGGCAGTGCTGACCGGCATGGCGGCGGCCACGACGCTGCTCGCACCGACAACCCCGGCGCAGGCGTCGGTCGGCCTGTACCGGGTCGCCGCCACCAGCGTCCTGGACGCGACGAACGCCAAGACCATGCCCATCTCCTGCAACGGCGCGGACCAGGTCGTCGGTGCCGGCGGGCGGATCAACGACGGGCAGGGCGACGTCCTGATGACCCGGGTCTACGCCGACGCCACCCTGCACACGGTGACCGTGCTCGGGGTGGAGGCCAACGCCACGAACGTGCCCTGGTCGGTGGACGCGTTCGCGGTCTGCGCCCCGGCCGGGGCGGTGGCCGGCCTGCAACTGGTCACCACCACGTCGGTCAACAACGCCCTCGACAAGGTGGGCGTCACCGCCGTCTGCCCGGCGGGCAAGAAGACCTTCGGCGGCGGGTACCGGATCGACAACGCCAACGCCGCGGTGGCGATCGACGAACTGGCGTACACCTCGGCGCTCGGCTCGGTGTCGAGCACCGCGTACGTGTTCGGCGCGCCGGGCAACTTCACGTTGCAGACCCAGGCGTTCTGCGGCACTCCGCTGCCGGCGATGGCGTTGACGGAGGCGACGAGCGCGTTCAACGCGAACGCGCCGAAGTCGGTGACCACACCGGTCTGCGCGGCGGGGTCGCAGACCGCGGGGGTCGGCGCGGTGTTGACCGGGCTCACCGGGGCCGGTTCGGTGGCGACGTTGTTGCCCAAGCCGGCACTGGACACCGCTGAGGCGACCGGACGGGAGATCGTCGCGTTCGCCGCGGCGTGGAACGTCCGGGCGCAGCAGGTCTGCGTGGGCTGAACCACCCGCGTCACGGCCGGCCGTCCCCAACACGGGGGCGGCCGGTCAGCGCGTGGAATCGATTTCCGGCTTGTCGCCCGTCGCTGCGATCGCATTCACTACCGTCGGTAGTCGTGGATGCCGGGAATGCGCAGGCCGCCGGCCCGACCAGGCGGGCGGGCGCGCGGTGACCCGCTCCGGGTCGGACGGCCATCCGCTGCACCCGCAGTTGCTGCGCCCGCGTCGTGGCGTGGAGCGGACCACCTCCACCGAGTTGTTCTTCGACCTGGTCTACGTCTTCACCATCACCCAGTTGTCGCACTACCTGAGCAGGGATCTCGACTGGTCGGGCGCTGGCCGGACCGCGGTCCTACTGGGCCTGGTCTGGTTGGTCTGGATCTACACCGTGTGGGCGGGCAACTGGCTGCGCCCGGACCGGGCACCGGTGCGAGCCGTCCTGCTGCTGGTGACGCTGGGCAGCCTGCTGCTCGCGGCGGCGCTGCCCGGCGCGTTCGGCGACAACGGCCTACTCTTCGCCGGGGTGTACGCGGCGGTGCAGGTGGGGCGGACGGTCTTCGCCCTGTGGGCGATCCGCGGTCAGCCGTGGCTCGGTGACAGCTTCCGCCAGTGCGTGGTCTGGGTCTCCGGCACCGCCGCACTGGCGGTCGTCGGCGGCCTCGTGGACACCCCGGCCCGCGAGGTGATCTGGATCGCGGTGATCGCCGTCGACGCGATCGGGCTGGCCAGCGGGTTCCCGGTGCCCGGGTGGGGGCGCAGCGACCCGGAGCACTGGGAGGTGGAGGGCGGGCACCTCGCCGAACGCTGTCAGGCGTTCATCCTCATCGCGCTGGGGGAGTCGATCCTGATCACCGGGGGGACGCTGACACGGCACCTGGACCGGGGGACGATCGCCGCGTTCCTGCTCGCCTTCGCGGGCTCGGCGGCCCTGTGGTGGGTGTACTTCGACCGGGCGCAGGCCGTCCTGGCGGCGTTGGCCGGTGCGGGTCAGCGGGCCGGCCGGCTCTCCCGGCTGCTGTTCAACTACCTGCACCCGGTGATGGTGGCCGGCATCGTCGTCGCGTCGGTCGGCGACGAGCGACTGCTGCGCGCCCCCGGTGAACCGGTCGGCTGGGCCGGCGCGCTGGTCATGCTCGGCGGTCCGGCGCTGTTCCTGGCCGGGCACGCCGCGTACCAGCTGGTGCTGCGCGACAGCGGGGCGGTGGCCCGGGCCGCGGCGGCGGTGCTGCTGCTCGCCCTGTCGCCGGCGGCTGTCGCGCTGCGGTCCCCGGTCGCGGTGGCCGCCGGCGCGGCGCTACTGGTCACGGTCGGGGTGATCGTGGCCGACCAGGTGTCGGCCCGGCGGGTGGGTCAGTCGCGGGGGCCGAGGTCGCCGCTGCGGTAGTGCCGGCGGCAGAGCACCTGGTAGCGCACCTCGGCGGTGTCGACGGTGTCGCCGATGACGACCTGCGCGCCCTCGCGGACCACCCGCCCGTCGACGACGCGGGCGTTGAGCAGCCCCTCGCGGCCGCACCAGCAGAGCACCTCGACCTGGATGCGGGCCACCTCGTCGGCCAACTCGAACAGGCGTTGCGCGGCGGGGAACAGGCAGGACCGGAAGTCGGTGGCCAGGCCGAACGCGAACACGTCCACGTCGTAGCTGTCGACCAGCTCGGCCATCTGCTCGACGTGCTCGACGGTGTAGAAGCACGCCTCGTCGCAGATCAGGTAGTCGACGCGTACCCCGTCGGCCCACCGGCCGCGGACCAGGGCCCGCAGGTCCAGGTCGTCGGTGACCTCGATGGCCTCGTGGGCCAGGCCGATGCGCGTGGTGACCTGCGGGCCCAGCGACCTGTCGATGCGGGTGGTGACCAGCCCCCGCCGGCCCTGCCGGGCGTGGTTGTAGTTCATCTGCAACGCCATCGTCGACTTGCCGCAGTCCATCGGCCCCCAGAAGAACTTCAACGCCGCGGCGTGCACCGGACGCCCGTCGAGCCCGCGCGCGGCCGCGCACCCGGCCGGTGCGTGCGGTTGGCCGGGGAACGGGTGAGCCAGGCAGGTCGGAGCGGTGGCGGCGTCGTCTGTCACGGTCGGGCAGCCTAGCCGATCGGCCGAGGCTGATCTGTCGCGCGCGGGACGCGTGCTCAGAGCACCCGGGGCGGGGTGTTACCGGCGGCGACGATGGCACGGCGGATCGGCACGGCGGCCAGGAGCAGGAAGCCGACCACGAAGAAGATCAGCATTGAGACCAGGCCCAACCGGTAGGAGGCGGTGAGTTGGAACACCAGACCGAAGGCGAGTGGGCCGAGCCAGCTGGTGCCCTTGTCGCTGATCTCGTAGAAGCCGTAGTACTCGCCTTCCTTGCCGACCGGGATGAGCTGGCTGAACAGCGACCGACTCAACGCCTGGCTGCCGCCGAGGACCAGGCCGATGCCCGCGCCGAGGATCATGAACGGCACCGGCGCCTCGGCGGGCAGCCGGAACGCGGCGATGATCACACCGGTCCAGAGCACCAGGCTGAGCAGCACGGTCTTCCACGCGCCGATGCGCCTGGCCAGCGCGCCCAGGCTCAGCGCGCCGCCGAACGCCAGGAACTGCACCAGCAGGATCGTGATGATCAGGGTGCTCTGCTCCAGGCGCAACTCCTCGGTGCCGTACTGGCTGGCCAGGGTGATGGCGGTCTGGATGCCGTCGTTGTAGACCAGGAAGGCGAGCAGGAAGAACAACGTCAACGGGTACGCCTTGATCTCGCGCATGGTGCGGCCGAGCTGCCGGAACCCGTCGATGAGCACGTTGCCGCCGCCGGTCACAGCCGCCGCGCTGGGGCGCTCACGCAGCCAGCGCAGCGGGACCAGGGTGAACACCGCCCACCACACGCCGGCGGACACGATCGACCAGCGGGCCAGGTCCAGGGTGCGCTGCGGGTTGTCGCCCTCGTCGAGCAGGGTGATCGCGACGAGATTGAGCGCCAGCAGCAGACCGCCGCCGAGGTAGCCCAGCGCCCAGCCGCGACTGGAAATGCCGTCGCGTTCGTCGGGGCCGCCGAGCTGCGGCAGGAACGAGTTGTAGACCACGATCGCCGCGCCGAAGGAGATGTTGGCGACCAGGAAGAGCGCCCCGCCGAGCAGGTAGCGGTCACCGGTGACGAAGGCCATCGCGATGGTCGCGCCGGCGCCGGTGAACGCGGCCCCGCCGAGCAGCCGCTTCTTGTGCGCCGACCGGTCGGCGATCGCCCCGATGACCGGCAGCACGAACACGGTGAGCAGCACCGACAGCGAGATCAGGTACGGGTAGAAGGACCCGGGCGCGACCCGGATGCCCAGCGGGTGTACGTACCCGTCGCAGGTGTCCGCGCCCAGCTCGCAGCCGGCGGCCAACTCGGCGACGGTGGTCAGGAACGGACCGAGGAACACGGTGATCACCGTGGTCTGGAACGCGGAGTTGGCCCAGTCGTAGATGTACCAGCCCCTGCGCTCGCGGCGGGTGCTCGCCGGGGGCGGGGTGTCGTCCACCGTGGGGGTCACGGTCTCGGCCATCCGGGGGTCCTTCGACGGTTCAGGCGGCCCAGTGGCCGCGGCTGCGGTAGACGTCGCGCAGCACGCCGACGTGATCGGTCATGATGCCATCCACACCGAGATCCAGTAAGTCGTGCATCTGGTCGGGTTGGTCGATCGTCCAGACGTGCACCTGCAGGCCGATCCGGTGGCAGTAGTCGAGGAACCGGCGGTCCACCACCGGCACCCGCCCGTAGCGCGGCGGCACCTGCGCGGCGACCACCGACGGAGGCAACCGCAGCGGGCGTCCGTGCAGGGAGGCGACCCGCAGCCGGGCGACCCCGCGCATGCCGAGGCTGGTGGCGACCCGTCCGTCGGTGAGCGCGCGCAGCCGGGTCAGGCGGGCGTCGCTGAACGACGCGAGCAGCACCCGGTCGGCGGCGCCGGCCCGGGTCACCGTCGCGACCGTCGGCTCGACGCCGCCGTCGGCCTTCACGTCGATGTTGAAGCGGACCTGCGGCCACGCGCCCAGCACCTCGTCGAGCCGGGGTACGACGGCCGCGCCGCCGACGCGTACCGAGGCCAGGTCGGCCCAGCTCAGCTCGGCGATGCGCCCTGCCTCACCGGTGACCCGTCGCAACGTCGGGTCGTGGAAGATCACCGCCACGCCGTCCGCGGTGGCGTGCACGTCGGTCTCCACGTACCGGTAGCCGAGCCCGACGGCGCGGGCGAACGCCTCGGCGGTGTTCTCGTCTCCCTCGGCGGCACCGCCACGGTGGGCGAACGCCAGCGGCGCGGGCGCGTCCAGATAGCCGCATCGGGTCAACACGCGACGCAGTATGCCCCCGGTTGGTGGCCGGCGGATGGCCGGCCGGCGTCTGTCGCCCGCTCAGGCCAGCCAGCCGCCGGTCATCCGGGCCACCGCGGATCCGTCGAGGTCGGCGAGTTTGACTCCGACGAACTGCTGGGCGCCGTCGGAGGTCTGCACCCGCACCGGCGGCGTCGGGTCGGTCAGCGCGGCGATGACCACCGCCGCGGCGTCGGCGGCGGACTGCGCGGCGGCGAACGCCTGCCCGGTGCGGGCCAGGTACGCGCGCAGCGCCGGTTCGTACACCCCGGCGGCGGCGATGGCGGCGTCGGCGTCGATGTTGGCGACGAACTCGCTGGCCACCGCGCCCGGCTCGACGAGGGTCACCCGCACGCCGGTGGTGGCGGCCAGTGGGGCGAGGGATTCCAGGTACCCCTCGACGGCGAACTTCGCCGCGCAGTACGCCTCGTTGAACGGCTGCCCGACGATCCCGCCGACGCTGGAGACGGTGACCAGCCGGCCCCGGCTGGCCCGCAGGTGGGGCAGGGCGGCGCGGCTGACGTGCAGGACACCGAAGAAGTTGACCTCCATGACGGCCCGGACGTCGTCGACGCTGTCCTGTTCCAGGGTGCCCACGTGCCCGGCGCCGGCGTTGTTGACCACCGCGTCGAGCCGCCCGTACGCGCCGATCACGTCCTCGACGCAGCCGGTGACCGCGTCCGGGTCGGTGACGTCGAGTCGGCGTACGTCGATCAGGTCGGCGACCCCGGCGGCGTCGGCGGCCTCGCGCAGCCGGTCGGCGCGGGCGACGTCGCGCATGGTGGCGACGGTGCGCCAGCCGGCTCGCGCGCAGCCCAGCGCGATCTCCAGCCCGATGCCGGTGGACGTTCCGGTGATCAACACGGTCTGCTCGCTCATGCGTCGGCCTTTCGTTGCGGGCGGAGTCGTTCCTGGGCCCCCGGCACGAGGTTAAGGGCACGGACGGTGATCGACTCGGCTTCCTGAAAAGCGCGGTGTCCGCGGCGATGGAGGCCCCGGTTTCCAGGACGCCGAGTTGATCTCGGAGTCTCCGTCAGGCCGAACGGCGACGGTGGGCGCGGCTGGTGTCGGCGGGGCGGCTGGGATCGATGTGGCGAGGCAGGTCCGGTTCGTCGGGGCGCAGCGGGGCGAGGGTGTCGGTGAGCGCGTCGATGATCCGGTCGGTGGCGCGGCGGGCGGCGCCGGGGGTGGCGGTGTTCGTCTCGCCCAGGTCGACGGGCGCGCCGAAGTGCACCCGGATCACCGGGCGGCGCCACAGCGCGTGGGCGATGCCGCGCAGCATCCCGCGGGGCGCCTGGTAGGGCAGCACCTCGTGGGCGCCCCACTGGGCGATCGGTATGACCGGGGCACCGCAGGCCAGGGCGAGTCGAGCGGCGCCGGTCTTGCCGCGTTCGGGCCACATGCCGGGGTCCAGGCCGATGCGACCCTCGGGGTAGATGAGGATCACCGACCCGCTGGCGACGGCGCTGGCGGCGTCGTCGAGTGCCCGGTGGACGGCGCTGGTACCCCGGTCGACCCGGATGTGCCCGGCGTGGCGCATGGCGGCGCCGAGCACCGGCACGCGGAACAGCCCGGCGGTCGCCATGATCCGGGGGGCGATGCCGCGGGTCTGGCAGGCGGCGGCCATGACGAGGGGGTCGAACGGGCTGATGTGGTTGGCGGTCAGCACCAGCGGGCCGCGCCGCAGGTGCGTCGGGACGTCGCCGGTGACGTCGAGGCGGGCGAGCAGGCCGACCAGGCCCCGGGCCAGCAGGAGGGCGGCGCGCCAGATCAGCGGCGGCTGCCAGGTGGAGGTGTTCATCAGCGCGCCATCGTCGCACGCGGCGGGGTGATCGCGAGGTCGGGTCGGGGTGATCAGGGTCATGGGCACGGGGTGGGTGCGGGTCAGCCGAGCTTCTACGACGAGCAGTAGTATTTACTACGTCTCGTAGTATGAGTAGCTGGGGGTTTCAGGTGGACGCGTTGGACGTTGCCCGCTGGCAGTTCGGTGTCACCACCGTCTACCACTTCCTCTTCGTGCCGCTGACCATCGGCCTGTCCGTGCTGGTCGCCATCCTGCAGACGATGTGGCACCGCACCGGCAACGAGCGCTACCTGAAACTCACCAAGTTCTACGGCAAGCTCTTTCTGATCAACTTCGCCATGGGCGTGGTCACCGGGATCGTGCAGGAATTCCAGTTCGGCATGAACTGGAGCGACTACTCCCGCTTCGTCGGCGACATCTTCGGCGCACCCCTGGCCATCGAGGCGCTCGTCGCGTTCTTCCTCGAATCGACGTTCATCGGCCTGTGGATCTTCGGCTGGGACCGGCTGCCCAAGCGGGCGCACCTGGCCAGCATCTGGGCCGCCGCGATCGGCACGAACCTGTCCGCGTACTTCATCCTCGCGGCGAACTCGTTCATGCAGAACCCGGTCGGCTTCCGGATCAACCCGGACAGCGGGCGCGCCGAGCTGACCGACTTCCCGGCCGTGCTGACCAACAAGGTCGCCCTGATCACCTTCCCGCACACCCTGGCCGGCTCGTTCCTGGTCGCCGGGTCGCTGATCGTCGCGGTCGGCCTGTGGCACGTCATCCGCAACCGCGGCTCCGCCGACACCGACGCCTACCGCTTCGCCACCAGGTTCGGCTCCTGGGTGGTCCTGGTCGCCTCCGCCGCCGTGCTGTTCACCGGCGACATCCAAGGCAAGATCATGACGGACGTGCAGCCGATGAAGATGGCCGCCGCCGAGGGCCTCTACACCACCGAGAGCCCCGCCTCGTTCTCCGTGCTCACCATCGGCAGCCTCGACGGCAGCCGCGAGGTGTTCGCCCTCAAGATCCCGTACCTGCTGTCGTTCCTGGGCACCGGCGACCCGCACGGCACCGTACGCGGCATCGACGACCTGCAGGCCCAGTACGCCACCCAGTACGGCGCCGGCAGCTACACCCCGATCATCCCGGTCACCTACTGGAGCTTCCGCTTCATGATCACCTTCGGGTTGGCCGCCGGCGCGATCGCCCTGCTGGTGCTGTGGAGCCAGCGCAAGGGCCGCACCCCGAGCAGCAGGTGGCTGCTGCGCGCCGGGCTGGCCATGCCGGTGCTGCCGTTGCTGGCGAACTCCTTCGGCTGGATCTTCACCGAGATGGGCCGCCAGCCGTGGATCGTCTTCGGCGAGATGCTCACCCGCAACGGGGTGTCCCGCAGCGTGTCGCTGGCCGAGGTGCTCACCTCGTTCACCGCCTTCACCCTCATCTACGCCACCCTCGCCGTGATCGAGGTGAAGCTGCTGCTGCGCTACGCCAAGGCCGGCGTGCCGGACGTCAGCGAACAGCCGCCCGCCGACGACGCCGACGACGCCGAGCGCCCGCTCGCCTTCGCCTACTGATCCCGGACGGAGCTCATCGTGGAACTGACCACCATCTGGTTTCTCCTCGTCGCCGTGCTGTTCACCGGGTACTTCATCCTGGAGGGCTTCGACTTCGGCGTCGGCATGCTACTGCCCGTCCTCGGCCGCGACGACCGCGAACGCCGCGTCCTGATCAACACCATCGGCCCGGTCTGGGACGGCAACGAGGTCTGGCTGATCACCGCCGCCGGCGCCATGTTCGCGGCGTTCCCCGAGTGGTACGCCACCCTGTTCTCCGGCTTCTACCTGCCGCTGCTGCTGATCCTGCTGGCCCTGATCGCCCGGGGCGTGGCCTTCGAGTACCGGCACAAGCGCCCCGAGGCGTCCTGGAAACGCCGGTGGGACGCGGCGATCGTGGTCGGGTCGCTGCTGCCGGCGATCCTGTGGGGCGTCGTCTTCGCCAACATCCTGCGCGGGGTGCCGCTGGACGCCGACCACGAGTACGTCGGTGGCCTCGTGGACCTGCTCAACCCGTACGCCCTGCTCGGTGGCGCGACCACCCTCGCGCTGTTCGCAACCCACGGCGCGGTGTTCCTCGCCCTCAAGACCACCGGCGACATCCGCGAGCGCGCGGGCGCGCTCGCGGTGCGCCTGGGCGTCGGCGCCGCCGTGCTCGCGGTGGCGTTCCTGACCTGGACGTTGAGCATCCGCTCCAGCGCGGCGGCCGTCGTGCTCGCCGTCGGTGCGGCCCTCGCCCTGCTCGGTGGCCTGGCCGCCGCCCGGGTACGCCGGGAGGGCTGGGCGTTCACCGGCACCGCCGTGGCGATCGGCCTGGCCGTGGCGACCCTGTTCGCGGCGCTGTTCCCGAACGTGCTGCCCTCCACCCTGGACGCGGCCGGCACGCTGACGGCCACCAACGCCGCCGCCACCCCGTACACCCTGAAGATCATGACCTGGGTGGCGGTGATCTTCACTCCGGTTGTGCTGGCCTACCAGGCCTGGACGTACTGGGTGTTCCGCAAGCGCATCGGCGTGGCCAACATCCCGCAGCACTGAGCGTGTCCGGCCGGAGAACGGAGGCGGTCTCGCACCCGTGCGAAAATCGGCGGCCGGCGCGTATCCGCCCCGCTAGGGTGTGCCGATGCCCGCCCCCCTGCATGTTCGTGAACTCGACCTCGCCGACCTCGACGCCGCCTGGGAGTTGGGTCGGGTCGCGTTCGGCTCGAACTCGGAGCGCGCGGCGTCGACGAGCGTCAAGGTGCCCGGCATGACCCGCTACGGCGCGTTCGACGCTGCCGGTCGGCTCGTCGGCAAGGCCGTCGACCGGCACCACGACCAGTGGTGGTCGGGCCGGGCGGTGCCGGCCGCCGACGTCGCCGGGGTGGCCGTCGCCCCCGAGGCCCGGGGCCGGGGCGTGGCGCGCGCCATGCTCACCGCTCTGCTGCGCGGCGCCCGCGAGCGGGGGGCGGCGGTCAGCGCGCTCTACCCGACCGTCGCCGCCCCGTACCGGGCCTGCGGGTGGGAGGCCGCCGGTGTGCTGCGTACCGTCGATCTGGCCACCGCCGCGCTGCCCCGGCACCGGCCCAGCCCGGATGTGACCGTGCGGGCCGGTACACCGGCCGATTTGTCCGCTGTCGCCGACCTCTACGAGCGGGTCGCCCGGCACCGCAACGGCATGCTGACCCGCCGGGGTGAGCTGTTCGACTTCTTCGCCGCCGACCGGGGCCTGCCCGGCGACGGTCTCACCCTCGTCGAGGCCGACGGCGACCTGGTCGGGTACGCCACCTGGCAGCGGGGCCGAGGTTACGGCGCCGACTCGGTGCTCACCGTCGACGAGGCCCTGGCCGTCACCGCCGAGGCCGCCCGGGAACTCGTCGGAGTGCTCGCCAGCTGGGCCAGCGTCGCGCCGACGGTACGGCTGTGCCCCCTCGACGGCGACACGGTCAGCACCGTCCTGCCGCTGGAGGCGGCCCGCGACCACGAGCGGGACCTGTGGATGCACCGGCCGGTGGACGTGGTCCGGGCGGTGGCCGCGCGCGGGTGGCCCGCCCACGCCCGAGGTGTCGTCGACGTCACCCTCACCGACGCGCTCGCCGAGTGGAACACCGGCACGTGGCGGCTGACCGTCGCCGACGGCGCCGCCGAGCTGACCCGGATCGACTCCGCGGCCGACCTGCGGTTGGACGTGCGCGGTTTCGCGCTGCTCTACGCCGGAGCCGCGCACGCCCGGTCGGTCGCGCAGGCCGGGCTGCTGCACCACGGCGCCGGTGTGGACCCGGCCGCTCTCGACCTGCTGGGCGCCGGCGGCCCGGCGCAGTTGCTCGACTACTTCTGACCGGCGTTCCCGGTGCCGGTGGATTCGCGCACCGGGAGTGGGAACTCGACGGTCGCAGCGGACAGATACAGGTGTGACAGCCGAGATGCGGGCCCGGATCCGGGCCGGAGACTCCGAGGCGTTGGGTGAGCTCTTCGACGAGCACGCCGACGCGATCCATCGACATGCGCTGTGGAGCGGAGGCGACCCGGCGCACGCCGAGGACGTGGTGTCGCTGACCTTCCTCGAGGCGTGGCGGATCCGCGAATCCCTGCGCCCGGACGGCGACACCCTGCGCCCGTGGCTGCTCGGCATCGCGACGAACGTGCTGCGCAATCGCCGACGGGCGGCGCGCCGGCACCGGGAGGCGTTGCGGCGGCTGCCGGTACGCGACGTCGTGCCGGACTTCGCCGACGAGGTCGTCGACCGGATGCACGACGCCGACCAGGTGGCCGCCGCCCTGGCGGGACTGCGGGCGCTGCGCCGCGCCGACCGGGAGGTGTTCCTGCTCTGCGTGTGGTCGCACCTGGACTACGCGGCGGCGGCCGAGGCGCTGGGCGTACCCGTCGGGACCGTGCGCTCCCGGCTGTCGCGGGCCCGCGCCCGGCTGCGAGCGCTGGCGCAGCAGGAGTTGACCGGTACCCGGATGATCCCCGTCGAGCAGGGAGAGCACCGATGAGAGAGACCTCCGCCCCGCCCGTGCCGGCCCTGCCGGCGCTGCGCCGACAGGCACTGCGGCATCATCTGCTGACCGAGGTCCGGCGGCCGGCACGGCGGCCCCGACGGGTCCGGGTGCTCGTGCCGGTGGCGGCGCTGGCCGTCGCGGTCGCGGTCGGGGTGGTCGCCCAGCCGTGGGCGTCGCGCAGCGCGCCCCTTGTCGTCCCGGTCATGCAGGGCGAACGCGTCGGCGCGACGCTGCTGCTCAACCGGATGGCCGTGGCCGCGGCCGACAAGCCGGGACCACCGCCCGGCGAGGGCGGCTACGTCTACATCAAGAGCCGGGGCGCCTTCGCCGAACTCGGTGACGGCCCGGCGCGGCTGCGACCGGTGCACGAGCGGGAGATCTGGATCCCCCGCGACGAACGGGGTGACGGCCTGCTGCGGCAGCCGTTCTTCGACGCGCCGATCGTCGGCGTGATTCCGGAGAGCGAGACGCTCACGGACGTGACCCCGAACGCCGCGCTCGTCGACCTGCCCGACGACCCGGACGCCCTGCTGGCGAAGCTGTACGCCGAACGCGAGGACCGGGGTCGGGGCACCAGCCGCGACGGTGCGGCGTTCACCGCGATCGGTGACATCCTGCGCGAGTCGTTGGTGCCGCCGCGCACGAGCGCCGCGCTCTACCGGGCCGCGGCGAAGATCCCCGGGGTCGAGGTGGTGCGCGGGGTCACCGACGCGGCCGGGCGGCGGGGGATAGCCGTCGCGCACACCGAGCGCAGCCGCCGCGACGAGTGGATCTTCGATGAGCGGACGTTCGACTACCTCGGTGAGCGCAGCTATCTCGTGGCGGACACCGCCGACGGGCCGCCCGGGACGGTGCTGGGCACGACCGCCGTACTGCACCGGGCCGTGGTGGCGCAGCTCGGGCAGCGCCCGCAACGGTAGGTGGTTCCGGCGGCCGGCACCCACGGGCTGGGTACCGGCCGCGCGGTCAGGCCGGGATCGCCGCCAGCTCGGCGTTCGCGCGTTGGGTGACGAGGGTGAGCACCCGCGCCGCGATGCGGGCCTCGTCGGTGGGGATGTCCGCGTACAGCCGGGCGGTGATGCCCGCTACGGCGTCGGCGATGCGGGCCTGCGTGGCGCGACCGGTGTCGGTGAGCCGCAGGGACGCCTCGTCGAGGTACGCGAGGTCGGCGTCGGTGAGGCTGGCGATCACCTGGTGCACGGCCGGTTCGTCGACCTTGAGGGTGCTGGTGATCCGACGCACGAGCTGAGCCGGCTCGGCGGGGCCGGCGGCGAGGACGTTGAGCGCGAGCACCTGGCCGAAGCTGACGCCGAGGGGCGCGAGCGCCCGTTCGAGCAGTGCCCGGGTCGCGTAGTGGGCCTGGCCGATGGCCTGGCCGTTGAGGGTGGGAGTGGTGGACATGACGCCTCCTGGGAAACATTGGCTGCACCAACGTTGGCGAGACCAACGTAACACCGATCGTGGGTCGCGCCAACGATTCCTGTTAGGCTGCCGCCCATGGACGCCACCGCCCCGCAGTCACCCGCCGGGCTACGCACCACCCCGACCTGGCTGCTCAACCAGACCGCCAGCCACGCCACCCGCCTGCTCACCGAAGGCTTCGCCGCGCACGACCTGCGCGGCTACCACTACCGGCTGCTCGCCGCGCTCGCCGAGGACGGCCCCGCCAGCCAGGCCGACCTCGGCCGCCGCTGCGGCATAGACCGCAGCGACGTCGTCGCCGCCGTCAACGACCTGGCCGGTCGGGGACTCGTCGTCCGCGCCCCCGACCCGGCCGACCGCCGCCGCAACGTCATCAGCCTCACCACCACCGGCGCCGACGAAGCCCACCGGCTGGGCGACACCCTCGACCGCGTCCAACGCGACCTGCTCGCCCCGCTGTCCGCCACCGAACGCGAACAGCTGACCCACCTGCTCACCCGGCTGCTGGACCACCACACCCGCCGCTGAACACGCTCAGCGGGCCTCGCGCAACTCCGCCAACCGGGCCTCGATCTCGGCCAACTCCGCGCGCAGCTTGTCCGCCTGCTGCTCCGCCTCGGCCCGCTCCGTGCCCAGGATCTGCTCCACCGCCTCCTGCACCCCCGGCACGTCGACCAGAGCCACCATCTTCAACGCCTCCGCCGGCTTCACCACGTACGGCTTCGCCAAGGCCTTGCTGCCCTGCTGCGCGGCGACCGTCCACTCACCATCGGCGTACGCCAACGTCACGGTGAGACCCGCGGGACCCTTCGGCTTGACGGCCTTGACCGCCCGCCGCGCCGGCGGCTTCTCCGCCTGCTCCACCTTCGGCTCCTCCTGTCGCTGCGCGGGCACCCGCGGCGTGTCCAACACGAACTCCGGCGCCGCCACCGCCGGCACCTCCGGCTCGGGCTCCGGCTTCGGCTCCACCACCCGACGCGTCACACCCTTGGGCGCCACCGCCAGGTCAGCGGGGGAGAACGGCAACTCGTCCCGACCGAAGCGCACCACCACGAACTCGTCGGACGCCTCGGGATCGGTCAACTCGATCACCTGACCGACCTGACCGGCGATCTGACCCGCCGCCGCGGTGAACACCACCCGCGGTTTACGCCCGGCCGCCAACGCCTCCCGGATGCTCTGCACCTCGCTAGTGGACAAACCCTGGCCGGCATCCATCACAACCCTCTTCCGTACACCTGTTTGATTGCTGTCTTGATACCAGCCGGCTGCGACACCCGCCGCACGGGGCTCACACCCCGCTCACCCGCCCAGCGCCCGCAGCGCCCGGTCCGCGTGCTCGTTCATGCTGACCTCGCTGTGGATCACCTCGACGACCCGCCGGTCGACGCCGATCACGAACGTCATCCGCTTCATGCTCAACGGCCCCAACGGCACCCGCCGCTTGACCCCGAACTGCTGCGCCACCGCACCGTCGACGTCCGACAACAACGGATAGTCGAAGCCGTGCAGCTTCGAGAACTCGGCCTGCTTCGCCACCGGGTCACGGCTGATGCCCACCCGCGTCGCGCCCAGCGCCGTGAACTCCGCCGCGAGGTCGCGGAAGTGACAGCTCTCCGCCGTGCACCCCCGGGTCATCGCCGCCGGGTAGAAGAACAGCACCACCGGCCCCGCCGCCAGGAACTCCGACAACCGCCGCGGCGTGCCCGTCTCATCCGGCAGCTCGAAATCCCGCACCTCGTCGCCGACACCCACACCCGCCACCGCGCACCTCCATCGTCTGATCGACCGCGCGCAGAGCGTAAGCGATCACACCCAGAGCGCCGCCACCTCGGCACCCACCACCTCGGCCTGGGCCCGCCCAGCCCGCGCCGCACCCGCCCGACGCGCCGGGTCCAGCACGTTGCGGCCGATCGCCGCACGCGCCGCCGCGCCCGGCGTCACCACCACCACCCGCGACCCGCCCGCCCGCAACCCAGCCACCTGCGCCGACAGCCGCGGCATCGGCCCGAACGACGCCGACGTCGGCGCGAGCACCAGCACCGCCCGCGCATCCGCCGCCAGGTCCGCGTTCACCGACGAGCGCATCCCACCGTCGACGAACCGACGCGCGCCGATCGTCACCGGCGGCCACACCCCCGGCACCGCGCAACTCGCCCCCACCGCGTCCACCAGGGACACCCCGCTGTCGCGGTCGAACACCACGAACTCCCCGGACGACGCGTCCACCGCCGCGACCAGCAGCCGCCGCGCCGGCCACTCCCGCCGCGGCAGACGGGCCTCGATCACCGCCCGCTGCGACGCCTCCGACGGGGTACGCGCCGCCACCGCCATCGCCCCGATCCGCGCCCGCGAGCGCACCGCGTCCCGGCTACGCCCACCGGCCCAGATCAGCCGCGCCAGCACCGCGACGCCCAGCCGCGCCGCCAGCTCACTCGACGGCGGCGCCAACTGCTCGGCGTGGAACCGCTGCACCGGCAACCCGGAGCACACCTGCGCGCCGACCACCGAACCCGCCGACGTACCCACCACCAGATCCGCCTCGGTGACCGGCACACCCTGCTCGACCAACCCCGCCAGCAGCCCCAACTCCCAGGCCACCCCGGTCACCCCGCCGAGCACCAACGCCCGCCGCATGTGACGCTCCTCTCGACGACCCACCCGCGCCGGTCACGGTAGCGTCGGCACGACCAGCACGCAGCCGTCACACCCGCCGGGAGGCACCGTGGCACCCGTCACCGTCATCACCGGCGGCGGCCGGGGCATCGGCGCGGCCACCGCCCGCCGCCTCGCCCACACCGGTCACCACATCGCGCTGTGCTACCGCCGCGACGAGGCCGCCGCCACCACCGTCCTGGCCGACCTGCGCGCCGCCGGCGCACAGGCCATCGCGGTACGCGCCGACACCACCGACCCCGAGCAGGTACACCACCTGTTCGACGCGGCCGCCCACCTCGGCCCCCTCACCGGCCTGGTCAACAACGCCGGCGTCACCAGCCCGATCGGGCCCTTCACCGAGCTGCGCGTCGACGACCTGCGCCGGGTCGTCGACGTCAACCTCGTCGGCTACGTCCTCTGCGCCCAGCAGGCCGCCCGCCGCCTCACCCACGGCGGGGCGATCGTCAACGTCTCCTCCGCCGCCGCGACCCTCGGCAGCCCGGGGGAGTACGTGCACTACGCCGCCGTGAAAGCCGCCACCGACACCCTCACCGTCGGCCTGGCCAAGGAACTCGCCCCGAACGGCATCCGGGTCAACGCCGTCGCACCCGGCATCGTGCGCACCGACATCCACGCCGACTCCGGCGTACCCGACCGCGCCGACACCGCCGCCGGCCGCATCCCGCTGGGCCGCGCCGGCGAACCCGACGAGATCGCCGCCGCCATCGCCTGGCTGCTCGGCCCGGACGCCTCGTACACCACCGGCACGGTCCTGCGGGTCTCCGGCGGTCTCTGACCTCCCGTGCGCAGCGGGCAGAGACCGCCGGACCACGTTCGTGGTCAGAGACCGCCGGACCAGGTTCAGTGCGTGAACAGCTTCGCCGCCGTGATGACGGTCTGCACCACCCCGTAGCCGAGCAGCGCCGCCACCACCAACCAGGAGATCCACAACCGGGCCTGCTGCCCGGAACGGCTGTCGTCACTCATCGCGTGGCACTCCTCTCCACCTTCGTCTCCTCATCCACGCCACGCTCCGGTGCCGGTTCGTGGTAGCGCTGCGGCACCGGCCGCACCAGCAGGTTCGCCACGAAGCCCACAGCCAGCACACCAACCATCGTGAACAGCGCCGGGCGGTACGCCGCCGCCGTCAACGAACCCGGCTCGCCCTGCGCGTCGAGGAACCCGTTGACGATCAGCGGACCCGCGATCCCCGCCGCCGACCACGCGGTCAGCAACCGGCCATGGATCGCCCCGACCTGGAACGTCCCGAACAGGTCCCGCAGGTACGCCGGCACCGTGGCGAACCCGCCGCCGTAGAACGACAGGATCACGCACGCCAACAGCACGAACAACGCCGTCGCGGTCTGCCCGACGAGCGCCAGCAGCGCGTACAGCACCATGCCGACACCCAGGTACACCAGGTAGATCGGCTTGCGGCCGATGACGTCCGAGGTCGACGACCACACGAACCGACCCGCCATGTTGAACAGCGACAGCAGCCCCACGAACCCGCCGGCCGCCGCCACCGACACCGCCGACGTGCCGTTGTCCCGGAAGAAGTCCTGGATCATCGGACTGGCCTGTTCCAGGATGCCGATGCCCGCGGTCACGTTGCAGAACAACACCACCCACAGCAGCCAGAACGAGCGGGTCTTCACCGCGTTCGCCGCCGACACGTTCGCCCTGGTGACAAGCGGTTTCGCCGCCACGCTCGCAGGATCGAAGCCGGCCGGGCGCCACCCCTCCGCGGGCACCCGCACGTTCGCCACCCCGAACATCATGATCACGAAGTAGGCCAGGCCGAGCGTCACGAACAACCACACCAGCGCGCTGCCCGACGCCGTCGAGCCCGCGTTCGCCGGGTCGTAGCCGGGGTCGTAGAACGACAGCAGTTGCCGGGACAGGGGAGAGGCGACCATCGCCCCACCACCGAACCCCATGATCGCCAACCCGGTGGCCAGACCCGGCCGATCCGGAAACCACTTGATCAACGTGGAGACGGGGGAGATGTAACCGATACCCAGACCGATACCACCGAGCAACCCGTAACCCAGATACAGCAACCACAACTGCTTCGTGGCGATACCCAGCGAACCCACCAGGAAGCCGGCCGCCCAGAAACAGGCCGAGACGAACATCGCCTTACGCGGCCCGTTCGCCTCCACCCAGGTCCCGGCGACCGCGGCGGACAACCCCAACATCACGATCGCGATGCTGAAGATCACCCCGATCGCGGTCTGGCTGGTGTCGAAGTGGGCGATCAGCGAGTTCTTGTAGACGCTTGTGGCATAGACCTGACCGATACAGAGATGAATGGCCAACGCCGCCGGGGGGATGAGCCACCTGCTGTAGCCGGGCGGCGCGACGGTGTGCCGACGATCGAGTGCGGAAAGCATGCGCTGCTTCCTCTCCGACGAGGACGAGAGACGTCCCGCACAACGTGCCCACACCACACGCAGGGGGCAAACCTCACCATCGCCGGACGGTCACCACGCTGAGCTGAGCGGTCAATCAGCGCCACTGACCGGAACCGCACCGCGCCTACCCCAGAACCGGCGTGTGCCACCCACCGCCCAACGCGTCGGCGTCCGCCGGACCCCAGGTGCCCCTGTCGTACGACTGCACCGCCGCCAGGTCCAGGATCGGCGCCACGATGCGCCACTCCTGCTCGATCGTCTCCGCCCGCGCGAAACGCAGGTGCTGCCCGTCCATCGCGTCGTCGAGCAACCGCTCGTACGCCTCCTGACGACGACCCAGCGCCGCACCGAAGTCGACAGACAGATCCACCGGACGACTCGCCACCTCCGCACCCGGGCTCTTCGCCTGGATCGACATCGTGATGCCGTCACCACGACCCAACCGGAACCGCAGCAGGTTCGCGGGCGCCTCGGCCCCACCCTCGGCGGGGATCAAAGAGCGCTGCGGCTGCTTGAACTCGACCACGACCTCGGTCGCCGTGCCCGGCAGGGACTTGCCGGTCCGCAGGTAGAAGGGCACGCCCGCCCAGCGGGGGGAATCGACAGTCAACCGGGTGGCGACGAACGTCTCGGTGTTCGAGTCCGACGCGACGCCCGGCTCGTCGCGGTAGCCGGCGTACTGCCCCCGGACGGTGGAGCGCGGCGACAGTGGCTCGATCTGCCGCAGCACCGCGACCTCCGCGGCATTGAACGCGTCGGTGTCGTCGGCGGCGGGCGCCTCCATCGCGATGAGCGCCACGACCTGCAGGATGTGGTTCTGCAACACGTCCCGGGTGGCGCCCACCGTGTCATAGAAGCCGGCGCGGCCCTGCGTGCCGAAACCCTCAGCCAGAGTGACCTGGATGTTGTCGATGTGCTGGTTGTTCCACAGCGGCTCGAAGAGCCGGTTGGCGAACCGGAAGGCGTACAACCCCTCGACGGCCTCCTTGCCGAGGTAGTGGTCGATGCGGAACACCCGCTCCTGGTCGAAGGCCCCCCGCAGCGTCCGGTCCAGCTCACGGGAGGACTCCAGGTCGCGCCCGAACGGCTTCTCCACGATCACCCGACCCCGATCGGCCAGACCAGCCGCCGCCAGACCCTCCACGACGGCACCGAACACCGCCGGCGGAATCGCAAGATAGAAGACCGGCCGCTCGGCGCCCCGCAGCCGCTCGGCCAGCCGCTGGTACGTGGCCGGGTCCGCGTAGTCGCCGGAGATCATCGAAAGGCGGTGCGCCAGCCGGTCGAACGTCTCGTCGTCGACCTCGTCGTTGGCCTCGGCCACCGCCTTGCGGGCCATCGTGACGAGCTGCTCATCATCCCAGGGGGAGCGGGCCACCCCGATCACCGGGACGTCGAGGCGATCGCGCCGGGTCAACTCGTACAGCGCCGGAAACAGCTTCTTCGAAACGAGGTCGCCAGTGACACCGAACAGCACTACCGCATCTGAGCGCATGTGCATGGCACTTCCATTCGATCATGTGATCCTGATCTTCCGAACGGAGAACCGCGCGACCCGCTCCCGGAATTCCCCCGCGAACGGCGCACGTGAGGTCGGCGACAGCGACGGCGCTTACCTTGAAGAAGGGTTACAGCCCAGACGACCGTTTACCGCCCAGGTGTGACGCGGGTAACGGCCACCCGGACCTGATCGAAACTCCACCACACCCAGGGCTACCGCTCGAACACCCCGACCTCACCGGAGCGGGGGAGCCCGGCACCTGCACCGCAGGTGCCGCGACGTCGAGCCGTACCCCCGTCTCGCGCTGTTCGTGGGCGCCGGCCGACACGGCCCGGCGCCCCACGACGGTCAGCGACCGCAGGCGGTGTCCAACGCCGTCAGCAACGGATCGAGATCCGGGGCCTCGACCTCGGTGGCCTTCGGCCCGGCGAGGTGCTTCTCGACCCCCGTGGCCAGAGTCTCCAACCCGGCGCGCACCTGCGGGTCGACAGCAGTCGGCGCCGCCTTCCGCAGATCCGCCAGCAGCGCCGTGTAGTGACCACGGACCTTCGCGCCCGCCTCCTTGGCACTGACCGGCTTGTCGATGGCGGCGATCGCATCGTCGGCCATCGCCACGTAGTGCTTCTTGACCATCGCGAGGGTCGTGGCGCAGACCTGCTTGCTGTTCGCCGCGACGTCGACCGTCGGGCTCGGCGCCACACTCACCGAAGGCACCGCGCTCGCCGAAGGACTGGCGCTCGCCGCGCTCTCCTTCGTGGCAGGCTGGCAACCCACCACGAGACCAGCGGTCGCGACCAGGCCCAGCACGACACGGACAGACGTACTCATCAAGGCGTTCCCCCGTGGTGACACACGATTCCGCCGGTCACGTGCACACGCGCCGGCCCAGAGCGCACCACTGTAGAGACCACACCACGCTCACGCACACCCGTTTGTAGGCTGGGCCGCGTCTCCTGCCCACCGCTTCAAGCGAGGACCTCTGCCATGAACCTGGCGTACGACCGATCACCGGGCACCGGCCCGGAAGTGGTGTGCCTGCCCATGTTCAGCATGAGCCGTGCCGCCACGGCCACCGCCTTCGGCTCCGCCTTCGCGGGCGCCGACCTGCGGGAGACCTACCTGGACCTGCCCGGCCACGGAGACACCCCCGCGACCTGCGCACCCACGTCCCAGGCGGTGCTGGACAGCGTGTGCGCGTGGCTCGACGACCACGTCGGCGCACCGGTCCTGCTGGCCGGCGCCTCCTACGGCGCGTACCTGGCCGCCGGCATCGCCCGTCAACGACCCGACCTCGTCCGCGGCCTGCTCCTCGTCTGCCCCGGTGTCACCATCGCCCGCGACACGCGGACCCTGCCCGACGAGCCACCGCTCGACGCACCCACGGGCTGGCTCGACGACGCACCCGCCGCCCTGCGCGCGCACCTCGACGCGGCCCTGGGCCAGCGCACCCCAGCCGTCGTCGCGACGGTGCTCGCGGCACTGGACTCCGGCGGCCCCGGCGACGAAACGTTCCTGCAGAAGCTGCAGTCCGGTCCCGACTACGCGCTGCCCGACGAGACCGCCGAGATCGTCTTCGACGGCCCGGTCACCGTGCTCACCGGCCGCCAGGACCGCGTCGTCGGCTACGCCGACCAGTTTCGCGCCATGCGCCGTTACTCCCGCGGCACCTTCACCGTGGTCGACGCCGCCGGACACTACCTGCCGTACGAGCAGCCCGCGGTGCTGCGATCGCACACCCAGGAGTGGCTGCGCCGCACGCAAACGTGACACCCCGAACTGGGGGAGCGGGCCTTGTGGAAATACATCAACATTGATTTATGTTTTCCACGGTGCCAATCAATACGGGGAGCGGCACCAACCAGCACGGGGAGAACTGGATGACGTCTACAAGCGCGCGCCGCAGGTCCGTCTCTGCGGCGGCACTGCTGGCTCTCGCGCTGGCGGCCTCCGGTCTGACCCCCATCCCGGCGAACGCCGCCGCACCGGACTCCACCGCCTCCACCGCGACACTGGGCATGGCCCTGTTCGGCTTCGACGCCGAGGTCGCCAACGCCCACGGCCACCGGATCGTGACCCTGCCCGATGGATCCCAGGCCTCGGTGCCTTAGCCCGGCCACCACCTTCGCCCGACCTCGCCCGCAGCCACACCGCACTGGCACCATGATGAACGGCAGCAGGACACAGCCCGCACCGACGAGGAGGCCGGGATGAAACACGACCCGTCGCCCGGCCCGGACGAACGGTTCGTGCAACAGACCGAACGCGTCCGCCGGGAACTGCTGGACAGCGCGACACCGGTCGTCGCGCTCACCGGCCCCGACCGCCCGGCCACCGAGTGCTTCGCCGGCACCGAAACCTTCGACGGCACGATCACCGTCGTCCGAGTCGTGCACGGCGACCCCACCACCGGACCGTGGGCGACCGTCGACACCGCCCGCTGGGCCGACCTCCCGGTCAACGCCGGCCCGTTACGCACGCACCTCGAACACGGCATGCGACTCGCCGGCGACCGGTTCTCCGACGTCGAATGGACCGAGAACGACACGACTGTCCTGGTCGACGACCAGCCAGTTCCCGGCCGTACGGTACGAGCCGGTCATCGGTGGTGGGCGACCCGCTGCGAACGCGACGGTGTCGAGATCACCGTGACGGCCCGCGACTGGCACCCGGCCACCGTGCACCTCGGCTCGGTCACCGACCTCACCCCACTGCTCGACGCACTGGGTAGCCGACCTACGGCGGAGACACCGCCCACGGAACCGGTCGCCCTGCCGCCCGGCGAACCACACCGGGCGCTCATCGACGCCGCCCTGCGCAGCCGTCGGGACCACAACGCCTGGATGGCCGACGGGGGAGCACCGCCGCACCTGCCCCCGTACTGGTCGACGCTCTGGCAAGCCGCCGTGCGTCGACAGAGGCAACTCACCGATCAGGACGAAACCGACGCCAACCGTGCGGTGAGCGACATCGTCGCCCACGTCACCAGCATCGCCGATGGCACCACCTGGTTCGATGAGCACGCGACGCTGCGCGCCCGCGCCATCAACGAAATCCTGCTGTACGGCACCGGGCTGAGTGAAGGTGTGTCCAGTCATCCGGCTCAACGCGCCTGGCGCGAACGGCAACACCTCATGTCCCGACAGGGCGTGCCCATCAACGAGCGCGAGGCCATCGACTGGCGCTGGCGTGACGCCTGGGCGAGGTGGGCCGACACCGCACTCGAAGAGCTCTGACCGGTTGCCCCTCAACCCGCGACCCGAATCCTGATTCGATAATGCACATTATGTAAAGTGAAGCGGCTTGGGGATCCCCTCACCGTCCCTAGTCGCGCGTCCGACCCGGCGGGCAGGCGTCCTCGTCGGGTTGGACGAGGCGCGCGTTGACAAGCGGATCGCGGCGCAGGGCCGCGAGCACGAGCGCGCTGCCGCCGACGTCGGTCCAGGTGTCGTCCCAGAGGGCGGAGACGAGCCAGGACCGATCCGCCGGAAAGAAGAGGTCGGGCAGCGCTCCGTCGCCGCGCAGGTGACCGGTCCGCCAGGTGAGGGCCTGCTCGGGTCCGGCCTCGACAAGCACATAGGACCAGCCTCCGTAGAGGGAGACCTTCGCCGCGTACGGGAAGACGATGTCGTGGGCGCCGGTGTCGAGATACCCCAGCCACCAGGGCTGGTCGGGGGTGACGGCGGCGAGTTCGCGGACCACGGCGTGCTCGTGGGCCTGCAGGCTGACGCCGTCGGGCGGATGGCACGTGGCGTACGCGTCGAAGACCGGCGGGATCGCCGCGGTGACCGAGAGCCCTGGTGTGGTGTGGCCGGCGATCCAGCCGACGTCGCCGGCCGTGCCGATCCGCCAGGTCCGCCCGTCGCTGGTGCGTACGGAGTCCACGCTCGTCGCCGGGCCGCGTTCGTCGGGACCGTCGGGGACGGCGCCTGGTACCGCTGCTGGGTCCCCGCCGGCCCGCCACTCGTGCCGCTGCGGGCAGGCCGGATCGGTGTGGTCGTCGCGCTCGGTGTAGATGATCGGCAGGCGGGGCTGACCGCAGGTGGGGCAGTTCGCGCCTGGCGACGTCACGTCGGCCACGATACGTGCCTCTCGATCACCGCGACCCGCTTCCACAGCGGCCCGGCCGGGACGTCCACCAGATGGTGTCCGTACTCTTCGTACACCTGTCTGTGCACCCGCGCGAAGGCCAGCGACTCGGCGTAGCTGATCTGGCGTGCGGGTGTGTGTCGGATGAAGCCCAGCGGGCTGATCATGAACACCAGCCGCTGGTAGGTCCGCAGCCGCGTGATCCGGTCGAGTTCGGCTCGCAGCGCGGGACCTGCCGGCCTGCGTTGGTAGCGGGCCAGCGCCAGGGTGCACAGTGGTGACCGGTCGTGCAGTTGCACCGGCCCATGCCTGTCGACGTCGGCCTGACGGCGGTGCTGGAGGGCGGCGACCGCGTCGAGGAATCCGGGTTCGCGCCACGGCTCGGCGTGGCCCTGTGCCTGGCGCTCGGCGATGACGTCGGTGGCCGCCTCCCGCACCGTGAGGTGTCCCCGGTGGCGCAGCGCTTCCAGCAGGGTCGTCTTGCCGGCGCCGGGTGCTCCGGTCAGGACGTACCGCCTGGGTTCGGGCATCGCTCCCCCTCCTCCCCTCTTCCCGGTAACACGAAAATGCTGCATAATATCCCTTATGCATGACAAAAAGGACGAATCGCTCGGGGTGCTGATCGAGGAGTTCCTGACCGCGCGGGCCACCCGCAAGCCCTCCCCCCACACCCTGGCGGCGTACCGGCGGGACCTGCACTCGGTGGGCGAGCTGATCGCCGAGGACACCACCGCTCCCCTCCCCCTGACCGACCTGTCGATCACCGACCTCTCCCCCCGGGTGATGCGGGCGGCCTTCGCGCGGTTCGCCGCTCCGCGGGCGGCCGCGTCGGTGCACCGCGCCTGGTCCACCTGGAACAGTTTCTTCACGTTCCTGGTGGCCGAGGGGCTGCTGGCGGGCAACCCGATGCCGGCGGTCGGGCGACCCCGGGCGCTACTCCCCCAGCCCAAGCCGCTGCGGGGCACGGACACCCCCGAGGTGCTGCTCGCGTCGGTCGCCCGCGACGACGGTCGGCAGCGCGACCCGTGGCCGGAGCGCGACGTGGCGGTGCTGGCGGTGGCGTTGTGCGCCGGGTTGCGCCTGTCGGAGTTGCTGGCGCTGCGGGTCGGGTCGCTGGCGGGTCGGCCGGGTGAGCGGCGTATCGAGGTGTCGGGCAAGGGTGGGCGGCCGCGGGTGGTGCCGATCGAGGCCGATCTGGACCGGGTGGTGGCCGACTATCTGGACAGTCGGCGGCGGCGTTTCGGGGGGCGGTCGGTGCGCCCCGACTCGGCGTTGCTCGTGGATCGTCACGGTGAGCCGCTGCGTCGTGGTGGGCTGCAGTATCTGGTGGAGTCGTGTTATCGGCGGGCGGGTATCGGGGATCGGGTGCCGCGGGGGGCGCGGTTGCACGCGCTGCGGCACACGTTCGCGACCCGGTTGGCGGAGGACGGGGCGAGCGCTGCGGAGATCATGCGGTTGTTGGGGCATGCGTCGTTGGCGTCGTCGCAGACGTACATCGAGGTGACGGCCGGGCAGCAGCGCGAGGCGGTGCGGGCCAACCGCACCAACCGGGTGTTGGCGTCGCTGGTGGCGGTGGACCGGGATTGAGCGCGCCGGTCAGCGGGCGTGTCGTAGTGCCCAGTCGAGGGCGTGGTCGGCGATCTGCTGCCAGCCGTGCTGGGCGGGTAGCAGGTGGGCGTATCCCTCGAAGAGTTCGACCTCGGTGATGGTGTCGCCCTGGTAGTGCGCGGCGTTGGCGTGTTGCACGCTGGGCGGCATGATGTGGTCTTCGGAGCCGGAGATGAACAGCAGCGGGGCGCGTCGTTGGTTGTCGTAGTCGACGGCGATGTCCTGGGGGCCGGGCAGCAGGTTGGCCAGGACGCCGTCCCAGAGGATGCCGCCGGCGGCGGGGATGGCGTAGCGCTCGTAGAGGGCGCGGGCGGTGCGCTCGTCGAAGGTGTTGGTGAACGCGTAGTTCCACTGGTCGAAGGTGAAGCCGACGGCCCGGTGCCGGTTGGCGGGGTTGCGTAGCACCGGGAAGGTGGAGCGCAGCTGCGAGAGGGGGGTCACCGTGACGCCTTCGGTGGGTGCGGAGTTGAGCACGACCGCCGAGGCGCCGTAGCCGCGGTCGAGGAGCACCTGGGTGAACGCTCCGCCGGCGGAGTGGCCGATGATGATCGGTGGCGTGGGCAGTGCGTCGAGCACCGCGCACAGGTGGGCGATGATCTGCGGCGCGGTGAGTGTCTCCAGGGGGCTCGGGTCGGCGTTGATCGCCTCGACCTCGGCCTCCAGCCCGGGGTAGGTGGGCGTGAGTACCCGTAGGCCCTTGTCCTGGTAGTGGGTGACCCAGTGTTCCCAGCTGCGGGGGGTGACCCAGAACCCGTGGATGAGCACGATGGTGTCGGGTGTGTCGCTCATGGTCAGCTCCGTGGCGGCGGTGGTTTCCAACCTACGCATGTCGGGCGGGTGGTTGGCGGGTTCAGCCGAGGTCGACGAGCAGGGGGCGGTGGTCGGAGATGGTGGACGGCGGTGTGGTGACGGCGCGTACCGGTGGGAGTTGGTCGAGGGCGTGCCGGTCGGCGAGGACGTGGTCGAGTTGGACGCGGGGTTGCCCGGAGGGGTAGGTGGGGCGGCGGCCGAGGGGGTGCCAGCCGGAGATGAGCCGGGCGGCGCCGGCGGGCAGGTTGAGGTCGCCGAGCAGGACGCGGGGGCCGGGTAGCGCGCGCAGGGCGCGCACGGTCTGGCGTAGTTGGCGGGCGTTCCAGCCGGGGACGAAGGACAGGTGGGTCGCGGCGACGGTGAGGGGGCCGTGGGGGGTGTCCAGGACGGCGGCGAGGACGACGCGGGGTTCGTCGTGGAGGAGGATGAGGCCGCCGCGGGGGCCGGGCACGTAGACCGGGGAGCGTACGGGGGCGGGTTTGAGGCGGGTGATGTGCCAGCTGCGGACGGGGTGGCGGCTGATCAGGCCGATGCCGTAGCAGGGTTCGCCGTGTCCGTCGTCCTCGTGGCGCAGGGGGCGGAAGTGTTCGCCGGGGGTGCCGACGACGGCGGCGGCGAAGCGGTGCTGCGGTGCGTCGAGGGCGTGGGCGGCGATGGTGGTGAGGTCGAGTTTGCCGCTGCGGTGTTGGTCGCGGTCGACCTCCTGCAGGGCGAGCACGTCGGCGTCGAGGGCGCCGATGGCGGCGGTGAGGCGGTCGGAGTTGACGAGCCCGTCGGTCAGGGATCGTCCGTGCAGCAGGTTGAAGGTGGCCAGGCGCACTTCTGCACCATACGTGGCCGTGGCATGGTGGCCGGGTGCTGAAGCTGTTGGTGTGTTCCGTGCTGGTGTTCGTGGCGATTGGCGCGTTGGGGGTGTGGTTGCGGCGTTCCCGGGGTCGCTGACCAGGTGAGGCTTGCCACTGCGGTGCCGGTCGGCCCTGCCCCGGTGGGCAGAATTGGCGCCCGTGGACGCCGTATCCCTGAGTACTCTGCTGGCCGCCGCCGCGATGGCCGGGTGGGTTGACGCCGTGGTCGGTGGTGGTGGGTTGTTGCTGCTGCCGGCGTTGCTGGTCGCCGCGCCGGGGTTGCCGGTGGCCACCGCGTTGGGGACGAACAAGTTGGCGGCGATCTTCGGTACGGCCACGGCGGCGGCGACGTACGCGCGGCGGACCGCGGTGGACTGGCGGGTGGTGGCGCCGGCGGCGGGGCTGGCGGTGGTGAGTGCGGGCGTGGGCGCGGCGTTGGCCGGGGCGGTGCCGGCGTCGGCGTACCGGCCGGTGGTGCTGGTGGTGCTGGTGGCGGTGGCGGTGTTCGTGCTGGTGCGTCCCCGGTTGGGGGTGGTGGCGCTGCCGCAGCGGCGGACTCCGGTGCGGGTGGTGGCGGTGGTCGCGGTGGCCGGGGTGGGTATCGCCCTGTACGACGGGTTGATCGGTCCGGGGACCGGCACGTTCCTGGTGTTGGCGTTCACCGCGCTGGTCGGCGCGGACTTCGTGCACGGGTCGGCGATGGCGAAGGTCGTCAACGCGGGTACGAATCTGGGTGCGCTGGTGGTGTTCGCGGTGACCGGGCACGTGTGGTGGTTGCTGGGGGCCGGGATGGCGGTGTGCAACATCGCCGGTGCGGTGCTGGGGGCGCGGATGGCGTTGCGGCGCGGGTCGGGGTTCGTGCGGGTGGTGTTGCTGGTGGTGGTGGTGGCGTTGGTCGCGAAGCTCGGCCATGACCAGTGGGTGGCGCGCTGATGGGGGTGCGGGCCGAGCACGACCGTGTGGTGTTGGCGCGGTTGTTGGGGCGTGACCCGGTGTTGCACGCCTACCAGTTGGGTGATCTGGACGATTTCTTCTGGCCGTACACGTCGTGGTTCCGGCGGGGTGAGCAGGTCGCGTTGCTGTATCACGGCGTGGACGTGCCGACGTTGTTGGCGTTCGCCGCGCCGGGGGACGTGGAGGCGCTTGCGGTGTTGCTGGCGGAGGTGGCGCCGGTGCTGCCGGCCCGGCTGTACGCGCACCTGTCGCCCGGGCTGGTCGGTGCGTTGGCCGGGTCGTTTCGGTGGGAGTCCGGTGGCCGGCATCACCGGATGGCGTTGACCGACCCGGCGAGGTTGGACGCGGTGGTCGCGGCGGGGGTGGTGCTCGGCGCGGCTGACCTGCCGCAGGTGCGGGAGTTGTACGCGTTGGCGTATCCCGGCAACTGGTTTGACGAGCGGATGTTGCGGACCGGGCAGTACCTGGGGATCTACGACGGTGGGGCGCTGGTGGCGGTGGCCGGGGTGCACGTGTTCTCGCCGACGTACCGGGTGGCGGCGTTGGGTAACGTCACGACGCATCCGCGGTGGCGGGGGCGGGGGTTGGGCGCGTCGGTGGTGGCGGCGTTGTGTGCGCGTCTGCGGGAGAACGTCGCGCACGTGACGCTCAACGTGAGGGCCGACAATGTGGCGGCGGTGCGCCTGTACGAGCGGGTGGGTTTCGCCCGGGTCGCGGACTACGACGAGTGGTCGTTGACGGCTCGGACGGCTGGGCGGTGACGGTGTCAGGCGCGGCGGCTGGGTGAGTCGAAGCGGCCGGCGCGGATCTCGCGCAGGGCACGGCGGCGGGTGTCGCCGCGCAGGGTGTCGACGTACAGGGTGCCGCGCAGGTGGTCGGTTTCGTGTTGCAGGGCGCGGGCGAGGAATCCGCTGCCGGCGATGGTGAGTGGTTCGCCGTGTTGGTCGACGCCGTGGGCGGTGGCGTGCAGGGCCCGTACGGTCGGGAAGTACAGGCCGGGGATGGACAGGCAGCCCTCGTCGTCGTCCTGGAGGTCGTCGGAGAGTTCCAGGGTGGGGTTGATGAGGTGGCCGCGGTGCCCGTCGGCGTCGTAGACGAACACCTGGGCGCTGACGCCGATCTGTGGTGCGGCGACGCCGGCGCGGCCGGGGGCGCCGAGGAGGGTGTCCATCAGGTCGGTGACGAGGGCCCGCAGCTCGGCGTCGAAGGTGGTGACCGGTTCGCATCCGGTGCGCAGGACGGGGTCGCCGATGATCCGGATGGGCCGCATGGTCATGGCGGGTAGTTTATCGCCGGTCCGGGTGGGTTCGGTGTCCGGCCAGGGTGGCGCGGATCGGGGCGGTTTTCGCGGCGGCTTCGGCGACCTCGGCGTGCGGGTCGCTGTCCCAGGTGATGCCGCCGCCGGCCCAGGTGTGCAGCAGTTCGGTGTCGGCGGCGGCGGTGCGGATGGTCAGGCCGAGGTCGACGTGGCCGGGGGCGACCCAGCCGAGTGCGCCCATGCTGGCGCCGCGGCCGACGGGTTCGAGGGCGTTGATCTGGGTGAGGGCGGCGTGTTTGGGTGCGCCGGTGACGGAGCCGCCGGGGCAGGTGGCGCGGAGCAGGTCGGCGAGGCCGAGGCCGTCGGCGGCGGTGGCGCGCACTGTCGACTCGGCCTGCCACAGGTCGCACCAGCGGCGTACGGCGAACAGGTCGTCGACGGTGACGGTGCCGGTGCGGGCGATGCGGGCGAGGTCGTTGCGTTCCAGGTCGACGATCATGATGTGTTCGGCGCGTTCCTTGGCGCTGGCGAGCAGTTCGGCGCGGCCGGCGGGGGTGGCCGGGCGGGTGCCTTTGATGGGTCGGGTGATCAGGTGTCCGTCGGTGACCTCGATGAGGGTTTCCGGGGAGGCGCAGCCGATGGCCCAGCCGTCGCCGGTGAGGACGCCGCCGTAGCGGGCGCCGGGGAGCGCGCCGAGGCGGCTCAGGGCGGGTAGGGGGTCGCCGGTGTAGCGGGCGGCGGCGTGTCCGACGAGGTTGGTCTGGTAGACGTCGCCGCGGCCGATGGCGGCGCGGACCGCGTCGACGGCGTCGGCGTGTTGGTGGGGGGTCCAGCTGTCGGTCCACGGGCCGAGCCACCAGGGGGTGGGTGCGGCTGGTGGGGTGGTTCGGGTGGGGCCGTGGTCGTAGACGACGACGGTGAGGTCGGGCAGGGTGGGCGCGGGTTCGGGGGCGGTGGTGGGTGCGCCGGCCAGGTGCGCGCCGGCGGCGGCGGACAGGTAGAGCGCGGCGCCGCAGGGGCCGGTGTGGCGGTGGGTGGGGGTGGGTCGGGTCAGGTCGTGCAGGGGCAGGCCGTGCGCGGCGAGGAACTCCTCGGCGAGGGCGGCGGGGTCGCCGCCGTCGCGGCGGTGCCATTGCAGGCGGGCGCGTTCGGTGAGCGCGTGGCGGCAGGCGGTGGGTGCCGCGGGTACATCGACCCTCTTAGCCGGGCCGCGGGACGCGGCATACCCAGCCGGGCCGCGGGACGCGGCATCCACCCGTGGGAGCGTTTCCACGCCGTATGGTCCGACCTTCCTCATCCGTTCAGTGGATTTCGTGTGCGCCGGGCCGGCACCTGGTCGATGCTGGACACTTTCGCTTGGTACTGTGCGTCACTGGTCATGTGAACCATGACACAGTGCCCCCACAGTCCGGAGACCCTGATGTGCCAGCACCAACCGACCTGCCCCTCCGCTGAAGCCACCGACCGGGAAGCCGCACGGGTCCTCGCCTGCTTCCGTGAGCAGGGCTGGAGCCTGCTCTGCAACGGTGTGATCGTCTTCGAGGACACCGGCGAGTTGCTTCCTGACGGCAGCAGCATCGCACCGCACCGCGGTCCCGCCCGCCACGCCCTCGCGGCCTGATCGACCACCCAGCGTAACCGTTTAGCCGCCGTCGGCCAGGCTAGTCCCCCGGTACGGGACGTCCTCGGCCAGGCCGTAGCGGCTGCCGGGGCAGGCCGTACCGCCCGCCCCGGCGCGCCGTTGTCAGTCTCGACCGGCTGCGACGTTGTCAGTCCTCGAACGCCTCCGGCGACGGGCACGAGCAGACCAGGTTCCGGTCGCCGTACGCGCCGTCGATGCGCCGCACCGGCGGCCAGTACTTCCCGGCCCGGTCCACCCCGGCCGGGTACGCGCCCACCGACCGCGGGTACGCGTGCGCCCAGTCGTCGCCGCTGACCATCGCCGCGGTGTGCGGCGCGTTGGCCAGGGGGTTGTCCCCGGCCGGCCACTGCCCCGACGCGACCTGCTCGATCTCCGCCCGGATCGCGATCATCGCGTCGCAGAACCGGTCCAGCTCGGCCAGGTCCTCACTCTCGGTCGGCTCCACCATCAGCGTCCCCGCCACCGGGAACGACATGGTGGGCGCGTGGAAGCCGTAGTCGATCAGCCGCTTCGCGACGTCGTCCACGCTCACGCCTGTCGCCTTCGTCAACGGCCGCAGGTCGAGGATGCACTCGTGGGCCACCAGGCCCTTGTTGCCGGCGTACAGCACCGGGAAGTGCCCCCGCAGCCGGGCCGCCACGTAGTTCGCCGCGAGGACCGCGACGCCGGTGGCCCGGGTCAGCCCCTGCGCGCCCATCATCCGCAGGTACGCCCACGGGATCGGCAGGATGCCCGCCGACCCGTACTTCGCCGCCGAGATCGCCGGCGTGGAGTCCTCGTGCGCGCCCAGCGGGTCACCGGGCAGGAACGGCGCCAGGTGCGCGCGCACCGCCACCGGACCGACACCGGGGCCGCCGCCGCCGTGCGGGATGCAGAACGTCTTGTGCAGGTTCAGGTGCGACACGTCCGCCCCGAACTTACCGGGCTTCGCGAACCCGACCAGGGCGTTGAGGTTCGCCCCGTCGACGTACACCTGACCGCCGGCGTCGTGGACCTTCGCGCACAGCGACGCGATGCCCGTCTCGTACACGCCGTGCGTCGACGGGTACGTCACCATGATCCCGGCGAGCGCGTCGCGGTGCTTGTCGATCTTCGCGTCCAGGTCGACGAGGTCGACGTTGCCGTCGTCGTCGCAGGCCACCACGACGACCCGCATGCCGGCCATCACCGCCGACGCCGCGTTCGTGCCGTGCGCCGACGACGGGATCAGACACACGTCGCGGTGCGACTCACCCCGCGACGCGTGGTACGAGCGGATCGCCAGCAACCCGGCCAGCTCACCCTGCGACCCGGCGTTGGGTTGCACGCTCACCGCGTCGTAGCCGGTCACCTCGGCCAGCCACGACTCCAGCTGACCGATCATCTCCCGGTACCCGACGGTCTGCGCGTCCGGCGCGAACGGGTGGATGTTCGCGAACTCCGCCCAGCTGACCGGCTCCATCTCGGTGGTGGCGTTCAGCTTCATCGTGCACGACCCGAGCGGGATCATGCCCCGGTCCAGGGCGTAGTCGAAGTCCGACAGCCGCCGCAGGTAGCGCAGCATCGCCGTCTCCGAGTGGTGGCTGCGGAACACCGGGTGGGTGAGGAAGTCACTCGTGCGACGAAACTCGACCGGCAGGGCCACGTCGGCGTCGCCGTCGAAGTGGGGCACCCCGAACGCCTCCCACACCTCCCGCAGGTGCGCGTCGGTGGTCGTCTCGTCGCAGGACACCCCCACCCGGTCGGCGTCGACCAGCCGCAGGTTCACCCCACGCCGCGCGGCCGCCGCGACGACCCGCGCCGCGCCGCCCGGCACGGTCGCGGTGACGGTGTCGAAGAACGCGACGTCCGCGACGTCCACGCCACCGGCGCGCAACCCGGCCGCGAGCCGCACCGCCATGGCATGGGTACGCGCCGCGATGTCCCGCAACCCGTCCGGGCCGTGGTACACGGCGTACATGCCGGCCATCACCGCGAGGAGCACCTGCGCGGTGCAGATGTTGCTCGTCGCCTTCTCCCGCCGGATGTGCTGCTCACGGGTCTGCAACGCCAACCGGTACGCCGGGTTGCCGTCCGCGTCGCGCGACACCCCAACCAGACGCCCGGGCAGCATCCGCTCCAGGCCCGCGCGCACCGCCAGGTAACCGGCGTGCGGCCCACCGAAGCCCATGGGTACGCCGAAACGCTGCGTGGTGCCGGCGGCGATGTCCGCCCCGATCTCCCCCGGCGCCCGCAGCAGCGTCAACGCCAACAGGTCCGCCGCCACGGTGACGAGCGCGCCGACGGCGTGCGCGGCCTCGACGAGACCGCTGTGGTCACGGACCGCCCCGGACGCCCCCGGGTACTGCAGGTGCAGACCGAAGAACTCCGCCGGCACCTCGTCGCGCTCCACGTCGACGACCCGCACCTCGATGCCCAGCGGCTCGGCCCGGCTGGTGATGACCGCGATGGTCTGCGGCAACGCGTCGGCGTCCACGACGTACACCCGGCTCTTGCTCTTGGACGCCCGCCGCGCCAGGGTCATCGCCTCCGCCGCGGCGGTGCCCTCGTCGAGCATGGACGCGTTCGCGGTGGCCAGGCCGGTGAGGTCGGTGACCATGGTCTGGAAGTTCAGCAGCGCCTCCAGGCGACCCTGACTGATCTCCGGCTGGTACGGCGTGTACGCCGTGTACCAGGCCGGGTCCTCCAGCACGTTGCGGCGGATCACCGCCGGGGTGTGCGTGCCGTGGTACCCCAACCCGATCATGGACACGGCGACGGTGTTACGGGCCGCGAGGGCCCGCAACTCAGCGATCGCCTCGGCCTCGGTGGCCGGGTCGGGCAGGTCGAGGGTGCCGTGCCAGCGGATCACCTCGGGGATCGCGGCGTCCATCAGCTCGTCGATCGAACCGTGCCCGACGACCTCCAACATCCGACGCTCGTCGTCGGGGCCGGGACCGATGTGACGGGTGGCGAACTGCTCTACGGTCATAGGGGCACTCCCGGGGCGAGGTCGACGTGTCGGCCTCCCCCTCTGTCGCACCCGGGGGTGCTCCACAGTGCCTGCCCACGAGGTCCTTTTGCCTGAGAGGTTCCGGGGAGGATTTGCCCCTTCGGCGCCGCCCTGCGTGCTGTCGGGCGGTCTCTCCCACGTGGGTGTTACCGGCACGGACAACGCTACCAGCGCCGGTATTTCCGGCAGATGTCCTCCCCCCGGCGGTGCTCAGACCCCGACCGTCGCCGCAGTGCCGGCGACCCGGGCGGCCAACTCCGGCAGCAACGCGCCCAACGGGGCGTCGACGCACACGCTGGCGTGCCCGTCGCCCCGGGTCGGGCCCTGGTTCACGATCGCCACCGGGATGCCCCGTTTCGCCGCCCGAATCACGAAACGTCGCCCGGACATCACCGTCAACGACGACCCCAGCACCAGCAACGACCGGGCCCGCTCCACCGCCGCGAAGCAGCGCGCCACCCGCTGCGGCGGCACCGTCTCCCCGAAGAACACCACGTCCGGTTTCAGCATCCCGGTGCCGCAGATGCCGCAGTCCACCGTCCGGAACGCCGCCACCTGCTCGTCGGGGAGATCAACGTCACCGTCCGGGTTGACCGCGGCGACCCGCGCCACGAAGTCCGGGTTGGCCTCGCGCAGCCGCCGGTCCAACTCCTCCCGGGAGGTCAGGTTGCCGCAGTCCAGGCAGATCACCTCGTCCAGGCGACCATGCAACTCGATCACCGACGTGCTGCCGGCCGCACCGTGCAGACCGTCGACGTTCTGGGTGATCACCGTATCGACCAGCCCGGCCCGTTGCAGCCCGGCGACCGCCCGGTGCCCGGCGTTGGGCGCCGCACCCGCGATCAACCGCCACCCCAGGTGGCTACGCGCCCAGTAGCGTCGCCGGGCCAGAGGATCCCGGGTGAACGCCTGGAACGTCATCGGGGTGTGCCGCCGCGCCACCCCGCTGGGCCCCCGGTAATCCGGGATGCCCGACTCGGTGGACAGGCCCGCGCCGCTGAGCACCACCACCCCACCATCGGCCACCAGCGCGCGCACCGCCTCGAAGCTCTCCGTCACCCCTTCATGCTGCCTCACCCCACCCGCCGATGCCGAACCCCCGGCCACCCGCGGCTCGCCGGGCGGTCGGGGTTCGGCCCTCGGGTGGGCGTCGTGCTCGGCGCGGGCCGCTGGGCACTGGCCGCTGGGCACTGGCCGCTCGGCGCGGGCCGCTCGGCACTGGCGGCCGGGCCGGCAACGCCGCGCCGACGGCTCGGCGTCTCCAGGCCCGACCGTCGGCGGCTGTCGCGCTTCTACCCGGCGACCGCTGTCGCGGTCCTACCCGGCGACGGCGTCGGCGACGACGCAGGCGACGTTGTCCGGCGCCCCCGCGGCCTCAGCCAGACCGATCAGTGCCCGCACCGTCTGCCCGGGACCGGTCGCCGCGCCCAGCGTCGCGCACAGGTCGGCACGGCCGACGACGGCGGACAGACCGTCGGAGCACAACAGGTAACGATCACCGGGCAGCGCGGTACGCAACGCGAGGTCCGCCTCGACCTGCTGGCCGCCACCGAGGGCGCGCACCAGCACGGCCCGCTGCGGATGCGCGGCGGCCTGATCCGGGTCGAGGCGGCCCTGCTCCACCTGAGCCCGCACCCAGGTGTGATCCTGGGTGAGCAGCGACAACTCACCGCCGCGCAGGAGATACGCCCGGGTGTCCCCCACGTGCACCAAAGCCAGGTGGGAGCCACCGAACAGCACCGCGGTCAGCGTGGTGACCGGCTGGTACTCGTCGGTCGCCAACGCGCGCACCGTGCGCTCGGCGTCGGTGACCGCACCAGCGAGCACCGTCAGCAGGTCGTCCGCCGCGACGTCGGCCAGCGCCAACGGTCGCAGCGCGTCGATGGCGGCAGCGCTGGCGACGGCGCCGCCCGGTCCTCGCATCCCGTCGGCGACGGCCAGCAACCGCCCACCGGCGTACGCGGCGTCCTCGTTGCTGTCGCGCACGGCCCCGGCCACACAACCAGCGGCGTGACGGACGGCAAGTGTGGGTGTCATGGTGGTGCCTCCTTCAGACAGGTGGTCCACGAGGACGGAGGCCAGCCGCGCCCGCGCCGCCGTGTCGGCGCTGACCTGCTGCCAGTACGCGGCGACCGCCTCAGCCGCCGCCGCCGGCGCCAAACCAGACACGGCGTGGATCTGCGCCAACGGCATCCCGATGCGGCGCAACTGCGCGATCAGGCGCGCCAACGGCACCTGCTCCGGGTCGTAGAGCCGGTACCCGGACTCGGGATCGACCGCGGCCGGCACCAACAGCCCCACCTGGTCGTACAGGCGCAGCGCCTTCGGCGTCAGCCTCGCCGCCCGCGCGAACGCCCCGATGGTCAACAACTCCACGGCGGCATCCTCCTCGTACCGGTCACCGCGACCGGCACGCACCACCCTGGGGGTTACCCAAAGGTCAAGGTCAAGGCCGCCGGCCAGGACACCACCCCGTCGCCTCCCGGTGTCGCCGGTAGGTTGGACCCATGCACGTCGTCATCGCCGGAGGCCACGGCAGGATCGCCCTCCTCGTCCAGCGTCACCTCACCGGGCGCGGCGACACCGCCGTCGGCCTGATCCGCAACCCCCAGCAGGCCGCGACGCTGCGCGCCGCCGGCGCCACCCCCGTCGTCTGCGACCTGGAACACGCCGACGTCACCGACGTCGCCGCGCACCTGCAACACGCCGACGCGGTGATCTTCGCCGCGGGCGCCGGACCCGGCAGCGGCGCCGCCCGCAAGGACACCGTCGACCGGGCCGCCGCCGCGCTCCTCGCCGACGCCGCCACCCGCGCCGGTGTCCGCCGCTACCTGCTCGTCTCCTCCATGGGGGTCGACGAGCCACCCTCCGCCGACACCGACGACGTGTGGGCGGCGTACCTGCGCGCCAAACGCGCCGCCGAGGACGACCTGCGGGGCCGCGACCTGGCCTGGACGGTGCTGCGACCCGGCCGGCTCACCGACGAGCACCCCACCGCACGGGTCACCCTCACCCCACACGCCGGGCGGGGCGCGATCAGCCGCGCCGACGTCGCCCACGTCCTCGTCGCCCTGCTCGACGCACCAGCCACCGCCGGCGCGACCCTGGAACTCGTCAGCGGACCCACCCCGATCGCCGACGCCATCCGCGCCGCCACCACCTGAACGCCCGCCGCGTCACCCCCCGGAGGACAGCAATGGACCCGCAACCACTCGACCACCGGTTCACCGCGCCCATCGAGAAAGACGGCGCGTTCGCCACCTACGTGACCGTCCCCGACTCCGCGCACCTGCTCGGCACCCGCCGCGCCGTCAAGGTCACCGGCACCATCGACGGCCACCCGTTCAGCGCCACCCTGATGCCCTCCGGCACCGGCCCGCACTGGCTGCCCATCCGCGCCGCCCTCTGCAAGGCCATCGGCAAGAGCGACGCCGGCACCGAGGTGACCTTCCACCTCGCACAACGCCTCAGCTGAGCACCGGGTGGGGTCGCACCCCACCCGGTGCGCTCACCGCTGGTGGTGACGCGGCAACGCCGACTGACCCACCACACCGCCGACGAACGGCGCCCCCGGCGTCTCCGCCGCGATCCGATCCATCGTCCGCGCCAACTGCTCACTGCCATCATCGAGATGCCGCGCCGCCGCCTGCATGTGCGACACCATCATCTCCCCAAAGATCCGCAACGCCTCCCGGGTGGCCACCGTGTCGTCGAAGCTCGACCCGGCCGCGCTGCGATACTCCGCCACCGCCCGCTCCGCCTCCTGCTTCGCCTCCGCCTCCGCCGCGTGCAGGTAACTCTCGTACTGCACCCGGGCGTACTCGGCGACCCGCCGCGCGTAGTCATGCGCCTGCGCGATGATCTGCTCCGCCTCCCGCTGCGCCGCGGACAGCAGATTCACCTCCCGCGCCGCCGGGGCCTTCCCCGCCGCCCCCGTGCTCGGGATCACCCCATGCCGGTGCAGCTCCACCCGGTCGGTCAGCCGCTCGTTCTCCGCCCGCAACGTCGCGATCTGCGTCGCCAACACGTCCAACTCGTCGGCGATCTGCATCCGGAACCGGTCCACGTCGGCGTTGTCGTAACCACGCCGCGCGAACGACGCCGCCCCGAACTGCCACCGCCGCACCCGATCGGCGGTCATCCGCACCTGCACCGCGCCGGACACCTGCATCCCGTCGTACCGGCTGATCGGGGTCGCGCTCACCTGTGCCCACCTCCCGAAACGTCACCGACCGGCGACTGCTGCACCGCCGTACGCCACGCCGGGCCGTACCACTGCTCACCCAGGCCCTCGTGGTGCACCTGCCCCGCGTGGAAACCCGCCTGCAGCAACGCCCGCACCGCGTACGACACCATCTCGTCCGACCCACACACGAACACGTGCCGGGAACGCCACTCACCGTCGGCCAACGCCCGATCCACCGCGTGCGCGAACTCCCCGGGCCGGCTCACGTCGGCACCCACCACATAGGTCACCGTCAACCACGGATACGACGACGCCAACTTGTCGATCGCCTCACTGTCGTACAGCTCACTGCGGGAACGGGCCCCCACGTACAGATCCACCCGCCGACGCGAACCCTCCGCCGCCACCTGCTCCACGAGCGCCTTCACCGGCGCCCAACCGGTCCCCGCGACCAGCAGCAACAGATCACTGGAGCCCGCCGACCACAACCCCAGCCGCTCCCCGACCGGCGCCGCCAGGTGGACCCGATCCCCCACCGCCGACCCGTAGACCAGCCGCGACGACACCGCACCACCCGGCGCGGCCCGCACATGCAACTCCAGGGTGCCATCCGCCCGCGGCGCGTTCGCCGGCGAGTAGTACCGCCACGAACGCACCGACGGATGCGACACCCCGACCGACTGACCCGGAGTGAACGGCAGCAGATACTGCGGACGCACCGTCAACACCGCCACGTCGAACGCCCGCCGCTCATGCGCCACGATCTCCGCCACCCACCACGGCGGGTTCACCGCCTCGGCGGCCTGAGCGGCCTCCACCATCACCTGCGCCACCAACCCGTACGCGGCAGCCCAGTCCGCGGCCAACTCGTCGGTCCACTGCTCGGCGAGAAAATGCTGCAACGTCGCCAACAGCGCCTCACCGACAGCCGGGTAGTGCTCCGCGCGGACCGCGAACTTGCGGTGGTCCGCACCCAGGTCCTGCAGGAAACCCACCAACCGGTCCACCTGATCCACGTTGGACACAATGTGCCCCAACGCGGTCACCAGGCGATCCCGCTGACCGGCCATGTTCGTCGGGAACATCTGCCGCGTCTCAGGATGAGCGAGGAACAACGTCGAATAAAAATAGAGCGGCACCTGATCGCCATGCTCGGCGACCACCGACCAGCTCTGCTTGAGTTGGGCAGCGTCCACGCTCAGGCGCCCGACCGGTCTCCGGAGGCCACCACCTGGTCCTGCACCTGGCCCAGCACCACCCGCACGTGGTCCAGAGTGTCCGCCGGCACATCCAACTCGGCCAGCGTCGCCAGCAGGTACTCGCCCACCCTCGCGTAGTGCTCCACCGGGATGTTCAACGGCTGGTGCGCCTCGGCCAACCCACGACCGGTGTACTCGTCCGGACCACCCAACACAGTGGTCAACATCAACGTCAGGTGCCGCCGCTGACCCACCATGTCCACGTTGGCGAAATAGCTCGCCGACGTCGGGTCGGCCAACACCTTGTCATAGAACAGCTCCACAGCCGCCCTGACCGAGCTGGCACCGCCAATACGGTCGTAGTGCGACTTGGGGAGAGCCTCTTCGGTAACCGTCACGGTCGTTCCTCCGGGGGGAAGGGTCGATAACCGTGACGGACCATAGCGTGTCAATCGTCTGGGGTCATTGCCCCCCTATCGCGTTCCCGACAATTGCCCGAAACGCAGCGTCACCACTACCGGCGGGTATCTCCACAGTCGGCAACGACAACACCACCCAGGGTGTCCACAGTGGAGAGAACTCACCCACCGACGCCACCAGCCGTCACCGACGGTCGCGAAAAAACCAACCGAAAAAACCAGGCGCCCGCGCTCAGCCAGCCCGCCGCCGCGCCCGCCGCGCCGCCAACTCGTCACCCACCGGATCCGAACCAGACGCCACCGCAGGCTCCACCGGAGCGCTCGTCGCCGGCTCCGCCGGCAGATGCGACAACGACCCCTGGATCTCCTTGAACGCCCCACCGATCGCGATCCCGAAGACACCCTGGCCACCCTGCAACAGGTCGACCACCTCCTCCGGAGACCGACACTCATACACCGTCGTCCCATCGGAGATCAACGTGATCCCGGCCAGATCCTCCACACCACGCGACCGCAACGCCTCAATCGCCTTACGGATGTTCTGCAGGGACACCCCCGCATCCAACAACCGCTTCACGACCTTCAACACCACCAGGTCCCGAAACGAATACAACCGCTGCGTACCCGAACCAGAGGCGTCCCGCACACTCGGCACCACCAGCGCCGTCCGCGCCCAGTAATCCAACTGCCGGTAACTGATGCCCACCGCGTGGCAGGCCGTCACACCCCGGTAGCCGACCGAACCGTCACCCTCAGCCGCCACACCTGGCGACGAGGCACCCGACTCGTCGAACTCCGTGCCTGGATCGGGATCCCGCGGCTCGTGCATCCGGACAACCTCCCCCGTCAGTGTGGCGACGCGTCGTTTCCGGGACGCGCACCCCTCGACACGGCAACCCTATCGCCACCCTCAGGGGTTACCACGGAGGAACCGACACGACACGCCGCGCCGCCACCGAGAAAGATCACCAACCGCACCGGGGAGCACCCACCCGGGGAGCGAGCCCACGGCCCACCTCAGCCCGCGAAGTCCTCCGGACGCACCTGCTCCAAGAACTCCCGGAACTTCTCCACCTCGTCCTCCTGCTCATCAGGAATGACGATCCCCGCCTCGCTGAGGACCTGCTCAGCACAACGAATCGGCGCACCAACCCGCAACGCCAACGCGATCGAATCGCTCGGACGCGCCGACACCCGCACCCCATCGCCGATCAACAGATCCGCGTAGAACACATTCTCCTTGAGCTCGGTGATCTCCACCGCCTGCAAGGGCGCCTTCAACGCCGCCAACACATCCCGCAGAAGATCATGCGTCAACGGTCGGGCCGGCTTCACCCCCTGCTGCTCATAAGCGATAGCCGTGGCCTCGACCGCGCCGATCCAGATCGGCAGATAGCGGTCACCCTCGACCTCCCTGAGCAGGACGATCGGCTGGTTGCTAGGCAACTCCACCCGAACTCCGACCACGCTCAGCTCGCGCACCGCCGCCTCCGTGTCGTTGTCACCTACGCCGCACCGCGCCCTTCCCTGCACGGTACACGGACCGCGACACGGTCGTCCCGTGCGCTACCGCACCACGCCCGCGCCGGAAAGGGGTTACCCCGGCAAGCCTACGGCACGCTTCCCGGAAGAGATCTTTCCGCTCAGCCACCACCCACCGGGACCCCTCAGCGACCCAACGTCGACCGCAAACCCACCCGCACCAACGCCGCGTGCAACTGCTCCGACAACGCGACCAACTCACGCGCCGTCTCCGCCGCCCGAGCCCGCGCCGCCGGATCACTCTGCCGCGCCAACGGCGCCACCAACTGAGCGAACAAACCAACCTCGCGATCCGCCGCCGTCCGGTAACCCCGCAGATGCCGCGGCTCCAACCCGTACGACGCCAACCCCGCCACCGCCGAAGCGATGATCAACGCATCCCCGTCATACCACCCCGGCGGATCCGACACCAACACACCGAGCCGCTCCAACTCCCCAAGCGTCGACTCGTCGATCCCACTCCGGGCCACCAGCTCCGCCCGGCCGAGCCGCACCTGCGACGACTCGGCCGGCTCCACCGACTCACGACCCGGCACCGCACCATCAGGACCAACCGCCACCAACGCCGGCCGCGACCGCCCCGGCTGCTCACCAGACGAATCCCACTGGGCCAACTGCTCACGGATCACCCGCAACGGCAGGTACTTGTCCCGCTGCGCGGTCAACACGAACCGCAACCGCGCCACATCGTCCCAGCTGTACTTCCGGTAACCCGCCGCCGTCCGCTGCGGCTCGACCAAACCCTCAGCCTCAAGAAACCGCAGCTTCGAAATCGTGGTGTCCGGGAAATCCACCCGCAACTGCCCAAGCACCTCACCGATGCTCATCAGCGGCTCAGACCGAGCCGCCCCGGGTGACATGGAGGCCGCAGGCTCGTTCACCCCCGGCCGGCCTCCTCCTCCGGGCGCGGACCGGCGATGAACACCACCCGGAACTTACCGATCTGAACCTCGTCACCATTGCTCAACGTGGCCGCCTCAACCCGCTCACGATTCACGTACGTGCCATTCAGGCTACCCACGTCCCGCACCGTGAACGTCCCACCATCACGGTGGAACTCCGCGTGCCGACGCGACACCGTCACGTCATCGAGGAAGATGTCACTGTCCGGATGCCGGCCACTGGTCGTCACATCGTGGTCCAACAGGAACCGGGCACCCGCATTCGGACCTCGACGAACCACCAGCAGCGCCATACCCGGCGGCAACGAGCCGGACATCCGGCTCGGCACCACATCGGTGTCCGGCCCTTCCAGCACTTCGTCGAGCGAACCGAGATTGAGCGTCGAAGTGACGTCGAGCGGGGGGAACTCGTCGTCTGGCCGCGTCATGGGACCACCTCACGGATCTGTTCGGTCGGCGTCGGGTAATGGCGGGTCTGGCCGCCGGGCACGTGAACACCCGGCGGCTGGCTCCCCGTGCCCGGGAAGGCAATTCCACAACGCTCAACTATTTGGGTTCTCGGTCGACTGGGCGAGCCTAGCCAGCGCCGAAATGCAGGGCAACCGGACGCGCGCACACAACCCACGCACCGGATCACGCACACTCAGCCTTCGGTGATCTTCTGATAAGCCGCCGCCGTCAGCAACCCATCCGTCGCCGTCGGATCGTTCGGCGTGATCTCCACCAACCAACCCGCACCGTACGGATCAGTGTTGATCAGCTCCGGTGTGTCACCCAACGCCTCGTTGGGCGCCACCACCGTACCGGCGACCGGCGCGTAGATCTCCGACACACTCTTGGTCGACTCGATCTCACCCAACGAATCACCGGCCGCTACCACCGCGCCCGCCTCGGGCAACTGCACGTACACGATGTCACCCAGCGCGTCCTGCGCGAAGTGCGTGATACCGACCCGGATCGAACCCGTGCCGTCACCCGCCACCCACTCATGCTCGGCGGTGTATCGCAGATCCTCAGGAATCACCAGACGCGTCCTTCATCCATCGGTGCCCCGGACCACCCGGGCCCGGCGCGGCCGCGCCGGTCAGGAGACCGGACGGGCGTGTTCCAACTTGATCGGAGCGTGCAGCGCCGAAACCTCGGCAACCTCACGCTCCCCAAACGTCACGTTACCGCCGACACCCCGGACCGACGCCACCACCCCACCAGGAATGTTCAACGCCGTACGCATCGTCGCCGGATCACCGATCACCGTGATCGTGTACGGCCCCGTCAACCGACGCCCCTCCACCACCAACGACCCGTTGTCCCCATCGAGAAAGTACGTCGACGCGATGATCCGCACCGTCACCCGGTCACCACCGGCGATCTGCATCGCCTCCGCGCCCGCACCCCGCAACTCCTGCACCGCGTCCAACACCCGGGTCGCCGTGATCGGCTTGACACCCGCATCGAACTGCACCGTCAACCCCGGCCCCACCGCCGGCAACGTACCCGCCAGAATGCCCAACTCGTTCGCCCGCCGCGTCGCCTCGTCCAACGCCGCCTGACGACCCTGCTCACCCGAGCGCAACTGCCGCTGACTGTCCTCCAGAGCACGAATATCCTGCTGAAGCCGACTCTCCCGCGCATCCAGATCCGACAGAATCCGCACCAGGTCCTCCTGGCGCGTCGCCCCCAACGTCGGATCCGTCGACGTCGTCTTCAACTGCACGACCAACGTGAAACCCAGCAACACCAACAACGCCACGATCATCACACCGGCCGTACTCCACCGGAACCGACCCGCCGCCACCGGCGGCACCGCCACCGACTCCCCGGCCGGCTCACCCAACCCGTCCGACGCCGCCACCGGCTCCTCCGACCGCGACACCGCGTTCAGGTCCACCGTCGCGCCGTCGTCGACCCGCTCCACCCCGGGCTCCTCGTCCGGCCGCTCCTGCGGCCGGGCCGGCTCCTGCGGGGCCAACGGGCTCAGCTCATCCGGATCAGGCGCGTCCGGACGAGGATCCGGCTCACCCGCCGGCCCACCCGGCCGCGTCGGCCCACCCGGCTGCGGCCACCCGGTCCCCGTGTCGCTCTGCTCATCACTCATCGCTGTCAAACCTACGCCCGGAACAGGTGCCGACGGATCGCCGCCACGTTGCCGAAGATGCGGACACCCAACACGACGACCACGCCCGTGGACAACTGCCCGCCCACCCCGAGCTGGTCACCCAGATACACGATCAGACCAGCCACCAGCACGTTCGAAATGAACGACACCACGAACTGCTTGTCGTCGAAGATGCGGTCCAACCGGGCCCGCACCCCACCGAACACCGCGTCCAACGCGGCCACCACCGCGATCGGCAGGTACGGCTGCAACGCCGCCGGCACCGTGGGATCAAGCCACACACCCAGCACCACACCGGCAAGCAACGCCAGCACCGCGATCATCGGCCACCTCCGGAGGGGCTAACGGTCGTCGTCGGACCGGACGACCCAGGACTGCCGGACCGGACACCCGACGCGGAAGGGCTCGGACTGGCCGACGGCTTCGCGTAGCGTAGCTGCGGCTCCGGAGCCGCCGGCAGGGTGAGGTCATCGGCCTCCCGCACACCGAACGACAACCCGGTCTTCTGCGCGACCTCCCGCATCACGTCCGCGTTGCGGCTGTCCTCGAACCTGCGCCGCATCGAACCCGGCCCGACCGCCGACACCTCGTACGGCCCCATCACCGGCCGGAAATCCACAAGGATCGCATCACCCGCCGTACGGATCGTCGACGTCGAGGTCAACCGCTGCCCGTTGATGGCGATCGCCTCCGCACCGGCACTCCACAACGCGTTCGCCACACCCTGCAGGTCGCTGTACAACACCCGCGACGGCCCCGCACCAGCCCCCGTCACCGCGTCGGCGTTACCCGGCCCGTCCGCCAACCGCACCACCACGCCGTCGCCGCGCACCCGCCCCAGCCCGGTGCTCGCCTCCAGGTCCCGCAGCCGTGCCGCCGCCGTGCCGCTCAACGCCGCGTCCCGCTGCCGACTGACCTCCTCGCGCAGCTGGTCCGCGCGCGTGGACAACCGGTCGGTCGTGCCCTCGCGCTCCTTGATCTGCGCCACCAGACCGGCACGAGCCTGGGCCCGCCCCGGCTCGTCCGCCATCGTCTGCCGGTACGCGACCGCGAACAGGAAACCGAGCAGCACCACCACGACCAGACTGACCGACCGCGCCGGCCACGCCCGCCACCCCCGGGCCGACCCGGTGGACGCCGAGCGCCGACGGGCCGCCGCCGCATCCGCGTAACCCGGATCGAGCGGGTTGCGGAACAACTCGGTGAGGAAATCCGGGGCGTACACCCGGTCCGGGCGGGGTTTGCCCGGCTGCGGCGCGCTCATGCCGCCGCTCCCGGGCCGCGCGCCGCGCGCACCAGCCGCGCCGCCTGCACCACGTACATCCCGCCGGCCACCCAGTAGAGCACCAGCCCCCACCACGCCAACGCCCAACCGATCGCGGCCGTCGCCGTGGCCGCCGCGCTCCACTCGCTGGCCAACAGCAGCACCGGGAACGCCGCCAGCAGCAGGAACGTGGCGGTCTTACCCACGTAGTGCACCGGCGGCGGCCCGTACCCGTAGCGGCGCAGCACCGCCAGCGAGCCGAGCAGCAGCAGCTCGCGGGCCAGCAGCGCCGCGGTGAACTGCCACGGCACCACCTCCCGCACGGTGAAGGCGACGAGGGTGGCGAGGATGTAGAGCCGGTCGGCGAACGGGTCGAGCAACTCCCCGAGTCGACTCACCTGGTGCAGGCGGCGGGCGATCCAGCCGTCGACCCAGTCCGTGGTGCCGCCGATGGCCAGGACGACGATCGCCGCCACGTCGGCTTGCTCGACCAGGAACAGGTAGAGGAAGAGGGGCACGCCCAGCAGCCGTACGAAGCTGATCAGGTTGGGCAGGGTGAGCACCTGGTTGCCGGGGGCCTCGTCACCGGTGTCCCGCGGTTGCTCTGCCCGAGCCGGACGCGACACCGATCCTCCTCCACGGCAAGGACCCTCGGCCGACGTCGGGCGCGGCGGAGGGTCGTACGCGCTGTCGGGCCGGCCCGCGCCGGCTCCCCCTGCGGCCCCGGGTGGGGCCTGTTCCCTGATCCGGCCCGCGATCTCGAAGATCACGGGCCGGGTAAGTGCGCTGTCACTATATCGGGCCTGTCTCCGCTTGCCCGGCGCCGTCACCGCGCGTTCGGTGCGACTGTGTCGCACTGTGGTGTGGATCACCACGTGTAGAGCGTCCTAGGATACTAGTGGAAGCGGGGGTTCAGGCCGTCTGTGCCGCCGGATCGGTCTGCTGCTCGGGCACCGAGTGGGTCGCCGCCCGGCCGAACGCGACCAACGCCAGCCACAGATCGTGCTGCGTCCTGCCCGGCATCCGATCCAGCACCGACTGCACCGCACGCCGGCGCCGCTCGGCCAGGTCCCCCAGCAACGCCAGCGCCGCGGGCGTGGGCACCAACCGCACCTCACGCCGGTCGCGGGGATCGGCCACCCGCCGCAACAGCCCGGTCGCCTCCAACCGGTCACAGAGGCGGCTCGCCGACGACGGCACCACGTCGAGCAGCTCCGCCAACCCGTTGACATTGGTCTCCGAGCGGCTGCTGATCAACGTCAACACCCGCAACTGCGTGGGCGGCACCTGATGCCCCGACGCGGACGAGTCGAGCACGGCGATCAACGTCCCGGCAGCCGCGGCGATCGCCGCGGCGAGATCTTCAGGACGCTCCACCCGCTGTCCCCTGCCGTCGTCGCGCTGGTGCCCACCAGACGAGGCGGCGACCCTCACCCGCTGCCCCGCTCACGCGGACCGTGCCAGTCCAGACACACCACGACGGCGTCGTCGCGCAGATCGGAGTCCGCGTGGTAGGCGTGCAGTTCGCGCATCACCGTACCAACCGCCTCGGCCGCCGGCTGCAACCGCGTGGCGCGCAGCGAGCGAGCCATCGCCCGATCCCCGTACGGCTCCTGACCCGGCGGCTCGGCGGCCCACACACCGTCACTGACCACGAAGAGCCGGTCACCCGGCTCGAGGTGCAACTCCTGCACCTCGTAGCGGGTCTCCGCGAACATCCCCAGCGGCAACTGCTGATCCAGCTTCATCGGCTCCACCGTGGCCCCACGCATCCGCAGCAGGTGCGGGGAGCCCGCGTCGACCGCACAGACCCGGCCGGTGCGGGTGTCGACGTCGAGCAGCAGGGTCGCCACGTACCGGCGGCCCCGGTGCTGATAGAAGACCGTGTCCGAGGCGAGCTCGGCCTGCTCCACCAGGCCGCCACCGGAGCGCCGGGCGTTGCGCATCGCGTTGACCGTGACGGCGGTCAGCATCGACGCGGCCAGCCCACTGCCCTCGCCGTTGAGCACCGTCACGGTGAGACGGTCGCCGTCCAGCGACCAGTCGAAGTGGTCCCCGCCCACGGTGTACGCCGGCTCCAGTTGCCCGGCCAACGCGAACGCGTGGTGCGCCACGCTGCGACCGGGCAGCAGATCCCACTGCATCTCGGCGGCCATCGTCAGTCGCTCACGGCGACGGGCCCGCCGGTACCTGTCGGTCCCCCGGTCCGCCGCGCGCATCGCCACCGCCAGGGCGGCGGCGATGTCGGTCGCGTGGCCGGTGACCGTCGGATTCGGTACGGCCGGCAGTTCGATCAACAGCACACCCAGCCGCTCCCCCCACAGCGTCAACGGCAGGTAGAGCCGACAGGGGCCGTCGCCGGCGGCGTCGCGTACCGGTTGCTGGCTGCTGAAGCACCGCTGCGCCACGGTGTGGCGGGAGAGGAACCCGGCCGCCGCCAGGTCCGGGTCCAGCACCGGCCAGAGTCCGCTGATCCGATAGTCGGCGACGAAGACGTCGGTGCGCAGCGCGCCCAGCGTCGAGCGGATCGCCTGGTCCGCCGCCTCGGCCAACTGGTCGGGCGGGGCCTCGCGCAGCGCGCGCGACACCACGTCCGGCGGGTCCACCATTGTCGTCCTCTCCAGAAGCTTGCTACAGGGCAAGCATCATACGGACGCCCCCGCACAGCGAACGGCTGCGGTCAGTCAGTCGTCACCACGGGTCGCGAGCACGCCGTGGAACGCGTCGGGCACCTGCGCGGGCGGACCCACCGGCCGCCACCGCGCGACCGGCACGATCCCGTCCGCCGTCGGCGTCCAACGGCCCAGCAGCGGCGCGAACGCCGCCGGTGGGCGCATCCGGAACTGTGGCCCCATCATCGCCAGCGCCTGCGGGTGACCCGCCAGCTCCTCGGTGTCGAAGTCAACCACGAGCAGGCTGCCCGGCGCCGCGGCGGCGTACAACTCGTCGAGCGTGTGGGTCAGCGTGGCATCGTCGAGGAACGCCGCGAGCCCGAGAAAGACCACCCCGACCGGCCGGCGGCCCCAGCCCGGCACGAAACGGTGCATCTGCGCCGGGTCGACCGTGCCGACGTCGGTGGCGTCACCGAAGCCGTACCCGGCCCGGCCACTGCCGGCGAGGATGCTCTGCCCCAGCCGGATGGTCACCGGGTCGACGTCGGTGTAGAGCACCGTCGCGTCTTCGGCGACCTCGTGCACGTTGCCCATCGTGGGCACCCCGGCGCCGAACACCAGGAAACCATCCACACCCTGGGCGACCATGGCCCGCACCGCCCGGCCCAGGAACGCCCGCAACTCCCGGAACACCGGCGCACACGGCCCGTACGCCTGCTCGAACGCACTCGCCGCGGCCACGTCGACCGGGAAGTGGTGCTCCCCGCCGAGCCAAAAGTCGATCATGCGGCCGGTGCTCGGCTGGTCCGGTTCACCCATCGACAATCCTCCCTCCGGACCGATCGTCGCCAGCGTACCGACCTCGACGCGCTCAGCGGTATCACGGCGCGGGGGCGGTCCAGCCCGCGATACTGACCCCGAGCGGGAGGTGGGCGGTGAACTCGGCGAACAGCGCGGCGGTCGTGGTCGGCGTGGACGGCTCACCGCCGGCCCTGCGCGCCGTACGCCTCGCCGCCACCGAGGCAGCGCGCCGGCACCGGCCACTGCGGGTCGTGCACGGGTTCATCTGGCCGCTGCTGCACGTGCCCGCCGCCCCCGCCCCGGGCGCGCCGCCCGGCGGTGGCCTGCGCCACCGGGCCGAGGACCTGGTCCAGGCCGCGGTGGCCGAGGCCGAGGCGACCGTACCCGGGCTGTCGATCTCCGGCGAGATCATCGACGGTGAGGCCGCCGCGGTGCTGGTGGGTGAGTCCCCCACCGCCGCGCTCATCGTGCTCGGTGACCGTGGGCTGGGTGGTTTCTCGGCGCTGCTGGTCGGCTCGGTCGCGGTACAGGTCGCCGCGTACGCCGACTGCCCGGTGCTGGTGGCCCGCGGCGCGCAACGACCCGACGAGCCGGTGCTGGTCGCGGTGGACGGCTCGCCGGCCTCCCGGCTGGCGGCCGACTTCGCGGCCGAGACCGCCGTGTCGCGCGGCGTGCCGCTGCTGGCGGTGCACGCCTACCAGCACCCCGGCAGCAGCGGCCCCGGCGACATGCAACCCCTGGTGTACGACGAGGCGACGCTGCGCGGCGAGCAGGAACGGATGCTCGCCGAGTGGCTGACCGGCCTGACCGAGCACCACCGGGAGCTGCGGTTGACCTGCCGGGCGGTCCACGGCCGCACCGGCGCCGTGCTGGCCGAGGCGTCCCGCTCCGCGCAACTGGCGGTGGTGGGCGGGCAGGGGCGCGGCGAGGTGACCGGGTTGCTGCTGGGGTCGGTGAGCCAGTCGATGCTGCACCACGCCCGGTGCCCGGTCGCCGTGGTCCACGCCCCCCGCTAGGACCGAGGTTCAGCGGCCGCCAGACGGGTAGACGGCCGCGGTACGCCGACGGCGACGAGGGCGACAGCGGATGCCCAGACCGACGAAGGAGGCACCACATGCCAGGACCACGGCCGGGCAGTAACGCCTACGACAAGCAGCGGGCGCGGTTGCGCAACGCGATCGACGACTCCGGACGTCGGGTGCCCGACGGCAAGGCCAACCAGGTCGCCAACCGGATCCTCCAGGAGGACCGTGGCCAGCGGGGCGTGGTCCGCGGCGACCGCGCGTACGGCCCCAAGAGCGAGCGCGAACCGGGCGACCCGAAGTGAGGAAGGTCGACCTTGCCGACGGTGCCATCGCTGGCGCCGTCGGCAGCACCGCGCTGAACGTGGTCAGCTTCCTCGACATGGCCCTGCGGGGACGGCCGGAGAGCGACGTCCCACAGGAGACCGTCGACCGGCTGGCCGGGATCGCGCACGTCAGCCTGGGGTCCGACGGCCGGGCGGCGAACCGCCGCTCGGGCCTGGGACCCCTGATCGGCTACGGGCTCGGCATCGCCGCGGGCGTCGCGTTCGCGCTCTACGCCGGTGGTCGGCGGCAACCGCTGCCGGTGGCCACCGGTCTGCTCGGCGCGGGCGTGATGACGATGACCGACGGGTCGATCACCGTGCTCGGGATCAGCGACCCGCGTACCTGGCGGCGCTCCGACTGGATCTCCGACATCATCCCGCACCTCGCGTACGGGCTGACGGCCGCCGCGACCTGGAACAGGTTGCGGCGGCCGTCAGGCTAGGGGCCGTTACCGGGTGTCGCTGTCGTCCTCGGCCACTGGTTCACCGGCCGGGCCGTACGGCGACACCTGCCCCTTGGGCACCGGCCGACCCTCGTCACCGCGCGACGAGCCACGGTTGAGCGGGTGCCCGGTCGGCGTCGGTCCCTTGCTGTCCTGGCTGGTGGCGCCCTTGGCGTTGCGCCGGAACTCCTCCTGCTGCGGGTTGACCACAGGTGTCTCCCTCCGGATACGGCGGACGGCATCGACCGCCTCCACCGTCGGCATACCCGTCCGCTCCGGTGGCATTCCGACAGCGCTCGCCGGCGCGACGGCTAGCGGGCCACGCAGTGGGTACCCCTGCGGTGTGGGCAACGATCGAACAGTGGTGCGGGTCCTGCTGGACCGGCGTGGCCGCACCTACGCGGAGGAGGCCGGCATCCAGCTCGCCGACCGCCCCCGTCCGCTCTACCAACTGCTGGTGCTGACCACCCTGCTGAGCACCCGGATCCGGGCGTGCGTGGCGGTGGACGCCGCGCGGGAGCTGTTCGCCGCGGGCTACCGCACGCCACAGGCGATGGAGGCGGCCAGCTGGCAGGACCGCGTCGACGCGCTGGGCCGGGGACACTACCGCCGCTACGACGAGCGGACCGCCACCATGCTCGGCACCGGCGCCCGGTTGTGCCTGGACCGCTGGCACGGTGACCTGCGCCGACTACACCGCGAGGCCCAGGGTGACCCGGCCGGGCTGCGTCGACGCCTCACCGAGTTCCCCGGCATCGGCCCCACCGGCGCCGACATCTACCTGCGCGAAGCGCAGACGGTCTGGTCGGACCTGCGCCCGTACGCCGACCGCCGGGCCCTGGCCGGGGCGAAGCGACTGGGTCTGCCGGGCTCCCCGGACGGACTGGCCGGCCTGGTCGACGAACCGGACTTCGGTCGGCTCGCCTCGGCGCTGGTGCGGGTGGCGCTCGGCGAGGAGTCCGCCGGCGAGGTCACCCGGGTCGCCGCCCGCTGAGACCGCTCACTTCACCGTCTTGTCCCCCGGCCGGGTCAGGTGCCACACCAGCAACGCGGCGAGCAACGCCAGGACCACCACCCCGCCGGAGATCCCACGGCCCTCCTCGGGGCTGCGGCCGGCGCTGCCGAAGTAGATCACCGCGAGGCCGGCCAGCACGGTGACGAACGTACGCAAACCTCGGTCCTTCACGAATCGCACCGTAGGCGGGCCGCCTTCCCGGCGGGGGTCTTCGACGCCGGTGTCCCCCATCCGGGCGACCCGGTCACCCCTCGGCCGTGAACCCACGCAACCGCACCCGCCGCACCGCCCGGTCGGCGACCTCCACCACCTCCAGGGTCAGCCCGGGTAGCCGTACCGTCTCCCCCGGCTGGTCAGGCAGGTGCCGCAGCCGGGCCAGCACCAACCCGGCCACCGTGGTGTAGTCCCGGGACAACGGGAAGCGCAGCCGCACCCCCAGGTCGGGCAGGTCGTGCAGCGGGAAGTCACCGGGCACCAGCAGGGCGCCGTCCTCTTCCCGGATCACCCCGTGCACGTCCCGGTCGGTCTCGTCGTACAGCTCGCCGACCACCTCGGCCAGCAGATCCTCCATGGTGACCAGGCCGTCGATGCCGCCGTGCTCGTCGACCGCCAGGGCCAGTTGCTGATGCTCCTGACGGAGTTGGCGCAACGCGTCGGCGACCGGCAGGGTCACCGGCAGCAGCACCGGCGCGCGCACCCGCTCCCCCACCGACGCGGTGCCGGCCTGCACCAGGTCGCGGATGTGCACCACCCCGAGCAGCTCGTCCAGACCGCCGGGACCGGTGACCGGAGCACGGGACCGGCCGGCGGCGGCGAGCCGGCGTACCCCCTCGTCGGCGGTCAGGCTGCCCGGCAGTGTCATCACCTCCCGGCGGGCCACCAGGATCTCCCGCAACGTCCGGCCGGCGATGTCGAACGCGCCGGTCAGGATCTCCCGCTGCTGGGCCGACAGGCCGCGCTGGCTGGCCAGCATCTCGCGCAGCTCCTCCTCGGTCATCTCCGCGCGGTTGGCCCGCGGGTCACCGCCGGCCAGCCGTACCACCGTGTCGGTGGCCCGGCTGAGCAGCCACACCGCCGGCCGGGACGCCCGGGCGAGCAGGTCCAGCGGGCCGGCGCTGAGCAACGCCCAACGCTCCGCCCGCTGCATCGCCAGTCGTTTGGGCGCCAACTCGCCGAGCACCAGCGTGACGAACGTCAGCAGCACGGTCACCAGCAGCACCGCGGCGGGGCGGGCCGCGCCACCGAGGAAGCCCAACGGACCGACAAGCGGCTCGGACAGCGACACCGCGGCCGCCGCCGAGGCGAGGAAACCGGCGAGGGTGATGCCGAGCTGGACGGTGGCCAGGTAGCGGTTGGGGTCGCTGGACAACCGCACCAACCGGTTCCCAGCGCGTGACCGTCGCCCCAACCGCCGCAACTGCCCCTCGCGCAGCGTCACCAACGCCATCTCGCTGCCGGAGAGCGCGGCGTTGACCAGCACCAGTACGGCCACCAGCGCCACCTGCACGAGCTGACCACCCATCGCGTACCCCCCGTCCGCCGCCTCAGGTCACTCAACCGCAGCGCAGCCGGTCCCGGGTCCGGTTTGCGCCCGCGCCACCGCTCAGTCGACCTCCAGGTCGTCAAGCGAGATGGCGTGGGTCATCAACCAGCGGGCCAACGCCGACATACCGAACAGCCACAGCGGCGCCGATTCGGTGGGGCCGCTGGTGGCGTAGATGGCGAACCGCAGATCGGGCGCGCGGTACGCCTCGATCCGCCACCGGTGCTGCCGGTCCCGCCAGACCGCCGAAGGGTCCATGGCGTCACCGTAGGTGACCGCCACCGACCTGGGGGCGGTTAGCCCGGCACCACCGTCGTGCCGAGCAGCCGGCGGGCGTTGAACACCAGAATGGCGATGCCGATCCCGGCGAGGATCAGCCAGCCGAGGCCACGCCAGCCCGAGCCACGGTCGGCGGCCGGTGCCGCCGGCGGTCTCCACGCCTCCCGGTACGACCAGGCCAGCAGTCCCAGCCCGAACGGCAGCAGCCCGATCCAGAACCAGAACCACCGGGTGCCGGCCAGCGGCGGCGCGCCACCGATCAGCCGGCCCAGCCACAGCACGGTCAACACGCCGGCGAGCACGGCGGCGGCGTCGGTGATCCGGTGCGCGGCGGCGCCCACGCCGTACCACGGATCGGCGACGGCAGTAAGCCGGGCGTCCCACCCCGCGTTCGCCGACGGGTCCGCCTCGGCGACGGACGACTCCGGGGCGGGCGGGTCGACGTGCGCGTACCGGGTTTGGCCGTTCGGCACGGTCCAGGCGAGCAACCAGCCGTTCGTCGCGTACTGCAACCGGGGCCGGCTGCCCCAGTACGCGTCGTCGTCGGCCCAGCCGTACGCCCGTTGGAAGGTCACCACCCGGCCGGCCGTGAGATCCCGGTCGAGCTGGGCCTGCGTCGACTCGCGCGGCTCCACCCACCAGGCCAGGGATGCCCACAGCACCCACAGCACCCACAGCACCGGCAGCCCCCAGCGCAGCGCCACCGGGAGAACCTCGCGCCACCGGCCACCGGCGGGCCGCGACCGGGCCGGGATCAGCTCGACCATCGCTGTACCGTCGCACGCCGCGATGGTCCTGTCAGCCCCGGACGGCGCAGGCGGCCACGGTACCGACGGCCGCCGGCGACACGACGGCCCCCACCGCTTCGGCCTCGACTTGTCCGACCTGGACTCCGCGCCGGGGCGGGGCGGCGCGGGGTTCAGCTGACGACGATCCGCGCGTCGTCGGGTAGTCGCCGGGTCGCACCGCGACGGTCCAGCAGCTCGAGCAGCGGCACCGCCACCCGGCGGGTGGTGTCCAACGCCTGCCGGGCAGCGGAGAGCGTGAACGGCTGCGGCAGCCCCGCCAGCACCCGGACCGCGTCGTCGAGCGCGTCGGGCAGCAGCACCACGTTGTCGGCCAACCGCAGCAGGGCGCCGGCCCGCACCGCCGCGCCGATCTCCCGGGGACCCAGTCCCAGGTCGACGAGACGGTCCGCCTCGGGAGCACGGAACGGCCGGTCGCCGTACTCGTCGCGGACCCGCCGCACGGCTCGGGCCACCGGTGCGGGCAACGCGTCGACGTCCGCCGCGCCGACGCGCCCGGCGTGGATCCGCAGCGGCGGCCGGACCAGCGCCTCGACCAGCACCCGGTCCGGCAGGCCGAGGCGCTGGCGCAGCGCGTCCACCGGCATCCCGGGCTCCAACGGCTGTTCGCGCGCGTGGCGGGCGACCTCCTCGGTCACCCGGTCGCCGAGCCACCGCCAGTGCTCGGGGTCGGCCAACCAGTCACCGGCCACCGGCGCGGCGTGCACCGGCACACCCATCCGGATCAACGCGCCGGCCCGGACCAGCCGGCGACGGCGCAGCTCACCGGCCAGATCGGGTCGACCGTCCAACTCGGCAAGTACCTGCGCACGGGCGACGGCGGCACCCCGGCGGGCCAGCGGTGGCGGCGCCACGTCCAGCACCCGCACCCCGCCGGTCACGTGGTGCCGGCCCGGGTCCCGCAACAGCGCCCGGTCGCCCACCAGCAGCGGCAACGGGCGAGCCAACCGCAGGCGTACGGTGTCCGGGCCGAGCGGTCGGACCCGTACCGGCACGGCCGCCGATCCGACGTGCAGGGTGAGGGTGGCCGGCAGGTCGGCGGCCGGGTCGCCGGTGAGCCGGACGTCCACGAGGTCGGTGTGCTGGAACCGGCCCGGGGTGAGCAGCGCGTCGCCGCGGCCGAGCCGGTCGCGGGGCGTACCGCGCAGGTTGACCGCCACCCGGGCCACCGCGGCGGCCTCCGGGCGGGCCTCGCCGAGCGAGTGCAGGCCACGGACCCGGACCGGCTCGTCGGCACCGGCCAGCTCCAGCACGTCGCCCACCCGCAGCCGACCGGCGCCGAGGGTGCCGGTGACGACGGTGCCGCTGCCCCGCACCGTGAAGCTGCGGTCGACCCAGAGCCGGACCGGGTCGTCGACGGTGGGCGCCGGCAGTCGGGCGGTGAGCCGGTCCAGGGCGGCCCGCAGCTCCGGCAGACCAGCGCCGGTGCGGCCGCTGACCGCCACCGCCTCCACCGCGCCGAGGCTCGTCGCGCCGATCTCGGCGCGGGCGCGGGCCATGGCCGGCCCCGGATCGGCCAGGTCCGCGCGGGTCACCGCCAGCAGGCCGTACCCGACGCCGAGCGCGTCCAGCGCGGCCAGGTGCTCGGCGGACTGCGGCATCCACCCCTCGTCGGCGGCGACCACGATCAGCGCCGCCGGCACCGGGCCGACACCGGCGAGCATGTTCGGCACGAACCGCTCGTGGCCGGGCACGTCGACGAAGGCGATGGTGGCGCCGGAGGGCAGCGTCGTCCAGGCGAAGCCCAGGTCGATGGTCATGCCCCGGCGGCGTTCCTCGGCCCACCGGTCGGGTTCCATCCCGGTCAGCGCCCGGACCAGTGTCGACTTGCCGTGGTCGACGTGTCCGGCGGTGGCGACGACGAACACGATCAGTCGTCCCCGGGTACGCGCAGCACGGCCGCGCGGACGGCGTCGTCGGCATCGGTCGGCACACACCGCAGGTCGAGCAGGAGCCGGCCCCGCACCACCCGGCCGAGCACCGGCTGCTCCCCGGTGCGCAGCGGCGCGGCGTAGCGCTCGGGCAGGCTCAGCGCCCACGAGTCCAACTCCACGCCGGGGGCGCCGCCGCCGCCGACCACCGCGACGGCCGGCACGACCTCCGCCTTACGGCCGTCCGCGCCGAGCCGGTCACGCAGCCGCTCCACCCGATCGCGTAGGGCGGCCGGGTCGGCGTGCAGGGCGGTGCGGGTGGGGGTGTCCGGTCGGTGCAGGGTGGCGGCCAGCGCGGCCAGGGTGAGCTTGTCCACCCGCAACGCCCGGGCCAGCGGGTGGCGGCGCAGCCGGTCGACCAGCGCGACGTCGCCGAGAAGCAACCCCGCCTGCGGGCCACCGAGCAGCTTGTCCCCGCTGGCGGTGACAAGTGCAGCGCCCGCGCGCAGCGTGTTGGCCGCGTCCGGTTCGTCGGGCAGCAACGGATCCGCGGTGAGCAGACCGGAGCCGATGTCGGCGACCACGGGCACGCCGAGGGTGGCCAGTTGGCGTACCGGGGTGGCCGAGGTGAAGCCGGTGACCTGGAAGTTCGACGGGTGCACCTTGAGCACGAAGCCGGTCTGCGGGCCGAGCGCCGCGGCGTAGTCCGCGAGGGTGGTGCGGTTGGTGGTGCCCACCTCCCGCAGTCGAGCGCCGGTGCTCTCCAACAGGTCGGGCAGGCGGAAACCGTCGCCGATCTCGACGAGTTCGCCGCGGCTGACCACGATCTCCCGGCCGGCGGCCAACGCGGTCGCGGCCAGCACCAGCGCGGCGGCGCCGTTGTTGACCACGTGCACGGCGCCCGCGTCGGGTACGGCGGCGGCCAGGGCGTCGAGCGCGTCGCGGCCACGGCGGGCCCGTCGGCCGGTACTCAGGTCCAACTCCACGTCGGTGTGCCCGGCGGCGGCCACCACCGCGGCGACCGCGGCGGGCGACAGGGGCGCCCGGCCCAGGTTGGTGTGCAGCACGACACCTGTCGCGTTGAGCACCGCCCGGGGGCCGGGCGCGGGCAACGCGGCGACCGCGGCGTCGCGTACCTCATCGGGGTTGATCTCGCCGCGGCGGGCCTGCTCCTGGGCGCGGACGACGACCGCCTTGACCTGGTCCCGGCCCAGCGTCGCGCTGGCCGCGGCCAGCAGCGGGTCGGCGAGCAGCGTGTCGGTGCGGGGCACCCGGCGTCGCGGGTCCACCGGCCCGTCGCCCATCGCGTCATCTCCTGCTGCGGTTTGGCGGAGACGGACGGGAATCGAACCCGCCTGGCCCGGGTCCCGGACCACTCCGGTTTTGAAGACCGGGAGGGGCACCAGCCGCCTGAACGCCTCCATCGGACATTCGATCACACCGCGGGCGGGGCCGCCCGATCAGATGGAAGATCCATGCCGGTTCGTCGGGCGTCGGCCCGCGCACGCTGCGGCACCACCGTGTACCGAGGGTCGCGGGCGGAGGCGACGCCACCGTAGAAGATGCCGAACCGGGTCGCCGCCGACGCGGCCAGCAGCGCGGCACCGGACAGCGCGCTGACCGCGCGGCTGCGCCGGCCGAGCAGCGCACCGGCGACCCCGCCGACCGTCAGCATCCGGCTGGCGCGCAGCAGCCGACCGGGGCGACCCTGCCGGTAGGGCTCGCTGAGCAGGCCGAGGCGGGTCTCCACCCGGTGCGCGCCGTACAGCTCCAGGGCCGCGCCGGCCACCGCCATCCGGCGGGCCGGACCCGCCTGCGCCGCCGGCGCGGCGAGCAGACCCACGCCGGCGCCGCTGGCCAGGGCGCTGCCCGCGAAGATCACCGGCAACTCGGGGTACGCCTCGTGCCACGACGGCACCGCCGTGTCGGCGAGCAGGACCCCGGTGTACGTGGCAAGCGCGGGCGCGGTCGCGGCGGCGAGCAGCCCGGCGGCGTGCCCGAGCGGCGGCAACGCCCGGCCGGCCAGCCCGAGCGGGCCGTGGCGGGGCAGCCGGCCAGCGACCTCGGCGATCGCGGCGACGCCCGCGGCCGGCCCGTACGCGGTGAGGATCCAGGTGCCCATCGACATCGGCGAGGTCGGCTTGGCCACCCGCAGCATGTGGTGGAACCGCGCCGGCCGGCCCAGGTCGCGGATCAGGAAGACGGCGCTGGCGCTGACGGCGGCCAGTGCGGTCACCCGACCGGCGCGACGCAGCGCCGGCCGCCCGGTGAGCTGCCCACCCGCGGCGAGCAGCGACGAGCCGGCCGCCAGGCCGCCGGTGAACAGGTACGCCGCGATGTCCCACTTCCAGACCGGCGCCTTCAGGATCGGCCGACCGTAGTACGAGGTGAACTCGGCCTCCGGCACCCGCAGTTCCTCGCCACCGCCGCGACGCCCACCCCCGCGACGCCCACCCCGCCGGCCGGGTTCGGCGCTGCGCCGCTGCTGTCCGACCGTCGAGCTGGTGCCGGTGCCGTTCGCGGCCGGCAGCTCGGGGCTCTCGCCGTGCGCGGCCGGAAGCCCGGTGCTGGCCGTCGGTCGGTCCCGACCGTCGGCGGCCAACCGGTCCCGGAAGCGGCGGAAGCGGTCACCCACCTCGGGGCGGTGGGCGTTCACGAGGAACCTCCGACGAACGCGGCGACGGTCGCCGCCGCCATGGCGAGGGCGGCGAGCCCGGCGCGTTTCCACATGGCCGGCAGGTCACGGGTCGTCACCACCGGGTCCGGTGGCAACCCGTACACCTCGGGCTCGTCCAACAGCAGGAAGAACGCCCCGTCACCACCCACACCGTCATTCGGATCATCCCCGTACAGACGGGCCTCCGGCACCCCCCGCCCCCGCAACGTCGCCACCCGCGTGGCCGCCCGCTCCCGCAACTCCTCCAGGGGCCCGTACTGGATCGACTCCGTCGGACACGCCTGCGCACACGCCGGCGTCATCCCCGCACCCAACCGGTCATAACACAGCGTGCACTTCCACGCCCGACCGTCATCCTTACGCTGATCGATCACCCCGTACGGACACGCCGAAATGCAGTACCCACACCCATTGCAGATGTCCTCCTGCACCACCACCGACCCGAACTCCGTCCGGAACAACGAACCCGTCGGACACACATCCAAACAAGCCGCATGCGTGCAGTGCTTACAAACGTCCGACATCATCAACCACCGGAAATCGGTACGCTCCTCAACGCCCGTCCCCCGCCCCGGCGGCTGCGCCCCCGGCATCCCCAGGAACTGCGGACCCGCGCCACCCCCGCCCGCGGCGCCCTGGCCCGCGGCGGTCGGACCGGCGGCGGTCGGACCGGCGGCGGTCGGACCGGCGGCGGTGGGACCGGCGGCGAGCGGGGCGCCGAGCACATCCGCCGGCCCGCCTCCGGCCATCCGCGCGGCGGCGGACGGCGAGCCGGTCGGCACCCCCGGGTCCGTGCCGGTGCCCTGGCTGGTGCCAGCCGCCACGGCCGCCGACGCCGCGCTGACCGAACCGCCGGTCGGCATGCCCGCGAACGGCGGGGCGCGGTGCCCGGCCGGCCGGGGTTGCTCGATGAACGCGACGTGTCGCCACGAGTTCGCGGTCAGCGCGCCGGTGTTGTCGTACGACATGCCGAGCAGGTCCAGGCCGCTTCCCGGGACGCCGTTCCACTCCTTGCAGGCCACCTCGCAGGCCTTACAACCGATGCAGACGCTGGTGTCGGTGAAGAACCCCATCCGCGGCGGCGCGTTCTCGTAACCCGCCTCGGGTGCCGGATCCAACGGGCCGTACAGGCTGTTCGGGTCAGGAATCACCGCGCTCCCCCCCCGGGCTGTCGGTGGTCACCGTCGGGGCGTGCTGGCCGGGGGTGATCCCGGCGCGCCGCTGGTAGTCGGCCACCAGGTCGAGCAGCGCCGGCCCGGTGGGCCGCCGGCCCGGCCGGACATCGCAGGTGCCGACCTTGCTCTCCTGGATCAGGACGTTCGGATCCAGGCTGATGCCGAACAGGTCGTTCGCCGAGTCGCCGGTCACCAGACCCTCGAAACCGAAGTGGTACGGCAACCACACCTGGTGGATGATCCGACCGTCCACCCGCAGCGGAGTGAGCCGATCGGTCACCAGCACCTTCGCCTCGATCACCGCACGACCACTGACCAGGTGCGCCCACCCCAGGTGGGTCAGCCCCGCCTCGCTGGCCAACTCCGGTGACACCTCCACGAACATCTCCGGTTGCAACTCGGCAAGCGTCCGGACGGTCCGACTCATCCCACCGGCGGTGTGGTGCTCGGTGAGCCGGCTGACCGTGAACACGTACGGGAACACCTGACTGTGTTCCTGCGGTGGGCTCGGGTTCACCGAGTTCACCGGATGCGCGTACATCTTGCGGGTCGGGTTGGCCTGCTGCCGGTAGAGCGGGTTACGCACCGGCGACTCCACCGGCTCGTAGTGCGTGGGCAGCGGACCGTCCAGGACACCGCTGGGCGCGTACAGCCAACCCTTGCCGTCACCCTGCATCACGAACGGGTCGTCACCGGCGATGCCCTCCGTCCCGGACGCGCCGGCTGGCGGCCGGTACGACGGCGGTTTGGTCTTCTCGAAGTCCGGCACGTCGTAACCGGTCCACTCGCCCTTCTCCGCGTCCCACCACACGTAGCGTTTGCGCTCACTCCACGGGTTGCCATCCGGATCGGCCGAGGCACGGTTGTAGAGGATGCGCCGGTTCGCCGGCCACGCCCACCCCCACTCGGCGGCCACCCAGTCCTGCTCGTGTCGGGACTTACGCCGGGCCGCCTGGTTCACGCCGTCGGCGTACACCCCGGTGTAGATCCAGCAACCGATCGCGGTGGAACCGTCCGCGCGGGCCTCGGCGAAGCTGGACAGTGGGCGGCCGCTCGCCACGTCGTACCCGTTGATCTCGCGCAGCACCGCCTCGGCGCTCGGCTCCGCGTACGGACCGTGCGTGGGGTAGTCCCAGGTGAGGTCGAGCAGCGCCCGGTCGCGCGGCAGCTCCGAGTCGGCCAGCTTCTCCCGCAGCCTGCGACCCAGGTGGTAGAAGAACCACAGCTCCGAGCGGGCGTCACCCGGCGGCTCGACGGCCTTCTCCCGCCACTGCAACAGCCGCTGCGTCTGGGTGAACGTGCCCTCCTTCTCCACGTGCGAGGCGGCGGGCAGGAAGAACACCTCGGTGCGGCACTCCTCGGGCACGATCTCCCCGGTGGCGACCTCCGGGCCGTTCTGCCAGAACGTGGCGCTCTCGATCATGAACAGGTCCCGGACGACCAACCAGTCGAGGTTGGCCATGCCGAGGCGCTGCGCCCGGCCGTGCGCGGAGCCGACCGCCGGGTTCTGACCCAGCAGGAAGTACCCCTTGATCTTCCCGTCGATCATATTGAGCACCTGCTGGTAGGTGCCGTGATCACCGGTCAACCGGGGCAGGTACCCGTAACAGAAGTCGTTCTCCGGCGTCGCCGCGTCACCCCAGTACGCCTTGAGCAGACTGGCCGCGAACGACCGCGCGTTGCCCCAGAACCCCTTCTGGCCGGGGTGGCGGATGCTGTCCACCCACTCGTCGAAGCTCGGGTGCTCGGCGTGGTGCGGCATCGGCAGGTACCCGGGCAGCAGGTTGAACAGCGTCGGAATGTCCGTCGACCCCTGAATGCTGGCGTGCCCCCGCAGCGCCATCACACCGCCACCCGGACGACCCATGTTGCCGAGCAGCAGCTGGATGATCGCGCCCGTACGGATGTACTGCACACCCACGCTGTGCTGCGTCCACCCCACCGAATAGATCAGCATGCCGGTGCGGTCCCGACCGGAGTTACGCGTCCACGCCTGCGCCAACTCCAGGAACTGCTCCTGCGGGATCCCGCAGACCCGCTCCACCATCTCCGGGGTGTAGCGGGCGAAGTGCCGCTTGAGGATCTGGTAGACGCAGCGCGGATGCTGCAACGTCTCGTCGCGCTCGGTCTGCCCGCTCACCCGCGCGCCGTGCGACTCGTGCGTCAGCCCCGCGGCGCTGTCCCGCTCCTGGTCGGTGTGCCCACTGCCGGACGAACCCTCGTGCCCCGCGTACTGCCAGCTGTCCTGCACGTAGGCGCCGGTCTCCGGGTCGAACCCGGAGAAGAACCCGTCGCCGTCCTCGGTGTCGACGAACTGCTCACTGACGATCGTCGCCGCGTTGGTGTACGACAGCACGTACTCCCGGAAGTCCAACTCGTTGTCCAGGATGTAGCGCACCACCCCGCCGAGCAACGCGATGTCGGTGCCCGCCCGGATCGGCAGGTACGCGTCCGCGACCGCGCTGGTCCGAGTGAAGCGGGGGTCGACGTGGAAGACCTTCGCGCCTTTGCGCTTAGCCTCCATCACCCACTGGAAACCCACCGGGTGCGCCTCAGCCATGTTCGAACCCTGGATGACGATCACGTCAGCGTTGGCGATGTCCTGCTGGAAATCCGTCGCACCGCCACGACCGAAGCTGGCCCCCAGACCGGGGACGGTGGCGGAGTGTCAAATACGGGCCTGGTTCTCGATCTGGAGCGCCCCCATCGCGGTGAACAACTTCTTGATGAGGTAGTTCTCCTCGTTGTCCAGCGTCGCCCCACCCAGACTGGAGAAACCCAGCGTCCGGTTGAGCGGCCGGCCCTGCGTGTCGACGTCCTCCCAGGTCTGCTCACGGGCCGCGAGCATCCGGTCGGCAATCATGTCCAGCGCGGTGTCGAGGTCCAGGTCCTCCCACTGCGTCGAGTACGGACGGCGGTAACGAACCGTCGTCTGCCGCAGCGGGCTGGTCACCAGACTCTTACTGGCCGAGCCCTTCGGGCACAGCCGACCCCGCGAGATCGGGCTGTCCGGATCGCCCTCGATCTGACTGACCTGGCCGTCCTTGACGTACACCCGCTGACCACAACCGACAGCGCAGTACGGACAGACCGAACGGGCGACGCTGTCGGCGTCCTCGGTGCGGGCGGTCAACGCTGCGGAGCGAGCGGACTGCACCGCCGCGCCCCGACCGAGCGGGTCGGTGCCGGTGAGCTGCCGGTAGACCGGCCAACCCTCGATGAAGGTACGCAGACCCATGCCCCGACACCCCCTCCCACGCGAGCGACCCCATGAACATAGGCCAGCCGAGACATGTTCGCGAGCGGGGGCAGTCAGACAGCGCCGCCCCCGGCCTTGTGGACCGGGGGCGGCGCTGGTGTCGGTGTGCAGGTCGCCTCTCGGCGAGTGGCGCGACGCGGCTCCAGCCG
>NZ_JBEZGL010000016.1:0-154473 GCF_040649915.1 Micromonospora sp. NPDC048839
TCACGGACGTGGCCGGCGGGGAGCCGGTGGGCAGTTGCGGGCTGTCGTACACCGACGTGGCGGCCGGCGAGGCGTCGGTCGGCTACGCGTTGCTGGACTCGGCCCCGAGGGCCGAGTCGCCGGCTGTCCGTCGCGATGGCGGGACGTCGGGCGGGGGCCGGGATTCAGGTGGCCCGACTGCGGTTGTACAGCGCCTTGGCCCAGAAGAAGCAGCCCACGGTGATGACGACGCACCAGACCACCGCGATGATCCCGTTGGCGCCGATCCCGGTGCCGAGCAGCAGGCCGCGAAGGGTCTCCATGACGGGCGTGAAGGGCTGGTAGTCGGCGAACCACCGGACCGGGGTCGGCATGGAGTCGGTGGGGACGAAGCCGCTGCCGAGGAATGGCAGGAGGATCAGCGGCATGGGCAGGTTGCTGGCCGTCTCGACACTCTCGCTCACCAGACCGAGGGCCACCGACAGCCAGGTGAGCGCAAAGGTGATCATGGCGAGGACGCCGATCGCCGCGACCCACTCGACCGGGTTGGCCGTGGGCCGGAACCCGACGAGCAGCGCCACGCCGATGACGGCCGCGAGGCTGAGCAGGGTCTGCACCAGGCTGCCCAGTACGTGGCCGGTGAGCACCGACGGTCGGAAGATCGCCATCGTCCGGAACCGGGCGATGATGCCCTCGGTCATGTCCATCGCGACCGAGATGGCGGTGCCCTGCGCCGCGCTGACCACCGTGATGAGCAGGATGCCGGGGGTGACGTAGTTGGCGTACTGGGAGCGACCGCCGGACGGGCCGAGGCCGGCGCCGAGCGTGCCGCCGAAGACGTAGACGAAGAGCAACAGGATGATGATCGGGATGCCGATGAGCAGCATGGTCATCGACGGGTACCGCCGCATGTGCAGGAGGTTGCGTCGCAGCATGGTGCTCGAGTCGCGCACGGCGAGGGAGACGGTGCTCATCGCACTGGAGCCCTTTCCTGGTCGGGTCGGCCGGCGCGGGAGTCCGGCTGGCCGGTGAGGGTGAGGAAGACGTCGTCGAGGTCGGGGGTGTGCACGGAGAGCCCGGCCACGCTGATCGAGGCACGGTCGAGGTGGTCGAGAAGCGAACGCAGCGACCCGACCCCGCCGTCGCTCGGCACCTGGAGGGTGAGCGCCGCGTCGTCCCGCCTACCGGCGGCGAACGTACGGGCCGCCGAGTCGAGCCCGTCCTGGTCGGCGAACTGCAGCACCACGTGGCCACCCGGGATGAGCCGCTTGAGTTCACGTGGGGTGCCCTCGGCGATCAGCCGGCCGTGGTCGAGGAACGCGACGCGGTCGGCGAGCTGGTCGGCCTCCTCCAGGTACTGGGTGGTGAGCAGGATGGTGACGCCCTCGGCGGCGAGCGCGCGGATGATGTGCCACATGGCCCGGCGGCTGCGCGGGTCGAGCCCGGTGGTCGGCTCGTCGAGGAAGATCACGCGGGGCGCGCCGACCAGGGTCATCGCGAGGTCGAGCCTGCGCCGCATGCCCCCCGAGTACGTCGACACCGGCTTGCCGGCCGCCTCGGTCAGGTCGAACTGGTCGAGCAGTTCGGTGATCCGCCGCCGGCCGGCGCCCTTGTCCAGGTGACACAGGTCGGCCATCAGGGTGAGGTTCTCCCGGCCGGTGAGCAGGTTGTCGACGGCGGAGAACTGGCCGGTGACGCCGATCAGTTCGCGTACCGCGTCGGGGTCTCGGGTCAGGTCGTGGCCGAAGACGCGGGCGTGACCGCCGTCGGCGTTGATCAGGGTGGAGAGAATCTGCACGGTGGTGGTCTTGCCGGCGCCGTTGGGGCCGAGCAGCGCGAAGATCGTTCCCTCGCTGATCACCAGGTCGATGCCGTCCAGCACGACCTTGTCACCGTAGGACTTCCGCAGGTCGGTTGCGACGATCGCGGGCTTCGTGGAGCTGGTCATGGTCTCCTCCTTCGTGGTCGCGGTGCGGCGGGTCAGGCGCGGCGGATCATGATGTCGCCGTAGGAGGTGTTCGCCCGGACCTCGACCGTCTCGTCGGTCTGCGCCGGGCCGTCGGTCGTCTCCAGGGCGTTGTGGACGCGGCCGTGCTTGGAACTGACGTCGAGCCAGGCGGCGGTCCCACGTCGGATGCCGACCTCGATGGCCCCGTAGGAGGTGTTCAGCTCGATCGCCCCCCGGACGACCTCACCCAACCGGACGTTGCCGTAGGCGGTGCGGGCCGTCACCGAGGCCAGCGGCGCGTCGAGGGTGATGTCGCCGTACGCGGTGTTGACCCGGACGTCGCCGCCGCTGCGGCCGATCCAGCAGTCACCGGAGGAGTTCTTGATCTCGGCGTCGCCGTCGACCGCCCCGATGCGGACCTTGCCGGAGGAGACCTTCACCCGGGCCGAGCCGGTGACCCGCTCCACCGCGACCTCGCCGTGGCTGCTGTCGATGTCCAACGGCCCGGTCTCGTCGAGCCGGATCCCGCTCCCGGTCTTGATCCGGCACTCGCCCAGCCGACCCTCGCAGCGGAACGCCGCCCAGGACGACTCGCCGTGCACCCGCGACCCGGCCGGCAGCTCGATCAGGACGTCGACCGACGGCCCGGAACCGAAGCCGTAGCGGCGCCAACTCTTCGACACCCTGATCGACAGTTGTCCTGCGGCGTACTGGACGGTGGTCTGTTCCGCGGTGCTCACGTCGGCCTTGCTCGACGGGTCGCGGGGCCGCACCGTCACCACGGTGTCGGTGCGGTCGGTCGCTTTGATCCAGACATCTCCCACGGGCAGCTCGACCCGGACGGCGATGGGTTCTGGTGTTTCGAAAACAGGCATGGTGGTCTCCCGAAAGGTGGTCGGCGACTGTCGCCGCTGGTCAGCGGCGCGAAAACAAGGGGGTACGGAGAGTCAGCGGGCCCAGCCGGTGATGTGCTGGCCGGAGCGTGGCTCCACCCGACGGGGCGGGCGACGCTCCGTCTCGCCGGCGCTGACGGCACCGGCGACGGCGCGCACCAGCCAGGCGTTGACCGAGAGCCCGGCCCGCCCGGCGGCCTCCTCCACGCTTGCCTTGAGGTGGTCGGGGAGTCGGAGGTTGATCCTCGAGGTGCCACCGTCCTCCCCCTCCGGCGCGGGGGCTGGCGCGGCGAGCGGCGGCGGGCCGCTGGCCTCACTCACCTCGTCGACGAGCGGGCTGGCCGGCGTCACCACGAAGTCCGGTTCGCGCCCGCGCAACCGGACGTGCACCGAACCCGGGGCGAGATCGCGGGTGATCTCGTCGGCGGCGTCGGACAGGGCCTCGAGCAACGTGAGACGTGTCGCCGCCTCCAACTGGGCGAAGAGCCGTTCGGCCAGCATCCGGGCCTCGGGGTCGACCCCCTCCGCGGCAATGGCGAACTCGTCTCGCAGGTTCTCGACGTACGACCTCAGCTCCATGGCACCATCATGGCACCACTTTGGCTCAAAGTGCAACAGGCGTGGCTCACAATGGTGCCGGCGGATTAGTCCCGCCGCGGCACGCCTGGCGCTTCCAGCTCGCCGAAGATGCCCCGGACCAGGTGGTTCGCCTCCGCCTGGGTCAGCCCGGAGGCCACCAGCAGGTCGCTGACGGTCGTCCGGACCTGCGCCACCACCACCGCCCCGGAGAAGCCGACCCCCTCCCGATAGGCCGCACCGGCTGCCCGGACCGCCCGCAGCGCCTGCTCACGTGCCCGGTTCGGCTCGACCGCGGCGGCGAACTGCCGCTTGAGCAACCGGACGGCCTCGGCGAGATCGGCCACCGCCCCCGGCAGCGCGTCCGGGACCGGTTCACCGTCCTCGATCAGCGTCACCGACCGGCGGATGAGGGTCCCGCTGTTGCGCATCGCCCGGTCGATCGGCTCTGCCGCCTGCGCGTACCGGCTCACCGGACCGTGCCGTTCGCGCCAGTGCGCCGGCGACAGGACGCTGGCCTCCCGCGCGCCCTGGGTCGCCTCGACGAACGCCTGCACCTGACCCTTGTTCTGCCGCAGTTCGCTACGGGCGGCGCGGGCCCGATCAGCGTCCCGCTCGGCCAGCGCGCCGGCGGTCGCGTCGAGTTGGGTGGCGAGGAGATCCAACGCCGGCCGCGCGGCCCGGTTGAGCACCCGCAGCGGGTTCAGCGGCAGCAGCACGGTGGTGATCAGCAGCGCCAGACCACCCCCGACGAGCGCGTCCACGAACCGAGGGATCTCCAGATCACGGATGGACGGACTGAGCGTGGCGATCAGCACCGCCGTCGCTCCGGCCTGGACCACCACCGCCGCACTGCCCACGAGGAACAACGCGACCACGATCGCGAGCACGACGATCAGGACGAGCTGCCACCACCCGGTGCCGATCAGCAGGAGCAGCAGATCGCCGATCAGCACCCCCACGGCGACACCGATGATCAGTTCGACGGTACGGCGGAGCCGTTGGCCGACGGACGCGGCGAGAGTGGAGACCGCGGAGATCGGTGCGAAGATCGGCTGCGACACGTGCAGCAGCTCGTGCGCCACGAACCATGCCAGCGCCGCGGCCAGACCGGCCTGCGCAGCGAGCCCGCCGAAGGCCCGTACCCGACGCATCCGGTCGCGCAGCGTGGCCACCACGCGGTCCCAGAGTCGGACCACGACCGGAGCGCGGCCGTCCGCTCCGTGCCGACCGGCAGCGACCATGGCGGCACCTACCCCGCCAGCACCCGGTCAATCCCCCCGCGCCGGTGCGTCGACATCCCCGCCCGAGCGCGGCGTCGACCACGACGAAGGTCTGCCACAGCGTCCGTCGCAGCGTGGGTGGGCCGCGATTGAGGCCGTCCGGTTCGGGTAGACCGCGGTCTGCCGCCGTCTGGGTGGCGGCCCCGGCACGGCGGGCTGGCAGGGCTGGCCCTGGGTGGATCGTGTGCCCGGGGGCTGCCGAGACGCCTCGGGGGGAACATTCGGATGGATCAGCGCGGTTGAGCGGGCCAGACAGCACCGGCGGCATCGTGGAGCTGCGGGTGCACGGCGTCTCCGGCGCGAACGCCGAAGAGGTGCTGGGCCTGCGGCAGGTCGCGCAGGTGGCGGGTGACCGCAACGGAGGCTTCTACCGGCCGCGCCCCCGGTACTCGGACGCCACCGGCGCGCACGGGGTGACGCTGGAGTCGTACCGCTGGGGTGATCTGCCCTCCGGGACGGTGGTCCGCGCCCTGGGGTTGGTCTTCCTGCTGCCGTTCATGCTGGTCAACGTGGCGATCTGGATGCGTCCCGCGAACTCCGGTTCCGAGGCGACGGTCCGGTCGCTGTGCCGGTTGCTGGCGCTCACGCTCACCGTGCTCTACGTGCTCGCCATCGCCGGCGTCACCCTGGATCTCGTCGGCTGGAAGTGTCTGAACTCGGCGAACTGCCTCGCCGGACGCAGCTGGCTGTCCTGGTTGAGCGGACGGCCGGTCGGTCTGCGACTGGCCGTGCTCGCGCTGGTCCCGGCCACCGCGATCGGCCTGATCTGGCGGATCAGCAACCGGCCGGGGCGGACGTTCGAGGCGTTTCGCGCACCCGAGCAGGTCTCCGGGCATCGGCTCGGCGCGGTCGGTCAGTGGAACGCCGAGCCGTTGGTCGGGCGGCTGCGCTCGATCCACGTCGCCGCCGCCTTCGCGACGCTGGACCTCACCCTGCTCCTGGCCCGGATCGCCAGCGGCGCCACCGCCACCGGCGTCGCGTTGACCGTGGCCACCGTGGTGGTCCTGGCCGCCTGCGTGGGATCGCTCTGCACTCCCCCGCTGATCGACCGGGCGGCGACCGATCGGCGACTCGACGGGATCACCCACGCGCTACGGTCCAGCGCCATCGTCCTGACCGTCCTCGTGGTGGCCTACGTGCTGGCCAGCCCGCAGCCGTGGGACGGACGCCGCGAGCTGCCCGGCTACGACACGACCCTGGCCGGGCTGTTCGTCGCACAGACCACCCTGCTGGCCGCGCTGGCCGTGGTGCTGCTCCGGCGCCGCGACCGACGGCGAGGTGCGACACCGCTGTTCGGGTTGGGTGGGCTCGCGATCGCGGCCGCCGGGATCAGCGTCGCGGTGGCGTACTCCGCCGAGGTGGTCTACCGGGCGGCGGACTTCCTCGACCGGGACACGCCAACCGGTGCGGGCATCGCCGCCGGTCCACCCCGCGCGTACACGTGGGTGATCTTCGGCTTCCTGCGCGCGATCGTGGTCACGCTGGTCGTCGCCGGTCTGGTCATCGTGATCTCCCGCCGGGGCCGGCGTCGCGACGCCGCGGCGATCGTCGCCCACGACTACCCGGACCCGCCGCCGGAGGTCAGGACCCGACTGCGGCAGGTCCGCGACGCGATAGCCCGGGCCCGGTTCACCGAGAAGCTGGTGCCGCTGGCGGTGCTCTTCGGCTGCCTCGCCGGCCTCGCCACGGCCAACACCACCATCGGCCTGCTGGGACAGTTCCCGAGCGACGCCGTCGAGAGAAACATCGGGTTGCCCGCGGACGTGGTCACCTTCGCCATCGCGTTCGGCAGTTGGCTGATCGCCGCGATCATCCTCGGCCTGATCGTCGGCAGCGTCTTCGCCTACCGGACCATCCCGTTCCGGCGGCACGTCGGCGTGCTCTGGGACCTCGGCACGTTCTGGCCCCGAGCCGCCCACCCCTTCGCACCGCCCTGCTACGCCGAACGCGCCGTGCCGGAGCTGACCCGCCGGATCACGTACCTCGTCGAGAGCGGCCATGCCGTGCTGCTCACCGGGCACAGCCACGGCTCGGTGCTGCTCGCCGCGACGGTGCTCCAGCTGCCGCCGGAGGTCGGCAGTCGGGTCGCCCTACTCACCCACGGGTCACCGCTGCGTCGCCTCTACGCGCGGCTCTTCCCCGCCTACATCGACGATGCGGCACTGCACGACATCGGCCACCGGGTCGGTTGGCGCTGGGTGAACCTGTGGCGCGACACCGACCCGATCGGCGGCTGGGTCTTCTCCGCCCACCGGTCACCCCGGTCGGCTGCGGGCAGCGACCCGGCAGACACCGTCGATCGTCGACAACGCGATCCCCGGGACGTGGTGACGCCGGCCAGCGACAGCGTTCCCCCTCCGATCCACGGCCACTGGCCGGACGAGGCGGACGAGTCGTTCACCGCGGCGGTGCGGGAGTTGGTGCGGCGTCTCGGTGGACGGGCGGACCCACCCGTCGCGGCCGGGTAACGGCCCGTTCACCGGGCTCGGGTACGCCAGTCGTCGAGGCTCGTGGCGGCGATGCGGGCGCCGTCGGCGGGGACCAGCGAGCGTTCGCCAAGCGTGGCACCGAAGTACCGGGCACCCGGGTCGGCCACCACCGACCGGCGATCCTGCTGGGACGCGAGGATGGATCGGCCCAGTTCGTCGAGGCGGAGCTGCTCCGGGCCAGCGACCTCGACCACCGCGTTTGTCGGCGCGTCGACCACGACCTCGGCCACCGCGGCCGCGACGTCGTCCGCCGCCATCGGTTGGATGAGGACCGGCGCGAGGTGCACGGTGTCGCCCTCCGTGGCGGCGTCGATGATCCCCTGGAGAAATTCGAAGAACTGCGTGGCGTGCACCACGGAGTACGGGATCCCGGCCGCGACGATGAGCTTCTCCTGGGCGACCTTCGCCCGCATGTACCCGCTGTCCGGGATCCGGTCGCACCCCACGATCGAGAGCGCCGCGTAGTGGCCCACCCCGGCCGCCGCCGCGGCGGCGAGGAGATTGCGGGTGGACGTCTCGAAGAACTCCAGCACGGCGGCGGCCTCGAACGACGGCGAATTCGACACGTCGACCACGACATCCGCTCCGGCGAGTGCCTCGGACACTCCTTCGCCGGTCAGTGTGTTGACGCCGGTCTTCGGTGACGCCGGCACCGCTTCGTGCCCCTGCGCTCCGAGATTGTCCACGAGCTTGGAGCCGATGAGGCCGCTGCCACCGATGACGACGATCTTCATGGTCGAACACGTCCTGTCTGTGCTGGGTCTGCAACCGCTGCCCACCAGTAAGACGGAAACCGTGCACCGATGCAGGACAATCGCTCAAAACAGTGCGCCGAGAATCAGCCGGTCCCCCTGGAGGTCTGACGTGGCCGTGGTGTCCCATCCGGTGTTCGCCCGGGTGTACGAGAGGCTCAGCGTCGCCATGGACCGCGCCGGCACGGCGGAGTTCCGACGGGACCTGGTCGCCGGCCTGTCCGGCCGGGTAATCGAGATCGGCGCGGGCAACGGCAGGATGTTCGTCCACTATCCACCCGCGGTGACCGAGGTCGTCGCGGTCGAGCCGGAACGTCGACTGCGCGCCGCCGCCGAGCGGGCGGCACCGAGCGCGCCGGTGCCGGTCACCGTCGTCGACGGTCTGGCGGACGCCCTGCCCGCGGCTGACGGCGAGTTCGACGCGGCCGTCGTCGCGCTCGTGTTGTGCACCGTGCCGGATCAGGCGAGCGCGCTCGCGGAGGCCAGCCGGGTGCTGCGCCCCGGCGGCCAGTTACGCTTCTTCGAACACGTCGCCGCCGAGCAGAGCAGCCGCCTGCACCGGACCCAACGCCTGCTCGACGCGACACTGTGGCCGAAGTTGTTCGCCGGCTGCCACACGAACCGCGACACCGTCGCCGCCATCAGTGCCGAAGGTTTCGTGATCGAGGAGCTGCGCCGGTTCCGCTTCCCGGCCACCAGCAACAGCCCGTCCTCACCCTGCGTGCACGGCCGGGCGATCCGGCCCGCGCCGGCACACCAGCACTGAGGACGACCGCCGGGCTGCCAACACGGTAGGACGACCGACGCCCTGCCGCCGTGGTGTCGGCCGCCCCGAGCGAGGTGGTCAGCCGATCACTCGTGCGGTTCAGAGCAATGTGAAGGTGAATACGTATTGCACGTGTAATGCACCTATTAGCCCGTTTTGTGGGTATCGGCGGCTCGGACGTGATGTGGTGGTCACCGCACTTTGGCAGTGCCATCCAGGCCGTCTGACGCAGGTCTTGGCTTCACCAAGCCAACCTGCGAAGTAATAACCCACGGAGGGTGTTCTGTGACAGCAAAGCCCCATCATCATCGTCTTCGCCGAGGGCTCATGGCGGCGCTCGCGGCATCCGCAGCCGCCGCAGTCGCGGCCAGCTTCCTGCTGCTCGGCTCGACCCCGGCCAGTGCCGCCGACGCACCGGTAAACCTGGGAACAGCGGGCACCTTCTCCGTTCTCGCCGGAGCCGAGCCGACAAACACCGGCCCGAGCTTCCTGGGGCAGAGCCTCGGGCGGTTCCCGGGAAACACCGCGTCGGGCTTCGGAACGGCAACCATCGGCGGTGAGGTCCACCTCGGCGACGCGGTCGCCCTCCAGGCCCAGAGTGACCTGACCATCGCCTTCAACGACGCCGCCGGCCGGACACCGTTCACCAACCTGCCCGCAGAACTCGGCGGCAACACGCTCAACCCCGGCGTCTACCGGATCGGGGCCGCGCAACTGACCGGGGCGTTGACGCTGAACGGCCAGGGCGACCCGGCGGCCGTGTTCATCTTCCAGATCGACTCCTCGCTGACGACAGCGTCGAACAGCAGCGTCGTCCTGATCAACGGCGCTTCGGCCTGCAACGTCTTCTGGAAGATCGGCAGCTCGGCGACGATCGGCACGGGAACCACCTTCGTGGGCACCATCATGGCCCAGGCGGCGATCACCATGGCCACCGGCGCGACCCTCCAGGGCCGTGCGCTGGCGCGCACCGCCGCCGTCACCCTCGACACCAACGTCATCACGGCACCGCTGTGCGCCGGCCCCACCGGGCCACCCGGCCCGTCCGGGCCACCCGGCCCGTCCGGACCACCCGGCAGCCCTGGAGCACCCGGCCCGTCCGGTCCGCCCGGCAGCCCTGGCAGTCCCGGAGCACCCGGCAGCCCCGGAGCAACTGGCGCGCCTGGCGCACCTGGAGCACCCGGTAGCCCCGGAGCGCCTGGCGCACCTGGAGCACCCGGTAGCCCCGGAGCGCCTGGCGCACCTGGAGCACCTGGCAGTCCTGGAGCACCTGGCAGTCCTGGAGCACCTGGTAGCCCTGGAGCACGCGGACCGCAAGGAGCACCCGGAGAACAGGGCGCACCCGGAGAACAGGGCGCACCCGGTCGCCCTGGCGGCAGGGGTCCCATCCTGCCGGTCACCGGCGGTGGCACGGTCCCGGCCCTGACGGGCATCGGAAGTGTGCTGGTCGTGCTGGGCGCGTTCGCGCTCCTCCTGGCCCGACGTCGTACCCGGGAGTCCTGATCGGTGGCCCGGCCGGTGACCTGCCGGCCGGGCCCCTCAACACCGACCAGCCTGGACACCGTCGGCCCGTCCCCGATCCGGGGATGGGCCGACGCGTGGCCTGTGGTCGGAGCCGGGCTGAGCAGGGGCCGGTCAGTCGGTCAGGCCCAACTCCCGTAGGGCATCGTCCTCGCGTTCGTGCGAGAGGTAGAGCAGGATCTGCGGCCGGTCGCCCCCCAGCCGCACGACGTAGGTCTGCGCGAACCGCGCGCTACCGGCCTCGCCGGTGGGCGGCGCGAAGTCCAACGTCCACTGAGTGGGGACGAGGACGTACCCCGGCGCGAGGTCGAGCACATCCAGGACGGTCACCTGGGCGCCGCGGAGACCGAACTGCTCGGTCATCGCGGTGTGCCGCTCGTCGAGGGCGGCCCGGTAGGCGGCGTCGTTGGTGATGGCGTTCGGGTGCCCAGTGCCGCGAGTATGTCAGGCGATCCGCGGCGCGGCGGCGTGGCTCGAGCCCTGACCGGCGTCACCGGGTCGGCAGGCCCGCCAACCAGTCATCCAGGCCCGCCGGGCTCGTGAACAGCACCACCGGCGGCCCGGCCGGATCGGCCTGCCAGGCCCGCATTCGCCGCCGTTCCCGGCCGAACGCGGAGGCGTGCCAGACCAGGATCGAGTCCGAGGACAGCACACTGCCCAGTGACTCCCGGTTTCCGTTGCAGATCACCTCGCCCGTACCCAGGCGACGCAGGGTACGACGCAGCAACCACCAGAACGAGCGCCACCACGGGTAGTCCAGGGCCACCACCAGGTCGGCACGGGTCAGCGGCACGTCCCGCCATCCGTGGTACGCGCCGTCGAGGATCCAGGTGTCCCGACGACAGATCTCCTCGATACGCCCGCGCTGCTGCGCGACCGGCACCTCGACCCACCCCGGCAGCCACAACAGGTCGTCCACCGGGTACCACGGCAACCCGAGGCGCTCGGCCAGGCGCTCGGCGACAGTGGACTTGCCCGAGCCGTGCACCCCGTAGACCAGGATGCGACGCGGTGCGGTCATCGCGGCAGCGTACGCCGCGACCGGAAATCGTTTGCCGTACGGGACGGGCTGCACAAGAGTGACGTCCATGACGTACTGACGGAACCACCCCGCGCATTCGCCCCCGGTGACACCTCCCGGAGGGCCGTGCTGTCGTCCGTTCCCGCGTCTGCGTGCGAAGTGAGTCTCCTTGTTGCAGCACCACTCCCCCCGGGAGTCCCTGCCCCCGTCCACCCCGGCCACCGTCACGGTGTTCGCCTCACCCGCGAGCTGGATCGAGTCCGCCGCACTCGACCAGTGCCAGCAGGTTGCCGCACTCGACGGCATGATCCACGTCGCGGCGATGCCGGACCTGCACCCCGGCAAGGGCGCGCCCATCGGTGCGGCCATGTCGTCGAGGGTGCTCTACCCGTTCCTGGTGGGTTCCGACATCGGCTGCGGCATCGCCGTGTTTCCCATCAAGCTCAAGCGTGCTGTGCCGGAGCGCCTCGCCGCCCGGTTCCCCGATCTCGACCGCGCGTTGGACCCGGATCAGGACGCCGACGACCCGGCCTGGGCGGTCGTCCAGGGTGACGTTCCGGCCGGTCATCTGGACGGCCTTGGGACGGTCGGCCGTGGCAACCACTTCGTCGAACTGGCTCGGGTCGACACCATCCTCGACGCGAACCACGCGAGTCGTCTCGGGCTCGACGCCGGTGATCTCGTGCTGATCGTGCACAGCGGTTCCCGTGGTCTGGGTGAACGGATTCTGCGGGCGCACACCGAGGTGCACGGCGCCGGGGCCGCGCCCGATCCCGACGTCTACCTGACGAGGCACGACGAGGCCGTGCGCTGGGGATCGCTCAACCGGCGGGTGCTGGCGGCCCGGGTCGCGTACGCGTTGGGGGCCGAGCCCACCCCGCCGATCGTCGATCAGTGCCACAACCTGGTCGAGGTCTCCGACGGGGTCTACCTGCACCGCAAGGGTGCGGCGCCGGGCGACGGCCGCGACGTCCTCGTCGCCGGCACCCGGGGCACAGCCTCCTACCTGGTGGCCGCCCACGCCGGGCCGGAGGCCAACCATTCGGTGGCGCACGGCGCCGGTCGGAAGATGTCGCGCGCCGACGCCCTGCGGCGGGGCCGGGCCAAGCACACGGTCGAGGAACTACGGCGCACGCCCGTGGGCTCGCTCGTGGTGTGCGGCGACCGCCAACTGCTGTTCGAGGAGGCACCCACGGCGTACAAGCGCATCGAGCAGGTGATCGCCGATCTCGTCGAGCACCGGCTGGCCACCCCGGTGGTCAGCACGACTCCCCTGGTCACCTACAAGACGCCCGATCTCGGGTCCGCCCCCCGCACCCAGCGGCGGGGTCACCGCGACGGACGGGGCCGGTCGTGAGCGTGCTCCTGCTGCTGTCCGCCGGCCGTGGCCCGAGTGAGTGCGCCTGGGCGCTGGCCCAGCTCCTGCATCGGCTGACCGGAGCTGGCACCCGCCGAGGTCTGACGATCGAACAGGTTCAGGTGACACCCGGCGATCGGCCCGGCACCTACCGCTCGGCGCTCCTCCGGATCACCGGCGCGGACGCCGAGGAGTTCGCGGCCTCGTGGACCGGAACGCTGTGCTGGCAGGCCCCGAGTCCGTACCGGGCGAGCACGGGCCGCAAGAACTGGTATGTCACCGCGCAGCCGCCGTCACCCGACGCGGCGCCGACGCCGTTCGCCGAAGCGGACGTCGACGTCGTCGGTTGCCGTACCGGCGGTCCGGGTGGTCAGCACCGCAACAAGGCCAGCACGGCGGTCCGCGCGACGCACCGCCCGTCGGGCCTCGTCGTCGTGGTGGACGAGGAACGGCAGTTCAGCCTCAACCGCCGGATCGCCCTGCAACTGCTGCGGCAACGCGTCGAGCAGGGCGACGAGGCGGCCCGGCGTGCCGTCACCACCGCCCGCTGGCGGGTGCACGACGAGCTGGTGCGCGGCGACCCGGTGCGGGTGGAACGTCCGGAGCCCCAGCGATCGGGCCGCCGAGGGTAGCGGCCCGGGTCAGACGTCCCGCACCGCCTCGGCGAACGCCTGGGGCGCCTCCTGGGGCAGGTTGTGCCCGACGCCGCCGCCGACGGTCCGGTGTTCGTACTGCCCGGCGAACTGCTTGCCGTAGACGGCGGGCTCCAGGTGCGGCGCGCCGTTGGCATCCCCCTCCAGCGAGATGCTGGGCACCGTGATCTTCGGTTTCGCGGCCAATCGCTTCTCCACCTCGTCGTACTGCGACTCGCCGGGTGCGAGGGCCAGCCGCCACCGGTAGTTGTGGATCACGATGTCCACGTGGTCGGGGTTGTCGAACGCGGCCGCGGTGCGGTCGAATGTCGCGTCGTCGAACGACCACTTCGGGGACGCGGTCTGCCAGATCAGCCTGGCGAAGTCGCGCCGGTTCCGGTCATACCCGTCCCGGCCGCGTTCGGTGGCGAAGTAGTACTGGTACCACCAGGCCAGTTCCGCCTTCGGGGGCAGCGGCACCCGGCCCGATGCCTGGCCGTCGATCAGGTAGCCGCTCACCGAGACCAGCCCTCGGCAGCGCTCGGGCCACAGCGCGGCCACGACGTCGGCCGTACGCGCACCCCAGTCGAACCCCGCCAGCTTCGCGCTGTCGATCTTCAGGACGTCCATGAGGGCGATGAGGTCGAGTCCCATGGCTGCCGGTTCGCCGTTGCGCATGGTGTCGTCGGAGAGGAACCGGGTCGTGCCGTAGCCCCGCGCGTACGGCACGACGACCCGGTAGCCGGCGTCGGTGAGCAGCGGCACGACGTCGACGAAGCTGTGGATGTCGTACGGCCAGCCGTGCAGGAGGATCACCGCGGGACCGTCGGACGGACCAGCATCGACGTACCCGATGGTCAGGACCCCGGCGTCGACCTGTCGCACGTCACCGAACGATGCCCCCATGCCGGACCTCTCCTCGCGTTCTCACCCTCGGATGTGCTGACCACGCCTCAATCTAGGGACCCGCCGGGTGGCCGATCAGGGTTTGTCGGTGATCGACCCCGGCCCGATCCGGACTGGCTAGGATGCACACAGCGTCGCCCTGCGCGACTCCGGGTGGGAACACGACCGTAGGGTGATGGCATGGCTGAGCGACCTCTGACCTTGATGGCGGTGCACGCCCACCCCGACGACGAGGCGACGAGCACCGGCGGCGTCCTTGCCCGCTACGCCGCGGAGGGGATCACGACGGTCCTGGTGACCTGCACCGACGGGCGCTGCGGTGACGGCCCGGGTGGGGTCAAACCGGGTGACCCGAAGCACGACCCGGCCGCTGTCGTGGCGATGCGCCAGGCCGAGTTGGAAGCCAGCTGCGCGGTGTTGAAGGTCAGCCACCTGGAAACCCTCGGTTACGCCGACTCCGGGATGATGGGCTGGGCGACGAACGACCAGCCCGGCGCGTTCTGGACGACGCCGGTCGCGGAGGCGGCGAACCGCCTCGCCGAGCTGATCCGGCAGTACCAGCCGGACGTGATCGTCACGTACGACGAGAACGGCTTCTACGGCCACCCGGACCACATCCAGGCGCACCGGATCACCATGGCCGCCGTGGAGCAGACGGACACCCCGGCGAAGGTGTACTGGACCACGGTGCCGCGCACCGCGTTCGAGCAGTTCGGCCAGATCATGCAGGAGCTCGGCGTCGAGTGGGACGCACCGGACCCGGATGCGGAGCCGATGCCGCAGCTCGGCCTGCCCGACGACGAGATCAGCACCTGGGTGGACACGAGCAGCTTCGGGGCGCAGAAGTTCGACGCCCTGGCCACCCACGCCAGTCAGACCGAGAACATCTTCTTCCTGCAACTGGGCCGGGATCGGTTCACGGAGCTGATGGGGGTGGAGACCTTCGTCCGGGTGCGGGACCGCACCGACGCGCCGATCCCCGAGAACGACCTGTTCGCCGGCCTGCGCTGATTGCAGAGGAGTCGGCCCAGCAGCGGCGAGGTGTTCAGGCGGCGACCGAGGAATCTTGCGACCTGCTCGCTCAGGCGGTCAGAGCACCTAGGCGCGGCGGGGTCGGCGGGAGATCGACAGCCACCCGAGGAAGCGCAGGTGCAGCGCTCGTACGTCGGGACGTGCGCCGAGGGCGTACAGGTCGTCGGTCGCGTCTTGCAGGTTCGACGCCATGTAGAACGCGAGGGCGATCGAGTGGCCGTAGAACTCGGTCGCGAGGTGAAGCTGCGCCGGGTTGCACGGCCAGGGCGCGGCGCAGTTGCGGCACAGCCACGCGGGGCGCATCGGGATGTGGGCGCGGGCGACGCGAGAAGTCCAGCGGCGGGCGCGGCGATCGGCCGGCGGCGGCACGCCAGCGGACGGGATCAACGGTCCGGGTGGCCGGGATTCACACGGCGCTATCGGCTCACGTTTGGGCTTCGGCTTCTCGTCGGGCACGATTTTCCCCCCTGCTGCCGTTGGGAAAGGGCCGCCCCCATGAGCGCTCGCCCGCAGGGGCGGCCCCGGTGCGAACGCGTCCGCCGGGTTCGGGTCCCTACCGGCCGCGCCGCCTGGTTCCACTCTTGTGCGTGACCGCCTAGTGTCGGAAGGTGTTCGACCACGTTGGAGAGACCGCGAAGGCCAACGTTTGCCCTGGTGGGGACACATGGGGGCACGCGAGCTGGAGGTGGGGAAGGGCTGGGGGACATGAGCATGACGGCCGCCGAAATCCTGCTCGATGAGTTACGGCACGCTCGTGCCTCACGCGGGATAAGCCAGGACGACTTTGGCAAGCTCATCAGCTATTCAGGTACGCACGTCAGCGCCGTTGAGACTGGTTCGCGGCCGCCGACGGGCGACTACGCCACGGCCATCGATCGCGCGCTGAAGACCGGAGGAATGTTCGCTCGGCTGCTCGATCGGCTCTCAGACCTTGACGCCGCGCCGCTCTGGCTGCGTGAGTGGATCACTTTCGAGCAGCAGGCCCGCACGTTGCGATGGTGTGAGGTCGCGTGGGTGCCGGGTCTCTTGCAGACCGAGGCGTACGCCCGTGCCGTGTTTGCGAGCGACGGCCGGGTTAGCGCCGAGGAGGTCGAGACGCGGGTAGCTGGAAGGCTTGCCCGGCAACAGATCCTCACCAGTGGCGACCCACCGCGCCTCGTCGCCGTCCTGGACGATGCCGTCCTTCGGCGTCCCGTCGGCGGCGCGGCTGTGATGCGTGAGCAACTGTTCCACTTGGCGCAGCTCAACCAAGACCGGCGGCGCGTGAGAATCCATGTCGTTCCACGGGGGGTCGGCGCGTACGCTGGCCTCGACGGGCCGTTTGTCCTCGCGACCCTGGCGGATGTGGTTGATGTGGGCTACCTCGACAACCGGCTCCGGGGTCAGGTGGTCGAGCGGACTGCCGAGGTAGCGGCCCTGCGTGAGCAGTGGGAAGCCATCCTCGCCGAGGCGCTGACCCTGCAACAGTCCACCGAGCTGATAACGGAAGTGGCAAAGTCATGGACCTGACCGGCGCACGCTGGTACAAGAGCACCCGCAGCGGCAGCAATCAAGGGGCCTGCGTAGAGGTCGCCGACAACCTTCCCGGCGTCGTCGGCGTACGGGACTCGAAGGATCCGGCCGGGCCGGCGCTGGTCTTCGCGCCGGAGTCCTGGCGGGCCTTCGTTGGTCAGGTCGCCGAGCGGTCGTAAGCAACGCCAGACGCACGAAGCGCCCGCCCCGATATCGGAGGCGGGCGCTTCATGTTGTTCGGCGATGTCGGCAGCCTGGCCACAGCACGCCGCCGGTCCCCGGAAGTTTCGCGGGCGACTCCGGCGCGCCCCCGCAGGTCATCTGACGAATTTCCGGAAGTTTTCAGCGTTGACGCCCAGACATAGACGGCCTTAATGTTTCGAGCAGGTTTCCGGTCACCGGCCGGAACTACCGGCCCTCCGGCCCCGAGCCAGGGCGCTCGATCGCCAACCCCGCTCCCCATCCGCCAACACCGGACCCGCACCTTGTTGATCGACATTTGTCGATCAAGGTCTGGAAAGGAAGGCACATGTTGCTGAGACAGTGGACCAGCGTCGGCGTGGTCGCCATCGTCACCGTTGCGGCGCTGAACACGGTGCCCGCCACCGCCAGTCGGCCGTACGACCCCACGGCGCAGAGCCTCGGCGCCCTCGGCCTGCGCCACGGCCTCCAGGTCGGCACCGCGGTCAACATGGATGCCCTCAACGACGCCGGTGACCCGCAGTACCGCGCGCTGGCCTCCTCGGAGTTCGCCTCCGTCACCGCCGAGAACGTGATGAAGTGGGAGGTCCTGGAGCCCACCCGGGGCACGTACGACTGGGCCGCGGCCGACCAGCTCATCGATTTCGCCAAGCGCAACCGGCAGAGCGTCCGCGGCCACGTGCTGGTCTGGCACAACCAACTGCCCGGCTGGCTGACCAGCGGTGTCGCCGACGGCTCCATCAGCAAGCAGGAGTTGCGCGAGTTGCTGCGCAAGCACATCACCACCGTCGTCAACCGGTACAAGGGCAAGATCTGGCAGTGGGACGTGGTCAACGAGGCGGTCAGCGACCCCTGGGACACCCCGTCGACCCTGCACTACAAGGGCTTCTGGGCGGAGAACCTCGGGCCCGGCTACATCGCCGACGCGTTCCGCTGGGCGCGGGCGGCCGACCCCAAGGCCCTGCTGTTCTACAACGACTACAACATCGAGGCGTTCGGCTCCGGCAGCCCGGCCGACGACAAGACCCAGTTCGTCTACGAGATGACCAGGGGCCTACTCGCACAGGGCGTGCCAATCGACGGCGTCGGCTCCCAGGGTCACCTGGGCACCCAGTACGGCAACTTCGACACCCTCCAGGTGACCGCCGCGCTCAAGAAGTTCGGTGGGCTCGGCGTCGCCACCGCGTTCACCGAGGTCGACGTCCGCAGCCAGATGACGGCGGGTGTCCAGGCCGGCAACGCGGAGGAGATCAACCCCCGGTTGCAGGCCTCGGCGGCGAACTTCAGCGTGCTGATGAAGGCGTGCCTCGCCGTCCGGAGCTGCCTGTCGTACACGGTCTGGGGTTTCAGTGACAAGCACTCCTGGGTGCCGGGCTGGTTCGACGACCCGCCGGAGGGCCTCGCCACGATCTACGACGAGAACTACCAGCCCAAGCGGGCGTACCAGGAGCTGAAGTCGGATCTGATCCTCGCGGGACCGCCGTACGTCCAGCCGCGCAGCACACCCAGACCACGCCGCTGACCCTCGGGTCGCGGCTCACTCGACGGCAGGTCCGTCGGCGTAGGGCCGTGTGGGGCACGGCGGAGCCCCACACGGCCGATACGTCACCACGGTCGTCGACGTTCGACTCACGTTCAGCCGCATCGAGTGGCCGTACGGACGCCATTGGAGTATTGATGCCGGTTCTACCTGCTTATTGATGGTGTTGGTGTAACCATAGTGGGCGTGGGAACTGCGAAAACTGCCATGCCTGCGATCTCGCCGCTCACCGGCGATCCAATCAAGCGGGCCGATGCCGAACGACTCGCGGGGGTGCTGAAGGCCTTCGCCGATCCGGCGCGACTGCGCCTGCTCAGCCTGATCCAGTCGGCGCCCGAAGGTGAGGCGTCCGTCAGTGACCTCACCGGGGCGCTCAACCTGTCCCAGCCGACCGTGAGTCATCACCTGCGGATCCTCACCGAGGCCGGCCTACTCGAACGCGACAAGCGGGGGGTGTGGGCGTACTACCGCCTGGTGCCCGCCGCGATCGCACAGATCGCCGACCTGTTGACGCCGCCCCGGAAGCGGGCCACGAAGAAGACCCGCTGACCCCTCACATCCGCTCCGGGGTTCGAATGCCGAGCAGGTGCAGCCCCTGCCGCAGCGTCCGGGCCGTCAGCTCGGCCAGCAGCAGCCGGCTCCCCCGCAGCTCGTCCGGGGCCCGCAGCACCGGGCAGCGCTCGTAGAACGCGTTGAACGCGGTGGCGAGCCGGTGCAGGTAACCGGCGAGGTGATGAAACTCGAGGCTCCGCTCCACCTCGCCGACCACCGCGGCGAAGCCGAGCAGCTCGACCGCGAGCGCCCGCTCCGCCGGCGACGTGAGCACGATCGGCGTGTCCGGCCGCGCGGGTGTCCCGGCGCGCCGGAACACCGACCGGATCCGGGCGTACACGTACTGGAGGTACGGCGCGGTGTTGCCCTCCAGGGCGAGCATCCGCTCCCAGTCCAGGACATAGTCCTTGGTCCGATCGGTGCACAGGTCGGCGTACTTCACCGCGCCGATCCCCACCGCGCGACCGATCTCGGCGGCGGCTTCGGCATCCAGCTCCGGGTTCCTCCGCCGGGCCAGGTCGGTGGCCCGGGTGACCGCCTCCTCCAGCAGCCCGACCAGCTTCACCGACTCGCCCGCCCGGCTGCGTAGCATCCGCCCGTCGCCGCCGAGGATCGACCCGAAGCCCAGATGCTCGGCCCGCGCCGGCGGGCACAGCCACCCGGCCGCCCGGGCGACCGCGAACACCATCGCGAAGTGCTGCCGCTGCGGCAGTCCGACGACGTACAGCAACCGGGTTGCGCCCAGTTCGCCGACACGCTGCCGCAGCGCGGCCAGGTCGGTGGCGGGATAGCCGTACCCCCCGTCGCTCTTGCGCACGATGAGCGGCGTCGGCTCGCCGTCCCGGCCGCTGAACCCGGCCGGGAAGACGCAGTCGGCCCCGCCGCTGGGCACCAGCACGCCCAACCGGTCCAGGTCGTCGACGACCCCCGCCAGCAGATCGTTGTAGGCGCTCTCGCCCCGAAAGTCGCCCTCGGACAACGTCACGTCGAGCAGGTCGTAGACGGTCAGGAAGTACCGCTCGGACTGCGCCACCAGCAGCCGCCACCACCGCAGCGTCTGCGCGTCGCCGCCCTGCAGGGCGACCACCCGCAGCCGCGAGCGTTCCCGGAACGTCTCGTCGGCGTCGAACTTCGCCCGCGCCTCCCGATAGAAGCCGTCCAGGTCACCCATCGACAACTCGTGTGCCGCCCCGGCCTCGCCGAGGTCGACCAGGTGCTCGATCAGCATGCCGAACGGTGTCCCCCAGTCACCCAGGTGGTTGACCCGCACCACCCGGTGCCCCAGCCAGTCCAGCAGCTGTACCGCCGCGTCGCCGATGACAGTGGAGCGGAGATGCCCGACGTGCATCTCCTTCGCCACGTTCGGTGCCGAATAGTCGACCACCACGGTCTGCGGGGCCGCCGTCACCGGCACGCCGAGCCGGGCGTCGCCGGCCAGCCCGGAGACCAGGTCGGCAAGTGCCGGGTCGGCGACGGTGAGGTTGAGAAACCCCGGCCCGGAGACCTCCGCCGACACGCAGACGTCGTCGAGCACCGCGTGTGCCAGCACCTCGGCGGCGATGTCGCGCGGCGGACGGCCGAGCCGTCGGGCCAGCGCCAGCGCCGCGTCGGATTGGAAATCCGCTCGCGGGGAGCGCCGCACGAGCGGGTCAACCGGTCCGCCGGCCACCGCGGCGAACGCCGGTGCCAGCCGGTCGGACAACAACCTTTCAAGATCCATGAGTACGCCGATCTCACTCGGACCCGCGCTGTCAGGCGGGCCTCAGACGACAGGAGATGCGGGGCGGACCGAGGACGACCAGCGCACGACCGGCGGCTCGATCCGCCGGTCGCAGGGAGGAGCAGGTCAGCGCGGGCGGGCGACGGATCGCCGGCGTCGCCGCGCACCGACCTGGACGTCGGACGACGCTCCGGTGCACTTGGCGATCACGCTGGTCATGCGGGCAGCATAGCGGGCCGGCAGGTGTGTCGACATCCCGATTACCACCGCTCGGGTGAGCGTCCGGCGCAGCGAAATCTCGTTTGGGACGGTACGCCACCGGGAACTGCCTCGACATCGACGAAAGGTGATCATGAGCCGACACACACCGCTACCGCCGACCCGTACGCGACGCGTGCTTGCGCTGATCCCGTTGCTGGGCACCATCACACTTGCCACCGCCTGCACCACCACCGCGGACCCGCCCGCCTCGACCCCGTCGAGTGCGGCGCCGACCTCCGCGGCGGCCGCAGTGGACCCGACGGGCCAGGCGTCGCCGAGCGCGAGCGGCCCGACGACCATCCCGACGTCGGCCTTCGTCGAGCTGCCGACCGAGCTGCGGAAGTCTCCGCGCCGGACGGTGCCGGTCGAGGAGGCCCTGCCGAAGTTGTGTGCCAACGAGTTCGGCACCGGAGGCCGCCAGGTGACGGCGAGCGCCGCGATGACCGTCACCTACAAGAAGGCTGGCGACAATCCCTCCAACACCCCCCAGGGGATGATCCACCAGACCATCTTCACGTTCGACGGCACCGGCGCCGCGGACTACATGGGGCGTCTCCGCACCGCCCTGGAGGCGTGTCCCTCCTTCCAGCACGACGGGAGCCGAGCGACCGCCAAGAGCGAGGCTCTGCCCGGCGTCGGCGACGAAGCGCTGCTACTGAACCTGACCTGGCCCGCGACCAGCCTCAACGGAGAACGCGCAGGCGGCACCGAGTCCAGCCAGATCGCGGTGGCCCGCGTCGACACGGTGGTGACGGTGTTCGACGACCAGGGGTGGGAGGGTTCCAGCGGAAATCCCGCCATCCTGGACCGGGTCGTCCGCGACGCTGTGCGGACCATCGACGCCTGGCAGGGGTAGCCCACCGCGGGCGCCCCGGCGCCTCGGTCCCCCAGGTCTTCGGCGCGCTCCGCATCGTGACACGTTCGGTCGTGGCGATGCGCGCGCCGAAGACCTGTCGCCAGACCAACGGACGACTCCCCGGTGCGATGATGCGGCCCGTGACTTCCGCACCCGCCGATCCGCTCGACCTACACGGTGTGCGACGGGCCTACGACATCGTCGCCAAGGACTACGCCACCTCTCTGCCGGACACCCGCGCCGAGTCCCCACTCGACCTCGCCATGGTCGACGCGTTCGCCGCGGCGGTGACGTCAGGCGGCGACACCCGGGTCCTCGACGCCGGGTGCGGCCCGGGCCGGATGAGCAGGTACCTCACCGACCGTGGGTGCCTGGTGCACGGGGTCGACCTGTCGCCGGGCATGATCGCCATGGCGCGCCGGGACCACCCTGGCCTGATGTTCACCGTGGGCTCGTTGACCGCTCTCCCCTACCCGGACGCCCGGTTCGCCGGCGTCCTGCTCTGGTACTCCACCATCCACACGCCCCCGGCCGGGCAGGCACGCGTCTTCGCGGAAGCGGCCCGGGTCCTCCGACCCAGCGGTCACCTGCTCGTCGGCTTCCAGGCCGGTGAAGGTACGAGTGACCTGTCCGGGCCCTACCGCCGCCGTTTCGGCCACGAGATCCGCCTGGAGCGACACCGTTACACGGCGGACCAGGTCGCCGCCGAGATCACGGCCGCCGGCCTGCGGGAGGAGTGCCGCCTGGTGCGGCGGGCTTGCGGCACCGAGCGGGACGATCAGGCGTTCCTGCTGGCCACGGCACCTCGCGTCAGCGGTTGAAGGCCAGGTACAGACCGAGGCCGAAGTTCACCATCAGGATGATCGCGCCGATGACGGCGAACCCGCGTTGCCAGGCCGTCCACCGGACCGTCCGCTGGGACTCGGCGATGTCCGCCTCCTCCACCCGGACCTCCGCGATCCTGTCCCGCTCCTTGGTGTCCCGGTGAGCCGCGATCGCGCTGGCGCTGAACAGGGCGACGTTGGCCCGAAGCTCCTCGGTGAGGCTCTGCAACGCCCGGGTCATCGAGTCGATCGAGCCGTTGATGTGCCGCAGGTGCTCGTCGTGGCCCTGGAGACGCTGCTCGATCCGACCCGCGTCGACACCGCGGTTGTAGGCGGCCTCCTTCTCCTCGCTGGTCTCCGGGCTCGTCACCACGGTGTCACCGCCGGCGGTGGTGCGACATCGATCCCGTCCGCGGCCCGTGACAAGTGCCTGGGTCGCCGCGGAGACGTGCTAGGTGCGAGACGCAAGACAAGACCTCCTCCTGCCGCCGCACCGTCCGGCCGGGCGACGCACCAGTCGTACCACCCGCGGGGCCGGAAAGCGACTGCCGGGATCCGACAGATCCGCAGGTCAGAGCCATATTTGCCGCTCTCCGCACAGGGGTTACGGGTGCCGTTCGTCGATCGGGCACCTGTCCGGTTGCCGACAGACCGGTGGTAGTGGGCGTACGTCGGAGACCCCGGGAGACGACTGCGGCGGTATGCCGCCCCGCGCGCGTACCTCCCGGGTTGTGGGTCTTTCGGCAACTCCGGCCTGACGACTCGTGTGCGCTGCGCTACCTACGCTGCCACCGGTAGCTGTCACACCGTCGAAGGGAAACCCCTGATGTCCGTCCGTCATCTGCTTGTCGCCGCCGTGGCCGCCCCGCCCGCCGGGATCGAGCTGGCCGTCCACGCCTCGGTCCAGCCGGCCGCCGCCACCGCTCTCACCATGAGTTCCGGGCGAGCCGGTGCGAGCGTCGGCGTCCTGCTGGGGCTGGTCGGCGTCGTTGTCGGCGGGCTGGCCCTGGCCCGCCCCGCCCGCCGCGTCGGCTTGAGCTCGGCGCGACTCGGAGCCGTCCTGGCCCTGACTTTGGGACTGGCCGGCATGGTGCTGGGCGGGGTGGTGGTCGCCACCTCCGACAGCGGCATCGGTACGGGTAACGGGCGCGGCGGCGCGTTCGTGGCCCTGGCGGTCGGGCTGGTCGGCGTCATCCTCGGTGGACTGGCCCTGGCCCGGAGCGCCCGGCTGGCCGCCTGATCACGGTCCGGAGCGGGTGAGCCAACCGGGAACGGTCAGGCCGGACTCGTAGGCGAGGATCACCAGTTGGGCGCGGTCCCGGACCTGCGTCTTGGTCATGATCCGGCTGACATGGGTCTTGGCGGTGGCCGGGCTCAGCACCAGGCGCGCGGCGATCTCGTCGTTCGACAGGCCCGCGGCGACAAGTGCGAGCACCTCACGCTCGCGGGTGGTGAGCACACTCAGTCGCGGCCCGGGGTCCGGATGCGTGGCCCGCGCACTGAACTCGGCGATCAACCGACGGGTGATCGACGGCGCGATCAGCGCGTCACCACGGGCGACCACCCGCACCCCGTGGATCAGCTCCGCCGGCTCGGTGTCCTTGACCAGGAAGCCGCTCGCGCCGGCTCGGAGCGCACCGTAGACGTATTCGTCCAGGTCGAACGTGGTCAGGATGATCACCCGGGCCGCACAGGCAGCGACGATCTGCCGGGTCGCGGCGAGGCCGTCCAGTACGGGCATCCGGATGTCCATGAGGACGACCTCCGGACGCAGCTGCGCGGCGAGGCGCACCGCCTCGGCGCCATCGGCGGCCTCGCCGACCACCTCGATGCCGTCCTCACCGTCCAGAATGGAGCGGAAGCCGGCGCGGACCAGGGTCTGGTCGTCGGCGAGCAGCAGTCGGATCACGCCGACTCCCCCGCCGTCGTCGAGCCGGATCGCAGCGGCAGGCGGGCGCGGACCCGGAAGCCACCGTCCGGGGCCGTACCCGTGGTCAGTGAACCGCCGAGCGCGCTCACTCGCTCGCGCATGCCGATGATCCCGCTGCCCGGCGCGCCGGGTGTGGTGGTGCCGTCGTCCTCCACCTCGACCAGCACGTCGTCGCGGTCGGCCCGCACCCGGACCACCGCGGCGGTGGCGCCCGCGTGCCGGGCCACGTTGGTGAGTGCCTCCTGGACGATCCGGTACACCGCCAGGTCGACGTCCGGGGGCAGCGACCTGGTCTCGGCGAGTTCGGTGCTGATCGTCAGTTCGGGCCGTCCGGCTGTCCGGACCAGATCGTCGAGGCGATCGAGGCCGGGGCCGGGCACCGTCGGCGCCTCGCCCTCGTGCCGCAGCACGCCGAGCGTCGTCCGCAGCTCCCGCAACGTCTCCTTGCTCGTCTGTTTGATCGCGGTGAGCGCCTGCTCGGAGCGGGCCGGGTCCGGCCGGTGCAACGCGGCACTGGCCTGCACATTGATCAGCGAGAGGTGGTGGCCGAGGACATCGTGCACCTCGCGGGCGATGCGCAACCGCTCCTCGGTGGCCCGCCGCCGGGCCTCCTCCTCCATCCGCTGTTCGGCGACGACCGCGTGGGCCTGCGCCTCGGCGAGGTAGGCGCGGCGGTTGCGGGTCACGCCGACGATGACCGCGACAAGCCAACCGGCGTGCAGCAGTGTCGCCCCGTTCATGGTGTCCGGGGATCGGTTGTCGCTGTCGGCGGCGGCGAAGGCGATCACCGAGGCGAGACCGATGGCGATGGCGATCCAGAGGTGTCCCTCGTCGACAACCGTGTAGAGCGCCACGACGAAGACCAACATGATCGGGCCGGGCGTGTGCAGCAACGCCCCGTACGCGCCGACGGCGACCAACGCCACCACACCCACCGGCACCGGATGGCGGCGCCGGACGGACAGCGCGGCGGAGGAGGCGAGCACCACCAGCAGTGCCGTCCACTCGGCGGTGCTGTCGACGCCGCGCGACTGCACCACCAGGCCGACGAGGGCGACCAGACCGACGGTGAGCACCAGGGCGACATCCGCCGTCCGGCCACGCCATCGCGCCCCTGACATACGCCGAAGCCTAGCCCTCCGAATGCCTACGGGCGATCGCCCGAACCGGCGGGCAGCAGCTCCGCGCCGGTTCGCAGGCTCTCACTGATCAGCAGGCCCCTGAGCATGCGTACTCCTCTCCGCGGCGGTGAATGCCCTCAATCCTCGTACTGTTCGTCGAGGCGGGCTCGCAGCGCCGCCGCGATCTCGCCCGCCGCGACGATCTGCTCGGGCGTGAGGGCGTCGACGAAGAGCTCTCGGATGGCGCGCAGGTGGGGAAACGTCGCGGTGCCGAACGCCTCGGCTCCGGCCGCGGTGAGCAGCACCTCCGCCCCCCGAGGGACGGTCGGGCACTCCTGGCGGCGGATGAGGCCGCGCCGCTCCATCCGCCGCAGGTGGTGGGAGAGCCGGCTCCGCTCCCAGCCGATGTGCGCCGCGAGCGCGGACGAGCGCATCGCCTGGTCCGGCGCCTCGCTGAGAGCGAGCAGGACGGCGTAGTCCCCGGTGGAGAGGGAGGAGTCACCCTGGAGGCGGGACTCCAGCCGGGCACTCAGCGCCGCCGTCGTCTCGATGAAGTTCCGCCAGATCCGCAGTTCCTCGGCCGTCGGCAGTTGGCGCCCTCCCCGCCGGGCAGGTGTGGTCTCCGTCATCTCATTCTCCCGGGAATTGACGTGTCAATCGCCAAGTTAGCATCATTGACACGTCAACCGGTAGGTCCGCTCCCGCGGGTCGCCGGCGGAAGCACCGAGGAGGACACGATGACAGCTACCGGATTCGAACTGGGGCTCAACTCGTTCGGGGAGGTGGCCACCGACGGCGACCGGGTCCTGAGCGACGCCGAGACCGTACGACTCCTCGTGGACGAGGCACGACTCGCCGAGTCGGTCGGACTCGACGTGTTCAGCCTCGGTGAGCACTACCGGCAGGGCCACAACGACTCGGCGACGCCCGTGTTGCTCGCGGCGGCCGCGACGGCCACCGAGCGGATCCGCCTCGGCACCTCGGTGACCGTGCTCAGCACGAACGACCCGGTCCGCCTCTACCACGAGTTCTCCACCCTCGACGCAGTGTCCAACGGCCGCGCCCAGCTCGTCCTCGGACGCGCGTCGGCGACCGAGTCGTTCCCGCTGTTCGGCTACGACCTGGCCGACTACGAGCGGTTGTTCGAGGAGAAGCTCGACCTCTTCCTGCGGCTCCGGCGCGACGAAACGGTCACCTGGTCCGGAACCGTGCGAAGCCCCCTGACCGAACAGCGCCTGCACCCACGGATGCGGCCCGGTGGCATCCCGACGTGGATCGGCGTCGGGGGCAGCCCGAACTCGGTGGTCCGCGCCGCCCGGCACGGTCTCCCGCTCATGATGGCGATCATCGGTGGACGACCCCAACGGTTCGCCGGCCACGTCGACCTCTACACCAAAGCGCTCGACCAGTTCGGGCATACCCCGCAGCCAATCGGGCAGCACTCACTCGGCCTTGTCGCAGACACCGACGAGGAGGCGGTGGAGACGTGGTGGCGATACTGGCAGCCGGTCGCGGCGGCGCTCGCCGCGGAACGCGGCTTCTACAAACCGGACCGCGCACGCTACGAGGCCGAAATCGACCACGGGGCGCTCTTCGTCGGGTCACCCGAGACGGTGGCGCAGAAGATCGCCACGGTCGCCCGCGACCTGCGACTGAACCGCTTCGACCTGAAGTACGACATCATGCACCTGCCCCGCGAGGCACGCGCGCGCACCATCCAACTGCTGGGCAGTGAGGTCGCGCCGCGGGTCCGGGAGCTGCTGGCGAAGGAGCCCACCCATGTCTGACCTCTTGTTCGGCCTCGACACGTTCGGCGACGTACCGGAGGACGACGCCGGCAAGCTCGTCTCCCACGCCGCGGCGATCCGTCAGGTGGTCGACGAGGCGGTGCTCGCCGACCAGCTCGGCGTCGACGTCATCGCGCTGGGCGAGCACCACCGGCCGGAGTACTCGGTGTCGACGCCGGAGACGGTGCTGGCGGGCATCGCCACCCGTACCTCCCGGATCCGGTTGGCCTCCGGGGTGACCGTGCTGAGCTCGGACGACCCGGTCCGGGTGTTCCAGCGTTTCGCCACGGTGGACGCGCTGTCCCACGGCCGGGCCGAGGTCATCCTCGGTCGCGGCTCGTTCACCGAGTCGTTCCCCCTGTTCGGCTACGACCTGCGCGACTACGACACGCTGTTCGAGGAGAAGATCGAACTGTTCGTCAAGTTGCTGGACGAGAAGCCGGTCACCTGGAGCGGCACCCTGCGTGCCCCGCTGGAGAACGCCGACGTCTTTCCCAAGACGGAATCCGGGCACCTGAGCACCTGGGTCGGCGTGGGTGGCTCACCGCAGTCGGTCGTCCGCACCGCCCAGTACGGGCTCCCACTCATGCTCGCCATCATCGGCGGCGCCCCCGAGCGTTTCGCGCCGTACCTGGACCTCTACCGCAGGGCGGCCGAGCAGCTCGGTACGACCGCGCACCCGGTCGGCATGCACTCGCCGGGCTTCATCGCCGACACCGACGAGGAGGCGAAGGAGGTGTACTGGCCGCACTACCGGGTGATGCGCAACCGCATCGGCGCGCTGCGGGGCTGGCCACCGATCCGTCGCCAGGAGTTCGACTCCGAGGTGGAGAACGGCTCGCTCTACATCGGCTCACCCGAGACGGTGGCCCGTCGGATGGCGCGCGCGATCCGCAGCCTCGGAGTCGGCCGGTTCGACCTCATCTACTCCGCCGGAGCGCAACCGGTGAGCGCCCGGATGCGCGCCGTGGAACTGTACGGCTCCAGGGTGATCCCCATGGTCCGCGAGCTGCTGGCCTGATCGACACATGAACCGAGAGGACGACATGTTCGACAACGACCGGCCCCAGACCCTTGGTGTGCTCGGGGCCGGCAAGGTGGGCACGGTGCTCGCCCGGCTCGCCGTCGCCGCCGGCTACCGCGTGCTGGTTGCCGGCTCCGGCGATCCGGCGAAGATCGCCCTCACCGTCGAGGTGCTCGCTCCGGGGGCGTCGGCCACCACGTCGGCCGACGCGGTGGCCGACGCCGACATCGTGATCCTGGCCCTGCCGCTGGGGAAATACCGAAGTGTTCCCGCCGAGGCGCTGCGCGGAAAGCTCGTCGTCGACGCGATGAACTACTGGTGGGAGATCGACGGCATCCGGGACGACCTCACCGACGCGCGTACCTCGTCGAGCGAGATCGTCCAGGCCTACCTGTCCGGGTCCCGGGTCGTGAAGGCGTTCAACCACATGGGCTACCACGATCTCGAGGACGGGGCGCGGCCGACCGGTTCGCCGGACCGGAAGGCCATCGCGATCGCCGGCGACGACGCCACGGACCTCGCCACGGTCGCGACCCTGGTGGACGTGCTGGGCTTCGATCCGGTCGTCGCCGGCACCCTGGCCGAGGGCGTACGACTCGAACCAGGCAGCGAGCTGTTCGGCGCCAATGTGAGCGCCGACGAGGTTCGTGCCATGCTCGACCGCTTCCCGGAGTCCGAGCGTGGACGGACCATTGCCGCCGCCCGCGCCTCGGCCTGACCGATCAGGAATCGAGAAGCCCGACCGGTGTCACCCGGTCTAGCCTTTTCCCAGGTCAACGGCAGCACGCCGAACCCGGAACGAGGAGAGGGAGCCCGCGCATGTCCGCGAAGACCACCACGACCAAATCCGATGGTTTCAGCGCCGAGGAGCGGGCCGCGATGAAGGAGCGGGCCGCCGAGCTGCGCGCCGAGGGCAAGAAGGGCGCCAAGAAGGCCGACGGGCTACAGGCGCTCCTCGACCGGATCGCGCAGATGGAGCCGGACGACCGGGCGCTCGCCGAGCGCGTCCACGTGGCGGTGAGCGCTGCCGCGCCCGAGCTGTCGCCGAAGACCTGGTACGGGATGCCCGCCTACGCGAACGCCGACGGCAAGATCGTCGTCTTCTTCCAGGACTCCGGCAAGTTCAACTACCGGTACTCGACCCTGGGCTTCCAGGACGTGGCCAACCTCGACGACGGCGACCTGTGGCCGGTGGCGTACGCCCTGCAGAAGTGGAGCCCGGCGGTGGAGAAGAAGGTCGTCGAGCTGGTGCGGGCGGCGGTTTCCTGACCTACGCCCCGCCCCGTCCATCCATCGGCGCGGGCGGCGTCAGTCCCCCGGTGGCCGGACGGCCGTGCCGTGGACGATGATCGAGGGCCGGACGCTGAGGGAGGCAGGCGGTGCGAACGATGTGGCACAGGCCGACAGCGGTGGGACGAGGCGCCCGGTGACGGGCCGGGCCGGTGAGGTGTTCGACACCGCTCGGGCGGTGTCCGACATTGAGACGTTGCTCGCCGCGGCGCTGCCCACCGAGAGCGCGACGGTCAGCGAGGGCGACCCGGCCACCGGGGAGTGGACCGGCACCCGGGGTGCGGGTTTTCGGATCATCCCGCTCTGGGAGAGCGGAGCCCTCACGGGCCTGTACGGGGCCGACTGGAACCAGGCCGAGGATGCCGCCGAGGCGAACCTGGCTCTCGTCGTCCGGGAGTCGGACCGTCGGTGGGGCCCGCACCAGAAGGTCTCCATGCGCGTGCCGCTGCTCCGGCACCAGGCCCGCGCACCCATGCCGGCGCTGTTCCAGGCGCTTGGCGAGCTGGACTGCTTCGGCGATCTGACGGTCTGGGGACCCACCGCGACCGGAGGCCGATGGATCGCGGTCTCGGTCAACCAGTGTGACGGCGACGCCCCAATGATCATGACTGCGGTCGTCAGTCATGCCCCGATCATCGAACTGGCGGAGTGACGGATGTCCACCACAGACCACGCGCTGGCCATCAAGGCGGCGGAGGCCGGAGCCACGGTGGTCCGCTCGCAGTACGGATCCTCGCTGACCCGCTTCGCGAAGATCGGCACCGACTTCGCCACCACCGCCGACATCGAGGCGGAGAAGGCCATCCTCGACATCCTGCGGGCGGTGCGTCCGGACGACGGGCTGGTGGGCGAGGAGAGCGGACGCACGGGCACCGGCGCAAACGGACGCACCTGGCTGGTCGACCCGTTGTGCGGCACGCTGAACTACAGTGCGCGGACCATGCTGGTCTCGGTAAACGTCGCTCTACGCACCGGCACACGGCTCGCCGCGGCCGCCTCCGCGGATCCGTTCAGCGACGAGGTGTTCTGGACCGACGGCACCGCCGCGTACGTCCGATGCGCTGGGACCGACAGACGACTCGTGCCGTCGGCCGAGTCGACGCTGGTCGACGTCAATCTTGATCCACCGTTCCCGCACCGGGACATCTTCCTGGCTGCCCGGATGCTCGCCGACGAAGGCTTCATCGCACAGTTCCGCCCACGTGTGGTCTCCAGCACCCTGGCCGTGGCCTGGGTGGCTGCCGGTCGCCGCGCCGCGTACGTGACGGACGGCCACGACCTGCGCCAGAGCGTCCACTTCGCCGCCGGCATCGCCCTCTGCCAGGCGGCCGGGTGTGTGGTCACCGGGATCGACGGCCGACCGCTGCACGCCGGCGGCGAGGGCCTCGTCGCCGCCGGGGACGAGCAGACACATGGCGCCCTGCTGGCTCTCATCCGCAAGCAACGCACCGGAAGGGACTGACGGCCGAGGCCTGGACCGGGCAGCTTGACCTGAACCGCGGTTCAGGTCCTAGCGTCGCGCCGAGTCGATCACGGCGATCTCCGAGAAGTACCAGGCCAGCGACGACCCCGAGTTCCGCACCCGATCGTTGCTCATCAGGGAAAGGCGCCCCCGACACATCACGTCCGCCTGCTGGAGGTCTACCGGCGACGATGAACCCCACGGCCTGTCCAGCCCACCCGGGTCCGGCCCGGCCGGGTCCGGCCGGGCCGTCTTCTCGGTCAGCTTCGTGATGGGCACCCTGCCTGCCACGGCCCTCGTGACGGGTGCCCGTGGCATGGTCACGCCGCGACGACCGCCCGAGCCACCGGGAACCGTACGCCGGTGAGGTCTTCCGATACGGCCCAGAGGCGTTGCTGGACGGTCACGTCGTAGGACTCGGGGCTGGAAGTGACCAGCCGCGGGTGGCCGCGCACCTCGCCCAGGCCGTCAGGACCGTAGTACTGCCCGCCGAGAACGGACGGGTCGGTGGCGGCCCGCAGGGTGGGCAGCGCGCCCGCCGTCGCGGGCTGCGTGATCACCGGGGCGAGCCAGGTGACCGGCCGGCGCACGACCGCCGGGGTGTTGCGGGGCAGTTCGGTGTTGGAGATGCCGGGGTGTGCGGCCACCGCGGCGGTGGTGCCGTACGCGGCGAGCCGGCGCTGCAACTCGTAGGCGAACATCAGGTTGGCGAGCTTGGACTGGCCGTAGGCGGCAACCCGTCCGTAGGAACGTTCCCACTGCAGGTCGTCGAAGTGGATGGCCGCGCGGATGCGGTGGCCGTTGCTGCTGATCATGACCACCCGGGAGCCTGGCACGGGCAGCAGCAGGTCGAGCAACAGGCCAGTGAGGGCGAAGTGGCCCAGGTGGTTGGTGCCGAACTGCATCTCGAAGCCGTCGCGGGTGGTCTGCTTCGGGACGTACATCACGCCGGCGTTGTTGATGAGCAGGTCGATCCTCGGGTGGGCGGCGCGCAGGCCGTCCGCAGCGGCGCGCACCGACTCCAGCGAGGCCAGATCCAGCTCCCGTACGGAGACGTCGCCGTCTATCCGGGCGGCAGCCAGCTTGCCCTTCCGGGTGTCGCGCACGGCCAGCACGACCGACGCCCCGCGCTCGGCGAGCCGCCGGGCGGCCTCGAAGCCGAGTCCGGTGTTAGCACCGGTGACCACGGCCACCCGGCCGTCCTGGCGCGGAATCTGCTGCTCGGTCCACTTCATCTCGGGCTCCCCAATGTACCGCCGGTAACTTATACCTCAACGCTAATGTACCGCCAGTACGATGTCAAGAGACCGCCGGTACCTAAGCTAGGGTTGACGTCATGACGTTCCAGCGGGCGCGCAGCGAGGAGCAGCGTGAGATCCGGCGCCGGTCGATCCTGGAGACGACCTCGGCGATGCTCGACGAGATGCCGGTCGCCGAGGTGACCCTGAACGAGCTGAGCCGGCGGGTCGGCCTGGCCAAGACGGCGGTGCTGCGCTATTTCGAGTCCCGCGAGGCGGTGCTGCTCGACCTGATGGACCACCGGACGACAACCTGGCTGGCCGAGCTTGACCAGGAGCTGGCTCATGGTGTCGACCTGGGCCGGTCCGCGTTGGAACGGGCGGAGCAGGTGGCCGACGTGCTCAGCCAGTCGCTCGCCGCCCAGGCCGTGCTCTGTGATCTCTTCGGCGCGCAGGGCGGGGTGCTTGAGCACAATGTGTCGGTCGAGGTGGCCCGCCGACACAAGCGGGCCTCGCTGGGCAACCTCGCGGTGATGGCCGACCTGGTCCGGCGGCACCTGCCCGAGGTCGGCGACCGCGCCGAGCTGTTCTGCCTGAACATCCTGCTCGTGGGTGGCGCGCTGTCCGCCTACACCTCGCCGCCGCCGAGCCTGCTCGCCGTCTACGAGTCCGAGCCGGCGCTCGCGGTCCACCATGTCGATCTACGCACAGCCCTGCGGGTCGCGATCATCACGTCGCTCGTGGGCATGCTGCCGCGCTCCTGAGTCCGGAGCGCGGCAGCGTCCCGCGCTGCGGCACCGTTAGACCAACCCGCGCTCGCGCAACAGCGCCACCGTACGCCGGGCGGTGCCGCGCGCCACCCCGAACTCCTGCACGATTACCGACTTGTTCGGGATCGGCCGGTGCGACGCGAGTTCACCGCTGGCGATGCGTGCGGCCAGGATGTCCCCCACCTGTAGGTCCTGCCCCGGTCGGTGGTGATGCGGTTCGGCGGCGCGGCCGCCACCGCATGCCGGGTTACCGACGGGCGTCGCCCGCGTCAGGCTCACCGTCGGCGGGGCCACCTCCGACGAGCACCGACTCCTGCCCCTCCTGCCGACCCTCCTGGCGGGCGCGGGCGAGCAGCCCCGCCAGTCGACGTCGGCGGTGACGGATCGCCGCCCGCAGACCGACGAGCAGCACGGCGAGGAGACCCAGCAGCGCGAGCTGCGCCCACGGGACGACCCAGGTGGTGACAGTGGCCGAGACCGGTCGGAGGTCCGCACCGACCTGACCGTCGCCGAGCAGGGCCGGTGACGTGGTGACTGTCGTGCGCAGACGTCCCAGCGCCCAGACGCCGTCGGCGCGGGTCGCCATCTCCCGGCTGCCGCCCGGAAGTAGCTCCTCGACCCCACCTGTGGCGTCGTGACTGGTCCGGCCGAAGAGGTCGGACACCGCCACCCGGCTCGTTCCGCTGACCCAGACGTTGCCGTCGTTGCCGACGGTGTAGCGGACCCGGAGCGTGCCACCGGCGAAGGGATTCCACGACGGCGTGTACCTCGCGGTGAGGCCCTGAACGGGCAGGCTCGCCTGGACGGTCCCGTTGACCCGGACCATGACCCGGAAACCCACTCGGCTCTCGACGTTGACCGTGCCACCGGTGCTGGTGACGGTTGCCGCGATGCCGGCCGGGTGGTCCCCCGGCGCGGCACCCTCGGGCACCGTGATCGTGAACGGCACCACCCTCGTCTCGCCGGGGCCGACGGTGACCTTCTCCTGCACGTCGATCCAGGTGCCACCGTCGACCGAGGGGCGGTCGGACGAGAGCATGTTGAAGCGACCCTTGTCGGTGAGGTAGCCGTCGGCGGCCTTCAGCGAGAAGGCGACCGCGTTCCTGCTGAAGTTGCGGACCGCCAGGTGCTCGGTCACGACCTGCCCCGGGTCGAGGCTGGCGTTGATCCACCGGCGTTGGTCGGGGCCGCTCGGGGTGGCCGGCTGGACCGTCCAGGTCAGCGCCTTCGGGTCTGGTTCCGCCGCCGCCACGGCCGGCGCGGCCGTCACCGCGAGGGTCACGACGGCGAGGACGGTGAGCACCCGGCGCAGCGGGGGAACGGTCATGACGATGAGCCCTTCGGCAGGGGGTGTGGCGGGGGCCCGGTCCGGGCCCCCGCCACCGCACTACTCGAACAGTGAGAGCGTGAGCGTCGAGCTGTACGCGCCGGCGGCGACCTCCGCCGGGGTACGCAGGTACAGGTCGGCGTTGACGGAGTACGAGTCGCTGGCCACGGCCTCGGAGTCGAAGGCCGAGACCAGCAGCTCCTGGTCGACGAGGCCGACGTTGTTGCCCGGCTGAGTCGCCTCGTCCAGCGCGGTCACCACCTCCTCGCCCTCGGTGACCAGGCCGGTCTCCCCGCCGTCGAGCAGCCGGGGCTTCCAGCCGAGGTGGTCGGCGGTGATCGGCGCCTGGCCGGAGTTGCCCGCGAAGTCGGTCGCGTTGCCGAGCACCGCCCAGCTGGCACCGTCGGGAACCTCGTCGGCGACGCGGGTGTCGGTGACCGTCACCGTCGGCAGCGTACCGACGAACTGGCGCACCAGCAGGGTCGAGCCGTCCTCGGACAGCGCGACGGCGTCACCGGCGATGGACAGGGCGAGGACGCCCGGCTCCCTGATCTCGTCGATGTCGACAGTGACCCGCACGCTGGCGTCGTCGTCCGGCTCGGCCAGGGCGGGCGACGGCAGCACCGCGGCCCCGGCCAGCACCGCGCCGACGGCACCGGCCGCGAGCAACTGCCGCCGTTTGTCTGTGTTCATGTGGTCTCCGTTCTCAGCCATGAAGGGTTATCCGCCGCAGGTGCCGGCGGGTTGTTGCACGGTGCGGACGGTCGTCACGTCCTGTCCACCCACCGCCCCGGTCACCCGGACCGTCGCCGAACCCGCCGGCACCGAGACGGCACGCGAGCTGAACGACTGGTACGCGTTCGCGCCCGGCGCGACGGCCGCGAACGAGCGCTCGCCGTACGGGGTCTCCAGAGCGATCGTCACCGGCGCGTCATGGTCGTTGCGCGCCTGCACGGCCACGTGGACCTTGCCGGCCACGCACCGGGCCGACGCGGTGGCCGTGACGGGCAGTTCGAGGGTGGCCGCCTGGAAGGCCCAGTTGTCGATCTCGAAGAGGTCGACACCCGCCGGGCCGGCGTAGGTGAAGTAGACGTCGTGCACGCCGCTGACGCCGTCAAGCTGGGCGGTCACCTCGGCCCACTGGCCGACCGGCGTGTCCACCGCGACCGTGCCGACAACGGGACCGGTGGCGGTGTCCAGGCGGACCTGGATCTGCCCGCCGGCGGCGAGCGCCCGCACCTTCGCCGTCACGCTCTGCGCGCCACTGTCGCCGAAGTCCACCGACGACAGCGCGGCCCAGTCGCCGTTGTCGATGTCGCGGACCACCAGATTCGGTGCCGCGCCGCCGAACTGGGCGGAGCTGCCGTCGACAGTCGTGGTCGCGACACCCTTGCTCCAGCCGAAGGTCTCGGCCTCGAAGACGCGGTACGGGTCGAAGTCGCGGACCTGGTTCACCCCGGCGTAGGTGCCGACGACCTGCTGGATCGTGCCGTCCGGGTTGAAGGCCAACTCCTGGATGTGCGGGCTGCGGTACCCCTGGGTGGTGTTTCCGTTGATGCGCTTGTTCAACGTCGGCGCGTGGTAGGTGAAGTAGTGCTTGCCCTCGAACTCGAACACCGACTGGTGGTTGTTGCCGCCGGTGCCGCTGCCGAAGAACTGCGACTGGTTCGGGAAGAGCACGCCGGCGTAGGTCTCCTTCGGCCACGACATCGGGTTGTCGGAGATCATGTAGCCGATCTGGCCGCCACCGGGGTAGCCGGGCAGCGGCTGCTGGCTGCCACCGAAGTCGTTCCCGCCGAAGTGCGACGAGTACGAGAGGTAGTACTTGCCGTCGCGCTTGAAGACGTGACCCGCCTCGAACGCGACCGGGGCGTCGACCACCGCGGCCGTTCCCTGGGTCGCGACCATCGTGTCGTCGAGTTCGATCGCCCGGATGTTCTTCGGGTTGTTGAAGCGCTCGGCCGGCGGCATGCTCGTCGATGCGGGGCCGCCACCGAAGTAGAGGTACGGCTGGCCGTCGTCGTCGACGAACGGGGCCGGGTCGAACTTCCACGCGACGTTCTCGGCACCGGGGGTGCGACCGTCGATCAGCGTGCTGGTGCGCTCGCTGGTCCAGGGGCCGAGCGGCGACGCACCCGTGATCACGTTGCTGGAGCCACCGCCGTTGGCGTAGTAGAGGAAGAACCTCTCCACGCCGTTCACCACCTTCTTGGCGATGCCTGGAGCCCACGAGTTGGCGGTGAACGGGGCCACCCCGTTCGGGCCGGCGACCTGGATCTCACCGTGGTCGGTCCAGTTCACCAGGTCCGCCGAGGAGATCACCGTGATCTGGTTGATGTCGCCGTAGTTGATCCCTGGCGAGACGCCCGTGGTCGGGTTCGGGGCGTAGCCCTGGGTGTCGTTCGTCATGTACATGTACACCCGGCCGTCGTGCACGAGGCCGAAGCCGTCGGCGCCGAACTTGTGCCCGATCAACGGGTTGTGCTCCCCGGGCAGCTTCCCGACGACCTCGATCGTCTTCGATGCCGGCGCGGGCGGGGCGGCGCCGACCACCGACACGTCGTCGAGCTTGAAGTCCATGAGGTGCAGGTCCGGGTCGGTGGCCGGGGTGGCCGTCCAGGGGGTCTCGAAGAACAGCCGCGCCGTCGACACGGTCTGCGTCGCCGGGATCGTGAACGTCCCGTTGAACTGCGCCCACTGACCCTTCGTCGCCGTCACGCTGACGAGGTTGGTGTAGGTGCCACCGCCGTAGTGCATGGTGGCGAAGAACTGCTTGGTGGCCGGTCCGTTCGCGTTCTCGTACTTGATGCGGGCCGTCAGGGTGTAGGCCTGGCCGGCCTGCACCTTGCCGCTGAGGTCCTGCATCGGCCCGGATCCGGTCGTCGCCCGGCCGGTCACGAGCGCGGCGTTCGTACCGGCGTAGGCATCCGAGGTGGCCGACAACTGCGCGCCGTCGCTGGCGTTTCCGTTGTTGACGAACCAGTCGGTCAGGCCGTCCTCGAACCCGCCGTTGACGATGAGATTCGTGTCGGCGGCCTGGACCGGCGCCGCCCCGGTGGCGAACCCTGCGGCCAGCATCAGGCCGACCGTCGCGATCGCGGCGACCCGTCCTCGGGTCGCGCGTCGCATTCGTTGTTCCACGAGACATCCTCCTTCATCTCTGACGTGCGGTCATCGGTGTACGGGGGATCGGTGGTGGTGGGTGATCCGGACATCAGGGGTCGACCGCCGCCACCGGCTCGACCACGGCCGGCGGCGCGGGACAGGTCGCTGTTCCGCGCCGCACGGCCGGTCGCCGGTGGTGCTGGTCGGTGAGCCTGGGGCTCGAGGTGGGGTTATTCGCCGCAGGCGGTGGCGGGGTGCTGAGCGGAGTGGACGGTGGTGACGTCCCGGCCGGCGACCGCCCCGGTGGCCCGGACCGTCACCGAGCCGGCAGGTACCGCCGCCGAGCGCGTGGGGAACGACTGGTAGACGTTCGCCCCGGGCGCCACGGCCGCGAACGACCGGTTCCCGTACGGGGTCTCCAGGGTGATCCCGACCGGTCCGTCCGAGTCGTTGCGTGCCCGCACCGCCACGTACGCCTTGCCAGCCAGACACCGCACCTCGGCGCTGGCCGTGACCGGCAGTGCCGCGAGCACGCCGAGCCGGGCCAGCTGGTAGCTGAGCGCGCGCTCCGGGGCGTCGATCTGGTTCTGGGTGCCGAGCTGTCCGGCCCGTGCCGACGTCGCCGCCGCCAGCGCGGACTGCGTCGCGGTCCAGGCGTCGGGCGGGTAGTGGCGCGCGTCGAGCGTCTGCGCGTGGGCGATGGCCGCGTCGAGGGCGACGGTGTCCAGCGGTCGGGCCTGCGCGGTCAGCGTGTCGCTGAGCAGGTAGTTGTCGAAGTCGACGTGCCCGCCGGTCTCCTGCGTCGCGTAGGTGAACAACCCGACCCGGTGACCCATGAAGTGGGCGAGGCTGCCGTCCAGCGTCTGCGGGCCGACCCGGTTGCCGAGCCGGGTCCACGTCGACCCGTCCAGGCTGTAGTAGAACGTCGTCCACAACTGGCCGACCGGCGAGGCGAAGTCGAGGTCCGCCTTCACGTGCACCTCGGTCGCGTCGCCCAACGCCACGGTGGTGCCCGCCACGAAGTTCTCCAACGTCACCTGGTCCAGGTCGACAGCGAACGGCTGCGACCGGTTGACGACGCCGAGGGTGTTCACGCCATCGACGCGCTTGACCGCCACGTACGAGAATCCGCGGTTGTAGGCGGCCAGGCCAGCGACGTCACCGTTCTTCAGCGCGGAGATGTCCATCCGGGTCTGCACCGACTGCCGTGGCCCGAACGTGCGCTGCGAGAGGGTGTTGCGGGCCTCCTCGAACCAGGCCAGCTCGGCCCGGTTGGACAGCTTCGTGTAGACGTACTGGCCGGTGACCACCTTGCCGGCGGTCAACCGCAGCCAGCCGTCGCGGTCGGTGAGCGACCAGTACCTGTTGTCCGGTGCGTGGTTCCACTCCCACGCCAGGTCCAGCCGTGAGCCGTTGGGGGCGATCTCCGCCGGGTCGAGCGGCGCGGGGACCGTCCACTGCTCGTCCTGGTACGCCCGGTGCGGCGCGTCGTTGGCGAAGTCGTCCGAGGCGACGATGCTCTTCTGCCGCTCGAAGACCTCCTCGGCCGGGCTGAGCCGGATCGGCTTGTCGAACAGGCCGTTGACCGGCACGACCCCGTTGGTGCCGAAGGTCGGCCATCCGTCCTGCCAGGTGGCGGGGATGAGCGCCGGGATCCGCCCGATCGGGAACGTGTCGCGGAAGAACATGCCGTGCCAGTCGGTCCGGCCGTCGGCGCGGCTGATCGGCACCAGGCTGCCCTGCGCGAAGCCGTTGGAATTGAGCACGCCACGCGCCTCGTAGGTGTTGACTCCGCCGGCCGAGGTGTAGCGCCCGAGCAGGTCCTTCGACCGGAACATCACGACCTGGCGTCCCTGCCCGGACGGCCAGGTGATGATGACGGCGTAGTACCAACCGTCGATGTGGTAGACCTGCGCGCCCTCGAACAGCCCGCCGATGAACGGCTGCCCGGCGTAGTTGTTCGCGGTGAAGATGTTCGGGTAGTCCTGCGCGATGGCCGTCAGGTCGGCGTTGAGGCGTACCGCGCTGGTGCCGCCGGAGCCGTAGAAGATGTACGGCGTGCCGTCGACGTCGAAGAAGAGCGACGGGTCGTGCAGACCACGGCCGAGGGCGGTGCGTTGCCACGCGCCGTTCTCGATGTCGTCGGTGCGGTAGAGGTACGCCCCGTTGAGGTTGTTGGTGTTGAAGACGGCGTAGAACATGCCGTCGCGGTAGCGCAGCGACGACGCCCACTGGCCCTGGCCGTACGAGTTCTGGCCGTTGCGCAGCGAGAACGAGTCGCCGATGCTCGCCCGGTCGAAGACGTAGTTGACGATCTCCCAGTTGACGAGGTCGTACGACTTCATGATCGGCGCGCCGGGGCTGAGGTGCATCGTGGTGCTGATCATGTAGTAGAGGTCGCGGCCCTCGTCGTTCTCGGCGGCGGGCACCCGCTCGACGCTGATGTCCGGCACGTCGGCGTTGAGCAGCGGCACCGAGTAGGTGCCGGCGCCGGTGTCGGTCGAGGTGTACGACGAGCGGGGAGACCATCCGTCGGCGGCCTGCGCGGCGGCGGGCGTGACCACCAGGCCCGCCCCGGCGAGAACGGCCGCCGATGCGAGCGCGCACAGTGAGCGGAGACGGCTCGGACGCACAGTGGACGCCAGCCGGGTCAGTGTGTTCGCGGCGTGCTGAGCGACGACGTCCAGGCTGTTCACAGCGGATGCACGGGCGATGTTCAGGACACGCGAGCGGACCGACACGACCAAGACGAGCTCCAAACGCGAGAGCGGCGTGAAGGCCATCGTGTTATCGCTAACAACGCCTGTCAAGACTATCAATGAAACGTGCCCGAAGTATCCCCGCAACACTGCCCACCCCCCCACAGTGGACGAACCCGCATGAGGTCGGACCGTTCGGCCCCGTAGCGCCTCAGTCGTCGAGGCAGGCGCGGACGGCGGCGGTCAGGCGATTGGCGCGCTCGTCGCCCATCCCCCGCATCTGGTTGACCACGTATCCGAACCCCACCTGATGTTCGGCGTCGGCGAAGGCCAGGTTTCCGCCCGCGCCGTCGTGGCCGAAGCTGCGCTCACCCAGCAGGGGCCGGGCCGGTGGCGAGTGCAGCAGAAACCCCGTACCCCAGCGCTGCCCGGAGTCCGGCGGGCCGTGCCGCTGCTGACCGCGCGAACGAACCACTACCGCGTCGTCCAGTGACGCGGCCGTGAGCAACGGTCCACCCTGGAGATCCGACACACAGGCCGCGTAGAGGCGCGCGAGGCCCTCGGCGGTGCTCACCGCGCCCGCGCCGGGAACACCGGCGGCCCGGATGGCGTCGTCGTTGAAGCTGACCAGGCCGTCGGCGTCGGCGGGGAACGCGAAGGCGCCCCCCATGGTGATGCCCCGTTCGGCGACCGGGTCCACGAACGGGTCGGGGTCGGGAGGTGGTGCCAGGTCCCAGGCGACGGCGTCGCTCTCGGCGGCCGGGAGCCCCAGCCAGGTGTGCAGGCCGAGCGGGCCCGCGAGGGTGTCGGCGAAGAACGCGCCGGGTAGTTGGCCGGTGCTGCGGTGGATCACCTCTCCGACCAGCCAACCGTAGGTCATCGAGTGGTAGCCGTGCGCCGTGCCCGGCTTCCACAGCGGGGCCTGCGCCTCGATCGCCTTGATGACCGGATCCCAGGCCAGGACCTCGTCGAGGGTCAGCGGTCGGTCCACCGCAGGCAGACCGGCCTGGTGCGTGAGCAACCACCGCACCGGAATGTCCGCCTTGCCGTGCTGTCCGAACTCCGGCCAGTAGCGCGTCACGGGAGCGTCGAGGTCGAGCCGGCCCTGCTGGACGAGCAGGTAGGCGCAGATCGCCAGGATCCCCTTGGTGCAGGAGAAGACGACGGCCGGCGTGTGCGCGTGCCACTGCCGCCCGGTACGGGTGTCGGCCACCCCGCCGTACAGGTCGACGACCTTGCGGCCCCGCACGTAGACGGTGACGGCGGCGCCGACCTCCCCGCGTGAGGTGAAGTTGTCGCGGAAGACGTCGGCGACGCGCCCATAGCGATCGTCGACGTCGCCGTGGATCTGCGGCTGTGTGACCACTGCCTACCCCTTCACTGACCCCTGGATCAGGGCCTTGATGAACTGTCGCTGGAAGATCAGGAACACGATGAGGGTCGGGGTGAGGATCAGCAGCGACCCGGCGCACAGCAGCACCAGATCGGTGCCCCACTGGCCCTGGAACGCGCCGAGCGCCCCGGCCATCGTGCGTTTGGTGGCGTCGTCGACGAGGACGATGGCGAGCAGGAACTGGTTCCAGGTCCAGAGGAACATCAGGATCGTCAGCGAGGCGATCGCCGGCCGGGCGAGCGGCACCTGGACCCGCCAGAACAGCTGCCACGTGCTGCTGCCGTCCACCCTGGCCGCCTCGGACAACTCGACCGGCACGTTGGTGAAGTGTGCCCGCATCCAGAACACCGCGAACGGCATGTACAGGCCGATCAGCGGCAGGATGATGGCCCAGCGCGTGTTGAGCAGACCGAGATCCTGCATCTGGTAGTAGAGCGGCGTGACCACCGCCTCGAAGGGGAGGGTCAGACCCAGCAGGAAGAGGCCGAAGAGCAGTCGGCCGCCGGGCACCCGCAACTGACCGAGCCCGAAGCCGGCCATGGTCGCGATGAGCACCGACACCGGCACCACACCGGCCACGATGAGCAGGCTGGAGCGGAGCAGGGCGCCCATGTTCGCGGCGGTGAAGGCGTCCGCGAAGTTGCCCCACTGCGGGTCGGACGGCCATTCGAGCCCGCTGGGCACCGTGCCCCGGGGCTGCAATGCCGCCGACAGCATGCTCACGAACGGGAGCAGGGTGACGACGATCAGTGCGATCAGGAAGACCCGGCCGGTCAACTGTTCGCGTCGGCTCAGGTTCACGGCTTCTCCCCTCGGCTCAGACGCTGGATCGGCAGCACGCAGGCCAGCACCAGCAGCATGAGGACGACGGCCAGCGCCGAGGCGAGCCCCACCTGCCGCTGCGAGAAGGCCAGCCGGTAGATCTCCAGGCCGGGCACCGTGGTCTGCAGGCCGGGGCCGCCGCTGGTGGAGATGTAGACGATGTCGAAGCTGGCCAGCGCCGCGATGATCGTCACGGTGAGGCAGACACCGATTTCCTGGCGCAGGCTGGGCAGGGTCACGGCGAGGAACTCGCGGACCGGCCCTGCACCGTCCAGGCGGGCGGCCTCGTACAGCGCCGGATCGATCTTGCTCATGCCGGTGACCAGCAGGATCGTGCAGAGGCCGAGCAGGACCCAGGCACCGATGACGCCGACGGCAGGCAGCGCCGTGTCGAAGTCACCGAGCCAGGCGCGGGCCACGCCACCCAGCCCGACCGCCCGCAGCGCCTGGTTGACCAGACCGTTCGACGAGAGCAGCCAGCTCCACGCGATGCCCGCCGCCACCAGGGGGATGACCTGCGGCAGGAACAGGATTGTCCGGACCACGGTGCCGAACGCGCCGGTGGTGATCCGGCGAACCATGCTCGCCACCAACAGCCCGAGGGCGACCGGGATCAAGCTGAAGAAGACGATCAGGACCATCGCGTTGCCGATGATCTTCAGCAGGTCGCTGTCGGTGAAGACGGTGAGGTAGTTGTCCAGGCCCACCCACCGGGCCACGCCGATCCCGTTCCAGTCGTAGAGCGAGTACTGGAGCGTCAGGACGAGCGGGCGCAGGACGAAGACCGCGTACATCACCAGGGCGGGCAGGACGTACAACCAGCCGGTCCCGGCCGCGCGGGCCCACCGGAATCGGTGGGCCCGCGTGGGGGTGGGGCGGGCGCGACGATCGTCGCGTCCGGTTGGTGCGCTGCCGAGGGCAGACGTCATCGGGACAGTTCCTTCTGGTACTCGGCCTGGACCGCCTTCACGTACCCCTCAGGCGTCTGCTGGCCGGCGATCAGCTTCTGCATCTCCGGCGTGATCGCGGCGGCGAAGATGCCGCCGGTCGCGTTCGCGGTGAAGTCCACAGCGCCGTTCTCCGCGCCGAGTTGCTGCGACGCCTTGAGGGTCTCGGCCAGCACGGTGTTCGGGGCGGCGCTCGGCACCGGCAGGTCACTCGGGCCGCCGGGGCTGGAGCCGCCGACCGTCACCGAGATCTCGCGGGCCTTGGCGTTGGTGTGGACCCAGTTCAGGAAGTACGCGGCCGCGTCCGGGTTCTTGGCCTTGGCGGAGACGCCGAAGGTGTTGGGGGCGGACATCGCCACGTGCTTTCCACCGGCAGACTCGGTGGGGAAGAGGAAGAAGCCCACGTTGCCGGGCATCGACTTGTCGAGGTTGGCCGACTCCCAGTCGCCGTTGAACATGAACAGGCCGTTGCCCTTCTGGAACTCCCCCACCATGCCCGCGTAGTCCAGGGCGTTGGCGTCCTTGGTGAAGTAGCCGGCCTGGGCCCACTTCTGGATCGTCTGGGTGGCCTTCAGGGCGGCCGGGGTGTCGAACGTGGCCCCCGGCTTCTGGAAGATCCAGTCGGCGACCTGGGTCGGGTCGCCGAACTGGTTCTGCAACGCCTGGTGTGGGAAGTTGATGCCCGCGGTGTTCTTGTTGAACTGCATGATCGGTTGGACCCCGCCGGTCTTCGCCTTGGCGAGCAGCTCCTCGAACTCGGCGACAGTGGCCGGCGGCTGGGTCATGCCGATCTGGCTGGCCAGCTTCTTGTTGTAGAAGACGCCGGTGACGCTGTAGCCGAGCCCCATCCCGTACAGCGAGCCGGTGCCCCGGGTGTTCTCGCCGACCCGCAACTGCATGAGCTGCGAGGCGGGGAACTTGTCCCAGCCGTACGCGGTGAAGTACGGGTCGAGGTTCTTGAGCAGGTCGTCCTTGACCAGGTCGACCATGGTCGGGAGCCGGATGATGTCGGGCGAGTTGTCCGAGGCCATCACGCGGGGCGCGTTCTCCACGATCACCGTGAACTGGTCCTCGCGGATGGTGAACTTGACGTTCGAGTGCTGCTTGGAAAACTCGTCGGCCAATGCCTTGGCCAGCGGGAAGCCGGTCTCCGCGTACATCTCCAGGGTGATCGGGTCGGTCCCCAGCTCCGTCTTGACGGCGGTGTCGGACTTCTGGGTCGACGACCGGTCCTCGCCCGGCGCGCTGCAGGCCGTCGCGGTCATCCCGACCGCCAGCAGCGACGCGAGGAGCACCGATCTCCGTCGCGACAACTTCGTCAGCAAATCTGCCATTTCATGACTCCTCGACATCTCCACGCGTCCCGCGACCCACGGCCGCGCGACAGCTCCACCGGGACTACCGCGACCGGGTGGCGGCCACGACACGGATGCCGTGGCCTGTCGCCTGGGCGCAGCACCCGTACCGTCAGCAGAAAGGACCCGGCACTGCCACCGAAGGCGCCTCTGGATGCGCCAGAAGTGGTCGCTAAACTGATTTAGCAGAGCATGCGCGTGGCGTGGGGAGCTGTCAAGGACAACTTGGCAACAGTGCGGAAACGTCTGGTTCACCGCACGCCGACGTGACTGGCGCTCGAGCCCGGACGACGACGCATCATGATGGGCAGGAGCGGTGCCTGTGGCACCGCGCCTGATTCGGAGGACTGATGGGCCGCAACAGAGCAACACTCGCCGACGTCGCGCGGAAGGCCGGGCTGTCCAAGACCGCCGCGTCGATGGTGCTCAACGGCAGAGAGGGCACCCGGCTCTCGGCCGAGGCGCATCAGCGGGTGTTCGCCGCCGCCGAGGAGCTTGGTTACCGGCCCAACCTCGCCGCGCGCAGCCTGCGCACGCGCAAGACGGCCACCATCGCGTTCGTCTCCGACATCGTGGCCACCACCCGGTTCGCCGGTGACCTCATTCGTGGCGCTCTCGACGCGGCCCGGGAACGGGACCACGTCCTACTCATCACCGAGACGCAGGGCGACGCCACCTTCGAGCAGTACGCCATCGAGGCCATCCTGGACCGGCAGGTCGACGGGGTGATCTATGCGGCGATGGCGACCCGACGGCTGACGGTGCCCGCAGCCATCCTCGGCGGGCCGGTGGTGCTGCTCAACGCCACCAGCTCCGACGGTCTGCCCAGCGTGGTCCCGGACGACGAGGGGGCGGGCCGCTCTGTCGCCACCGCCCTGCTGGAGCTTGGCCACCGCGACGCGATCGCGCTCATCGGCCGTCACCGACTCAAGGAGGACGACCCGGAGGTCTCGCTCGCCGCCCGCGCTCGCCTGCACGGCATCCGGCAGACGCTGGACGAGGCGGAGGTCAGCCTCCTGGCCGAGTGCTTCTGCACCGAGTGGTTACCAGAGCACGGTTACGCCGCCATGCGTGGCCTGCTGAGCAAGCCGACGCGCCCCAGCGCGATCATCTGCATGAACGACCGACTGGCCTTCGGCGCCTACCAGGCGCTCGGCGAGGCGGGGCTGACCGTCCCGGAGGACATCTCGGTCATCTCCTTCGACGACGACCCGATCGCCGCCTGGTTGCGCCCCAGCCTGGCCACCACGGCGCTGCCACACGAGCAGATGGGGCGGCGAGCGATCGAACTGCTCCTGGACGGGGGCGTCGCCGAGCCCTCGCTCGTTCCGATGCCCCTGCGCCGACGCCGGTCCCTCGCGCCCCCGGCCGACTGACCACCACGCGACCCGTACCGCCGGGTTGGGCTTGACCGATGCTAAAACGGTTTAGTGCTAGGTTTCCGACCATGCTTCGTCTACCCGACCACTGGGTGTGGGACAGCTGGTACGCGCGGGACGACAACGGCCTCTGGCACGTGTTCTTCCTGCGCGCGTCCCGCGCCCTGCACGACCCGCACCGCCGCCACCACCGGGCCACCATCGGCCACGCCGTCTCGGCGGACCTGCGCTCGTGGCGCCTGGTCGCCGACGCCGTGGTCCCCGCCGACGCGCCCAGCTGGGACGACCTGGCGACCTGGACGGGCTGCACGGTCCGCGGACCGGACGGACGCTGGTACCTGTTCTACACCGGCGTCGGTCGCGCCGAGGACGGGCTCGTCCAACGCATCGGACTGGCCGTCTCCGACGACCTCATGACCTGGCACCGGCAGGGCACCGAGCCGATCGTCCAGGCCGACCCCACGTGGTACGAGCTGCTGGACAAGGACCTCTGGTACGAGCAGGCGTGGCGTGACCCATGGGTGTTCCCCGACCCCGCCGGCGAGGGTTGGCACATGCTCATCACCGCCCGCGCCAACACCGGGCCCGCGAACACCCGTGGCGTCGTCGGCCACGCCACCTCCACCGACCTCGTCACCTGGACCGTCGCGCCGCCGCTGTCGACACCGGCCGGCTTCGGTCACCTCGAGGTGCCCCAGGTCGCGGTGCTCGACGGGCAACCGCTGCTGCTCTTCTCCAGCGAGGCCACCGGCAGCGCCCGGCGCGACGACCACCGGATCTGGGTGGCAACCGGCGAGAACATCCTCGGGCCGTGGGACATCTCGTCCGCCCAGCCGTTCACCCACCCGCACCTGTACGCGCCCCGGCTGGTCCCCGGACCCGACGACGGCTGGTCCCTCATCGGTTTCCTCGACCACGTCGACGAGACGTTCGTCGGGGAACTCAGCGAACCCATCCCGGTCCGCTACGAAACCGCGACCGGGTTGGTCGTGAACGCGGCGAGGGCGGACGTGGCGCAGTAGACCGGACAGGTCCGGGCCGGGGCATGTCGCCCCGGCCCGGATCTGTCGGTTGTCCAGCTACTGAATCAGCTGCGTACCGTCCACCGCTGGTTGGCGCCACCGCTGCAGGCCCAGAGGATCAACTTCGTGCCGTTCGCCGTCGCGGCGGCGTTCACGTCGAGGCAGAGACCCGACTGCACGCCCGTGATCGTGCCGTTGGAGTTGATGTTCCACTGCTGGTTGACACCACCGTTGCAGTCCCAGATCACCACCTTCGTGCCGTTGACGGTGCCCTGGCCGGAGGCGTCCAGGCACTTGGTGCCGTAGATCATGAGCTGCCGGCTCGCGGTGTGGGTCCACCGCTGGTTGGCGACGTTACTGATGCAGTCCCAGATCTGGGCCTGCGTGCCGTTGACCGTGCTGGAGTCCCCGATCTCGGCGCAGCGACCCGACTGAGCGCTCACGAGCTGCACGTTCTGCGGGTTGGTGCTGCCGCCGCTCTGCACGCCAGCGTTGTTGATCACCGTCTGCGCGCCGGACGGCCAGTTGCCGTTGGCGACCGTGACGTTGCCGTTGACGACGTTGCCGCGGTCACCGTTCGTCACGTTCGTGCTGTTGTTCGTCGACCAGTTGTTGGTGACGGTGAAGTTGCCCATGTTCTCGGCGTACCAGTAGTTGGCCGTGGCCCAGGTGCCGGTGGAGGAGAACACGTTGTTGCGGGCGGTGTAGTAGCGCGAGCCCTCGTCGAAGTAGAGCCCGAACCAGCCGTTGGTCCGCAGGCAGTAGTTCTCGTTGATGGTCCCGCCCGGGTTCGCCGACAGCGAGTAGATGCAGCCACCGTCGGTCATCTGCTGCATCACGTCGTGGACGTAGTTGCCGATGACCTGGTTGTTGGCCGCGGTGGTCGCCGTGGAGTACCGCGGCTGGTAGTTGTAGAGACCCCGGTTGGCGTAGTGCTGGCTGCCGCCGGCGTCGTTGGCGCCCCAGCCGTAACCGACCGACAGACCCGTGTACGGCATGTTGTAGACCTCGTTGTGCGACACCAGCGCGGTGTTCACGTACGTGGTCAGGATCGAGACGACGCCCCGGTACTCCAGGCCGAGGTCGTGCACCTTGTTGTTGCTGATGGTGATGTTGCGGTTGACCATCCGCTGGTCGCTGGGGTGGTGGGCGTCGGCGCGTACGCCACCGACCACGATGCCACCGGCGGAGTTGCGGGCGATCTCGGAGCGGGTGACGGTGATGTTGTTGGCGGCCAGGCCGACACCACTGGCGTGGGCGTTGGCGTCGTTACCGATGCCGATGGCCGTCTGCCCGAGGTTGACGAACTGGGAGTCGCTGAAGGTGATGGTGTTGGCAGCGGAGACCTGCACGGCGGCGGGCATCTGGTTCCAGTTCGGCCGGGTCGCCTCGAACTGGGGGCAGCCGGCCTGGCAGGAGGTCAGCGCGTCGGACGGGCGGGACCACGTGCCGGTGATGTGCGCACCGGTCTGCTGGTCGGCGAAGCCGTTGCTGCTGCTCGGGCCGAGCCAGCTGGTGCCGGTGAAGGTGATGCCGCTGAACGAGATGTGGTGCGCGGGCGCGTCAAGGGTGCCGCCGACGTTCACCAGGGACTGCAACTGCGGCAGCTCCACACTGACCGAGCTCATGTTCTGTCCGGCGAGCGGGATGTAGTTGAGCTGACCGCTGCTGGGGTTGAGGTACCACTCCCCCGCCGAGTCCAGGAACTCGTACGCGTTGGCCAGGTAGAACGGGCCGGCGCGGTGCGGGCTGGACAGGGTGTCGAAGCCGAAGGTGTTGTTGTTCCAGGCCGGCTGCTGCATCGTCAGGAAGTTGCCGCTGATGCTCTGCACCGGCGAGTACCGGTCGGTGAACGAGCCGACGCTCTCCACCTCGACCCGGCTCTGGTTGCCGAGGTTGTTGAGGTAGTTGAGCGCGCTGTTGGTGAACCGCATGCCGGACGTGGTGAAGGTGAAGTTGGCACGGGTCATGGCGGTGCGCGCCCGCGTGGCGACGGCTCCGTTGACGTAGAGCTGACGGGAGTCGAGGCCGGCGGGAACGTTGGCCCGCCAGATGTTCTTGCCGGAGTCGACGAGCGACCAGCCGGTGACCGCTCGGGCACCGGTGATCGTCGGACGGGCGCCGGCGGCCGCCCGCCAGATCACCTGGTAGCCGTTGTTACCGGAGTCGGCAGCGGTCAGCCGCATCGGCGACGACAGCCGGTACGCGCCGTCGGCCAACTCGACCACGATGTCACCGGACATCGTGGTGTTGGCTGCCCGGACCGCGGTCTGCGCGGCGGACAGCGAACACGGTTGGCTGGCGGAGCAGCTGGTGCCGGAGCCGCCGGGCGACGCGTAGAGGGTGGTGGTGGCCGCGAGCGCGGGGGACGCCGAGGCGGTCACCGCGACCAGAGCGGTCAACGCTGACGCGGCGGCGCCGGCCAACAGTCGCCGCAGCGGGGGACTGGACGAGACAGACACGGGACGGTGCTCCTGACTCTAGAGGGGGGTGGCGGGCAGAGCCCGGGGGCCGGGACCTCGGTGGGTGGGGGCGGTCACCCGAGGATCTCCCGGAGATAGCGCAGGCCGTCCGTGGCGAGACGGTCCTGCGAGGGGGCCAACGGACGCCAGATCGCCGCGGCGACCGCGATGGCCTCGTTCTCCCCGGTGAACGACTCGATGCAGATCGCACCCTGGTAACCGGTGTCCCGCAGGACGGCGAAGAAGCGGGGCCAGTCGAAGTGGTCCGCACCGGGTGTGCCCCGGTTGGAGCCGCTGACCTGCACGTGCTTGATGTGCGGGCCGGCGACCGCGAGAGCCGCGTAGGGGTCGGCCTCCTCGATGTTCATGTGGTACGTGTCGATCATGATGCCGACGCTCGACGGAAGACCGTCGATCAACTCGACCGTCTGCTCGATCGTGTTGACGACGCTCGTCTCGTAGCGGTTCAACGCCTCGACACCGATGCTCACGCCCAACTCGCCGGCCTGCTCGGCAACCGGCGCCAGGGCCCGCCGGAAATCCGCATAGCAGGCCGCGCGAGCCGCCGGTGACATCCGCCAGGTGCGGCCGACCGAGGCGTACACCGGGCCGCCGACGCACGGCGCGCCGATCGCCGCCGCGCTCGCCACGCAGCCCTTGAGGTACGCCACCGTCGACTCCACCACCGCTGGCGCGGCGTCGACCAACTCCCGCCCCGGCGAGAAGGCCGCGCAGACCCCGGCGGCGACGAGGCCGTGCGCCGCCAACAGGTCCCGGGTACGGATCGGGTCCCAGTCGCCGGGCTGCTCGATCGGCAGCTCGACCGCGTCGAAGCCGAACGAGGCGATCCGTGGGATCAGCTCGGCCAGGGCCTCGTCGTCGACAGGCGAGGCCCACACCCAGGGGTTGACGCCGATGGCGTACATCAGGTCCTACTTCCAGCGCTGCGGGTAGCCGGGCAGGTCGGTGCAGCCGCACATCGCGTAGTGCAGCGGCGGCATGCTCGCGTCGAGGTACGTGTCCAGGTTGTCCTGGGTGACGGTCGGCTGCGGCAGCTTCCACGGGTTGGAGACCTGCTCGCCGTCGAGGATCCGCAGCGCCGCGATGATCGGCGTACGCCACTGGTAGGTCGGGTAGGTCGGCGCGATCGCGGTGAGCTGCTTGTCCTTCCAGATCTTCAGGAAGTCGAGCTGGTCCTCACCGTTCATCGGCGGAACGGGCTTGCCCGCGTCCTGGAACGCCTCGACCGCCGCGACCGCCACCGCACCGGCATCCATCCAGACGCCGTCGATCGTGCCGTACCGCTGGATGTAGTCGTCGACGATCTTCTTGGTCTTGGCCGGGTCGCCGTCGGTGAACTCGACACCCACGACGTCGACCTTCGCCTTGTCGAACGCTACCTTCGCCGCCGACCAGCGGGTCTCCAGGACGTCCACACCCGGCAGGATCCGCAGAGCGAGGACCTTGCCTCCGGGCTTCATCTTCTGACTGACGAACTCGGCGCCGACGTGGCCGAACCCGTAGCCGCCGATGGGGTTGATGAACGTCACCGGGCACTTCGTGTTGACACCACGGTCGAAGACGACGACCGGCAGCCCCGCCTGGCAGGCGGCCTCGACGGCCGGGGTCAGCGTGGCGGTGGTGTTCGGCGAGACGATCAGCGCGTCACAGCCCTTGCCGAGCAGGTCGTTGATGTCCGCGATCTGCTTCTGGTCCTTGCCTTCGGCGTCGACGTGCACGAACTCCTTGATGCGGCTCTTCTGCGCCTCGACCTCGGCCTGCATGGTCTTGAACCCGACCTGCCGCCACGGGTTGTTGAGCGCCGCGTTCGAGAAGCAGATCTTGTGCGGACCGGCCTTCTTGAACTTGGCGGTGTCCACCATCTTCGGGTTGAGCACCTGCTCCCACGGCTTGTCGGCCGGGCCCGTCGGGGTCGCGCTGAGCAGTGCCAGCTCGGCGTCGTAGTCGGCCTGCACGAAGAACTTCGACTGCTCCCCGGTGCCCGATCCGGCGGCGGTGGAGGCACCGCCCGAGGGGCTCGCGGAGGGCTCGTCGGTGGCACAGGCGGTGAGGGACAGCAGGGTGACAGCGGCCAAGGCCGCCATGGAACGTCGCACTATGGATTCCCCTTTATCTCGAAGAAGAACGCGTTGCCGAGACCGCCACGGCGAGCAGGATGATCCCGCCCTGGACGGTCGACCTGAGGGCGCCAGAGACGCCGTAGAAATTCATGAGGGCGAACAGCAGCTCGAGGGTCAGCGCACCGAGCATCGCGCCGACGACCGAACCGCGGCCCCCGCCCAGTGCGACGCCACCGAGGACGACAGCGGTGATCGCACCGAACTCCAGGCCGGCGCCGGCCTGGAACGACACGCCGCTGTAGCCGCCCAGCAGGATCGCCGCAGCCGCCGCCGCGAGCCCGCTGAGGATGAAGGCGATCGTCCGGGTACGCCAGACGCGTACGCCGCTCAGCTCGGCGGTGCGCGGATTGTCGCCGACGGCAACGAGCGTCCGGCCGAAGTCGGACCGCATCAGCAGCACGGCCACCACCGCCAGGGCCACCAGGACCAGCAACGCGAACGGCACGCGACCCAGCACCGGCACGTCCTCGAAGGCCCGCCGGCCGAACCGCCGGAACTCCTCGGAGAGACCACCCTTCGGGGCACCGTCGGACCAGAGGTAGACCGCGCCGACCAGGATCAGGAACATGCCGAGGGTGGTGATGAACGACGGCACCCGCAGCCGTGTCGTGATCAGGCCGTTGACCAGCCCGACGAGCGCACCGAAGGCGAGCAGGAGAAGCACCACGGGCCAGGTACGCGCCGGGTCGCTGTCGATGAGCCGGGCGGCCACGACCACCTGCGCGGTGACCAGAGAGCCGACCGAGAGGTCGAATTCGCCGGAGACGATCACGAAGTACTGACCGGCGGCGAGCAGGATGATCGGCGCCGACCGCCCGAGGAACGACATCAGCGACGGAGGGGAGAGGAAGTCGGGCTGCCGAATGCCGACGAGCACCACCAACACCGCGAGAATCGCGAGGATCGGCAGGATGCCACCGGGACGGACCCGCGGAAGACGCAGCGGCAGCGTACGGCGCTGAACGGTCTGCATGACTAGGCAGCCGCCTTTCGCATGGCCCGGCGGGCGTAGACGGCCACCGCGGCGATGATGATCGCGCCCCGGATCACCTGCTTGAAGAAGGCGTCGACCTCCAACTGGTTGAAGATCGCGTCGATGCTGGCGAGCAGCAGCACACCCCCGACCGTGCCGATGACGCCACCGCGTCCACCGGCGAGGGCCGTGCCGCCGATCACCACCGCGGCTATCGACTCCAGGTCGTAGAGGCCCTCGGTGCCCACCCGGGGCGCGCCTGAGCCGAGGCGACTGGCGAGGTAGATACCAGCGAGCCCGGCACACATCGAGCACAGCACGTGGGCGGTGACGAGGACCCGGTCGTTGCGGACGCCGGAGAGCCGAGCCACCTCCGGGTCCCCGCCGACGGCGACCAGGTGATGGCCGAAGCGGGTCTTCGAGAGCGCGAACCAGGCCGCCGCGGTCACCGCGACCAGCAGCAGGAACGACACCGGCACCGGGCCGATGCGCTGGTAGCCGAGCGACTGCACGAGCGACGGCGCGGTGGTGCCGGCCGGCCCGTCGTAGCCGTTGTCGAGGTAGCCCTTGAGCAGCAGCCCGACGCCGAGGGTCGCGATGAACGCGTTGACCCGGAGTTTGGTGACGAGGAGCCCGTTGAACAGCCCGATGCCGGCGCTGACGACGAGCACCAGGCCGATCGCCGGCAGCACCGCGCCGTCGCTGCCGTTCATCGTCTCCGCGGCGACGAGGGTGCTGAGGCTGATCACGTACGCCACCGACAGGTCGAGCGACCCACCCAAAATGACCAATGTCTGGCCGACGGCGACGAGCCCGAGGCCGGCCGCCACGTGCAGCAGACTCACCGTCGTGCTCTGGTTGAACAGCTGGCCACCGTCGACGAGGACGACAAGCCAGCCGATCGCGAGGGTGAGGGTCAGGGCCACGAAGACGCCCGGTACGGGACGCCGGGCCGGCAGAAGCGACAGGGCGCTCACTGAGTCATCTCCGTTCGCGGCTGCGGGGCTCGCAAAACCGGCTCACTCCTCGCGCTCACTGGGCGGCCTCCGGGATGGCGCCGACCGCCAGGGTGACGACGTCCTCCTCGCTCGCGCCGGCAGGCAACTCACCCGCGACACGGCCGTCCCGCATGACGACGATGCGGTCACTCATGCCCAGCAGCTCCGGCAGGTCGGACGAGATCATCAACACGGCCGCGCCGTCGCGGGCGAGGCGGCGGACGAGGTCGTGGATGGCCGACTTCGCGCCCACGTCGATGCCGCGGGTCGGCTCGTCGAAGAGCAGGATCCGCGGGTTGAGCGCGAGCCAGCGGGCCAGCACTACCTTCTGCTGGTTGCCGCCGGACAGGAACCGGATCTCCTGGTCGTCGCCCGCACCACGGACCTCCACGGCGTTGAGCAGCTCGCGCACCCGAACGGTGCGGGCCGCACGGCCGGACCGGGCCGCGAAGACGGCCCGACTGGCGAGCAGTGCGTTGTCGAGCACCGACTGCCGGGGGACGATCCCCTCGCCCTTGCGGTCCTCGGTGACGTAGGCGATGCCGGCCCGCATCGCGGTGCGGGGCGAGCGCAGTCGGACCGGCCGGTCGTCGAGCGTGACGTCGCCGGTCGTGAACGGCGACACCCCGAAGATCGCACGGGCCAGCGCGGACCGCCCGGAGCCCTGGAGGCCGCCGATGCCGAGCACCTCGCCGGCGCGCAACTGGAGGTTGATGTCACTCAGCTTCCGGTTGCCCACGTCGCGAAGGTTGAGCCGCACCGGACCCCGGTCGTCGGGGGCGGCCCGGTCCGGGTAGTAGCTGGACAGTTCCCGGCCGACCATGTGCCGCACCAACTCGTCGCCGCTGGTGCTCGCGGTGTCCACCGTGGTCACTCGGCGGCCGTCCTTCAGGACCGTGATCCGACTGGACAGGTCGAAGACCTCGGCGAGCCGGTGCGAGACGTACAGCAGGCCGATGCCCCGCTCCTGAAGTCGGCGGACCAACCCGTAGAGCAGCTCGACCTCGTGGTCGGCGAGCGCCGCGGTCGGCTCGTCCATGATGAGCAGCCGCGCGTCCAGGGCGAGGGCCTTGGCGATCTCGACGACCTGTTGCTGGGCGACGCCGAGTTGCCCCACCCGGGCGTCGGCGGGCAACGTGGTCTCCCCGATCGAGGCGAGCAGGCGCGTGGTGCGGTCGAGCATCTCCCGACGGTCGACCAGCCCGCGCCGGACCGGCTCGTGTCCCAGGTAGACGTTCTCCGCCACGGTGCGCTCCGGCAGCAGGTTGAACTCCTGGTGGATGATGCCGACGCCGGCCCGCTGGGCGTCCCGCGGGCCACGGAACGTACGCGACTCACCGGCGAACTCGACGGTGCCCTCGTCCGGGGCGTACCCGCCCGAGACGATCTTCATGAGGGTCGACTTGCCGGCGCCGTTCTCACCGACAACGGCGTGGACCTCGCCTGGCGTGACGTCGAGGTCGACACCGTCGAGCACGCGTACCCCGAGGAAGGACTTGCCGATGCCCCGGAGGGTGAGCAGCGGCGACGGCGGTGGATCTGACATCCCGAAAGCCCTCACAGATAGTAGTCATCAACAAGGTGCACAGGTCGGCGTCCGACCCACTCGTGGCCGGACCAGGATCTTTCGCAGCTAGCTGCGAAGACTTCCGTTTTTATGTTGCGAACATTCTCTTGACATCGACGAAACATCACACGTATGAAGAACATAGATGTTTGGATGCAGGTCCGCAATCCTCGACCGGGGCTGATTGCCAGGGCCATCACTCGGCCGGCAGCGACGCCGTGCCCGAGAGATTCGGACATGGCCGTCGTCATCAGGGCAAGACGTCGGACGTCACCCCATTCATTGACAGCCGTTTATCTCTAGCTCATCCTGACCTTGTGGACCACGGGACACGAACCACAGCCGCCATCACCCTCTGTGATGTCCCGCGGGTCTGACTGCCGTTTCGGCGAACGGCACGAGGACAGACCAGCGCACTCGTGCCCATCCATGCGACCAGGCACAACCTGACGCAGGGTGAGCCCGTGGGCGCACTCGGAGTTGCCCGTCCAACCTAGGAGACGCCATGCGTCGCAATACGATGATCATCTCGGTGATCGCGGGCCTGTTACTGGCTCTCGGACTCGCCCCACCGGCGTCGGCTGCCCCGGCCTTCCGCGCCCTGGTGTTCACCAAGACCACCGGCTACCGGCACGACTCGATCCCCGCCGGGATCTCGATGATCCAGCAGCAGGCCGCAGCGAACAACTTCGAGGTGGTGGCGACCGAGGACTCGAGCGTCTTCACCGCTGCCAACCTGGCGACCTTCGACGTGATCGTCATGCTCCAGACCTCCGGCATGGTCTGGACCTCGGCCGCCCAACGCCAGGCGGTGGAGGGCTACCTCGCCAGCGGTAAGGGCATCGTGGCCATCCACAACGCCACCGACATGGGCATCGACACCGAATACCCGTGGTGGGACAACACCATCAACGGCGGCGCCCACATGCCGGAGCACTCCCCCGGCGTGCTGCCCGGCACCGCCATCGTCGCCGACAAGCAGCACCCGTCGACGGCCGGTCTGCCGGACCGGTGGAACCGCAGCGAGGAGTGGTACAACTTCGACTCCAACCCGCGCGGCAAGGTGCACGTACTGGTGACCGCCGACGAGCGCACCTACAACCCGGGCTCCCGGGCGATGGGCCCGGACCACCCGATCTCCTGGTGCCGCAACACCGGCGGCGGGCGGGTGTGGGCCACCGCGATGGGCCACGCGATCGCCTCCTACAGCGAGACGAACTTCCAGAACCACGTCCTCGGTGGCATCAAGTGGGCCGCCGGCAACCTTCCCGGCGACTGCGGCGGCACCGTCTGGAGCAACTTCGAGAAGCGCACCCTGGACGACAACACCGTCGACCCGATGGCGATGGCGGTGGCCCCGGACGGGCGCGTGTTCTACGCCCAGCGCGGCGGGCAGTTGAAGATCTTCAAGCCCTCCACCAACAGCACGGTGACCGCCGGGACGCTGAGCGTCTACACCGGCGGTGAGGACGGCCTCACCGGCATGGCGCTGGACCCCAACTTCGCCACCAACGGGTACGTGTACCTCTACCACTCGCCGGCGAGCAGCTCGACCGACGTCAACCGGGTCTCCCGCTTCACGATGAGCGGTGACACGCTGAACACGTCCAGCGGCGTGACGATCATCGACATCCCGGCGTACCGGGACCGGACCTTCCCGGAGCCCGGCCACACCGGCGGGTACATCGAGTTCGGTCCGGACGGCAACCTCTACATCGGCACCGGCGACGACACGCCGCCGAACCTCGACCCCAACTGGCAGGGCTACGCCCCGCTGGACTGGCGCTCGGGCAAGTCCAACCTGGACGCCGCGCGGACCGCGGGCAACACCAACGACCTGCGCGGCAAGCTGCTGCGTATCCGTCCCGGGGCCAGCGGCAGCTACACCATCCCGAGCGGCAACCTCTACCCCCAGGGCACGGCGCAGACCAAGCCGGAAATCTATGCCATGGGCTTCCGCAACCCGTTCCGCTTCTCGATCGACCCCGCCAACGGCTGGGTCTACCTGGCGGACTACGGACCGGACCGCAACCCGCCGACCACCAACCGTGGTCCCGAGGGCCTGGTCGAGCTCAACGTGATCAAGACGCCCGGCAACTACGGCTGGCCGTTCTGCCACGGCAACAACCAGCCCTACGCGCCGTACAACCCGGACACCGGCGTCGTCGGCTCGAAGTTCAACTGCTCGGCACCTGTCAACAACTCGCCGAACAACACCGGTCTGACCAGCCTGAAGCCGGTCGTCATGCCGAATATCTGGTACGGCTACCCCACCTCGACGACCTTCCCGGAGCTTGGCTCCGGCGGCTCCGCCCCGATGGGCGGCCCGGTCTACCGCTACGACGCGTCGAACCCGTCCCAGACGAAGTTCCCGTCCTACTACGACGGCGTGCACTTCTTCTACGAGTGGTCGCGCAACTACATCAAGGAGGTGCACTTCGACTCCTCCACGGCGGTGACCCGCACCAACCCGTTCCTGCCCAGCGGCGGGTTCAACAAGCCGATGGACATGGAGTTCGGCAAGGACGGCTCGCTCTACCTGCTGGAGTGGGGCACCAACTTCGGCGGCGGCAACAGCGACTCCGGGCTCTACCGGATCGACTACATCCAGGGCGGCCGGTCACCGATCGTCAAGGCCACCGGCACGCCCACCAGCGGCTCCTCGCCGCTGACCGTCCAGTTCAGCAGCGCGGGCACGTCCGACCCGGACGGCAACACGCTGAGCTACCTGTGGACGTTCGGCGACGGCACCACCTCGACGGCGGCCAACCCGTCGAAGACGTACACCTCCAACGGCAACTACACGGCCCAGTTGAAGGTCACCGACAGCACCGGTAAGACCGGCTTCGCCAACGTCCCGATCACCGTCGGCAACAGCGCCCCGGTGGTCACCATCACCACACCGGGCAACGGAGGCATGCTGACCTTCGGCGACAAGGTGTCGTACCAGATCACCGTGACCGATCCGGACGGCGGCACTGTCGACTGTTCGAAGGTCATCCTCAACCCGGCGCTGGGTCACGACGACCACGCGCACGAGACCACTGAATACCCGGGCTGCTCGGGCACCATCTCCACCGACCTGCTCGGTGGGCACCCCGATGGCGCCAACCTGTTCTACGTGCTGAACGCGCGGTACACCGACAACGGCGGCTCGGGCGGCGGGTCCCCGCTCACCGGCACCGCACAGGCGATCCTCCAGCCGAAGCACAAGCAGTCCGAGTACTTCAGCAGCCAGTCCGGCATCCGGGTCGTCGACCAGGCGGCGGCGGAGAGCACCAAGCGCATCGGTGACATCTCCACCAACGACTGGATCGCGTTCAACCCGATGAACCTGTCGGGCATCTCGACGGTCAGCTACCGGGTGTCGTCGCCCTCCGGCGGCGGTTCGATCGAGCTGCGCGCCGGCTCGCCGACCGGCACCCTGCTGGCCACCACCACGGTGCCCAGTACGGGCGGCTGGGACAACTACCAGTCCACGACACCGGTGAGCGTCGCCGCGCTCAGCGGGACACAGACGCTCTACATGGTGTTCAAGAACAGCAGCAACTCGTTCGATCTGGACTCGCACACCTTCGGCGGAAACGGCGTCGGGACACCCGGCACCGGCACCGGCGGTGGCCTGGCGGGCAAGACCTACACGGTCACGGCGCAGCACAGCAACAAGCTGATGGACGTCAGCGGTGTCTCCACCGCCGACGGCGCCCAGATCACCCAGTGGGCGAACACCGGGGCCAACAACCAGAGGTGGCAGGCCGTCGACGCCGGTAACGGCGCGCTCTACCTCAAGGCGGTGCACAGCGGCAAGTGCGTCGAGGTGGTCGGCAGTTCGACCGCGGCGGGTGCCTTCCTCCAGCAGGCCACCTGCAACAACGGCAACCAGCAGAAGTTCACCGCCACCGCGACGGGAACCTCCGGCGTGTACACGGTGAAGAGTGTGCTGAGCGGCCTCTGCGTCGACGTCAACGGCGCGGCCACCACCGACGGCGCCCGACTGTTGCAGTGGACCTGCCACAGCGCGGCCAACCAGCAGTGGCGGTTCACCGCGGTGTGATCTGTCGCGGTAACAGATGACGTCCCGGTCGGGACCGGTGTCCGGAAATCGGAGCCGGTCCCGGCCGGGACGTCTTTGTCAGTTCGGTTGGTCCGCCGTGCCCGGAGCGGGCGCAACGGCGAGCAACCCGGCCGCCGTCAGGGCGCCCCACAACTCCTCCGGTACGGCGACGTCGGACCGTCGTACCGTCTCGGTCACCTGCGCCTCGGTGCGGACGCCGACCACCGTCGACACCACGGCCGGGTGCCTGCGGACGAAGGCGAGTGCCGCCTGCGGCAGGGTCACCCCGTACGTCTCGCAGACCGCGGCGATCCGTCGCGCCCGCTCGATCACCTCGTGTGGGGCCTGCTGGTAGTTGTAGACGGCGTCGGCCGGCGGCTGGTCCCGCGACAGCAACCCCGAGTTGTAGACGCCCGCGATGACCACGCCCACCCCCCGGTTCTCGGCGATCGGCAACAGTTCGTCCGCCGCACCCTGTTCGAGCAGGGTGTACCGCCCGGCGCACATCATCACGTCGACGTCGGTCTCCCGGATGAACCGCGCCAGCATCGCCGACTGGTTCATCCCGGCGCCGATGGCACCCACGACGCCCTGGTCACGCAGGTCGAGCAGGGCCGGCACGGCCTCGTGCGCGGCCTGCTCCCAGTGCTCGTCGGGGTCGTGCAGGTAGACGATGTCGATCCGGTCCAGCCCGCTGCGCTCGAGGCTCGCCTCGATCGAGCGAAGAACGCCGTCGCGGCTGAAGTCCCACACCCGGCGGTGGCTCGCGGGAACGTCGAACCCCTCGGAGTCCCGCTGGTGCGCGATCTCGGGTGACGGCACCAGCAGTCGTCCGACCTTCGTCGACACGACGTACTCGTCGCGCGGCCGCTGACGCAACGCGGCGCCGAGGCGGCGTTCGGACAGCCCGAGTCCGTAGTGCGGCGCGGTGTCGTAGTACCGGACACCCGCCGCCCACGCCGCGTCGACCGCCGCGGCGAACTCCTCGTCCGTCGTCGTCCGATACAGGTTGCCGCCCTGGGCCGCGCCGAACCCCAGCTCGGTGAGACGCACCTGCGGGCGACGCGGCAGCGCCCTCGTCCTCATGACGCCACCAGCCCGGGTACGCGGCGAACGGGCTCGCCGCCGACGCTCACCAGGGGCACCGGCCCGCCCGTCATCGGCCCATCCAACCGCCGTCGACGGGTAGCACGACCCCGTTGACGTAGTCCGACGCCGAGGACGCCAGGAACACCGTGGCACCGCCGAGATCGTCGGCGCGACCCCACCGGGCCGCCGGAATCCGGGCGAGGATCGCCTGGTTGCGGTCGGGGTCGTCGCGCAGCGCCTGGGTGTTGTCGGTGGCGATGTAGCCGGGGGCGATGGCGTTGACGTTCACCCCGTGGGCCGCCCACTCGTTGGCCAGCGCCTTGGTGAGCCCGGCGATGCCCGACTTCGACGCGGCGTAGCCGGGGACGGTGATGCCGCCCTGGAAGCTCAACAACGAGGCGGTGAAGATGATCTTCCCACGGCCGCGCTCCACCATCGTCCGGCCGATCTCCCGGCTGAGGACGAACTGGCTGCTGAGGTTCACCTCGATGACGTGGTCCCACATCTCGTCCGGGTGCTCGGCTGCCGGTGTGCGGGCGATCGTGCCGCCGTTGTTCACCAGGATGTCGATCGGCCCGAGAGCGGTGAGATCCCGGGCCAACTGGTGTACGGCCCTCCGGTCGCCGAGGTCGGCACGCAACGCGGTGAACTGGCGGCCGGCGGCGCGCACCCGGCGTTCGACCTCACTGCCATCCGATTCGAGCTGGGCGGAGACGCCCACGATGTCGGCGCCGGCCAGCGCCAGGGCCTCGGCCATGGCGAGGCCGATACCGCGCCGGGCGCCGGTGACCACGGCGACGCGTCCGGACAGGTCGAACAGGGCCGTCACTGGTTTACCTCCCGCAGATCGAGCAGCACCTTCATCACGCCGCCACCCTCCAGGGCCGTGAAGGCGGCGCTGGCCGCCTCGACCGGCTCCACCCGGGAGATGAGCTGTCGCGCCGGGATCTCGCCCGAGGCGACCAACCGGATCGCCTCCACCATGTCGTCGCGCTGGTACAACCGCGCGCCGAGCAGTTCCAGCTCACGCCAGAAGAACCGGTGCAGGTTGACCTCGCGGGGCCGGGGGTGGATCGCCACCATCACCAGCCGACCGCGGGTGGTGAGGACGTCGACCGCGGTGGTGACGCCTCCGGCGGAGCCGGACACCTCGAAGGCGATGTCGGCGCCCGCGCCGTTGGTGCGCTCGTTGACCAGTGCCACGACATCTGTCGCGCCCGGGTCGACGGCCTCGATCCCGATCCCGGCCGCCACCTCCCGACGGAACGGGTCCGGCTCGACGAGGAGCACCCTCGCGCCGCGACCCTGCGCGACGACGGCGATGAGCGCCCCCACCGGCCCACCGCCGACCACGACCACCTGGTCGTCGGCCGCCACGTTCCCCCGGCGGACGTCGTGCACCGCGACCGCGACCGGCTCGACGAGCGCCGCGTGGTCCAGCGGCAGGTCCTCGGGGAGCGGCAGGACCAGCTCCGCCGGCACGGTCCAGTAGGACTGCATGGCACCCGGCGAGTCGATGCCGAGGAAGTTCATGGCGTGACACACGTGGGAGTGCCCGCGCTGGCAGGCAGCGCACGTTCCACACGGCCGGGTCGGCAGCACGGTGACGGGCTGTCCGATGCTCCAGCCGGTGGTGTCCGGCCCGACGGCCGCGATCCGGCCGGACATCTCGTGCCCGATGATCGCGGAGTCACCGACCCGAGCGTCCATGTCGCCGTGGTAGATGTGCAGGTCGGTGCCGCAGATCCCGGTGTACGCCACCTCGATCCGCACCTGGCCGGGACCCGGCGGGACCGGGTCGCGATCCTCGATTCCGAGGTCTCGCGCCCCCCGGTAGACGACTGCCTTCATCGATCCTCCGTCTCGACGGCCGGCACGTCGTTCGTGCCGACCGGACATGGCCGTGGGTGCACCGCGATGGCGGTGCACCCACGCGTTCCCTGTTTCTGGCGGTCAGCTCAGTGCCGCCCGGTGGGCGACACCTCGTTGCGGTAGTTCAGCGGCACGACGGGCACCTGGCGGGCGGGGACGACCCCGTCGACTCCGCCCAGCAGCCGCCGACCGGCCCGTTCCGGCCGGACGTTGGGGCTCTCGGCCGTCTGCGCCTGCGGGCGGTGGTTGGCCGTCCGGATCCGCTCCTCGTCGATGCGGACACCCAGCCCGGGTGCGTCGCCGAGAATGAAGGCGCCGTCCTCGACGTGCAGGTCGACGGAGATTCCCACCGGTGGATGCAGGTCCTGCAGCTCACTCGTCAGGTGGTTCGGCACCGAGGTCGCGGCGTGCAACAGTCCGATCGGGCTGTTGCCGATCGGGCTGACCGGCAGGTCGTAGGCGTGTGCCAGGGCGGACGCCCGCAGGAAGTGGGTGACCCCCCAGACGGCGGCCATCTGGACGACGTCGACCGCGCCGGCGGCGAGCAGCGGACGGTACTGTTCGAGCCCGGTGAGATTCTCCCCGGTGGCGACCGACGCGCAGACTCCTCGGCTGACGGCGGCGAGGCCCTCGGCGTCCCAACGTCGGACGGGCTCCTCGATCCAGATGAGGTCGAGGGAGCGTTCGAGTTCGCAGACGTGCCGGACGGCCTGCTTGCGGGTCCAGGCCTCGTTGACGTCGAGCATGAGACCCGGCCGCCGGCCGTGGCCCGCCTCGGTCAGGACCTCCCTGACCAGGGTGAGGCGGTGCCGGTCGCGCTCGATGTCGAGACCGCCCTTGAGCTTCGCGGCGCGCAGGCCGTGGCTGGCGTAGACCTCGTACTCCGCGACGAGTTCGTCGTCGGTGAGCCCGATGTCCAGGCCGGACGCGTAGGCGTTGACCCGCCGGTCACGTCCGCCCAGCAGCCGCCACAGCGGCTCGCCGGCGGCCTGCGCCTTGATGTCCCAGAGTGCGGTGTCCAGTGCGCCGATGGTGCCGAACACCGGGCCGGCGTGGCCCGCCTTGAAGGTGTGCCGCAACATGCGGTCGTACAGCGTCGTCACGGCACGGGGGTCTTCGCCCTCGATGGCTGCGAAGATCCGCTCGATCTCGACGTGCGGCCCGAGGCCGACTCCCGAGATGCCCTCGTCGGTGTCGACGATGACGATCGAGACCGGAACCACCCCGTCGGGGAACACCCCGTTGGCGTCACCGACGGGCCGCCCCCATTCCTGGACCGTGGAGAGCGTCCGATATCCCGTGATCCGCATGTCAACCCTTCGTGGAACCGGCGGCTACACCGTCGGCAATTTGGCGCTGGAGGAACAGGTAAACCAACAGGACGGGAATGGCGGCGATCAGCACCCCGGAGGCGAAGGTGGGGATGTTTTCGGAGTACTGCCCCCGCAACGAGGTCACTCCGATCATCAGCGTCCGGTGTTCGGCCGAGGGCATCATCACCAGCGCCATGAGCACGTCGTTCCAGCAGAACAGCGCGTTGAGGATGCCGACCGACAGCAGTGCCGGGGTGCCCAGCGGCAACATGATCCGGCGGTAGACGCCGTACACGGTGTTGCCGTCGATCCGGGCGGCGTCGACGATCTCCGACGGGATGCCCCGGTAGTAGCTCGTCATCAGGAAGACCGTGAAGGGCAGGAACTGCGCCACGTAGACGAGGATCAGACCGGGGTACGTGTCGATGAGCGCCGTGTCGGCCATGATCCGGGACAGCGGCACCATGACCACCTGGAACGGGATGAAGAGCCCCGCGAGGCAACCCAGGAACAACGCCGACGAGCCACGGAACCGTAGCTGGCTCAGCGCGAAGCCGGCCATCGACCCGAGCAGCAGCAGCAGGATCACCGACACCGTCACCACGAGCAGCGAGTTGACGAAGTAGCGGCCCATGCCGACGCTGTTCCACGCCGTGCTGATGTTCTCCCAGCGCAGGGCGTCGGTCAGGGAGAACCGGTCGAGGATGTAGTCACGCCGGGTCTTCATGGCGACGTTGGCGGTGAAGAGCAGTGGGTAGATCGTCGCCAGCGCGAGCAGTGACATGGGGACGGCGAGCAGCCACCATCCCAGACGGGCCCGAGACATCAATCCTCCTTTCCGGATCGTTCGAGCAGCTTGATCTGCAACATCCCCACCACCAGCATGATGATGAAGAGGATCGTCGACGCGGCCGAGGCGAGCGCCGGCCGGTTCATCTGGCCCTGCTGGATCCAGATGTAGTACTCGGGCAGGTACGTCGAACCCTCCGGCCCGCCGCTGGTCATCACGAAGAGCAGGCCGAACATCGAGGTCAGCATCCCGATCATCGTGGTCACGAAGACGAACTGGATGGTGCGCGAGAGGCTCGGGATGATCACGTGCCAGACCACCTGGCGTAGCGACGCCCCGTCCACGCGGGCGGCGTCCAGGAGCGCGGGGTCCAGGGTGGCGAAGCCGGCGAGGAACACCACCAGGGCCATCCCGAAGGTGGCCCAGATGTGCACGCCCACCACCATGAACATCGCCAGGTCCGGGTCACCGAGCCAGTCCACCGGACTGATGCCGATCGACCCGAGGATGGCGTTGAGAGGGCCGTCGAAGGCGAGCAGCAGGTTGAAGATCGCGCCGACGATGACCGGCGAGAGCACCGCCGGGAAGAAGTAGACGCTGCGGTAGAAGCGGTGGCCGGGCACCCGCAGGTAGATGAACGTCGCGAGCAGGCCGGGGATGGCCACCGCCACCGGGAGCAGCAGCACCAGCAGCCCGACGTTGCTCAGCGCGGTCCGGAACAGCGGATCGTGGAACAGCTCGCGGTAGTTGCCGAATCCGACAGCCGTCCCGTTCTGCGCACCGTCGCCGGTGAAGGAGAAGTTGACGCCGAGGAGCAGCGGATAGAGCCGCAGCACCACGATGATCAGGACGGCCGGAGCGACCAGGATGTAGGGGGCGAAGCGTTCGGCCCGCCGGCCGCTGCGGCCGCGGCGACGCTGCGCGTCATGCCGGTGTGCGGCGGGGGTGGGCGCCGCCCCGCCGGCCCGTCCGGCCTGAGCCAGACGGACCGACGGTTGCGTGTTTCCAATTGACACGAGGGTCAGCCCGCCTGGTCGGAAGCGGCCAACTGCTTCACCACCTCGTCGACGGTGATCGAGCCGCTGAGCAGCTGCTGGGACAGCCGCCCCATCAGGTCGATCGTCTTCGAGGAGAGCGCCACGTGCAGAGCCGGCTTGCCGGTCTTGAGCTCGCCGACGATCGTGGAGACGGCCGGGCCGCTCTGGGACACGTCGACAGTGGTGTCGGCGACGATCGCGCCGGCGTCCGCGTAGAAGGCCTTCAGCGCGTCCGCCGAGGTCAGGGAGCGCACCAGGTCGGCGGCAACCTTCGGGTCCTTCGTCCACTTGGCGACCCCGTAGCCGATACCACCGTCGTACGGGAGGCTCGGGGTGGTGCCGGCGGTGACGACCGGAGGCTTCATGACGCCGAGCTTCTCCGCGGTCAGGAACTCGTTGAAGTCCTTCCAGTGCCCGACGTCCGACATCAGACCCATGACGTGGGCGGCCTTACCGGACTGGAAGTACGCGAAGGAGTCGTTGAACATCGCGGTCGAGTTGGCCCCGTCGCTGTTCATCTTCCGGTCGCCGGTCTCCTTCCAGAGCTGGAAGATCCGCTTGACGTTGGGGGAGTTCCAGTCGCGCTTGCCGGTGATCCAGGCGTCGTACTCCGCGGCGGTGAGGGTGACCGACCCCATGCTGGAGAGCCAGAACTGGATGCCGACGCCCTCCTTGTTGCCGAGGGCGAAGCACTTGGAGCCGGCCTTGGAGATGGCGTCGCAGTCGGCGACGAACTTGTCCCAGGTGGCGGCCGGGGCCGCCGGGTCGAGGCCGGCCTTGCGGTAGATCTCCTTGTTGTAGTAGATCGGGTAGCCCTGCAGCGTCACCGGACCGGCGTAGACCTTGCCGTCCTTGGTGAACGCGTCCCACCCGGCCAGCCGCTGCTTGTCCTCGGCCACGTAGTCGGTGATCGGCACCAGCGCGTCAACCCGGTCGCGGATCTGGCCACCGCCGTTGAACAGCATGACGTCCGGGCCCTTGCCGGACTGGATCGCCGCACCGAGCAGCGTGTAGTACTGGTCGAAGGGCTGCGCTACGAACTCGACCTCGACTTTTGGGTGCTTCTTCTTGAAGTCGGCCTTAGCCTTGTCCAGATAGGATTTGGCGAACGACTCGCCGGACTTCCAGTCCCACACGACGAGCTTGCTGTCCGACCCGCTTGACGAGCTTGAATCGCTAGCACTTCCACAACCGGCCAGGGCCAGGCCCACAACGAGGACGGCCGACCATATTGCGCGCTGTCTCATCAGTTGTCACCTCAGAAAGTGGGGTGGCCGGCGGACGCGCCGCCGTGCCAATGTTGCCCGGAACGTAACTCGTATGACGTGTGACGTCAATACTCAGCCGTACACTGAGCCAGACGTCGTGCCACGGCGAGCTTTTCGGAGGGGACATGACGGCATCGCAGGAGACGGCCCTGAACAGCCCGGTGACACCGGCATGGGTGCGTCGGCCTACCAACCTGGCCCGAGCGGTCACCGCCGAACTGGTGGAGCGCATCGTACGCGGCGTACACCCGTCCGGGACATCCCTGCCGCCCGAGCCGATCCTCTGCGAGACCTTCTCGGTGAGCCGGACGGTCGTCCGGGAGGCGGTCAAGATCCTTCAGGAGAAGGGGCTGGTGCAGGTGCGCCAGGGCGCCGGCACCATGGTCACCCCCGCAGCGCAGTGGGACATGCTCGACGAGCTCGTCCTCGGGGCCACCATCGCCCAGGACGACAGCCTCGCCATCCTCGACGATCTCGTCGTCACCCGGCGCGTGCTGGAATCCGACATGGCGAACGTCGCCGCCCGGCTCGCCGACGCGCAGACCATCGACCGGCTGAGCGCCATGGTGGATCGGATGGACCAGCTCGTCGACGACCACGTCACCTACCACGAGCACGACCGGGCCTTCCACGACGCGATCATGCAGACGTCCGGGAACCGCATCGCTCGCGGCGTCGTGCGGGCACTGGAGAGTCAGGTCATCAACACCGCCCGTTACATGGGCCGGACCGAACGCTCCCTGTGCGTGGCGTCCAACCGGGGCCACCGGCGCATCTACGAGCGCATCGCGGCGCACGACTCCGAGGGTGCCGCCGCCGCGATGTTCACCCACATCACCGAGGCCTGGCTGGTCCGCCGCAGCGGTTCCGGCAAGCCGGTTCGTCTGCAGCGCTGACCGGCCGAACGACGAAGCGGCGCCCACCCCCGGGGTACGGGGGCAGGCGCCGCCAGAGGCCGACCGTGTCGGCGACGCGGGTCAGGAGAACTGGGCGAAGAACCTCCAGATCTCACCCTTGGTCCAGGTCGTGATGCCGCTCTCGGCGTAGGTGCCGTCGACCGGGCCGGGCATGTGGCCGTTGTCGTACGCGGCCCACTGCACCGGGTAACCGGACCGGCAGCCCGAGTACGTGGTCGTGACGTGCGTGCGGCTGCCGGCCGCCGGCTCGCGCGGGCTCTGCGCGGTGCAGCCGTTGTTCCGGACGAACGTGTCGCGCAACGCCCGGCCACCGGAGATGCCCAGGACGTTGTCCGAGATGCCGTGCAGCCCGAAGTAGGCGATGGGCTGCGTACCGCCACTGCAACCGCTGATCTGCCCACCGGAGATGACCGCGACGGCGCGGAAGACGTTGGCCCGCGCGCAGGCGACGGCGTAGCTCATGCCGCCACCCCAGCTGAAGCCGAGGGCGAACCGCTGCCTCGGGTTGACGCAGAGGCTGCTCTCGATCCGGCTGATCATGTCATCGACGAAGACGATGTCCTCACCGCCGGCGTTGCCCCAGCCGTTGCCGAATCCCTGGGGCGCGACCAGGATCGCGCTGTTGTTCGACTGCTCCTGCTGCCCGTAGTAGGACCACGGGGTCCCGCTGGTGCCGCCGGAGGCGATCTCCTGCATCGTGCCGCCGCGCCAGTGGAACGCGAAGATCAGCCGGTAGGGGTTGCTGTTGTTGTAGTTGGCGGGCACCCGCAGGATGAAGGTGCGGGTCTTGCCGTTGCTCTGGATCGTGTGCGTGCCGCTGGCCAGCGTCGGTGCCTTGCCACACCCGCTGCCACCCGACGGCGGCGGGTTGCTGCCGTCGATGCGTACGAGCTGCCACTGCTGGTTGGAGCCGTTCCAGTCGGCGTACTGCACGATGTTGGCGCCGTCGGCGGTGGATGCGCCCTGCACCTCCACGGCCTTGTTGCTGTTTCGGTTGATCAGCCGGACATAGCCGCCGTCCGAGTCGGCCAGCCGGAACTGCTGGTTCGTCCCGTTGAGGTCGGACCACTGCACGATCGCCCCGCCGTCAGCGGTGGAGAAGCCGCTGACGTCGAGCACCTTGCCGGAGTGCCGGGACTTCAACCGGTAGAAGCCGCCGCCGGAGTCCACGAACTGCCACTGCTGGTTCGCGCCGCTGTTCCGCGACCACTGGCTGATCCGGGCGCCGTCGGTGGTAGCCGAGGAGACCAGATCCAGCGCCTTGCCGCTGTTGCGGTTCACCAGGGCGTACCAGGCGTTGGTGTCCACCGTCGCCGCCGCCGCGGGTGCCGCGTTGACCGCGACGAGTGTGCCGGCCGCCATGATCGCGGCCGCCGCGGCGGCCAACCCTGACCGCCAACGACGTCTCGGTGGAGAGGCGGAACGAACCTCACCGATGGCCTTCATGGTCCACTCCTTCGATCGGGGTCACCCACGAGCAGAACGCACGCGCGTGCCCTGGGGGTGTGCCAGCGTCTGGTGGTGGCGTCGGCACGTCGGGGGTGCGTGGGCGGGGTGCGGCCGCCGGAACACGGGCCCGGCCGGGCCAGCGATCGACCTTGCCGCCGCGCCGCACGCGTGTGGAAAATTAGCGTTAACGACGTCATACGTCAAACGACCGACGTCTATCGAAACCGTTGCCCGACACGGCCACGACGGCCGCCAGCAGGGGCTCGGGTGGCTGGCGGAAAACCCACAGCCTCGGCGATCCGGGACGACCTGGCGACTGTCCTGTTATCGCTCACAGTCCATGGACGAGGTCCGCTGACGGTCGTAGCGGCCCGCCCCGGATGGATGGGACGGGCCGCTACGATCCCGCTAGTTCATGGCTGTCGTCATCCGATGCGGACGAGTTGCCACTGCTGGTTGGTGCCGCCCCAGTCGGCGTACTGGACGATGTTTCCCCCGTCAGCGGTGGACGCGCCCTGCACCTCGACGGCCTTGCCGCTGTTGCGGTTGATCAGGCGCTGGTAACCGTCGGCCGACTGGGCGAGCCGGAACTGCTGGTTCGTCCCGTTGAGGTCGGACCACTGCACGATCGCCCCGCCGTCCGCGGTGGAGAAGCCGCTGACGTCGAGCACCTTGCTGGAGAGCCGGGACTTCAACCGGTAGAAGCCGCCGCCGGAGTCCACGAACTGCCACTGCTGGTTCGTGCCGTTGTTCCGCGACCACTGGCTGATCCGTGCGCCGTCGGTGGTGGCCGAGGCGTACAGGTCCAACGCCTTGCCGCTGTTGCGGTTGAGCAACACGTACCAGGCGCTGGTGTCCACCCCGCTGCTCGGCGGGGGCGTGGTGGGCGTGGTCGAGCCGGCGTTGAGGGCGTTCAGGGTGCTCGTGTACGCGGCCTTCTTGTTGCCGCTGCACTCGAAGAGCAGGGCGTTGTCCGACCCACGCCACGAGTCACAGTCGCGCACACCCCACGTCGTGATACCGGTGCACCGCGAGACGGCCAGGCAGGCACGGGTGACCCCGGCGTAGATGTTGGCCTGGTTGCCACCACCCATCACGTCCAGCTCGGTGATCTGCACGTCCACGTCGAGATCGGCGAAACGCTGCAGGTTCGCCTGGTAGTCACCGGACAACGACGTGCCCAGGTGCGACTGGAACCCCACACAGTCGATCGGCACACCACGGGACTTGAAGTCCCGCACCATGTTGTAGATCCCGGTCGACTTCGCGTTGATCCCATCGGTGTTGTAGTCGTTGTAACACAACTTCGCACCCGGATCCGCCGCCCGCGCCGCCCGGAACGCCGCCTCGATCCAGTCATTACCCGTGCGCTGCAGGTTCGAGTCACGCCGCGCACCACTGTTACCGTCGGCGAACGCCTCGTTCACCACGTCCCACGAATGGATCTTGCCCTTGAAGTGGGTCGCGACCTGCGTGACATGGTTCATCATCGCGCTACGCAACGCGCTGCCCGACATGTTCTGCGCCCAACCTGGCTGCTGCTGATACCACAACAGCGCGTGGCCCCGCACACTCTGACCGTTGGCCTGCGCATGCGCGACCAACCGGTCACCACCGGTGTAGTTGAACCGACCCTGCTGCGGCTCGGTCGCATCCCACTTCATGTCGTTCTCAGCCACGACACTGTTGAACTCGCGGTTCAGAATCGTCACGTACGCGCTGTCGGAAAGCTTCTGCCCCGCGACGGCCGCGCCGAAGTAGCGACCCTTCTCGGCCGCAGCCGCCTTCAGGGTCGTGCCGGCGCCGCTGGCCGTGGGGGCGAGCACCGCCGTCATGCCCGCGGTGAGTACGACGGCGAGGGACGCCGCCGCCAGCAGAGTTCTCTTGGGTTTCATGTCGTTCCTTTTCCGTGGTGGTCGCAACGGTGGTGGTGACGTGCCACTCTCTTGCCAGAGACGGACCGGGAGATCTGGCGTGGATCACGACGCGCTCGGCGCGGTCTGGTAGCGGTGTCGACCGTGTCGATGGCCGACCTGACCGGGGACGGTTGAGCCCGCGCCGAAAACGAAGTCATGATCCTCCTGGGGCGAGGAACCGGGACGAGCATCGTGCGCCGGCGCGTGCCGGCACCTGTCGTCCGGCCGGCTGACGCCGCTGCCGAGGTGCGTGATCGACGTCCGCATGCCCTGGGGAACGTCGTGATCGTGAGGTGCGACAGCGGCTCGCCCGGTGAGCCACAGGTGCTGTCTTCCTCGATATCGAGGGTGAGCGATAACATGCCGTTCGTCAAGACGTAACATAAGCCTGTATCGATGCTGCCGAGCTCAGGTTCCGCCGAAGCCTGCCTCGTCACCGTCGTCCTGACGCGCTGCCCTGGTGGATATCGGGTAGTGCCTGCCGCACCTCGTGCACGCGCCGACCAGGCCGGCCCTGTTATCGCTCACAGGACCGCGATCGGTCGGGCCGCGGCCACCCGGCGGATGGGGTTGCGGTCACCCTCGGACCGGTTGCGGCCCACCCGGACCGGACCACGCGGCAGCCAACCGGACCACGGCGGAACGGGCCGCCGTCACCAGGCGGATCCGCCGTGCGGCGGTTCCGCGGGGCTCACGTCGGGACGTACTCCGGCCAGGATGTCGGCGGTGGTGTGGGCCTCGATGCCGGGCGGCTCGCGGTCGGCGAACCGCGAGACGACAGCCCGGACGTGCCGCTCGGCAGGTACCGCGAGGCCGTCGTAGACGGCCTCGAACAACTCCCGCGCCGGCCTCCTGAGCCAGTTCTTCGGCAGGAGTTCCAGGGGCAGCTGCGGATCGAGGACGGGGAAACGCCGGAAGGTGTCCATCACCTCGGTCCGCGCCCGCACCGCGGCCGCTCCGTCGATCTCCCCCGCCGCCACCGCCGGCAACACCCCCGTCCAGTGCGCGAGGAACGCCTGGTAGCTCCGGCCGATCTCGGCGATGTCCCAGGCCTCGATCGGGGCGCGGTGGATGGTGGACCCGATCGCGGTCTGCCGTCCGCGGAACACCGTGACGGCACCGAGGGTGAGCTGGTCGAGCTGGGTGCGAGCAGCAGGGGTCAGCTCGTCCGGCGAGATCCACAGTCCGTCGTACAACGGCGCGTATCCGAGCCACCGCAGTTGGGCACGAAGTGCCCGGCGCTGGGCACTCCGGTCCTGCGGCAGCGAGAACGCGACGACCGTCCAGCACCCGTCCCAGGGCACGGTCGAGCTGGTCGAGGCGAGGATCCAGTGGCCGCCGGCGGAGAGGTTGGCAGCGGCCGCGCGGCTGAGTCGGTAGGAGCTGCGCCGCCCCAGCCGGCTGCCCTCCAGGACGCCGCGACGGGCCAGCCGGCTGATCGCGGTACGCGCGCCGGCCGCGCTCACCCCGGTCTCCGCGAGCAGCGCGACGATGGCGGCGGACGGGATCGCGGCACGAGTCCGCAGGGTGTAATCAGCCAGCAGGGTCACCGCCACGCCCTGCGGCGAGTTGCCGACCTGCCGCCGGGGCAGCCGGAGCGGTCGGTCTCCGTCGTCGGGATAGATCTCGTCGATGTCGAACGGGCTTGCCACAGGCGCTCCGTGCTCTTCAGGGACGGTGTGACGACTGTAGACGGAATGCCGCCGAACGAGCGTCGCGGTCGACAAGTGATAGAAGACCTTCGATTGACACTTGTTGGTCCGAGGAGAACACTGATCGCCACGCGATGTGGTCCGGAGTCGGGCAGGGCGAGCCACCGGTAGCGGGCATCGCGCGATCACCGCGGGCCTCGGGCATCCCCGCGACGCAGATCGTGCGGCCATCCACAGCCTGCACAGGCAATCGAAGGAGTCGTCCGTTGAGAATCAGAAGGAAACTGCTGCTCACCCTGGCCGTGTCGCTGCTGGCGGCCGGCCTGGCGGTCCCCGCGATCCAACCCGCGTACGCGGCGTCGCTGACCGAGGTGACCAGCTTCGGTGACAACCCGGGCCGGATGCGGATGCACGTCTACGTGCCGGACAACCGCCCGGCCCGGCCGGCGACCATCGTGGCGATGCACGGCTGCGGTGGGTCCGGCCCCGGCTTCTACTCCGGCAGCGAGTTCGCCGGCCTGGCCGACCGCTACGGATTCATCGTGATCTACCCGTCCGCGACCCAGCAGGCCGGGTTCGGCAACTGCTTCGACGTCTGGTCGGACGCGGCCAAGCGGCGCGGCGGCGGCAGCGACCCGGTGTCCATCGTCTCGATGGTCCGGCACGTGCAACAGCAGTACGCCGCCGACCCGGACCGCGTCTACGCCACCGGCAGTTCCTCCGGCGGCATGATGACCAACCACATGCTGGCCCTCTATCCCGACGTGTTCAAGGCCGGCGCCGCGTTCATGGGGGTGCCGTTCAACTGCTTCGCCAACGCGGCCGACTTCCCACCCACCAGCAGCCAGTGCACCGGCGGAAACATGAACCGGACGCCGCAGCAGTGGGGTGACGCGGTCCGCCAGGCGTACCCCGGACACTCGGGACCCCGCCCGCGCATCCAGTTGTGGCACGGCACCAACGACACCCTCGTGCCGTACTCGCTGTTGCAGGAGTCGATCGAGCAGTGGACGAACGTGTTCGGGCTGAGCCAGACGCCCACCTCGACCGACACTCCGCAGCCGAACTGGAACCGGCGCAGGTACGCCGACAGCAGCGGCACGGTTCAGGTCGAGGCGTACAGCATCCAGGGCGCCGGGCACAGTCTGCCCGCCAGCGGCATGGCCGCGTCCGCCATCGGGTTCTTCGGCCTGACCAGCCCGCCCAACCCGACGACGCCACCCCCGAACCCGACCACGCCACCGCCCAACCCGACCACGCCACCGCCCAACCCGACCACCCCGCCGCCCAACCCGACCACCCCGCCGCCGAACCCGACCACCCCGCCGCCGGACTCCGGCGCCTGCCGGGTGACCGTCGCGGTCAACGCCTGGAACAGCGGGCTGACCGAGAACATCACCGTCACCAACACCGGCACCAGTGCCGTCAACGGCTGGTCCCTGGTGTTCACCCTGCCCGGCGGTCAGAGCATCACCTCGGGCTGGAACGCCTCCTACTCCCCGAACTCGGGGCAGGTGACGGCCAGGAACGTCGCCTACAACGCCGGCATACCCGCCAACGGATCGGTGACCGTCGGCTTCCAGGCCACGCACACAGGTAACACCGCCAAGCCGAGCACGTTCACGCTCAACGGCGCGACCTGCTCGGTGGCCTGACACCGAACGGCACTCCGGGGACGGCACGCACCCGTACCTCCCCGGAGCGTCGCCGGCCGTGACCGCCGACCTGAGCCGGCGGGCGTCGACGAAAGTGTGCGCCGGTCACCACCGCGGTGGTGACCGGCGCACGTGTCGTTCAGACGCCGCTGCCAGGGTCAGCGGTAGCCGGCGCTCACGATGCTGGCCTGCACCGCGGCCTCGGTCGCGTCGGACGGGTAGCCGGCGACCATGGCCCCCTCGTAGAAGGTGCCGGCGCTCAGGTTCGCGCCGCCGTCGGGCTTGCAGCAGTCACCGCCACTGCCCAGGATGATCGCACCCTGCTTCTTCATCGGGCTGTAGCCCGGCGGGAGCGAGCCGTCGTACAGCGTGTAGAGGCTGCCGGACGTGGCGTCGCTGCCCTTGATGGCGAAGCGGGACGTGCCGTTGTTCTTGAGGGTCGCGGTCACGAACTTGCTGGTGAAGGCGCGCTGGTTCGGGTTCCAGCTCTGGCTGCCACCGGGGAAGAGACCCCACTCGAGGTCCGCCTGCACCCAGGGCCCGCTGCCGGAGCAGCCACCGAACCAGCACTGCTTGCTGAAGTTGATGGCGTCCATCGCACCGGCGGCGTCGGCCTTGCGGGTCGTCTCACTGTTGCCGTAGTCGAAGCAGCAGCCGCTGTTGACGTGGGTGCCGCTGGTGACCATGTACATGCCCTCGGGGGCGGCGCCGGTCGGCACCCCGGTGAGGTGCCCGTCGCGCCAGTAGCTGTTGCCGGGGTTGATGTAGAGCGAGTACGCCTTGGCGCCACCCACGGTCAGCGACTCCGACGTCGCGATCGCCGGCCTGCTCTGCGGCGATCCCGGAACCACGCTCGACCCCTGGTACCAGAGGTCGTTCCCGCGCCCGGACTGGTCGAAGACCACGGTGATCACGCAGGTGGTGCCGGTGCAGAACGAGTCCTGCGTCGCCGCGTTGGCGGTGCCGCCCGCGCCGGTCAGCCCGACGTCGCGGGTCGTGTTGTCCGACGAGCGCCGGACCTGGTACAGGTTGCCGGTGTACGTCCCGTAGAGCGCCCGCGTCGTGCTGTGCGCCGCGATGCACGGAGTGCCGCCGGAGGCGTAGATGTCGCAGGGGCGCGCACCGCCCGGCGGCGGACTGGTCGGCGGTGCGGAGGTCGGCGGCACCGAGGTCGGCGGCGTGTTCGGCGAGGCCCACTGTTGGTTGGCGCCACCGTTGCAGGCCCAGAGGATGACCTTGGTGCCGTTCGCGGTGGCGGCGGCGTTGGCGTCGAGGCAGAGCCCGGACTGCACGCCGGTGATGGTGCCGTTGCTGTTGACGTTCCACTGCTGGTTGTTCTGGCCGTTGCAGTCCCAGATGATCGCCTGCGTGCCGTTGGTGGTGCCCCGGCCGGAGGCGTCCAGGCACTTGTTGCCGTACACCTGGATCTGCTTGCTCGACGTCCAGGTCCAGGTCTGGCCGGCGGCGCCGTTGCAGTCCCAGAGTTGCGTCTGGGTGCCGTTGGTGGTGCTGGAGTTGGGCACCTCGAGGCAGCGGCCGGACGGCGTGCCGACGATCCGGGTGCTCTGCCCCGGCTGGATGGTGGCCGCCGCGGCGACCTCGGCGGCGAAGGGCGAGCTGGCGGGGGTGGTGCCGACGCCGATGCCCACGACGACGAGCACCCCGGCCAGGACACCGGCCAGGAGGGTCAGACGTCGGACGCGTTGACGTCTCGGGATGAGGTCGCGGGCTGTGTCTGGCCCGCTGCGGGACGGGGTTCGCACGAGGTGGCTCCTCGGAGTCGGGGAAGTGCGGGGGAATCGTCGACGCGCCACGGGCGGGTGGTGGCATGGCGAATCGCAGCGAATCGTATGACCTTTATTTTATTCATGTCAATGAATGTGGTGCCGGGTGACGCGCTGACTGCTGGGCGGGACAGCCAGCGCGTCATCTCCCGGGAGGACTACCGCCCCAGGATCCGCCACGTCTGGTTCAGGGTGCTGCCCTGGTTGACGGCCTTGCAGGTCCACTGGTGGACGAGTGCGCCGGCCGCCGTGGAGACGCCACTGACATCGACACACTTGCCGCTGTGTCGCGCGACGAGTTGGTAGTCGTGCGAGTCGTTGCCCGAGTAGGTCACCTTGCGAAGAGTGAACTGTTGGTTGGAGCTGTTCAGGCAGGTCCACTGGTGCACGGCAGCGCCGTCGGCGGTGGACACGCCACTGACGTCGAGGCACTTGCCGCTCTGCTGGTTGACCACTGTGTACGTGTTGGCCACGCCGGCGACCGGACGGAAGTTCCAGAGCTGCTGGTCGCCGCCGTCGCAGTAGTTCTGCTGTTGGACGTTGCCGTCGGCGGTGCTCAGGCCGACGTTGTTGAGGCACTGCTGGGAGTGCTGGGCCACCGCCACCGACTGGAAGCCACCGTCCGACGGGGGCAGCAGGGTGATCGTGTAGGTGTCGGTCTGGTTGGTGTACGGCACGGTCACGGTGGCGTTGTTGTTGGACACGTTGACCACGCTGTTCGAGACCGTGATCGGCCCCGGCACGGCGCCGCCACCGTTGTGTGGGATGCGTTGGGTGAGGACCCGGACCTGGTTGTTCGCCACGATGCCGCTGGTGGTGTCCAGGCGTTGCAGGTTGACGGTCAGGTTCCCGGTGGTACGACCACCGCCGATGAGGACCTTCGCCGTGCCGGTCGCCTTCGTGGCGAACGCGTCGTACGACTGACTGGGCGTGACCCCGGCGATCTGTCCGGTCTGCGAGGCGTAGTAGCGGTAGTTCCACCACTCGCCCTTGGGCTGGTGCTGCCCGGCCGAGTTGCGGATCAACAGGTTGCCGAGGTCGTTGTGCAGGCTGCCCCCACTGGCCCAGTTCGCCCGCAGGCCGTCGGCCCGGGCGCGTTCCAGCCGCGCGATGTACCAGGCGCCGTCGGCCGGGTTCTGCTCGTCGGGCGCGCCGTACTCGTTGATCTGGTAGGGCCGTGGGTGGGGGATGCCACGGGGGTCGAGGGTGGCGTTGGCGGCGGCGACGTTGGCGACCGGGTCGCCCGGCAGCGAGTGCCAGCTGATGATGTCCGGCACCGTGTTGGTCGAGCGGACGAAGTCCAGGTACTGGTTCCAGAAGGCGTGGTTGGTCGACGGGACGCAGGCACAGCTCGGCCCGACGATGAGCTGGTTGGGGAACTCCACCCGGAGGCGCTGGTAGGTGCGGCGCCACAGCTCAAGGTACTGGGAGATCGGGCGGTTCCAGAAGATGGTGATGTTGGGTTCGTTCCAGATGTCCCACTGCACGTTCAGCCCGGACGCCCGGACGTCGGTGATCAGCCGGGTCAGGAAGTTGTCGTAGTCGGTCCAGTTGCCGTTGTCGCCGGGAAAGCGTGAGATTCCGGCGCCGTCGGCACCCCACAGGTCGTGCGGCAGGATGATGAACTTCCCGCCGAGGGCCGTGGTCCGACGTGCCTGGGCGACTGTGGAGTTCCACCGGCGGTCGTAGGTGCCGCCGACCCAGCCGCTGCCCGGCAGTTGCGCACCGCCGGCACGCATGGACTGGAACTTGACGTCTCGGTAGAAGTGGTCGGCCGGACCGCTGGCGTTCTCGGTCATGCCGTAGATCCAGCCGGACGCGCGGTAGGTCGGCGTGCCGTTGTCCGTGGCGAAGTTGACGCTTATCGACTCGTCGGCGGCCTGGGCCGGGGACGCGGCGACGGTTACGGCGGCGGTGGCGGCGAGCAGGCCGACCACGAGTCGGGCGACGAGCGCGTGCGCTCGTCCTGACCTGCCGGGGGACGGGGTTTTCACGGGCGGCTCCTTGGTGGGGCGCGGGGGACGCTCTCCGGAGGGCTGCGCTTGCGAATCGATTCGCTGGGATCGTAGGACCAGGAACTGAACGATGTCAATGAAGTGACGGCGCGGTGAAGGTGGCGTTTCACAGCGCAACCTTCAGAACACCCGATCATCTCTTGACCAGCCGGCAACGACGGACCTATCTTCGTGCGAACCGATTTGTCGAATCGGTTCGCCTCATGGTCGGACGTCGTCCGACCCGCGACGGTCAACCCGCACACCCCACCCTGACGATCGACTGAAGTGAGGCAACACATGACAGGACTCAGTCGTCGACGGCGCCTGGCCGCCGTCGCCGTGATAGCGCTCGCCGCGGTGACCGGCAGCGCCTGCTCATCGTCGTCCGGCGACGGACCCGGCGACGGCGGCGCCTACCTCGTCTGGGACCCGTATCCGCAGTTCGCCGCCGACTCCGAGTGGGTCGCACTGCTCAAGAAGTGCGGCACCTCGGCGGGGGCGGCGAGCGTCGAGCGGACCGGCTACGACACCACCGACCTGACCAACAAGGCCCTGCTCGCCGCCCAGCAGGGCAACTCCCCGGACGTGCTGATCGTGGACAACCCGGTCATCTCGACACTGGCCGAGGCCGGCGCGCTCACCACCACCGACGACAACAAGCTCGACGTCTCGGCCATGGCGCCGAACCTGCTCGGCGCCGGCCAGAGCGCGGGCAAGACGTACGGGGTGCCGATCGGGGCGAACACGCTCGCTCTCTACTACAACAAGGACCTGCTGGCCGCCGCCGGCGTCGATCCGGCCTCGATCAAGGACTGGCCGTCGTTGACCGCGGCACTGACCACGGTCAAGGCCAAGGGGAAGAAGGGCATCACCTTCTCCGCGATCGGCACCGAGGAGGGCAGCTTCCAGTTCCTGCCCTGGTTCTGGGGTTCGGGAGCCCAGCTGACCAGCCTGGACTCGCCGCAGGCCGTGTCCGCGCTGACGCTCTGGACCGACTGGCTCAAGCAGGGCCTCGCGCCGAACTCGGTCATCAACAACACCCAGACCACGAGCTGGCAGGAGTTCGCCACCGGCGACTTCGCGTTCGCCGAGAACGGCACCTGGCAGTTGGCCAACGCGGAGAAGCTCGGCTTCTCCTACGGCACCATCGCGATCCCGGCCAGCGCGGGCGGCCCGGCGCCGGCGCCCACCGGCGGTGAGTTCGTCTCCATCCCGGTGCAGAAGAAGACCGACAGGTACGAGACGTCGCAGAAGATCGTCGCCTGCCTCACCAACGCCGACAACCTGCTCACCACCGACACCACGCTGTCCTACGTGGCACCCGTCGCCGCCGTGCAGGATCGGCAGGCCGCCGACCCCAAGCTCAAGGTCTGGGTGGAGGCGGTCCGGGCAGCCAAGGGCCGCACCGGTGACAACCTCGGCACGAAGTACCCGAAGATCTCGGAATCCCTGTGGACCGCGGTGCAGTCGGCGCTCAGCGGTGGGAAGACACCGAAGGACGCGCTGACCGCCGCTCAGGCCGCGACCAGGTAACCGCGCCGAACCGACACCATGCTCCCCTCGACACACAGCTCCACTGCCGTACCGGATCCGGGTGAGGCGGCGAAGTCCGCCCCACCCGGCCCTCCGCCGTCCCGCGCCCGCCGGCCCAACCGTTGGCTGGCGTGGGGCTTCCTGGCCCCGGCGACCCTGTACCTGGTGGCCTTCTACGCCTACCCGCTCTACCGCAATCTCGAGTTGAGCCTGCGCGAGTACACCGTCCGCTCGTTCGTGCAGGGTGGCGCGCCCTTCGCCGGCCTCGACAACTACCGGACGGTCCTGACCGATCCGGCCTTCGGGTCCACGCTGACGCACACCCTGGTCTTCACTGCCGCGTCGCTGGTCTTCCAGTTCACGATCGGCATGGCCCTGGCGCTCTTCTTCCACCAGCACTTCCCCCTGTCGGGCACGTTGCGGGCGCTGATCCTCGTACCGTGGCTGCTGCCCCTCATCGTCTCGGCCTCGACCTGGTCGTGGCTTCTCAACAGCGATTCCGGGCTCGTCAACGCGGCGCTCGGTGTCGTCGGCATCGACCAGGTCAACTGGCTCACCTCGCCGGGCTGGTCGCTCGCCTCGGTGATCATCGCGAACATCTGGATCGGCATCCCGTTCAACCTGGTGGTGTTGTACAGCGGGCTACAGGCCATCCCGGTCGAGATGTACGAGGCGTCCGCGCTGGACGGCGCGTCGAGCTGGCAACGGTTCTGGGGGATCACCTTTCCGCTGCTGCGCCCCGTCTCCGCGATCACGCTGCTGCTGGGGCTGATCTACACGCTGAAGGTCTTCGACATCATCTGGATCATGACGAAGGGTGGCCCGACCAACTCCTCCGCCACGCTCGCGACCTGGTCCTACCGACTCGGCTTCGGCAACCTGCTGCCCGAGTTCGGTCCGGGTGCCGCCGTCGGCAACCTGCTCATCGTGATGGCCCTGATCGCCGGGCTCGTCTACATCCGGATCCAGCGGAGGCAGAACCTGCCATGACCACCTCCACACCTCGGGTCTGGTGGAAGACCGTCGTCGGTCTGGTGCTGACCGGGCTGATGCTCTTCCCCGTCTACTGGATGATCAATGTGTCGTTCACACGGGACCAGGACATGCGGGCCGATCCCCCACACCTGTTCCCGACCAACGGCACGCTGGACGGCTACCGGGCCGTGCTCGACCAGCAGTTGCCGTACCTCGGCACCAGCTTCCTGGTCGGTCTCGGCACGGTGGCGCTGACCGTGGCGCTGGCCGCCCCCGCCGGGTACGCGCTGGCGAAGCTGCGGCCACCCGGCGGCACGGCACTGAGTTTCGTCCTGCTGATCGCGCAGATGATCCCGGGCATCATCATGGCGATGGGCTTCTACGCCATCTACCTCAGTCTCGGCGTCCTGAACACGCTGCCCGGCCTGATCCTGGCCGACTCGACGCTGGCGGTGCCGTTCGCTGTGCTGATCTTCACGGCCTTCATGTCCGGGATACCCGACGAGCTGCTCCAGGCCGCCGTGGTCGACGGCGCCGGCCGGTTCCGGACCTTCTGGTCGATCGTGCTCCCGGTCAGCCGCAACTCGATCGTCACGGTGTCCCTGTTCGCGTTCCTCTGGTCGTGGTCGGACTTCATCTTCGCCTCGACACTCGCCGGCGGTGGCGACCACCAGCCGATCACCCTCGGCATCTACCACTACATCGGCAACAACAACCAGCAGTGGAACGCCATCATGGCCACCGCTGTCGTCGCCTCCATCCCCGCCGCGGTGCTGCTGATCCTGGCCCAGCGCTACGTCTCGATGGGCGTGACCGCCGGCGCCGTCAAGGACTGACCACCCGCACCACAGAAAGGCACCCGCCACCCATGACCGTCGCCCCGTCCGGTCCGGAGTTCCCCGTCCAGGACATCCCGTTCAGCTACCGAGGAGCCTGGTTCAACCTCTCCCCGGTGGTCGCCGAGAAGACGTACGCCGACGATCTGCACCTGGTCTCCCACCAGACCGGGCTGCACCCCGTACTGCGGCTCTCCCCCGCGGCGGCCGACGCCACGGTCGTGGCCACACCCGCGCTGCTGACCTGGCGGAACGGCGCCGACCGGATCGAGGCTGTCTACGACGGCCCGGACACCCTGCGGATCCGGGGCCGACGGCTCGGCCTACGGGTGGCCGCGGCCGCGCCCACCCTCACCCCGTTCAGCGGCACCTACCTCTACCACGACCCGCTCGACGGCTCCCACGTGTTCACCTCGTACGAGACCGGTCGCCGCTACCGGATCACCGTGCTCTCCGGTGCTCTCCGGCGCACCGACGGCGTCGAGGCTCTCGGCACCGCGGACCGGTACGTCGACCTCCCCGGTGACCAGCCCTGGGAGATCGCGATCGAGGAGTACGCCACCGCCCGCCGCCCGTACACCGGGTCCGTCAGCTTCGACCAGCTGTGCCGCGACCGGGACGCCGAGTTCAGCGCGTTCGTCGACGCGGTCGCGCCGTGGCGGGGTGCGGAAACCCCGGCCGCCGAGCTGGCCGCCTACGTCCTGTGGTCGGCCACCGTCGCCCCGGCGGGCTTCGTCACCCGGCCCGCGGTCCTGATGTCCAAGCACTGGATGGACAAGGTGTGGAGCTGGGACCACTGCTTCAACGCGATCGCCCTGGCCGCCGGCGAGCCGGAGCTGGCCTGGCACCAGTTCCAGCTGCCCTTCGACCACCAGGACGAGGCCGGCGCCCTACCCGACTCGGTCACGCACTCCGAGGTCCTGCACAACTACGTCAAGCCTCCCATCCATGGCTGGGCTCTGCGGCACCTGCGTCGACGCCTTCCTCAGCCACCGGACCGGGCGGCGTTGGCGCAGACGTACGACCGGTTGGCCCGCTGGACCCGGTTCTGGCTCGACGCCCGCCGGGCCCCCGGCCAGGAGCTGCCCCACTACCAGCACGGCAACGACAGTGGCTGGGACAACGCGACCACCTTCGACGCCAACCGGGTCCTCCAGACGGCCGACCTCGCCGCGTTCCTGGTGTCCCAGCTTCGCTGCCTCGCCGACCTCGCCGGCGAGCTGGGTGAGCCCGCCGAACAGTGGTCCCGGGAGGCCGACCGGATCCATGGCGCCATGCTGCGGGACCTGTGGGACGGCGAACGCTTCACCGCCCGCAACCCGCACACCGGCCATCGGCGGGCGAGCCGAAGCCTGCTCGACCTGATGCCCGTCTCGCTCGGCGCCGACCTGCCCGCTCCGGTCGCCGCCGCGCTGGCCCGGGGCGTCGAAACCCACCTGACCACCCACGGGCTGGCCACCGAGCCGATCGACTCGGCGCACTATCTCGCCGACGGCTACTGGCGTGGCCCGATCTGGGCACCCTCCACCATCCTGGTCGAGGACGGCCTGCGGCGGGCGGGGCAGACCAGGGTCGCCGACGAGATCAGTCGACGGTTCCTGGCGCTGTGTGAGAAGTCCGGATTCGCGGAGAACTTCGACGCCGAGACCGGGGCCGGGCTCCGGGACCGGGCGTACACCTGGACCGCCAGCAGTTATCTCATTCTGGCCGCCGGTCAGGAGGAACGGCGGGTCACGAAGGGGTAGCCCGCACCGGACCGGTGCTTGAGCGCAACGAGATGGGCGGGCTGTACAGCCGGTGACGTGGCACGGCGCCGGGGGCGGCGATGCTCTCCAACAGCAGCGACACGGCCTCGGCGCCCATCTCGACCATCGGCACGTCCGCGGCGGTCAACGGCGGGCGAAAGTCCTCCGCCCAGTGCTGGGCGGCGACACCGGTGACGGAGAAGTCGCGGGGCACGGACAGGCCGGCGCCGGTCAGCGCCCGCTGCATTCCGGGCAGCGCGGCCTCGTTGATGGTGGCGATGGCCGTGACGTCGGGATGGGTCACGAGCAGCTGTTCCACGCACGCCTCGCCGGAGGCGGTGTCGTCGCCGCAGCAGACCTCCACACCGGTCAGGCCCCGCTCCACCGCCGCCGCCCGGAAGCCGGCCAGCGCCCGATGGCTGGGGCCGTAACCCGCGGCCACCAACTCGGCGGAGCGGTTCACCAGCGCCACGTGCCGGTGCCCCAGGTCGGCCAGGTGGTGCACGCAGCGGGCGATCAACCCGGAGTAGTCGATGTCGATCCAACTCATGTCCTGTGGCTCGGCTATCCGCCCGATCGTGACGAACGGCAGACCGGCCCTGGTCAGGCGGGTCACCCGGTCGTCCGCGAGGCGGATCTCCATCAGGACCACGCCGTCCACCCGACGCCCGGTGACGATCCGCTCGAAGGACCGGTCGTGGTCACCACCGGACGGGGACAGCAGCACATCGAGGTCGTGGCGAGCGGCCGCCTCCACGACACTGGCGACGAAACCCAACTGCATGTCGGTCAACCGCTGACTCGCCGGGGGAATCACCAGGCCGAGGGTGCGGGTGCGTCCCTCCTTCAGTGCGCGGGCACTGGCGTTCGGTCGATAGTCCAGCTCGTCGATGACCGCCTGGATCCGCTGCCGGGTCGTCTCCGACACGGTCCGCTTACCGCTCAGCACGTAGGACACGGTGCTGCGGGACACCCCCGCCCGACGGGCGATCTCCCCGATGTTCATACCGCGCCCTCGAATCGATTATTGCCCCGACACGGGGACGCACCGTTGTTCGCTGGTGAGCATATCCGTCCTGGATCGCCGGCCCGCGTCAGGAAGTCCGCGGCCAGCACGGGCACGACCGACGATTCCGGCTGCGCCAGGTAGCGCAATACATCAACGCGCATTAATGTAAAAAGGTGTGACGTGTGATGTCGCTTATCACCGCACCCACCACACCGCCGAGAGGATCCGATGAATGTGAAGAGACGCTTGCGTCGCCTGATGGCCGCCGCGGGGACCATGCTGGTTCTCGCCCTCGGCGCCAGCATCTACGTGGTCTCGGACGCGCCGGGAGTCGCCCGCGCCGCCGGCACCGGACCGTGCGACATCTACGCCTCGGGTGGCACCCCGTGCGTGGCCGCGCACAGCACCACCCGCGCGCTGTACGGCGCGTACAACGGCCCGCTCTACCAGGTCCGGCGCTCCTCGGACAACACCACCCGCGACATCGGTGTGCTGAGCGAGGGTGGCTACGTCAACGCCGCCACGCAGGACTCGTTCTGCGCCAACACCAACTGCGTCATCACCATCCTCTACGACCAGTCCGGCCGTAACAACCGCCTCACCCAGGCACCCCCCGGCTACTTCGTCGGCCCCGCTCCCGGCGGATGGGACAACCTCGCCGACGCGAAGGCGGCACCGATCACCGTCGGCGGTCAGAAGGCGTACGGGGTCTACATCGCCCCCGGCACCGGCTACCGCAACAACAACACCAACGGCGTCGCGACCGGCGACCAGCCCGAGGGCATCTACGCCGTCGTGGACGGCACGCACTACAACCAGTGGTGCTGCTTCGACTATGGCAACGCGCAGACGAACAACCTGGCCGACGAACGCGCCATCATGGAGACCGTCTACTTCGGGGCCAACAAGCAGTGGGGCTACGGCGCCGGCGCCGGACCCTGGATCATGGCCGACCTGGAGTGGGGGCTGTTCTCCGGGGTGAACGCGGGGTACAACAACATCGCGCCCATCAACCACCGGTTCGTCACGGCGATGGTCAAGGGCGAGCCGAACCACTGGGCGATCCGGGGCGGCAGCGCACAGTCGGGCGGCCTGACCACCTACTTCGACGGGCGTCGCCCCAACGGCTACCACCCGATGAAGAAGGAGGGGGCCATCCTGCTCGGCATCGGCGGCGACAACAGCATCACCGGGCGGGGCACCTTCTTCGAGGGTGTGTTGACCTACGGCTACCCGACGGCCGCGACCGAGGACGCCGTGCAGGCCAACATCGCCGCCGCCGGGTACGCACCGGCCGGGGGCGGTAACCCGCAGCAGGGCGTCCAGGTCGTCGGCGGCCAGTCCGGCCGCTGCGTCGACGTGCCGAACGGCACCACCACCAACGGCACCCAGGTGCAACTCTGGGACTGCGTCGGCAACACCGCGCAACGCTGGACCCACACCGCCGGCAAACAACTCCAGGTGTACGGCAACAAGTGCCTCGACGCCAGCGGCCGGGGCACCACCAACGGCACCCAGGTGATCATCTGGGACTGCAACGGCGGCACCAACCAACAGTGGAACATCAACTCCAACGGCACCATCACCGGCGTCCAGTCCGGGCTCTGCCTCGACGCCAGCGGCGCCGGAACCGCGAACGGCACCAAGCTCCTCCTCTGGGCCTGCAACGGACAACAGAACCAGCAGTGGTCCACCCGTAGCTGAACCCGCGCCACCACCCGGTCGGGCCGCCTCCGCGCAATCCGCGGGGGCGGCACCACCGGCAGCCGACGGCCCGCCGCAACGCGGCCGATGGTCCCCGGCCCAACCTGTTGCCCCGGTACGTTGGGCAGTCATGGCCACCACCGCCGACATCCGTTCCGCACTCGCCAGCCTCGCCGACCCGCACCGAGCGGAGGCGTCGAGCCGGTTCCTCCAGATGATCCCGGGCGGGTACGGCGAGGGTGACCGCGCAATCGGCGTCTCCGTGCCGCAACAGCGCAGGGTGGCCGCCCGCTACTGGCGCGACCTTCCCCTGTCCGAGACGGCGGACCTGCTGGCCGGCGGCGTGCACGAGGAGAGGCTGACGTCGCTGTTCATCCTGGTGCGCAAGTTCGCCAAGGGCGACGACCAGGAGCGGGGCCGGATCTTCGACATCCTCCTGACCAACACCGACCGCATCAACAACTGGGACCTGGTGGACTCGTCCGCGCCGTACATCGTCGGGCCCTGGCTGCTCGACAGGGACCGGAGCGTCCTGGACCGGCTGGCCGCGTCGAGCCTGGTGTGGGACCGGCGGATTGCGATCATGGCCACGTTCGCCTTCATCAGGGCCGGCGACTTCCAGTGGACCTTCCGGATCGGTGACCAGCTCCTGCACGACCCGCACGACCTCGTGCAGAAGGCGGTGGGCTGGATGCTGCGCGAGGTGGGCAACCGGGACCGGGCGGCGGAGGAGCAGTTCCTCGCCGGGCGCTACCGGGCCATGCCACGGGTCATGCTGCGGTACGCGATCGAGAAGTTCGAGCCGCCGCGACGTCGGATGTACCTGACCGGTACGGCCTAGCCAAACCGGCGCAACGCCGCGTCGCCGGTGCGTCGGACCGAATATGTCGTCCCGGCTGTCGATCCGGAGCCCCGCTGGCTCGTCGTCAGAGTAGGGGCCACCACCGACGGGGCCAACACACGATGGGACACGAGACATGGCCAAGTACATGATCCTGATCTACGGTGACGCGCAGCAGTGGGACGCGATGACCGACGAGCAGTGGAAGGCGCACGACGCCGCCCACATAGCGTTCGTGGCCGAGGCCGGCGCGCGGGTCCTCGGCGGGCACCAGCTGGAACCGGCGCCCACCGCCACCTCGCTGCGCTCGGACGCACTCGGCCAGCTCGACACGACCGACGGTCCGTTCCTGGAGACCAAGGAGGCCCTCGGCGGCTACTACCTGCTGGAGGCGGCCGACCTGGACGAGGTGCTGTCACTGGCGGCACTGCTACCCGAGGTGCGCGCGGCACACAGCGGTGTGGAGATCCGTCCGGTGGTCGACCACGGATGAACGACACGGTCGTCGCGGCGGTCGCGCAGGCGCACCGCCGCGACTGGGCCCAGGTGTTCAGCACCACCGCCCAACTGACCCGCGACCTCGATCTCGCCGAGGAGTGCGCCCAGGACGCGTTCGCCCAGGCCCTGGAGACCTGGGCCGAGAATGGCATTCCCGAGCGGCCGAGCGCGTGGCTCACCACCATCGCTCGCAACCGTGCCCGGGACGTCCTGCGCCGCGAGTCGGTGTTCCGTCGCAAGATGCCACTGCTCGTCGCGGACGAGACGACACCGGGCCCCGAGGATGGTCTGGTCGACGACCGGCTGCGACTCATCTTCACCTGCGTCCACCCCGCGCTGTCCAGGCAGGCGCAGGTCGCGCTGACCCTGCGCCTGGTGTGCGGGCTGTCCACCCCGGAGGTGGCCCGCGCGTTCCTGGTGCCGCCGACCACCATGGCCGCCCGGATCACCCGGGCGAAGAGAAAGATCGCCACGGCCCGCATCCCGTACCGGGTCCCGGGCCCGGACCAACTCGGCGAGCGGGTCAGCGCCGTCCTCGAGGTCGTCCATCTCATCTTCACCACCGGCCACACCGCACCGGTGGGCGCGCACCTGGTACGCCAGGACCTGGTGGACTGCGCGATCGGTCTGGCTCGCATGCTGCACCTGCTCATGCCGACCGACGCCGAGATCAGCGCCCTGTTGGCGCTGCTGCTGCTCACCGCTGCACGCCAGGACACCCGCGTGTCCGTCGACGGGCGACTGGTGCTGCTGTCCGAGCAGGACCGCACACGCTGGAACTGGCAGCTCATCGACGAGGGAAGGTCGTTGTTGACCGACGCGCTGCGCCGACGGCCACCGACCCGGTACGCCCTGGAGGCCGCGATAGCTGCCGTGCACGCCGACGCGCCCACCTGGCCGGACACCGACTGGAACCAGATTGTCGGGCTCTACGACACCCTGCTCCGGCTGTGGCCGTCGCCTGTCGTCGGCCTCAATCGCGCCGTCGCGATCGGGCTGCGCGACGGCCCCGAGGCCGGACTCGACGCGCTCACGCCGATGCTCGCCGATCCGGCCCTGTCCACCTACGGATATCTGAGCGCCTCGCGCGCCGACTTCCTGCGTCAACTGAGGAGGTGGCCCCAGGCCGTGACGGCCTACGAAGAGGCGCTGACCCTTACCGACAACGACGTGGAGCGCGCCTTCCTCACCGAACGGCTGACGGACGTCAGGCGGCATCTGCCCGGGTCAGCGCCGCCGGCGCCGTAGCCGGCCTCAGGCATCCTGGTTCCTCGGCACCGTCGCGCCCCGGTTGGCCATGGCCGCTGTCGCCGCCGCCCCCAGCAGCAGAGCCGGAAGGACGAACCAGAGACCGATGCCGAGGCCCAGCAGGAGCGCCCACACCAGCATGACCAGCGCCCCGACCGTTGTGGTCGTGGCGACAGCACGGTGGACCAGGTCCGCGATGAGGGGACAGACGGCCGCAACCACAGGTACGCCCAGCAGATAGCCGGCGGCAGCGCCGCTGTCGTCGATGGTGAACGGCGCCAGCGCAATGACGATCCAGGCCGTGGCGGCGAGGGCGAGGAGTCTCAGTAGCCGACCCACGGAACCGGATGCCGGAGCGCGCCCCCGTAGGCGCACGAACGCCGCGGCAGCGATGAAGAGCGCGACAACGCCGCCGGCGATGGTAGCCACGTTCATTTCGCTTCCTCCGTCCTCAGGACGTCAGCGAGCCTCGCCTCGTACACGTGGACCGGCCACTTCTTCCACAACGGGTCGGCGAGCTGGCGCAGGTGTTCGTCCTGACGGTACGCCCTCAGCACCGATCTCACCCGGTCGGCGGCCACAACTGCATCGATGACATGCTATCTTTTGGCGCGGGAGTGCAGGGCACGCTCCCGATCACCTGAGTCGATCGACAACGGCACGCCGAGGGCGACGCCCTCCGGCCGCCCTTGCCAGTCGGTGACCAGTCCGGGCCGCTCCGCCAACGCAGGCGACCGCGCGGTTGCCGGACAATCTCGGTCCGGCTGGATGCCCCAGCTTCCCAGGCCCGTCGCGGACACCCCGACAGCGGCGGTACGGCCCCGCACGCCACCCGTGCACGCCGCACCGACCGCACACCGGCCCGCAACGGAAGGGGATCCGCATTCCGGCACCGGGAGCGCCACCGCCAGCCGTCACCATCTCACCGCCCCGTCCGCCCGACGAGCCCCCTCCGGCCGGGTGCTCGCCGGTCGCGGCCGTCGGGGCCGGTCCCCCACCACCACCGCACGACCAGTGGCAAGGAGTCACGCAATGACACGACATCGACAACTCTTCTCGTTCATCGCGGGCGCGGCGGTCCTCCTCGCGGCGACCGCCGGCGGCGTACTGAACGGCGGCCTGGGTGGAACGGCGGTGGCCGCGACGAACGGCACGCTCGCGGCCACCGCCGGCTGCGGCAAGGCCCCCACGCTCGCCAGCGGGACACGCACCATTCAGAGCGGCGGACAGAGTCGCACCTACATCCTGCGGATCCCGGACGGTTACGACCGGAACAACCCCTACCGGCTGGTGTTCGGCTTCCACTGGCTGAACGGCTCGGCCAGCAACGTCGCCTCAGCCGGCTACTACGGGCTCGCGCCGCTGTCGAACAACACCACGATCTTCGTCGCGCCCCAGGGCATCAACGCCGGGTGGGCCAACACCAACGGTCGCGACCTGACCCTCTTCGACGACATCTCCCGGCAGATCGAGAACGACCTCTGCGTTGACACGACCCAACGCTTCGCCCTGGGCTGGAGCTACGGCGGGGCGATGAGCTATGCCGTGGCCTGCGCGCGACCCACCGTCATCCGCGCGGTCGCCGTCCTCTCCGGCGCCAATCTCAGTGGGTGTAGCGGTGGCACCCAGGCCGTTCCCTACTTCGGGATCCACGGCATCTACGACAGCGTGCTGAACATCTCCCAGGGCCGGTCGTTGCGCGACACCTTCGTGCGGAACAACGGCTGCACCGCGCAGAGCCCGCGCGAGCCAGCTCGGGGCAGTCTCACCCACATCACCACCACCTACGCGGGCTGCCGAGCGGGGTATCCCGTGCAGTGGGCCGCGTTCGACGGGGACCACACCCCCAGCCCGGTCGACGGATCGTCCAGCCCGAACGACAGCAGGACCTGGACGTCGGGCGAGATCTGGAGATTCTTCAGTCAGTTCCAGTCCACCACCCCACCCACGACCGCACCGCCGACCACGCCCCCACCGACCACGCCTCCGCCGACCACGCCCCCGCCGACGACTCCGCCCCCGACCGGGCAGCCGGGCGACTGTGCCGCCACCTACCGCCTGGTCAACAGCTGGCCGGGTGGCTTCCAGGGTGAGGTCACCGTGGCCAACACCGCCGCCGCCACGGTCAACGGCTGGACCGTCGGCCTGACCCTGGCCAGCGGCCAGGCCATCAGCAGCCTCTGGGGCGGCACCAACACGGGCACCACCGGCACCGTCACCGTCCGGAACGCCGCCTACAACGGCACGTTGGCCCCGAACGCGTCGACCACCTTCGGGTTCACCGCCACCGGCAACGGCGCCACCCCGCCCGGCACCATCACCTGCACCAGCCCCTGAGCGCAGGGCGACACCGGAGGCCCGGAGCCACTGGCTCCGGGCCTCCCGGCCGCCGGCACCGGCGACAGACCCACCTCCGCGACCACCGACGTGCCGGCAGAAACGCGTGCCAGCCAGGTTGCGCGCCGGACAGGTGGGTGCCGTGGACTCGGCGACGGGGCCGGTCACGGTCGTCTCCGCGGCGCGCACCGGAGCCGGGTACCTGGACCCGGCGCCCCACGTGTACGCCGGCGACGCGCTGGTCAGCGCAGCGGCCCGGTCCGCGCCGCGGCCCGGAGGATGCCGTCGAGGCCCTCCTCGAACAGCAGGTCGTCGTGGCGCCAGGGTCGCACCCCGGCCGGTGACCCGACCTTCGTCGGCATCACCAACGGCCGCCGCCACGTGCAGCTGCTCTACGACGTGGAGGTCTACTCCGACACGGCCGGCTGAGCGGCGGCCCCCCGCGCGGAGGGGAGCCTCCTCCCCTGCGCCGGGGAGGAGGAGTCGTCCAGCGCCGCAGATCATCGACTCATGACTGCCGGCGTGTGGCTGCTGGTTGCCGAGACGGAAGGCCCGCGTCTCGACCCTCGGCCGGTGAGCAGGCACGGCACTGTCCGTAGAGGAGCGACATGTCCGACCGTACCGTTGGCCCGCAGCGACCCTCAGCCGCCGACCGGGTGAGACCGTGGGCGTTGGCGTGCGGCCTCTTCCTCGTCGGCGAGGTGGCGCTGCGCCTGTTCTGGATCGCCGGCGGCCGGTGGGCGTACACCGCCTGCGACCGGACCGATCTAGTCGATCCGGCCGGGGGATGCGGTGCCGACCGCGTCGAGACGCTGCCGTTCTGGGCGGGCTGGGGAGCGCTGACGGTCGGCGTCGTCCTCGCGCTGGTGGTCGTGGGCGCGGTCCGCCTGCCCGGCCGCGCCGCGACCACGGGCAGCTGGCTCGCGGCGGCGCTGCTTCTGGTCGCCGCGTTCCCGCTGCACCTGCTCTTCGAGGTCCCGGCGGCGTTGACGGGGCGCCCCTCGGACTGGCGCGACCTCGGCGCCCGGCTCGCGCTGCTGGCCGGTGGCATCGTGTTCGCCGGGCTGGCGAACGCGTCCGGTCCCCGCCGCGGACCGGTGACTTCCGGCTACCGGCCGGTGCCCCGTTGGACGCGCCGCTGGGCGTACGTGGCCGTCGCGTTACCGGTGGTCGGCTGGGCCGTACCACATGGGCTCTGGGTGCTCGGGGTTCCGTTCGGCATCTCCGCACGGGAACTGAACGACATCCACAACGACCTCTCGACGCCGACGGGGGTGGCGATCACCGTCGTCCCACCGCTCGCCGGCCTGCTCGTTCTCGGGCTGGTGCAGCGGTGGGGGCAGCAGTTTCCGCGCTGGGTGCCGGGGCTGGGTGGTCGACCGGTTCCCCGACTGCTGGCGGTGGTCCCGGCCGGGACCGTGGCCCTCACGCTCGTCACCTACGGCGTGCTGAGCAGCGCGGTGTTCGTCGGCCGACTGTTCTCCGGCGAAATGCCGTGGTCGGAGGTGTGGGACGGTTGGGCGGTGACCGCCACGCTGCTGGTCTTCCTCGGCTGGGGGGTGGCGCTCGGCGTCACGACCGCCGGTTACGCCCTCAGCACCCGGTCGCGTCCGGAGCCGTTGGCAGGCGCCGACACCGCACCGGGAGCCCTCGGCCGAGCATGACAGGCACCGGGCGGGATGCGACCATCGGTCAATGGACGACGAGCGGCCACACGTTCTGGAGCCCGACGGGACCCCGGCGGCGACCCACAATCCTCCACCACCGGTGCTGAGCGAAGGGGCCTTCGTCTCGCGGTTCCGGGCGGTCACGGCGGGGTCCAACGGCCACCGCGGCCACCTGCCGGGCAGCATGGTCGACTGTTGGCGGGCGGTGGTGGACGCCTGCCTGGCCGGATACGACGACTCGCTCGAGGAGTACACCGCCGACCTGGGCGTCCGTGGGTTGCTGGAGGCGGTGCTCAACCACCCGGAGCTACAGGAGTATCCCGAGCTGAGCTGGGTCCGAGAGCAGGTGGCCGAGTCCGACCGGCGCTTCCGGACGATGCTGCGGGACGATCCGATCCCCCACCTCGCCAACTGGCCGTGGTGGGAGAGCCATCCACCCCGGTACGCCGGCTCGGAACTGGCTGCGGACTTCCAGGCCAGCTACGGCGTCCACGTGGACGTGCGCGAGACCTGACCCTTCCGTCGCCGGGAGTGGGCCTGGCGCACCATACATTGACACTTATCGTTGTCGCAGTGATAGTAAGTGCCTACAGCTCCCATCGGATCGACTGCGGGGACCGTGGTCGGGTGGCCGACGCGCCCACCTCGATCTGACCCGCGGCCGGCGCTTGCCACCGTGGTCGACGGGCAGGCACAGCCATTCTGCCGCCACGCCGGGAGCGCGATCGACGCATCCGCTGGAGGGGTCAATGAGGAAGAGATCGAAGATCTGCGTGGGACTGGCGGCCGCCGTCGTCCCGATCACCTCCGTGATCATGGCGCTCGGCGCGACACCGGCTGATGCCGCGGTCGGCGGTTCCGGTCCCTATCCCGCCGACTACGAGACCTCGGCCACCCTGGCCAACCACACCATCTTCCGCCCGCAGACACTCCCGTCCGAACGTCTTCCGATCCTCGTCTGGGGCAACGGCGGCTGCTCGGCCAACGGCCTCTCCCAGGGCAACTTCCTCCGCGAGATCGCCTCCCACGGCTTTCTCGCCATCGCCAACGGGGCACCGAACGGATCCGGCTCCACCACCTCCCAGCAGCTCACCCAGTCCATCGACTGGGCCATCGCGGAGAACTCCCGGCAGGGCAGCAAGTACTACAACAGGATCGACACGACGAAGGTCGCCGTCGCCGGCTTCTCCTGCGGAGGCCTGGAGGCCTACGCCGTCTCCAACGACCCGCGCGTCACCACGACCGGCATCTTCAGCAGCGGTCTGCTGAACGATGCCGACGACTACCAACTCCGGAGACTGACCAAGCCGATCGCCTACTTCGTCGGCGGGCCCAGCGACATCGCGTACCCGAACGCCATCGACGACTGGGGCAAGCTGCCCGCCGGCCTGCCCGCCTTCATGGGCAACCTGAACGTCGGGCACGGCGGCACGTACGACCAGCCCAACGGCGGCGAGTTCGGCCGCGTGGCGGTGCTCTACCTCAAGTGGCGACTCAAGGGCGACACCACCGCCGGCGCAGCCTTCGTCGGCCCCGACTGCGGTCTGTGCCGCAGCCAGTGGAGCGTCCAGCAGAAGAACCTGACCCTCGACGGCGGCACGCCGCCCACCACACCGCCGCCCACCACACCGCCCCCGACGACACCACCGCCCACCACGCCACCACCGACGACGCCACCACCCGGCGGCACCCCCGCGTGCACAGCGGTCTACTCCGTTCAGGACCAGTGGAACGGCGGATTTGTCGCCACCGTCACCGTCACCGCGGGAACCACCGCTCTCACCGGCTGGCGGGTCGCCCTCAACCTGCCGAGCGGGGCTTCGGTCACCTCGGTGTGGAACGGCGTCGCCAGCGGCAGCAGCGGCACGATCACCGTCGCGAACCAGAGCTACAACGGACGGGTGGCCGCGGGTCAGACCGCCAGTTTCGGCTTCCAGGGCACCGGAAACGGCACCGGGACCACGGCCACCTGCACCGGCGTCTGACGCCCGCCGGATCGGCCAGCTCGCTCGGCGGGCCGCTGCCACAGCGGCCCGCCGACGGCGTCCCTGGCCGTGGTCCGGTCCGGCACCTCCCGAGGCCTCCGACGGCCACGTGACGCGAACGGCACAGTGCAGCGCTAGCGCAACTCCGCGATCCTGGCCCGGGTCCGGGCCGGTGCCTCGGGGTGCCCGCGCTCGACGTCGGCCCGGACGTCAGCCACGGTCCTGCCGGCCAACTCCCGCCGCCAGGCCAGCTCGGCACCCCGCATGGCCTGGGCGAACGCGCAGGACTGCCGATAGTCGACACCCGCATGCTCCCCCGGCCCCTTGCGCAGGATCTGGTCGCACTGGAACAACTCCTCCGGGCCCTCGATCGCGGCGACGATGTCCAGCAGGGAGACCGCCTCGGGTGCGCGGGCCAGTTGGAAGCCTCCGCGCGGCCCCGAGGTCGACGCCAGGATTCCGGCCCGGACCAGGGCCTGAAGCAGCTTGTTCAGGTACGCCGGCGGCAGCTCGTAGAACGCCGCGAGGGCGCCCGTTGGCACCGGCGTGTCCAGCCAGCTCAGGTTGAGACACGTGTGGAGGGCCCGCTCGACACCCTGACTCATCCGCATGATCCTGGACTCTACCTGTCCAGGATTTGGGAGGAGTGTCACCCTCTCTCGCCCGGAACCTTTCTGGACATCTAATGTCTAGGAATCAACGATCATCGAGGGAGTCGACAATGACACTGGTACGCGCGGCCCAGGCCGAGGTCCTCGACAGTGACCCAGCCAGCGTGATCACCCTGCTTCTCGACCCGGAGCACACCGACGGCGCCCTGATCAGCAACCGCACGCTGCTCAAGCACGGCACCGCTGGCGCGCCACCACACCTGCACATCCACTCCGGTGAGCTGTTCTTCGTGCTCGACGGCGCCCTGGAGATGCTCGTCGGCGATCAGTTGCACACCCTGCACACGGGAGACACGCTCTTCGTACCGCCGAACACCCCGCATGCCTTCGCCCCCGCCGACGGGCGGGACGCCGACTTTCTCGTGGTGATCACCCCCGGCAAGCCCCGGTTCGACTACTACCGACTCCTCGACAAGGTGCACCGGGGCGAAGCCACCTGGCAGGACGTCGGCGAGACCCAGGACCACTACGACAACCACTACGTGGACAGCCCGTTGTGGGCAGGCCGACGCGGCTGACCACGAGGCGTGAACCGCGGGCGGCGGTTCAGTGACCCCTGTTCGGCGGTGGACGCTCGCACGCCGCGACGGGACATGAGCCACCATGGCGTGGCCAACCTTCCGTGGCCACGCCATGCTGGTTCACCCGAACCGAAGGGTCAGCAGCCGATCCGGCTGGACCCGACCGCGACGTCGTCGTACCAGAGGGTGTCGGCCCCGCCGCCGTAGCTCTCCCAGCCCAGCTTGAGGTCGGTGAGCTGCGGCCGCCAGGTCCGGTTGTACCACTGGCCGTCGATGTCGTGCGTTGGTACGCCGTCAGCGGTGAGGCCGGCGATTGCGGTGCCGTCCAGCCAGGTCCGAAGCTGACCAGCCGAGCCGTCCACCATGAACTCCAGGCAGGCCCACCGGTTGGTGGGTAGCGGAACGCTCTGCGCCACCCCCGCCGGGCTCTGCTCGGGCAGGGTCGCGTCGTCGGAGGCGCGGTTCCACTGCAGGGCACCGTTCTGGCCGCCGATCCGCAGGTCCTTGTTGCCGTCCGCGGCGTCGGTCATCGCCATCATCGTTGTGTGTTCGGTGGGCTGGGCGGTGGTGTGCCGTACCCAGATGCGGCCGTACCGGACACTGCCCAGGCTGCCGAGATTCTTGGTGGATCTGATGAAGACGTGGTTGCAGTAGCCGGCCGCGCCGTTGATCCGGACCGCCCGGTTGCCGCTGTGGGTGGTGGCCGTGTCGATGGTGGCCGTGCCGGCGCCGGAACAGTCCGGGTTCACCACGGTCCAGTCGCCGGACGGCGTCGAGCCGGTCTGGTTCTCGAAGCCGTCGCAGAGCAGCGCCCCGGCGCACCCGGTCGGCGGCGGGGTGGTGGGCGGCGGCGTCGTGGGCGGAGCGCTGGTGGGCGGCGGCGTGGTCGGCGGCGCGCTGGTGGGCGGCGGCGTGGTCGGCGGCGCGCTCGTGGGGGGCGGCGTGGTCGGCACCGTCGTGGTGGGCACGCCGGTCGGGGTCGGCCCGGTGCCGTTGCACGGTACGCCGTTCAGACTGAACCCGGTCGGCGCGCCGCCACTGGAGCCGTACGTGCCCTGCACGCCGAACTCGGTGGTCCCGGCGGCCGGGATGCTGCCGTTGTACGACATGTTGCGGGCGGTCACCGTCGCGCCCGACTGGCTGACCGTGGCGTTCCAGCCGTTCGTGATGCGTTCGTCCCCGGCGTACGTCCAGGTGACGGTCCAACTGGAGACGGCGGTGTCGCCGGGAGACACCTTCACGTTGGCGGTGAATCCGCCGGGCCACTGGTTGGGTGTGTAGTCGACCCGGCAGCCCTGGGCGGCTGCGGCCGGGCTGGTGAGCAGGGCCGTTCCGGTCGCGGTCACGGCCGCCAGTGCGGCGACGACCGCCAGGGTCGGACCGGGGCGGGCGCGGAGAATCGTCATGAGAGGTCCTTCTGCCATCGAGCTGGTGGGTGGCGGTGTGGCGACACGCGTCCTGGACGGAGGCGGCGCGCCAACGCGCCCTGGGTGCGGCGCGGCGACGCGCCACAACGGCTGGTCGGTGCGTACGACCGCGGTGCCCGGCTCGGGACGGACCTGTCAGTCGCCGACGGCCCGGTCACCCGGACCTCGGCGGCGCCCACCGACAATGTATTGACGTCAGGCGATGTAATCAAGCCGGCGCCACGACGGGCTACCCGGAGGACGGTTCGCCGCCACCTAGGGTGTGGTGACCTGAACACACCGACCCTGAGGAGTGCGCCCGATGCTCTCGACGACGATCCTGCTGGACCGCCTGCTCGCGGCCGGGATGGAGGTCGTCACGGTGGAGCCGGTGACCGGCGGGGTGGCGGCGGTCGCGGGCATAGCCACCCGCCGGGACGCGCCGCCGGTGTTCGTCAAGGCGTTCGCCGACACGCCCGCCGACGGGGTCTTCCGGGCTGAGGCCGAAGGGCTGGCCGTGCTGCGCGAGCTTGGCGGCGTACCGACACCGGAGGTGCTCCTGGCGGACCGGGGACTGCTCGTGTTGTCGGTGCTGCACCCGAGGCCGCACAGCGAGGTCTTCTGGGAACGGCTCGCACACCTGCTCGCCGACATGCACCTGACCACGGCCCATCCCCGCTTCGGTTGGCACCACGACAACTGGCTGGGCCGCCGCCGCCAGGTCAACACGTGGCAGGACGACGGCCACGCGTTCTTCGCGGAGCACCGACTGCTCCGGTGGCTCGGGGAGCCCCGGGTGGAGTCGGCGCTCGACGCCGGAGACCGGGCGGCACTGGAACGCCTCTGTCACCGGCTGCCCGACCTCCTGCCGGACCGGCCCGCGTGCCTGACGCACGGCGACCTGTGGACCCAGAACATCCTGGCCACCGCGGACGGGCGGCCCGCGCTGATCGACCCGGCGGTGTCCTACATGTGGGCCGAGGTCGACCTCGCCCACGTCTGGTCCACCTCTCCCCCGCCCGAGGCGCGACGGTTCTTCGAGGTCTACGCGGACCGGACCGCGCTCGACGACGGCTGGCGGGACCGGATGCCGATCGTCCAGCTGCGACAACACCTCGCCGTACTGGCCCAGTTCGACGACGACTGGGGCGCGGCCGACCAGATCCGTGCCGTGCTCGCCCCGTTCCGGACGCGATCCTGACCCGAGGCGTCCGTGCCGCTGGTGTCCCTCAGGAACGCGCCGGCCCGATGGCCAGCCGGACTCAGTCGCGGACAACAGACCTGAGATCGACTGGATCCGCGGTTCGCACGGACGGGCGGCGGGACAGGACGTACCCGGTCAGTGCGGCGGCCAGGCCGGCGAGCCCGGCCGTCGTGAACCCGCCCGCCGGCACGGTCAGGTCGATCGCCAGGCCGACGAGTGGGGAGCCGAGGGCGAAACCGGCGCTCTGCGCCGACGACTGCAGACCCGTCACCTCGCCCCGCACACCAGGTGGCGCGAGTCGGCTCACCGCGTCGGCCACCGTGGAGAGGGTCGGCGCGGTGAGGAGCCCGCTGGCTACGACGGCCACGCACATCCAGCGCCAGTCGTGGGCGAGCCCGACCGGGACCGTCACGAGCCCGAGCAGGCCGAGCAGCAGCCACGTGGGCAGCGGTCGGGTCAGCGTGCCGTAGATCAGTCCACCGATGACGGACGAGACGCCGAACACCACCACGACCACGGCGGCCCAGGACACCTGACCGACGTCCCGCAGCGTGGCGACGATGGCGAGGTCGACGCCGCTGAGCAGCGTCGTGGCGCCGAACGCCATCGTCAGCGCGGCGATCATCGGGGCGCGCAGCCACTGCCGGCGCGAGGGTCGCGCCCCGGCTGCGGCGGCCGCCTCGTCCTCGGCGTGCATCGGTGGATTGAGCAGGGCGAGGCCGACCCCGCCGGCCAGGATCGCCGCACCGACCCCCCACGCCACCACGTCGGGGGACATCGTGGCCGCGCCCAGGATCACCACCGCCGGCCCCACGATGTACGACAGCTCGCCCTGCACCGATTCCAGCGCGAACGCGGGTCGGCGCTGCTCCGCCGTCGTCATCGCGGCTATCGCCTGCCTGCCCACCGCCTGGGCCGGCACCATCAGCAGGCCCGCCACCAGGCTGGCGACCAGCAGGAACTCGTACGGCAGGACCGGCACGCCCAGCCAGAACACGACCTGCACGGTGACCGTCACCAGCAGGACGAGGCGCGGGCCCCGTGAGTCGACGACGCGGCCGAGCAGCGGCCCGCCGAGCGCCACTCCGGCGGTCAGGGCCGCGGCAACTCCACCCGCTGCCGCGTAGCTCAGCTCCAGGTCCAGGACGACAAAGATCGTCAGTGCCATCACATCAGCAGTTATCGCGGTGCGGGCGAGCAGCGAGACGCCCAGCAGCGGTGCCATTCCTGGCACGGCGAGCACCTGCCGGTATCCGGTCACCCGACTGACGCTAATTCGCTCCACACGCCATAAGAAGACGTCAGTTTGTTGCGGCCGGCATAATGAATCCTTATGGCCAGGGATCTGGAGACGGCTCTGCTGCGGTCGTTCGTCGCCGCCGTGCGGGAGGGCAGCATCAGCCGCGCCGCGACCGCGATCGGGCATACCCAGCCCGGTCTCAGCCAGCAATTGCGCAAGCTCGAGAGCGTCGTCGGCCGTCCGCTGCTGCACCGGTCGTCGTCTGGCGTCTCGCCGACCCGGGCCGGGGAGGAACTCCTGCCGTACGCCGAACGCATCCTCGCGCTCTCCGCACAGGCACTCGCCGAAACCGGACGTACGCTCACCGGTCACTGTGGCGTCGGGCTACTCGAAGACCTCGCCGCGTCCCAGCTTCCACAGGCCCTCGCCGACCTCGCCCGGCTGCACCCCGGCGCGACGCTGGAGGTGCTCAGCTGTTCCAACTCCGCCATGCGGGAGGCCTACGACGCCGGCCGGGTCCAACTCGTCCTCGACGCGTTGCCGGACATCCCCGGGCCGCCCCGCTGGACGGTGCGGTCCCCGCTGGTCTGGGCGACCGGGCAGGGTGTGGACGTGGCCGCCGATCCGCTGCCGGTGGTGTTGTTCTCCAACCCCTGCTCCTGGCGTACGTCCGTGCTGGACACGCTGGAGCGCGCCGACCGGCGCTGGCGGGTCGCGTTCGAGAGCAACAGCCTGGTCGGAGTGCTCGCCGCGGTACGGGCCGGGCTCGCCGTCGCGGCGCTCATGCCCGCGAACCTCGAACCGGTCATGATCTGCCGGGACGCCGATGCCCTGCCCGTCCTGCCGGACGTCGAGTTCGGCCTCGCACGGCACCCACGGACCGAAGGTGATCCGCTGATCGACGCCGTGGAGACCGCGCTCCGTCGCATCGTCTGAGCACGCGCCCGCGTCGTCGGGCGGACGGGTCACCCACTCCCCGCGCCGACGACCGCCATCATGATCAAAAAGCGCCGCCGTCGCCTACTCAGCAGCGCGGTCATCGGTCCAGCCCTTCCGGGCGCGGCCGGGACAGGCCGAGGATGACAACGACGCCGACGCTCAGGTGCAGCAGCGCGAGGATCGCCATCGCTTCCCCGCCGACGCCACTCGGCGGCCCGACCACGAGCGACAGCAGCAGGACCGCGACTGCGACCGAGGTCCACCAGACCCGGGGACGGTTGGTCCGGCGTTCCAGTACCGCGAGCAGCGCCCAACCGGCCAGCGCCGCGACCGCGGCGGCCACGACGACCGCGGCCACGGTGATCTGCCGGGTCGAACTGCCAGACCTGACCGTCAGGTCGACGCCCGCCACCGAGTGCAGGAGCGCGAACTCGGCCGCCGCCACCAGGACCGCGCCGGCCACCACCGTGGCTCGTCGCGGGAGCACATTGTTCGTCATGCTCCGAGTGTGTGGAGCGGGGTCGGCCGGACACGTCGGTCCGGACGCCGCGGCGGGTACGTCCGCCGGCGGTGGGGCGTACTACCAAAGGAGGTGGTCCGCCCCGCCGCGAGCCCAGTAGCCTGCGCGAATGGATGCGGCGACGTGCGAGGTAGCGCAGCCGAGGAGGTGGCGTTTCCTCCCGGTGGGCGTGACGACCGTGGCGATCGGCGTCCTCGTCGCGACCATGCTGTGGTCCGCCGTCCGTTCCAGCTCCACCGCTCTGGTCGGCACCGACGTCGCGCTGGCGGTGGCCGCGCTGACCCTCGTGCCGGTGGTCGTCCGCCGACCGGAGATCGGTGGCGTGCTGGCCGGCCTGCTCGTCGCGCTCTCTCCGGTGGCCACGCCGGTGGCCAGCTTCGCGGTGCTGTTCACCGCCCGCAACCGGCCGTTTCGGCAGGCAGCGACGACAGCGGCGGTCGGCGTGGCGGGCGAGGCGGCGCAGGCGCTCTGGCGGCCGGTGCCCAGCCTGCCGTACGGCTGGCGGCTGCTGCTGATGGCGATCGCGTACGCGGCCCTGCTCGGCTGGGGCACCTGGGCGCAGGCCCGGCACGCCCTGCTGGCAGCGCTGCGGGATCGGGCCCGGCGGGCCGAGCAGGAGCAGGAACGACGGGTCGTCGAGGCGCGGGCGGCCGAGCGCAGCCGGATCGCGCGGGAGATGCACGACGTGCTGGCCCACCGGTTGTCCCTGCTGGCGGCGGCCGCCGGCGCGATGGAGTACCGGCCGGATGCCGCGCCCGAGCGGCTCAGCGCCGCCGCCGGGGTGATCCGGGCCAGCGCGCAGCACGCCCTCGACGAGCTGCGCGAGGTCATCACGCTGCTGCGCAGCGACGACGTCGAGTCGCCGACCGACGCGCCACCCGGGCAGACCCTTGCCGACCTGCCGCGCCTGCTCGACGAGGCGCGGGCCGCCGGGCAACAGATCGAGGTCGACGACCCGCTCGGCCCGCCGGTCGAGATTCCCCCGGCGGTGGGCCGCACCGCGTACCGGATCGCCCAGGAGGCACTGACCAACGCCCGCAAGCACGCGGCCGGCCAACCGGTCCGGCTGGTGCTCGGCGGCGCGCCCGGCTCCGGTCTGCGCATCGCGGTGAGCAACCCGACCACGCCCGCCAGCGGTGCCACCGGCAGCGTTGGCACCGGCCTGATCGGACTGGCCGAACGGGCCGCGCTCACCGGTGGTCGCGTGACGCACCACGTCGACGCCGCAGGGCGTTTTCACCTCACCGCGTGGCTGCCGTGGCCGACGTGACGGGCCCGATCCGGGTCGTCATCGTCGACGACGATCCCCTCGTCCGGGGAATGCTCACGCTGATGCTCGACGGCGCCGACGGGATCGTCGTCGTGGGCGAGGCCGCCGACGGCGCCACGGCGATCACCGCGGTGGACAGGCATACACCCGACGTGGTGCTGATGGACATCAGGATGCCCGGCGTCAACGGCATCACCGCCACCCAGCGCCTGCGTCGCCGCCACCGGCCACCCGAGATCATCGTGCTCACCACGTTCGACACCGACGAGCACGTGGTGCGGGCCCTCCGCGCCGGGGCCAGCGGCTTCCTGCTCAAGGACACCCCGCCGGAACAGATCAGCCAGGCGGTCCGCGCGGTCGCCGCCGGCAACCCGATGCTGTCTCCGGGCGTGACGCGCCGCCTCATGCAGCGGGTCGCGTCCGGGGCCGCGTCCCAGGAGCGGGCGCGCGAGCGGTTGGCCCTGCTCACGCCCCGGGAACGCGACGTCGTGCTGGCCATCGCGCAGGGACGCGCCAACGCCGAGATCGCCGGCGAACTGCTGATGAGCGTGACGACGGTGAAGGCCCACGTCTCGCACATCCTGACCAAGCTGGATCTCGACAACCGTACCCAGATAGCCCTGCTCGCCCACGACGGCCGGCTCCTCTGACCGGATCTCCGCGCTCGGAACAGGCGCGCGACCGGGGAATGCCAGGGCCATCCGCGCCCCATCGGATCGGGGATACTCTCGCCGTGCACATCGACCTCGACCAGATCGAAGCGGCATTCGCCGGCACGCCACTTGCCGGCCTGCCGATCGGGCACGGCCCGTCGGGCAGCGTCCTCGTCGCCGACGTCGACCCCGAGCGCCTGCGGGAGGCGTGGCAGGCAGCCGACGCACTGGTGCCGGTCATCGGACGGCTGCCGGTCCTGGTCAGCGACGACGTCGACGACGAGATGACAATTCGGCAGGAGCCCGAGCGGGGTCCGTCGGGGTCGGAGCTGCGCGCGTTCGTCGAGGCCGCGCGGTCCTCCGAACCCTGGCTGGCATACCGCCGCCACAGCGAGGACCACGTGGCCGGCGAGGGCGGGGTGGAGCACCACGCGCGCGGCGCGGCCGGTGTCGACCTGATGGCCCTGGTGTCGGATGTGGTGCTGCCGACTCCGGTCCCCGAGCTGGAACGGACGCTGTACGAGCGGCTGCTCACCGACACCGACCTGCATGCCCAGGTGCTGGACAGCGTGCGGTTGGTGACGCAGTTCGACTACTGGTACACGCCGGACAGCGTTCTGCTCATGTTGCTGCCGACCACCGACGTCCGCGCTTGCGCGTACTGGGTGGACTTCTTCGGTGCGCTGACCCTGGAGGACCGACAGGAACTCGCCGAGGTGCTGGCGCAGTGGCGGCACCGGTGGGAAGCCCGTCTGGTCGCGTCGTGGGGCACCATGCTCCAGTTCCAGGTGGGTCGTCGCCCGACGCCGGGCGACGACGCGTGGGCCGCCGCCGGTCAACTCAAGGCGCTCGCCCCGAACCTCGAGTTGAGCCGGTGGGAGGTCGCCGTTGCCCTGGCGGCCGGCGACGCGTGGTTCGTGCACAACCGCCCCTGACCTGGATGTGCATCCGAACAGCGCCTCGATCTTCCTGAAACCGGGGTGTCCGGGCTCGACGGACACCCCGGCTTCACCGAAGCCATGCCAGTGGATCAGGAGCCGACGGGGACGCTGGTCGTGGTGCCGTCGGCGCCGGTGACACGGACGTCGGTGGCCGCAGCGGGTACGAGTGCCGCGTTACGGCCGACGTCCTGCCACTGACCGTCGCCGACCCGATAGCTCAACGCCGACCCCTCGGCGGCGACCAGAATGCCCTGGTCGTCGGGCAGTCGTAGCCGCACCGGCAGCGGCGCCTGCCAGTTCACGGTCGTGCTGGCGACCGCCTCGAAGGGCAGGTTTCTGCCGGCGAGCAGGGCGATGACGCGGGTCGGATCGTCGTCGTACTGGATGGTTTCCACGAGGAGCCGCCGGCCGTCGGGGGTTGCTCCGTAGACCGTCAGACGCGGTGATCCGTTGTGCGTGTGCACGCCCACCGGGTCGAGGTAGTCGGCGATGGCTTCGGTTGGCGCGCTCACCTCTTCGGCAGCCGGATCGATTCCCCACACCTGCTCGGTGCCGGGCAACGTGTGGCGGAGCAGCGGTGACGCCGGCCGGTCCTGGCTGTCCGGCGTGAGGATCAGTTCCGTGTTGTTGATGTGAATCGCGTTCGCCCGGCTGACCGGCGTCCGGGCGAGCGCGATGGTGAGCTTCGTGCGCTGCGGCGGCACCGACAGCACCGCCGCGCCGTCCCGGAAGTCCACCGGAGTGAAGGTCCGCTCGATCTTGCCGTCGGGCAGATACCGCAGGTCCGCCGAGAACTCCACCTGTTGCCCGAAGTCGAGCACGAGCAGCACGTCGCGCTGCGAGCCGAGCAGCGCCGCCTGCTCGAGGCCATCCGTTCCGGAATCGTCGACCCGGGTCAGGGTGTCGATGCGCGGGCCGTCGGCGGTGGGTTCGACGAACCCCACCGATGTGTCGTTCGTGGTGTCCCCGGCGACGTAGGCGGCCGGGCCAGCGGGTGTGTTACCGGCCCAGACAACGTGCGGTTCGCCGCGCGCCCCCTCACCCATCTGCCCCAGCTGGCGTTCCCACGCCTCGCGGACCTGCCGCAGGTACCCGTCGTCGGCGGCCAGGTCACCGCGTGTGGGCTCGTCGAACAGCGGCGCGGCGGCCGGCGCCTCACCCCCGTCGCCGGCCAGTCGGAGCCCGCCGACCACGGGGAGGGCCACCACGGCCACGCAGAGAGCCGCCACCACGGCCCGGCGGCGTGCCACCCTCCGCCGCCCACCCCGGCGCGCCGCGGCCGGCAACTCCGCCGGGACGACCAGGTCATCCGTCGCGCGACGCAGGATCTCGCGCACGTCACTGTCGTTAGTTGTCATCGCGCACTCCTGGTTTCCGTGATGGGCATGGCGAGACCCGATTCCGCCAGCGCCGCCCGCAGCCGTGCCAGCCCGCGCGACGCGTGACTCTTCACCGCGCCCGCGGAGCACCCCATCGCCGCCGCGACGTCGGCGACCGGCAGATCCTCCAGGTAACGGAGCACCACCGCGGCCCGCTGCCGGGCCGGCAACGCCCGCAGCGCCCCGACGACCAGCTCGCGAACCGCGACGGCGTCGGCGTGGTCCCGGGCGACGCCGTCGTGGTCACCGAGCGCCCGTTCCGGACGCCGGGCACGCCAACGCCACCGATTGATGGACCGATTGACCAGCGCACGTCGCGCGTACGCCTCCGGGCTGCTCTGCACCCGACGCCAGCGCACGTACACCTGCTCCAGCACCTCCTGGAGCAGGTCCTCGGCGGCGTGCCGATCCCCGGTCAAGAGAAAGGCAACCCGCAGCAACACCACCGACCGGGTGCGCACGAAGTCATCGAACTCCGCCCCACGCGAATCACTCATCCGACCTCCCGGGCCTCGTCAACCAGCAAGACACCGCGTCGGCCCACGAGGTTTACCGGTCCGGCGATCTGCTCGGCCGAATTCCCGGACGACCCGCCGCAGACCCTGCTGATCCACCGACACACGACTCATGTCAGGAAGTCTCCGCCACGGACCGTGAGCGGACCGGTCGCGGGGTTTCGCCGGCTGTTGCTTTCGGGTAGCGGATGGTTCATGAACCGCAATCTCGTCAAGGCCCTCCAGGTCGCCTGGGAGCTGCCCGAGTTCCGCAGCGGGCTGCGCCACCTCATCGATCTCGACGAGGTGGCACTGCTGCTGGCCACGCTGTCCGTCGCGGACCACGACCACGAGGTCGAGCGCAGCCTGTTGAACCTGCTGCGGTCCGCCCTGGACACGACCGAGATTCGGGAAGCCGTACTGCTGCTGCTGGAGCAGGACGAGGTACGCCGGCCGCTCGTCGCGGCGGCGGTGGAGCCGCTTGCGGACCGGCCCGGTCAGGCTGCCGCCATCGCCTCGGCGGCCGAGGATCCCGCGGTGCGGCGTGAGATGCGCGCCGTGCTGGACAACGCCAAGGTACGCGAGCTGATCTGGCAGGCGATCGACAACCAGGTGAGCGACAACCGGTTCGGCCTGATCCGGCAGGTGGCGGTGCTGTTCGTACGGCATCCGAGCGTCCGGCGGCTGGTGTGGGCCGTACGCCGGCACGGGGTGTTGCGCGAACTACGCCGCAACCCCTGAGCTGCGTCTGGGTGGCGGACAGCCGGAAGGTAGCGGCCTCTCATTCCGGCCGGCCGCGGGTGAACTGCTCCAGCGCGGCCTGGGTGAGCGCCGCCCGCGTCTCGGCCTTCTTGCGCTCCCGCAGCCCCGACACGCCACCTTGGCAGCACTTCTTGCGTGGCACGCAAATATGCGTGCCACGCAAGAATGTCCGACCGGGCACTAGTAGGTGAAGGTCCAGAGGAAGTAGAAGCCGGGCGCGTTGGGGCCGTACTGCCGGTACTCGCAGTAGTACCAGCTCCACAGGCCGGTCCGGGCGCCCTCGCTGCCATAGCTGTTGCAGAACTGGCCGTCGGAGTAGACATTGCGCAGCGTGCCGCCCTGCGGGTCCGCCGCAGCCGGAGTGGCGCCGGTCCCGACCAGCCCACCCAGTGCGAGCGTCACCGCCACCACCAGGGTCGCCCATCTGCGTCCGCGCATGAAGTCTCCTCCCACCACCGTCCGCGGCGCACCGACGCTCCCCGTCGAGCCAGGGCCAGGACATCGAAGTTTGTGAAAGTAAGGCTTACATGGACGTGCGCGATCCGATTCCCGACAACGGGCGGCGCTACCGCGATGATCCGCCAGCGTGATCTCCATCGAACGGGCATCCACCCTGGCCACGCGGGGTCAGCTCGGGATGGCCACAGCGCGTCCGGCAGTACGGTGGCCCGCGACCCGCGCGGGTACGATCCGTGCCATGGTCGCGACGTGAGCGGGGAAGGACCGGCTGATGAGCACCGATGAAACGCTCACCCGCATCAACGAGGGCGTGCAGTTGCATCACCAGCACGGCCAGCGTGCAGCCGCTCGTGACCTGTTCGCAGAGATCTGGGACGACATCGGCGGCGAGGGAGGCGACCCCCTGCACGTCTGCGTCCTCGCACACTCGATGGCCGACGTGCAGGACGACGCCCACCAGGAGTTGGTCTGGGACCAGCGAGCGCTCGTGGCGGCCGACCTGCTCACCGAAGCGCGAGTCGCGCGGGCCGGCGTGCCGATGTCCGTGGCGGCCCTGTACCCGTCGTTGCATCTCAACCTGGCGGATTGCTATCGCAAGCTCGGCGACCTCGGCCGTGCCCGCGAACACCTCCAGCATGCCGAGGCGGGGATCGGCGCGCTTGGCGATGACGAGTACGGGGAGCTGATCAGGAGCGGCCGGGATCGGCTGGCGCACCAGCTGGCGACCGCTGAGTAGGCGCATCGCCGACAGACTCCGGGAGGAAGCTCCCCTTGCGGTAGAGGCGCGAGCAGGCGGGACGGGTCAGGCGCGGTCGATGAGATCGAGGCCGGTCAGGTCGGCCGAGAGCGCCCAGAGCCGGGCCGCCGTACTGCTGTCGTCGGGGCTGCCGTCGGTGACCTGGCAGTCCGCGCAGTAGTCGCCGCCGTACCCGTCGAGGTGAGGTGAGGTGGCGGCCCAGACCTGGGTCGCCGCGCCCTGCTCGACGGTCTTGAACAGGCCCGGCGCGGGAGTCCCGTCCGCGTCGATCCAGCCGGCGGCGACCATCTCCTCGACCGTGAGGTGTCGTTGCAGCGGGGTCTGGATGTAGCCCGGGTTGACGGAGAAGGCGCGGACCCGGTGCGGTCCGCCGAGCAGGCCGAGGTGGCGGGCGAACAGGATGTTCGCGAGCTTCGACTGGGTGTAGGCCTCCCACTTGTCGTAGCCGCGCTCGAACTGCACGTCGTCCCACCGGATCCGCCATGAGGGGTCGCGGCCGGAGGCGACCGAGACCACACGGGCAGCATCGGAGGCGACGAGCGCCGGCCACAGCAGGTTCACCAGTGCGTAGTGACCGAGGTGGTTGATCGCGAACTGCGCCTCCCAGCCGGGTCCCACCCGCGTCTCCGGGCACGCCATGACCCCTGCTCCCGCGACCAGGATGTCGAGGACGGAATGACTGCGCAGAAACCGCTCGGCGAACGCGCGGACGGAGGCGAGGTCGGCGAGGTCGACCTGGTCGACCTCGACCCCGGCCACGCCGGCGAGCGCCTGCCGCGCCGCGTCCGGCCGGCGGGCGGGGACGACGACGCGAGCCCCCGCCCGGGTGAGCGCGCGGGTGGTGGCGAGACCGAGGCCCGAGTAGCCGCCCGTGACGACGGCGGTCCTGCCGGTGAGGTCGACTCCGTCGAGGACGTCTCCGGTCGTACTGTGGGCACCGAATTTGGGGTGGGTAGTCTCGCTGGTCATGCCGGCGACGCTAGGTGCTGGACCGTGGTCTAGGTCAACGGACTGCGGGGCTACCGGCTACGGTCGAGGCTGTGTCGGACCGGGACCTCAGCATCGGACAGGTGGCGCAGCGCACCGGGTTGAGCGTGCACACGCTACGGCTCTACGAGCGCAAGGGTCTGCTGGCCAGCGAGGTGCGGCGGGACGGATCCGGCAGGCGTGTCTACAGCGCCTGGGATCTGCAGTGGTTGGCGAACTGCGTGAAGTTCCGGGCCTCCGGGATGCCGCTCGCGACGATCAGCCGCCTGGCCCAACTCGTTCGCGAGGGCAGCGGCAACGAGGCCGAACGGCTCGAACTGCTCCGCGATCACCAGCGGCACATCACCGAGCAGCTCGCGCAGCTGAGCGACTGCCTCGATCTCGTCAACGGCAAGGTGGCCAGCTATGAGGAACACCTCGCCGCCGGCGCGACCGGAGATCCCTGGCAGCGGCACCCCCAGCCCGCGGCGCAGGCGGAACGGTGAGCAACCGCGCCTCGGCCGGCGTCCACATCCGCAACTGTCCGGGCAGAATCTCGGGGTGAGTAACCGCGAAGAGGTGTTGCGGGGGAACGTCACTAGCGGGGTCGTGCGAGTCGGCGACACGGTTCGACGGCCCGTCGGACCCTGGACGGACATGGTCGACCTGCTGCTCGACCACCTGCACGCCGTCGGGTTCACCGCGTGCCCTCGCCCGCTGGGCCGGGACGAGCAGGGCAGGCAGGTGCTGGAATACGTCCCGGGCGAGATGGGTGCTGAGTCCGGCACCTACCCCGCCACGGAACTGCGCTCGATCGGGCGGCTGCTGGCGCACCTGCACGAGGCGCTGGCCAGCTTCGTACCGCCGGCCGGCGCGAGCTGGAACCAGGTCATCCCGCCGGACCGGGAAGAGATGATCTGCCACAACGACGTAGCACCATGGAACCTGGTCAGGTCGGATCGGGGGTGGGTGCTGATCGACTGGGACGGGGCCGCGCCAGGCTCGCGACTGTGGGACCTCGCGTACGCGGTCCAGAGCATGGCCGGCCTCCGCGCAGACCGGCCGGTGCCGCAGTCCGCGGCACGGCTGCGGGCGTTCGTCGACGGCTACGGCCTCGATGACGCATCCCGTCCGGCGCTGGCCGTCCTGTTGGGCCGCCGCGCCAGAGCCATGTACGACCTGCTGCGCGAGGGCGCCCGCCACCAGCGCCAGCCGTGGGCCAGGATCTGGACCGAGGACGGTCCCTACTGGCTGGCAACTGCCGACTACCTCGACGCACACCGCGACGCCTGGCTGGCCGGGCTGGAGTGATCAGAGCGGGGCCGGCGGTACCCAGGCGCACCGATGCCGGACGATGTGCGGTGGCTCGGCACCGGGACCGCCGGGGGCCGCACGCACGATGGGAGGATTTCAGACGTGGCAGCCGACGCACCGCGCACTCCACAGCAGCGCAAGCAGGACACCCTCGCCCGCCTCGACCGCGACCTGGACGCGTGGGTCGCCTCAGCCGACCGGGACGGCAACGCCCACCTGGTGCCGCTCTCCTTCCTCTGGGACGGCGTGACCCTCACCCTGGCCACAACCGAGTCCAGCCCGACCGCGCGCAATCTGCGTGCCTCGGGACGAGTGCGGATGTCGGTAGGCACGACCCGCGACGTGGTACTCATCGATGGCACCGTCGAGACGTTCTCGCGCGTGACCGTACCGGTCGATCTGGCCGACGCCTTCGCCGCGAAGCTCTGGGACGCTCGGGTCGGCACAACCCCCTACGCGTACTTGCGAGTGACGCCTCGCCGGATTCAGGCGTGGCGGGAGGAGAACGAACTTGCCGGTCGGGACCTGATGCGTGCCGGTCAGTGGCTCGTCTGAACGGCTGTGACCCCGCCGGAGACATGGCGGTCACCGGAGGTGGCGTCGCATCCAGGCCAGTGTGGCGTCGGCGACCGCACGCCAGCCGCCGTCGATCGGCATCGAGTGCCCGCGGTCGGGAAACTCCTGGTAGTCGGTGACCGCCGAGGAGACGCGGTACCGCTTGACCGTGGCCCTGACGACGGCCGCGGGCGCACTGTGGTCCCTACCGCCGGCCACCATGAGCAGTGGTCCCCGGGCCGGGTTGGCAACGTCGATCGTGGCTGGTGAGCGTCGGGAGAGGTTCGCGGACACCAGCTCGAAGACCGGCCTGCCGGGTGAGGGGATGACCCACTGCCGGTACAACCGGTCGGATTCGAGTGTGGTGAGCGCGTTGCCGTGGCTGTAGCGGAACTGCCGATCGGTCAGCGATATCGCCCGTAGCCGGTTGGCCGGGTTGCGCAGCAGGGGCCAGCCCACCGGAATGCTCGACGGCGCGCGGTTCGCCACACCTCTGATGGGTGGAGGTTGCAGCGCCACCGCCGCCACCGCGAGGTCCTGATCGAGGAGGCGCTGCGCCACCAGGCCGCCGGTCGAGTGGCCGATGACGACCGGTCGTTCGCCGAGCGTGCCGATGACCTGTGCGTAGTGCGCGACGATGTCGTCGATGCCGATGCCAGCGACCCGGTCCGGCTCGTGCCGCGCTTCTGCGACTGTGCTCGGCTCACCCGGCCAGCCTGGATTGAGCGGTTCATATCCCGCCGTCCGGAACAGCTCGACCCAGCTGGCCCAGGATGCGGCGTGCAGGAACATGCCATGGACGAACACCACGGGCGTACCTGTCGCTGCCATCTCTCCCCCTCCCGAGGGCACCCACCCTACGAACCGGCGTGGCCGGATGTCGTCCCTCGGCCGAGGGACGACATCCCGCAGAGGGGTGGGGGCAGGCACGCCGCGCGGACCGTGGCAGACCCGGATGTACGCGTCGGGTCGGGCCCGGCGAGGTGAGTCGTACGATCCTCGGCATGCCTGATGCCGCGGCGCGGTTCGCGCAGCTCGCCAACGAGTACGAGCCCCGGAAGCGGGCAGCGACCGCACTCGTGGAGGTCTGGGACTGGTACACCTGGCCGGGCCTCGATCTGCGCCCGCTGCGCTTCGAGCGGGCCCTGCTCAGGCCCGGGCGTCGGCTGGAGGCCCGCCCCTCGGTGGATGTGGACGTCCTGCGACTCGGGTTCGATGGCCAGGGCCGGGTGTCCGTGGTCGAGGAGTACAGCGGTTTCCTGCACGGCCGCCTGCACCACGAGACGTTCTTCCGGCACGACGATGAGGTTGTCGAGGTGGCGCACTTCGACACGGACGGCCCGATCTACCTGCACGAGTACCGCTTCGAAGACGGGTTGATGCGCTCGGCGGACATGGTCGCGCGCCGCGGCTCGGGGCGGGAATCGTACGCGTACACCGACGGGCGGATCAGCCGCGTCGAGATCGAGCACCGCGGCCGCTCACCTGCCGTACTGGTGGCCGAGCACGACGACCACGGCCTGCTCCGGCTCGTCGAGGTCACGGGCAGGCAGTCGCGGGAGCTCTACGTCCGACCACCGGTGGGCTTCGACCTCGACGCGGCGTGCCGAGCCCTTGAAGACATGGTGGTGACACTGGTTCCGGACGCGGCGGCACGCCTGCCGGTCGACGACCCCATCGCCTGCCTCGCCCTCGGCTATGCCGGGCCGGCGCAGCTGTCGCTCGGAATCAGCGCCGCCACCGCGGCGGAACGGGCCGACCTGCGCACGGTGGACGCCCGCGCAGCCTGGTCGCCGGAGGACTTCGAGACCAGCACCGACATCGACCTCGACGACACCGGGCCGTCGCGGCTGATCCGGCAGGAACTCGCCCTCCTCGACGCCGACGACCCGGACGTCTCGGCCGGATCCGAGATCCTCCGACGACTGTGCTGCTCGGCCGCGGCTCGGTTGAACCTGCGCGACTGGTCGGCGACGCTGCCAGTCACCGACGATTTCGTGGTGTACGCGGTCGACCTCGAACTGGTCGACCTGGACCGGAACCTGACCAGTTGCCTGCCACCGGACCGACTCGCCCTGCTCCGCGAGCGGGGCCTGTGGTAGCGGCTCACCCCGCCCACCGGACTTCTTACCGAACCATGACGTGCCCGGCGACCGTTGACCGTTGACCGCGCGTCGGCCCGTACCGACTGGGGACAGCACATCACCGGAGCCGTTTACGGCTTTGAGGAGATTCCGATGAACCGCAGGAAGAACGGGACCGCACGGGTCCAGACCCGGCCGGTCAGGATCGCGCTGGCCGTGCTGGTGCTGGCGGCCACCGGTGCGCTCACCGCCACCTTCGTCTCCAGTGGCGGCAAGGGCACCGCGGACGCCGCCACCAGCCTGGACCAGTTCGTGCCGATCGAGAACGTGCCGCCGAACGTACGGGACCCGAGGCCGGCCGCCGGTGCGTCGACAGGCCGGTTCACCGTCGACTGCGGCACGAACGGAAACGGCAAGTTCAGCCCGGACAACCCGGTGGCCCAGCCCGGCATCCGCAACGGCGCCGAACACGTCCACGACTTCGTCGGCAACCTGGCCATCACCGCGAACTCCTCGGACGCCGATCTGGACGCCGCTGGCACCACCTGCCGCAACGGCGACAAATCGTCCTACTTCTGGCCCGTGGTACGCATCGACAAGACCGTCCGCAGCGGCAGACAGGTCCAGCAGGCCCTCGCCCAGACCCAGCCGATGGTCGTCTGCCCCTCGGCCGGCAGGAAATTGCGGGCCGTCCCCACCTCGGCCCGCAACACCGTCGACCGTCTGCTGGCCGAGTTGGATCGCCAGCAGGCCGCCGCGAACCAGCGGATGACCGCCAGCCGGGGCCGGATCGACGCCGCGTTCAACCGGGAGGTCATCGACGCGCTGCGGGCCCGCCGGGCCGTACTGCTCAAGGAGATCAGCACCACGATCACCGCTGGCGGTGGCAACCAGCCCGGCCTGGTCTCGCTTGTCGACTGTGACGTCAGCTACGACGACATGCACGCCCGGATGCCGGACAGCGCCCACCGGGCGAGCGCCAACGCCGCCCGGGCCGCGAATCCGCGGATTCAGTGCCCGGCCGTACGGGACCGGCTGCCTGGCGTACCCAATCGGGCTCTCGCCGAGGTGAACCGCAACCTCGACGAACTCGACCGGCAGCTCTCCGAGGCCAACGAGCGCCTCGTCAGCAGCCGTGGCCAGGGCGGCCCGGCCTTCGTCGACAACGCCATCCTCGGGCCGCTACGCGCCAAGCGGGCCGCCGCGCTCGACCGGATCGCCATCGCGATCGGGCGGCAGGCCACCCGCCCGGCGGGTCTCGACGCGCTCGCCGCCTGCAGGCTGGACCAGGCCCCCACCACCCCGGCGGCACCGAGCAGCGCGCCCAGCGCACCCGCGGCGCTGCCCGATCCGCAGGGGCCCAACTTCGAACTGCCCGGCAACACCGGCGGCATCGTCCGCCCGGCGCAGGTGTTGATCGAGTACCGCGGCAACCCGGTCAGCAAGGTGGTGCCGATGCCGAAGTTCCTCCGGGCTCTCACCGGCGACGCCAAGCCCACCAGCCGCGGTCCGGCCAACGCCCGTGCCACCTGGACCTGCTCCGGCTTCACCGACCGGCTCTCCGACAAGTACCCGATCTGCCCCACGGGCAGCCAGGTGCAGCGCGTCCATGACTTCCCCGGCTGCTGGGACGGTAGGAACATCGACAGCGACAACCACCGCAACCACGTCGCGTTCGCCGACAAGGCCACCGGCGCGTGCCCGCAGGGCTTCCAGGCGATCCCACAACTGCGGGTCACCGTGGCCTACGACATCGCCCGCAGCGTGCAGGTCAAAGGCCAGTACGCCCTCGACTCCTTCCCCGAGGAGAACCACAACCCGTTCTCCGACCACAACGACTTCGTCAACGTCAACTCCGCCCAGGCCATGCAGCGAATCGCCACCTGCATCAACAAGGGCAAGAACTGCTCCTGACGCCCCGGGAAGTCTCCGCACGAGAGGTGCGGCACCCGCCGGTCCGAAAACGGCCTGCTGCCCAACCTCGTGGTGAACGCCAAGATGCCCGTTGCCGGTCGTTCCGGTGACGGGCATCTTGGCGGCAGGTGCTGAAATCCATCGCCCTCGCACCATCCGGGGTACGGCTGGCACGGATGGTGAGCTCCCCGCTGCACGGCGGACCAGTCGGGGCGGAAAACAACCATCCCGATCGCTACACTCGCCGCATCGCCGGCACCGCCCGTAGACCTCGACCTGCGCCAATTCCCGACGAATGGAGACGCCTGTGACCCTCGACAAGGCGGCACCCCCCGGCATCGACCCCAACATTCCCAGCGTGGCCCGGGTCTATGACTTCTTCCTGGGCGGCAAGGACAACTTCGAGGTCGACCGCAAGGTCGCCGAGCACGCCCTGCGGATAACGCCGGACGGGCCGGCAGCCGGCCAGGCGAACCGTGCCTTCCTGCGTCGAGTGATTCGCTTTCTGGTCGCCGAGGCGGGCATCGACCAGTTCCTCGACATCGGATCGGGGCTGCCCACCCAGGGCAACGTGCACGAGGTCGCCACCGAGCAGAACCCGAAGGCTCAGGTGGTGTATGTGGACAATGATCCGATCGTCCTGACCCATGGCCGGGCCCTGCTCGCCGCGGAGGGCACCGCGACGGTGATCCAGGCGGACGCTCGCGCACCGCAGGAGATCCTCAACCATCCGGACGTGCGTCGGTTCCTCGATTTTGACCGGCCGATCGGGCTGTTGCTGTTCGCGATCCTGCACCACCTCGGTGACGACGAGGATCCGCGAGCGGTGGCGGCAGCGTTGATCGACGCGCTGCCCTCCGGCAGCTACGTGGCGATCTCGCACTTCCGCGACCCGGGCGACCGAGACCCCGAGGGCTCCCGCAAGGCCCGCGAGGTCGAGCGGGTCTTCAACGAGTCGCTGGGCACCGGCCGCTGGCGTACCGACGAGGAGATCCTCTCGTTCGCCGATGGACTGACGGTCCTGGAACCGGGACTGGTGCCGCTGGCCGAGTGGCGTCCAGATCCGGGTACGCCCGCTCCGCAGCAGACCGACACCTATCACACATTCGTCGGGCTCCTGGCCCGCAAACCGTAGGCTCCATTCCGGTTGATCCGTCGGCGAGAGCACGCTCCGCCGACGGACACACCGCCCCAGGCGAAACACGCACCGCCCGTCTCCCGTACGCGGTGCCGCCAGACGCCTCCCGGCTGCTGCCGATCAGCCGCCCCCTGCGTAGTCAGCTGCGCCAACCGGCCGCGGAAGCAACATGACGTCCGCCGCCGGCCTGCTTGCTATCCACCACTCGTCCACCGCTCGGAAACGCGACAGCCGACCAACGCGAAGCCGCGGGCCAGATAGTTGGTCAGCGCGTGAGGATGGTCCCAACTCGTGGTGTGAAGCCAGACTCGCCGGGTGCGCCCGCCAAGCTCTGCGCCGCTCTGCGGCCCCGGCAACGTCCATGCCGCCTGCGTCAGTAGCGACAGGGCGTAGCCACCATAGCCATGCCCTATGCACTCCGGCTTGAGGCCGAAGGTGTCCAGTTCCACCTCCCGCCCTGGATGCCACCGCAGACAGCCCCAACCGACCAGCTCGGCGTTCACCCGAATCCACAAGTGAGGACTGCGTGACATGGTCCGAGTTGATGGTCGCCCAGCTCGGTAAACGTTCCCAAACCACGAAAGGTGCCATCAGTGCCCGACGGTCGTGACAGCGACATCATCACCAGGATCGGGCAGATCCTCATGTCGATTCTGCCGGACAAGGCGGCGGCAATCACCGTTGACGGTGAAGCCGACGTCAACTACGCCCACGCGGGCCTCGAGCTCCGGAGCCCCGACGGTAAGGCGTTCCACTTCGGCGGGGAGGACAATCCCGACGAGGCCGTCGACGAGATCGCCGGCCTGATTATCGACCTGCGGGAGTTGACGATCGAAGACGACAACGAGCCGTGGTACGGGTTTTCCATGACCGCACAGCGTGACGGCACCTTCGCGGTCGACTTCTCGTACGAGCCTCCCACCGACTGATACTCACCGTGAACGCAGAGGTACCTCCGCTACTCAGTCACGCGCCGCTGACAACAGCGACGCACCACGCCCCAGTGCCGTCAGAGGTATTGTCACCGGCATGTCGCTACCTGATCTGGTGCCGATCGCCCGCGAAGCGGGTTACCGCACCGACAGGGTGGGGCGGTACGCCGAGGGTCAGTTCTACGCGGGGATACACGGCGCCCATCGCGACGACGACCACGCGTCGGATCCGGACCGGGAACGGATCCGCTGGTACGCCTACCTGCACCTGTTCGACGCCGAGGGCCGCCACCGCCGGTCTGACATCTCGCTCGTGGCCACAGCTCCGTACCTGCGAGGTGAGCTTGGCGACCAGGCCGAGGCCCACGTGGAGGGCCTGCTCGATCAGCTACCAGATCGACGGTACGGCGACATCGCCATCCAGTTGTTTCGCGTGGTCCAGGACGGTGTCACGTTCGGTCTGATCGACGAGTCCGACGCTGAGCGGGGCGACCGGGTCGAGTTGTACCCAGACCGCCTCGGGTTCACCGAACCGTGGGACGGGCTCTACAGCACCTGATCCCCGAGCACGGCCGGCGGCGTGAGTCGGGCAGCGCACTCCAGGGGCGATTCGCCGTTCACGCGGCGATCGCTGGCGCTCTCGCCGTCCTGGGCCTGGCGGCCCTCATCTACTCCTGGAAGCACCGGCGGCCCGGCAAGGCCGACCACGGAATCCAGACGAAGGCGGAGTGACCGCACGTCAGTGACGTCGCGGGCCACCCGGCTGCTCCCCACCTGCTCCCCCAGTACCGGCACCGTACGGAGCCTCACCGCCAGCCAGGCAGCTGCTCCACGCAGGACCGGTCGAGGAGCCGACGACCCGCTCGATGCGGCCTGAGTGGATATCGGCTGACGAGACCAGTTGTCGTGGCCCATGCTGTGGGCGTGATCGTCATCCAGCGGGTACGTGTGCGATGGAGTGCGGCCGGGCGCGGCGCCCCACAGGCCAACGCCCGTCGGGGACTCAACCGTCCGGTGACACTTCCTGCGCCGCTGCCAGCGGGCGATGTGGTGGTCCACGACGTCCTGGCCGATGAGGCCGCCAGCTACTCGCTCCGCAGCGACGTACTGGCCGGTGGCGTGAGCATCGCCCGCGACCTGACCCTGTGGCTCGCCTTCGAGGGCTCGGTGGTCACCGTCGAGCGTCTGCCCGGCAGCGCGGCGTTTCCCCGGACGGGAGTGTCGACCCGCCTGTTCACCCTCGCCCACGGGCAGGTCGGCCGGTACCGGGCCAATTTCCGGCACACCGGATGCGAGTGCGACCCGAGCTGGTACTACGAGGACTGGATGGTCCACGTCAGCAACGGCAGTGCCGCAGGCGACCGGTTTCTGCGCGGCGATCCGGACTACGTTGTCGACAACCGTGTCCACCTCTATGGCGGCCTCGCGCGGCGAGTTGGCCGCTAACGAGATGGTCATGAGCGCGCAGGACGTGGTGGGCGTGATCGAGTCGAACCCGGGAGCAATACGAGTCCTTCGGGCTACGGCCGACCTCGGATTACCGGACTGGTGGATCGGTGCCGGCTTCGTACGCAACCGCGTCTGGGACGCGATCAGCGGTCTCCCGGTCGCACCGGCGCGCGACGTGGATGTCGCCTACTTCGACCCGGACAGACTGGACCCCCGCGAGGACGTACGCGCCGAAGCCCGAGCGAAAGTGGCCCTGCCTGAGGTGCCGTGGGAGATCCGTAATCAGGCACGGATGCATCTGCGCAACGGCGACGAGCCCTACACGTCGACCCTGGACGCGATATCGCGCTGGCCCGAGACGGCGACGTGCGTCGCGGTGACCCTGCGGGGCAACTCTGTTCGCCTGGTGTCCTGCCACGGTCTGACTGACCTTGTGGGAATGGTTGTCCGCCCGACTCCAGCGATGGACAACGCCGCGGGCCGCGCGAAGGTGCGGTACCGCGTGGAGACCAAGGGATGGCTCCATCGTTGGGCCGGCCTGCGGCTGGAGATCTAGCGCAACTGATCATCGGCCCCTCGTCTCGGAGCCGGCAACTGATCTCCATGCCGTCCTCCACCGGGAAGGACGAAATCCACCCGACCTACGCGTGCACCTGCGCCCACTCGCTGACTCTCTCAGCCACTCCGATCCTGGTGCCGTCTTCAAGGCGCTGATCGGCCACGCCCAGCACGACCACACCTTCGCCGTAGCGTTCCGCACCCGGTTTCTCGACGAGCAGCGCCAACGCGACCGCCCATATCTCTATCCGCAGTGGATGGCAGTCGAGGCCGTGACCGGGATCGAACCGGCGTGTGCGGTTTTGCAGACCGCCCCCTCACCACTCGGGCACACGACCAGGCACAAGCACCCGCGGAGGGAATCGAACCCCCGACACCCAGCTCCGGAAGCTGGTGCTCTGTCCCCTGAGCTACGCGGGCATACGTGGGAGTGGAGAGATTCGAACCGAGGCGTGCGGGCGGAGGGGACCTGCTGCCCCAATCATTGGTCCATGACCAACTCTGCCGGACCGCGAGTCTGCGGCGGCTGCTCTCGACAGTTCGTCGCTACCACGAGACACCGACTGTGCGGCGGGTGTCAGTACCGGAGGCGGCCGGCCAAGGCTCCGTGCGCGTGCGGGCTGCCCAAGTCACTGAGGGCCAAACAGCGCCGCTCCTGTACGCGCTGTTGACCGCTTGATCTCGGTGCGCGTCCCTGGACTTGAACCAGGCGTGCCGTAAGGCGCCCGCTTTACAGGCGGGGGAGCGACCAGCCGCTCACGACGCGCTTGGGGTGACTGGCGGGACTCGAACCCGCGACAACCCGGACCACAACCGGGCGCTCTACCGCTGAGCTACAGCCACATCTACGGCCCGAAGGCCAGTGCCCGTACCTGGACTCGAACCAGGGCGACCCGCTGTGTGGGAGCGGTGCTCTGCCGCTGAGCTATACGGGCTCGGCTCCCCTGCCTGGACTCGAACCAGATCAACCGGTTAACAGCCGGCCGCTCTGCCGTTGAGCTACAGGGGAATGGCAGCGCGGACGGGACTCGAACCCGCACATGTCCCGGGTGAAAGCCGGGCGACTCTTCCAATTCGTCCACCGCGCCAGGTGGGTTACGTGCCCCGAGCTGGTGTCGAACCAGCGACCCCCGGTCTGTCGAACCGGCGCTCTCCCGCTGAGCTATCAGGGCGTGAATAGGGGGCCGGTCGCGGAGTGTGTGCCGCGCTTACGCCTGGCACTTGCTGTGCCCGGCCCGACCCGAATCGACGGGGACGTGGTGGCGGGGGCGGGATTCGAACCCGCGATCTCCGGCCTATGAGGCCGGCGAGGACGCCCGAACTCCTCTACCCCGCAGTGGGCCGCCGGGGACTCGAACCCCGAACCTACGTATTAAAAGTACGCAGCTCTACGCCATTGAGCTAGCGGCCCGAATTAGACGTCCCCCGGGCAGGACTCGAACCTGCGACGACCCGGTTTAGGAAACCAGCGCTCCATCCTCTGAGCTACCGGGGGATTTGGTACGCCGCCAGGGACTCGAACCCTGCACTTACTGATTAAGAGTCAGCAGCTCTACCCCATGAGCTAGCGGCGCGTGGCGGAAGGTAAAGGAGTTGAACCCTCGGGCTTTCACCCGGTGCCGGTTTTCGAGACCGGTTGCGGACCTGTTCCGCACTACCCTCCACGAGTCGGGCTGACAGGATTCGAACCTGCGTCCTCGCGGTCCCGAACCGTGCGCTCCACCAAACTGAGCGGCAACCCGTTGAATCGGGATAGCCGGATTCGAACCGACGACTTCCGGTCCCCCAGACCGGAGCGCTACCTGACTGCGCCATATCCCGAAAGAGCCCCCGACTGGAATCGAACCAGCGACACCGAGATCCGTAATCTCGTGCTCTATCCACTGAGCTACGGGGGCATTGTGTTGCGAGCGAGGGAAGCCGGCCGATACGCCGGGTTCTGTCCCACCCCGGAGGGTGGGGGCGACCATCCATCTCGGCCTGCCGTCGCCGGCAGGCTCTAGTAGTGCTTTGTTAGGTCGTTGTGGCGTGTCGCTTGCATGGGTGTTGTGGCGGTGTTTGGCTGCGGTGCGTGGATGAGCGGGAACTCGTTCGGTTGCGGGCGCGGTTGGAGGACTTCGCGGCGGGGATCTTCGCGGGGTTGCGGCGCTCGGATCCGCGGGCGACTGGTCTGCGGTATCTGCGTGGGCTGATGCTGGACGGCCGGCGTAAGTCGATGCAGCCGATGGCGCAGCGGCTCGGGGTCGATCACCAGCACTTGCAGCAGTTCTTGACGTCCTCGACCTGGGATGTCGCCGGTGTGCGGTGGCGGCTGGCGACGGCCGCGGTTGATCTGGTGACGCCTCAGGTGTGGGTGGTCGACGCTTCGGCCGTCAGTCCGAGGTCCGGATCTGCTCCAGGTAGGTCAGAGGTTCCCGGAGGTACTCCATGAGCTCCCGCAGCGCGTCCTTCTCCGCCGTGGTGATCACGACGTCCTCCTCCGACAAGGCGCCGACGAGGTCCGTGATCGCGTGGTCCCAGGCGCCGGCGCCTCTGGCCATCAGGACCATCGACCGGTACTTCGGGCTGATCTTGGGTGCGACCTGGTCGATGATCCGGGGGCTGAGCCGGACGTAATCGTTGACTTCCATGGGTCTCCCGTGGGTGCGGTGGTTAGGCCTGCGGGTTGGTTCTGACGCCCTCGCCGCTGAGCGGGAGGCCGCCGGAGATGCTGCCGTCCTTGCCCAGGGTAACGACGCATCGTAGCCAAGATCAGCCACTACGCCCCCGACAAGCCATCACCAGCCTTGAAACGGATCTCCTGCTGGAGTACTAGCGGCCAACCCGCACGCATCAGGCGGGCCGCCCGCGTGCTGTTCGGCGATTCGAACTCCCGGCGGGTTTCCCCGCTCCGCGCTAGCAACGCGGCGCCATCGACCAGACTCGGCCAACCCTTCATGCGCGCTGACGACGGGACTCGAACCCGCGGCCTTCCGGCTGACAACCGGGTGCTCTTGCCACTGAGCTACGTCAGCATGGTCCCGGCCGGCGGCCGGGGAGTGGAGTCGGACGGAATCGAACCGACGGCCTTCGCGGTGCGAATGCGACGCTCTACCAACTGAGCTACGACCCCATGGTGTTGCTGCGTACCCGGAGCGCGACTCGAACGCGCACTGTCCTGGTCCTGAACCAGGTGCCTCCTGCCGTTGGGCTACCCGGGCATGTGGTGCTGAGTGCCGACGCCCGGTGTCGAGCCGGGTGCCTTCCGGTTATGAGCCGGACGCTCTGCCGTTGAGCTACGTCGGCGAGAAGAGCCAGCGACGGGGAACCAAGGCCGTTGCTCCATCGGCTTGAACTCATTGATAGGGCCGGTGACAGGAATCGAACCCGCGTCCGCCGCATTACAAATGCGGTGCTCCGCCAACGTGAGCTACACCGGCCTGGTGCCCTCGACAGGACTCGAACCTGCACTGTCGGCCGCCTCATGGCCGCGTCTCCTGCCAGTTGGACTACGAGGGCTTGCGCTCCCAGGCCAGGATTCGAACCCAGCTCTCCGCATCCAGAGTGCGGCGTCTTACCGAATAGACGACCCGGGAATGGTGGCCGGCGACCGGTGGCTGGTCCTGAGAACAGCCGTTCGCCCCGTCGGCCAGCACGGGACCGGCGCGCCGGCCGAGGATGCGGCCGGTGGTGCTTGGAGCGGTTGACCCGGATCGAACGGGCGACCTCGACGTTGGCAACGTCGCGCTCTACCAACTGAGCTACAACCGCGTGGAGCCGTCGGCCGGAGTCGAACCGGCGACCTGCTCCCTACCATGGAGCTGCTCTACCGACTGAGCTACGACGGCATAGTGTGCTGAGTACCCCGAGCGGGATTCGAACCCGCACTGTGCGCGGTTTGAATGCGCCGCCTCCTACCATTTGGGCTACCGGGGCAGGCCTCCGCAGGGCTGCGGCATCGGCCCTTTGATCATCCAGTGAGCGGCAGTCGAGTTCGGATCCGTGACCCCCACGGCGACTCTCTCCGCTGGTCGACTGCGAGCTCCGGGAGCAGGAATCGAACCTGCGTCTGTACCGGGATCCAAAGTCCCGTCGCCCCTGCCAGCAGAGCATCCCGGAACGGTTGAGCGGCCGGCGGGCACCGACCCCGCTTCTTCGGTTTGGAAGACCGACGTGTCCGCCGAGTTCACCACGACCGCATGGCATTTTCTTGCGTAGGCCGTACGGGGCTCGAACCCGTAACCTCCTGGCTGAGAACCAGGTGAGCTGCCACCTTGCTCCAACGGCCCATCGAGCTACTCCCGTGCACCACCGGTTACGTCCGGAGGGCACGAATGCGTGGAGAAGAAGGGATTCGAACCCTCGACCTCCGGTCTGCCGAACCGGCGCTCTCCCAGCTGAGCTACAACCCCATGTGTCCGGGACCGGGGTGTCGAACCCCGTGTCTCTCGCTCCCAAAGCGAGCGGGTCAGCCGTCTCCCTCGTCCCGGAGGTAGTGCCCCCGGCCGGCCCAGGCAGGCGCCGGCCGGGGTCTTGCAAATGCCATCCACTGTGGAGTTGAGAATTTGCTACGTCGCCGGCCGCAGCCGTGACGAAAAGCAGGGGCGGCAGGACTCGAACCTGCAACCTTCGGTTTTGGAGGCCGGTGCTCTACCAGTTGAGCTACGCCCCTGTGACGTTGTTCCGGTAACGAAAAAGCCGCCCTATCCCGGTCGGGGTGGGCGGCTTCGCAGCTTGCGTTGGCGCTATTCGCGCCGCCACCCCGGCTTCCAATTTTGCTCACTCGCGCACAGATCGTGGGCTCGCCCGATCGAGGGCAGCACGACACCGCCGCGCGGCATGAGCCGCGTGGTTTCGGTGGAGGCGTACTGCATCACGGGGAACTCCTTGGTGTGGTCGGGACTGCCTTGCTCATTCAAGGTAGGCGCTGTGCCGATCGGATGGCAATGGATATTCCGAGTCGGCCTCCACCGCCGTCGATCACCGGCAGGTGAACCGCTGACCCGTTCAGTCGGCAAGGTCGACGTGATCAGCAGCGTTGTCGAAGACCACATCGCAGGTCGTGTGCGGCAGGTACTTCGCCCGATAGGCAAGCTCCGAGCGTTCCCACACGTCCCACCGGGCAGAGTCATAGATTCCCCGCCGCAGGTCCCGCTGTTTGGCCCTCTCCCGGGCCGCCTCCATCGGCGCATCGACCCAGATCCGAAGGTCGTAGTAGCGCCACAGCTCACCCAGGTACGCGGACACGCCCTCCACGATCAGGTACCGCACCGCCGGGACCCGTACCTGCCTACCCGGGCCGCCCTCGATCCCCGTCAGCGTCCGATACTCCGTCAGCTCCCCGCGCCAAGCCGGTTCCAACACTCGACGGACGAACTCCGCGCGATCGAAGTCGCTCTTGTCCTCGTCGCTGACCACGCCCTCGATGAGGAACTCATCCAGGTGCACCAGATGGGTACTGCCCAGCGCGCCGGCGAGCCGTCGAGCGAACACCGTCTTACCGGCTCCCCCGAATCCCTCCACCCCCACCAGCGTCGGCCGACCCACCGACGCAATATTGCTGGCCAGGGCCACGATCGCCGTCAGGTCCAGCCGCGCTGCGGCGCCCGCACCGCGCTCCGCCCGATCCGAAGCAGGCACCTCAGCCGTCACCACGACCACCCCTTTCGGACGACAGTGGCCTACCCGCGAGAGACAAACCACATCGAATCATCCCAAGGCTTGGAGACGGGCACGCCACGCTCAGCGGGCGCGGGCAAGGCGTCTCGTACGGATCAACGCGGAGAGGTTGTCGCCGGTCGACCGTCGTCACCCGGGTCCGACCGACCAAGGCGGCGACCGGGCCCGGAGCCGGTAGCTCCGGGCCTGGTCCGCGTCCCGAGGCGCTGGGCCGGTACGTGTCGCCGGTCAGGGGCTGGTGCAGGAGAGACCGCTGGGCGCCGTGTTGCTGCCGCCGTTGACCAGGAAGCCGAAGGTGGTCGAGGCGTTCGCGCCGAGCGACCTGTTGTATTCGGCGTTACGGACGCTGACCGCCCCGCTGGTGCCGGTGTTGATGCCGTTCCAGACGTTGGCAATGGTCTGGCCGCCCGCCAGCGTCAGTCGTACGGTCCAGCCGCTGAGGGTGGCGGAACTGTTGTTGGCCACGGTGACCTCGCCCTGGAAGCCACCGTTCCAGCTGTTGACCATGCGGTACGTCGCGCCACAGCCACCCGGCGGCGGCGTGGTCGGCGGCGCGGTGGTCGGTGGAGCGGTGGTCGGCGGCGCGGTGGTCGGTGGAGCGGTCGTCGGTGGCGCGGTGGTCGGTGGAGCGGTGGTCGGCGGCGCGGTCGTCGGCGGGGTCCCCGGCACGGTGGTGGAGGCGGCGTTGAGAGCGTTGAGGACGGCGGTGTACGCCGCCTTGGGGTTGCTGTTGCGGTCGAAGAGCAGCGGGCTCTCGTTGCCGCGCCAGGAGTCGCTGTCCCGAATGCCCCACGTCGTGATGCCGACGCAGCGGGGGACGTTCATGCAGGCCTGGGTCAGGCCCTGGTACTGACTGGTTGAGGCGTTGGTGACGTCGGCCTCGGTCAACGCCACGTCGACCCCGAGGGCGGCGAAGCTGGACAGCGTCTGCTGGAAGTTGCCCGGCAGCGAACTGCCACCCGTGAAGTGGGTCTGGAGGCCAACGCAGTCGACCGGGACGCCCCGGGACTTGAAGTCCCTGATCATGTTGTAGACGCCCTGCGTCTTGGCGTACGTCCAGTTCTCGATGTTGTAGTCGTTGTAGCACAGCTTCACGCTCGGGTCGGCGGCGCGCGCGGTCCTGAACGCCACCTCGATCCAGTCGTTCCCGGTGGACTGCAGGTTCGACGACCGTCGGCTGCCGTTCTCGGCGAAGGCCTCGTTCACCACGTCCCAGGCGTAGAACTTGCCCTTGTAGTGGGCCATGACGCCGTTGATGTGGTCGATCATCGCGGCCCGCAGGGCGCTGCCGCTGAGACTTCCCCAGAACCTCGGCTGCTGAGCGTGCCAGGCCAGGGTGTGACCACGGAATCGCATGCCCTGCTGGGTCGCCCAGTTGTAGATCGCATCACCGCGACGGAAGTCGAACTGACCCGGGTTGGGCTGGGTCGCGTCGGGCTTCATCTCGTTGACGGCCGTCATCATGTCGAACTCGCGGTTCGCGATGGTCAGGAAGCCCGAGTCAGTGAGACGGTCCGCCCCCATGGCGGCGCCGAAGTACCGGCCGCTGCGCTCGGCGGCAGCTTTCAGGGTGGTCCCGGGCGGTCCGCTGAGGTCGGCGCGGGCGAAGGTCGCCAGGGCCATCGAGGACACGGTGATCGCCAGGGCGCAGGCCCCGCCCAGAAGCAGCCTGGCGGCACCCCTGGTACGGCGTTTCGGTTGAGCGGGTACGTCGTTCATCGGTGCCTTCTCCTCGGAGTTCTGACTGGTCCGTTACCGATGCGAGGTACGGAATCGACGATCGCCGAAGGCCGACGAACGGAGCACCGCACTCGCCGCGGGGACCAGCACGCAGCAGGTGACGCCGAGCCGGCGTCAACCCGGCCGCGCCCGAATCGGTTGCCACCGCCGGCTGCCCGGTCCGTCCGGTGGATGGCGAGACTCCGCGCCGTACGCCCGTGCGGAGTGACTGCCCTGCCCCGATGTTATATCGAATTGATTCGATCCGCCCACCGTCGACCCGGCGCGGTGGTGAGGCTGAGCCGAGATGGCTGGGCTCGGCTTCGGGTCACTCCTCCGGGGCGATCAGCCGGTCGTCGATGGCGTCGCGGACCGTGATCGCCTCGACCGGGCACGAGTTGGCCGCGTCGAGGATGACCTCGGTCGGGGTGGCGACGTCGGCCAGCGGCGCGGACCGGCCGTCGACCAGGCGGAAGTGCTCGGGCGCGGTGCCGGCGCAGATGCTCGTGCCGATACAGCGGTGCGAGTCCACCCCGATCCGCCACGCGGTACTCACCAGGCCACCGGCATGCCGAGCAGGCCCCGCACCAGCATGCCCCGCTTCCACTCCAGCTCGGCTTCCGGTACGGCGAGACGCAGTCCGGGTAGGCGAGTCACGAGGGTGGCGACGACGACCTGCAACTCCATACGGGCCAACTGCGCGCCGACACAGTGGTGTACGCCGTGCCCGAAGCCCAGGTGCGGGTGCTGCTCGCGGTCGAGATCGAGCCGGTCCGGGTCGGCAAAGACGGTGCCGTCCCGATTCGCCGACGACAGTGAGCCGAGAACCGGCTCACCCGCCCGGACCAGCACTCCGCCGACCTCGACGTCCTCCTTGGCGTACCGGGCGAAGGAGGCCCCGACGCCGAGCGGCACGTACCGCAACAGTTCCTCGACCGCGGCCGGCACCAGCGACGGGTCGGCCCGCAGCCGAGCGAGCTGGTCCGGATTGTGCAGCAGGACGTAGACGAAGTTGGGGATCTGGGTCACCGTGGTCTCGTGGCCGGCCGCGAGCAGCCCTCCGGCCAGCTCCACCAGCTCGGTCTCGCTGAGCCGATCCTGGTTCTCGTCGCGGGCCTGCACCAACGCGCCGAGCAGGTCGTCGATCCCCGGCTCGCGGCGGCGCTCGGCGACCAGGGCACCCATGTAGCCCCAGAGATTGTTCAGGTACTCCTGGATCGTCTCCACGGGCAGGGACGTCGTCGAGACGATCGCCTCGGACCACATGTGGAAGCGGTCGCGGTCGGCGTACGGGACCCCGAGCAGCTCGCAGATCACCTGGATCGGCAGCGGTGTGGCGAGGTGCTCCACCAGGTCGGCCGGAGGACCGAGCCGCACCATGTCGTCGACGAGTGCGTCGGCGATCTCCTGGGTCCGGGGGCGCAGCGCCTCTACCCGACGTGCGGTGAACGCCTTCGCCACCAGCCGGCGCAGCCGGGTGTGGTCGGGTGGGTCCATGGTCAGCATGCCGCTGGACTGCTGACGCGACGTGAGCCTGGGCTCGTCGCGCTGGACGGCCGGGGCGCGGCCGAACCGCACGTCGCCGAGGACCGTACGGACGTCCTCGTACCGGGTGGCGAGCCACGCCTCCTCGCCGTAGGGAAGCTGCACCCGGGTCATCGGCTCGTTCTCGCGCAACTCGCCATAGGTCGGATCGACGACGAGGCGGTCGGGCACACTGAACGGGTACGGCCGCGCGGGCGGAACGGTTCGGCTTCCGATGGTCTGCGCACTGTCCGTCATCCGGATGTCCTTCGTCGAGACGGCGTGATCCTCAGGCCGGCACCACGTTCGTAGCGGTGCCGAATTGCGCGCGTCCAGGGCCTTGCGAACAGCACGCAACAACGCTCAGTGACTCATCGATATCGGATCGTAGCGGCAGATGTCGATGATCGCCATGGCGGCTGGTCCGCGTCCACCCCGAGCGCTCGTCCGTGACTGGATACGACAGCTGGCCTGGCCGGTCGCCCCGGGCAGCGGTGGAGGGTACGCACAGCCGGGCCGGAGCAACGACGACGTTCATCAATGTTGCAATCATGGACTCAGATGTGCTGGAATGGCTCATATCGCCGCAGCACGGGGGCAACCGTGCTGAGAACGGCCAGCACGGGAGCACTCGCAGGGCCAGCAACGCGTCACTTTGACAGGCGCTCGCACGTTCCACCGCCGGGCCATCGCCCTGAGGGCAGGCAGACGTTCCTCGCCCGCCGCATGCATCGCCCGGCACGCGTCCACGACGGCCGACGCGATCGACGCCTGACGTGCCCGGGTGCATCCACCGCTCGCACCCCACGTCCAAGAGGGCTACGGCTTCCACCTCTGCGGAGATGACCGCTGGCACGACGTGGCAGCCGGGGCGCCGACCACGCCGGGCTGTCGAGCAGGGCACGTGGACCACGTGGACCCGTCAAAGATCCGACGATCCCGGACAGCCCGCTCCACATCCACCCATAGATAGATCAGCATTGATATTTGAGTTGATAGATGCAACAGTGGCCTTGGGAGCGTTCCCACACTGATGTTTCGTACCGAGGAACGGAGGATGAACAGTGCGTTTACACAAGCCCGATCAATCCGGCGGACGACCCCGGTCAACCGTCCGTCGATCCCTCCAGGCGCTCGTCCTGATGTTCGCGATGGTGATCGGTACGCTGCCCTGGACCGGCGCTGCTCAGGCACACGGGACCGTCATCAATCCGGCGACTCGCGCGTACCAGTGCTGGAAGGCCTGGGGCAGCCAGCACATGAACCCGGCCATGCAGCAGCAGGACCCGATGTGCTGGCAGGCGTTCCAGGCCAACCCGGACACCATGTGGAACTGGATGAGCCAGCTGCGCGACGGTCTCGGCGGCCAGTACCAGGCCAAAACCCCGGATGGGCAACTGTGCAGCAACGGCCTCTCCAGGAACAACGCCGTGAACCAGCCCGGGGCGTGGAAGACGACCCCCGTCAGCCGCAACCTCACGGTCCAGATGTACGACCAGGCCAGCCACGGTGCTGACTACTTCCAGGTCTACGTCACCAAGCAGGGGTTCAACCCGGCCACCCAGCGGCTCGGGTGGGGCAACCTCGACCTGATCACGACGACCGGGCGATACGCGCCAGCGCAGAACATCTCGTTCAACGTGTCGCTCCCCGCACGCAGCGGGAACCAGATCCTGTTCGTGCTCTGGAGGGCGTCACACCTGGACCAGACCTACATGTGGTGCAGCGACATCACCATCTCCTGATCGGCAGGTCCGACCGGCATGGCACCACTCCGGCCCAGGGTGCGTTTGGCGCCCTGGGCCGGCCCGCTCCCAGACCACACCCTCCGCCCACCTGCTCGAGGAGCTGAACATGCAGCGACGGCGTTATCGCCCGGCCACCATGCTGGCCGGGCTGCTCATCCTGACCCTGTCCGCGCTTCTGCTGCCACCGCCGGTGGCAAGCACTGCGGCAGCCGGCACAGTCCACACCCGTGCGGCGCCACTGGCCGAGCTGACCGTGGTGTCCGAACGGGTGGCGTTCGGGCTGCAGCGCCCGATCGCCATTACCGGACTGCCGGACGGTCGGATGCTGATCGCGGAGAAGAACGGCACCGTCCGCGCGTACCACCCCGACACCGGCTTGGCCGCAGAGCCGGTACTCGACCTGACCGCCCGGATCGACACGTCGGACAACGAGCGGGGCCTGCTCGGCATCACGCCCGCGCCGAACTTCGCGCGGACCGGGATCCTCTACGTGGCCTACACGAGCCTGCCGGCCGGCGCGCTGACCCTGGCGCGAGTGCCCATCGGTGCTCCCGACCGGCTGCAGGTGCTACTCACCCAGGAGCACGCCGAGTTCGGCAACCACAACGGCGGACAGGTGGCCTTCGGCCGCGACGGCTACCTCTACTGGTCCCTCGGCGACGGCGGCAACGCGAACGACCCGTTCAAGAGCGGTCAGAACCTCGGCACCCTGCTCGGCAAGATTCTGCGCATCGACGTCAACCGCTCCTGCGGGGGCAAGCGCTACTGCGTACCCTCCGACAACCCGTTCGTCCGCACGCCGGGCGCGCGGCCGGAGATCTGGGTCTACGGGCTGCGCAACGCGTGGAAGTTCTCCATCGACCCGGCCGACAACTCGCTGTGGATCGGTGACGTCGGCCAGGGTCTGATCGAGGAGATCAACCACGTCCGGCCGTCGCAGCGCGGAGCGAACCTCGGTTGGTCCTGCCGAGAGGGCACACCGGTCTTCGACGAGACGCAATGCCGACCGGGCGTGCGGCTCACCGACCCGGTCGTCGAGTACGACCACTACATGACGGAGAACTGCTCCATCATCGGCGGCCTGGTGTACCGGGGGTCCGTCACCCCGGAGGCGCGCGGGACCTACATCGCGAGCGACTACTGCTCGACCCGCGCATTCGCCGTGCGTCCCAAGTCCACGGGTGGCTACGAGTCCGCCGAGATCGGCACCTTCCCCACCCAGCCGACGGCGTTCGGCGCCGATGTGCACGGCGAGCTGTACGTGCTCAGTGACCTCCCGGGATGGCTGAGCCGGGTACGGTTCGAGCGGGTCCCGCCACCTCCGGCAGCGGGGTGACGAACCGCTGAACCTCGGGACGATCCCGCGCGGCGGAGGCGGGCCAGCACCAGAGCTTGCGTGCCCGACCAGCGCGCTTCCGCCGCGCAACGCACCGCTGCTCGCCAGGTAAGCCGTCTCTCCGCAGAGGCCCGTCACCAGCAACTCCGGTGACGGGCCTCTGCGGACGAGCCTGCGTGGGCCTGGTGACGAACCCTCGGCCCACGAGCGCCGCTCTCCATCCCGCGTCCGACTCGTACGGCAACGGCTTGAGCCCGTCCTCGCCCTGCCACCAGCGCGAGTCCTTGCCGTAGTAGATGGTACGAGCCCAATCGTCAGGCGATTCGTGGAAGATCAGGTCCTTGTCGCCGATGTGGTCGAGGTGTCCCCAAGCCTGATTCACCCGACCGACCGCCTCGTCTTGAGTGATGCGAAGGTCTACCGATGGTGATGCCCCTTGAGTACGGCGGTCGGCGGTTCCAGGCCATGGCCTACCACGACGCCATACGGCATGACGGCCCGGCGCTCGAGCTGGCGGAACTGGTGGACGGCGAGCTGGGTCCGGCCCTCGTGACCGTCACGTTCGCCGGCGAGAACACCGGTGGCGCCGAGGCCTTCCTGATCGACTCTGGCCTGCCACTACCGATACTGGCGGCATTCGTGGAGGAAGCCGTGCGGGAGGAACGTCGTATCTCTGGGGTGGGTCTGCCCGGCCCGGGAGAGACGGAGTGAGCGATGCCAACTCCTGCCGGGCGTTGGGCCCTTCGACGAGCGCCTGCTCTTCGGCACTTCCGAGCAGGAACGCCCACCGCTCGTCGACTCCGCCCCTACCCCTGGCCCGGGACCGCCGGCGATGCCGCAACGGCGCTGGGGACGAGACCGGCCGTCAGGTCGGCGACGGTCAGCGCGGTCCAGGGCGTGCCGGCCCGGCCCTCGATCAGCAGAGCCGCCGACCCCCCGGCGACGTCGCCGCCGACTGCCGATTCCAGTCGATTCGTGTCCACCATCGACGCGAGCACCGTCGACCCGACGATTGACGTGAGCACGCCGGGACCGCTCGGCTCGGCCGCCGCCGCCCGAATCGCCGCCACCGTCGCCGCCGGAGCGCCGGTCGGCACCTCCGTGGCGGTGCCATCGGCGTGGACGACGAGGATCCGGTCGCTGCGGGCCGCCGCGTGCCACGCGACGAGGTCGAGCACGCTCGCCCGGGTACCCGCCTCGAAGTGCTCCCACAGGTCCGCGGCAACCCGACCGAGCCGTCGACCGTACTGGCCGACACTGTGCCCGTAGCCCCGGGTCGACAGACTCGCGTCGACCCACATCACCTGACCCGTGCGCACGTTGAGGACCAGCGGCGCCAGGGACCGGGCATCTCCACGCAGCCCGAACCGCTGCATGACCCGGGCGGCGTCGAACGCGGCACCCTGTTCCTGCGGCAGGGAGAACCCCGCGAAGGCCGCCGTCAGCGCCTCGAAGGGGACGTCGTTGTAGCTCAACACGACAGGCACGGCCCACACGACCCCGGCCGCCCGGAGCGCGGCCTGGTTCAGGTCGAGGAACTCCGTCGCGCCCAGCGGGGCCGGGGCCGAGGTGAGGTCACCGGAATGGACGGCGGCCGTCGCGTTGAACCGCAGCCGGGTGTAGTCGCAGTGCCCTACCGGTGCCCAGGCCTCGTCGTAGAACGCACACGACAGATCGAGGTCGACCCGGGAGGACCCGGCGTCCACCCAGTGCAGGAACAGCCGTACCACCTCGTGGCCGTCTAGTGCGCGGACACTGCCGCGGGACCAGGCGGCCAACTGCTCCGAGCCGGCGCGCTCGCGCATGGGAGCGGGAACGTGGGCCAGCTCGGCGTCGAGAACGGCGACGTCGAACCGGTCGAGCCGGCCGGCCCGGTCGGCAAGTTCCGCGTCGACGGTCGCCCGGACGCGCGCGACCGCGTCGACGGGCAGCCTCCGGCGCCGCTCCGGCGCCGTCCAGGTGCGTACGACATCGCCCTTGGGAAAGAACGTCCGCCGTGGGGTGCCTGGCTCGGGGCCGCGCGCCGGCACCGGCGACACGACCTCGCCGCGGGCCGGCCCGCCAATGCCCAGCGCGCGGCGCAACGCGGCACCGACGGCGCCTATCCCGGTCGTACTGCCGGCCGCGGCCACGTCGGCGACCGAGGCGTCGGCGGCCACGGCGACCCGCGCCTCGGCCGCTTCGACGGCGATGGTCGTGTCCCGGCCGGTCAGGGCAGCGGCCGCGCTCGCGAGGACCATCGGTGCGACCATCGGCGCGACCCGCGCGGCGGCGTCGAGCACGAACTGCTCGGCAGCCGGGTCGTCGGCGAGGCGCAGCAGGTAATCCATACGCCGCCACAGGTCGCCCGGACGGTCGGCGAGGAGGGCGGCGGCCGCGACGGCGTCATCACCGGCGACGGCCTGCTCGACAAGCGCGGCGAAGGTCCGCACCCGCACCGACACGGTGCCGTCGGCGTGACTCGACAGGATCAACCGCTCCGGCCGGCGGGCGCTGACAGCCGCCAGGGTCCGACCCAGGGCGCTGACGGCCGGGACACGGGTGCCACGCAGCGTGGCGAACACGACGGCGGCCTGCGGATACGCGCTGGCCCACTCGAACGGGTGCAGCCGCTCGGCAAGCCGCTTCCAGACGACCGGGTGGCGCGCCAGGTCCTCGGCGGCGGTGGCCGGGTCGAGTGAGTCAAGGAAAGCCAGTACGGCGCGGCGCAGCGGCCGGGGCAGTGCCCGGACCCTCGGGATCTCCACCGTGATGCGCGGCTCGTCGACCGGCCGATAGGCCTCCAGCGGCCCGCCTGTCTCGCGCGGGCGCGGCAGGACCAGTCCGGGGTCGCCGCCCGAGTAGACCCAGAGGGTGCGCGCCACGTCGGTGGCCGTGCGCCACCAGGCGGTGGCGTCCGCGAGCACCTGCCCGGAGGTGTCGGTGAGCGCCGTGGCGTGCAGCGCCCAGGCGATGACCCCGGCCAGGGTCTCACGCGCCGGCACGACGTCCGGCAGCCAGTCGAGCCGTCCTGGTGCGGTGGCGGCGACGAGCGTCCGCAGGTCGGCCAGGTCCGCCGCGCCGAGCGCCGCCGGACTGGCCACCAGGCTGTCCCGCAGGCGCACGGCGGTGACCTCGGGGGTCACGTCGAGCGTGAGCCGTCGCAGGCGCACCGGCGCGGCGGTGGTCGCGTACCCCGATCGGGACGCCGACCCGGTCCGCGGGGTGGGGATCAGCGGCAGGTAGGTGTTGTCGGCCGTGAGCCGCCCGCCGCAGATCGGGCATGCGGTGTAAACCTCGGGTGCGAAACACTCGGCACACACGAGATGGCCACACGGGTCGAGCGGCCGCACGCTGCCGACGGTCCCGCAGAGAATGCAGGGCGCCGCGGCCGTCTGCAGCAGGTGAACGATGAGCCGCTCGACGTAGAGCGCCTCCGGGGCGATCGGCGTGTCGGGAAACCGGCGGAAGAGCGGTACGTGGTCACGGTCCGCGCCGACGACCTCGTCGGCCACCGCCGACAGCCAGTCCGCCCAGCGCATACGCGTCAGCGGGTCAAGCGACGCGAACCGCTCGCGCAGCGCCGTGTCGAGCAGCCAACCACGGGCCGCGAGGTCGGCTTCGAGGGCAACGACCCAGGCCGGGCCGTCGGCGGGGGTCGGCGGACCCGCCGTCGGAAGTGGAACCGCCCCGATTCGGCGAAGCACCACCGTGGCAACCGCGTCCATCGGCCCTCCTTCCCCGTCGATCCGGGCCACCGACCGTTACCGGTCCTGAAAAGGATTGAGAGCCGGGTCGGAGAGTCGGCACGCTAGTTCCAGGCAGAGGGGTCAGAAGGAAGCGCACCTGGGAGCCGACCCGGCTGGTGGATCGTACGGTGGGGGCCGTTCCGTCCGCACACCGTTAATCCGGGCTAACCGGCCTCCCCGTTCCCCACCTGCTCCCCGGAGCCTTGGACCGGAGCGGACGGCCGTCGACCATCGGTGCGTTGCCAGGCGCAGCGTAGATTCGACATGTGGCGGATGGATGGGGACTAACCGTGACCACGGACATAGCGCGGCAAGTGAGGCAATGGCGGGCTGAGGGCTACACGTGGCGCGCCATCGCTGCCGTCGCCGACGACACCTGGGGCACCGACTCCCGTGGCAATCAGCTGTTCGGTGAGGACCTGTGCCGGGAGAGCGCGCGGTTGCTCGGCGAGAATCCGAACGCCGATCCCTGGAACTGACCCGGGGTTTGACGACTGCCCCCGGCCGATGCCGTCCACCGCTGAGAACGCCTGACCCGGGCCGCCTGAACGCGGCTGTCATCGACGCTCCCGGACGGACACCGAGCTAGCCGGAGTAGCAACGTGTAGGGCGCGGATCGACACTCGAAGATACTGTGGATCGACGGCCGGCCGTCCTAGCTCCGTCCGTGCCGCGACCGACGCGGCTGCCGTCACCGAGGAGAAGCCGTGTCCAGCGAAACAACCCGCTCGCCGCTCGTCCTGTCGATCTCGTGGGGTCGGATGGACGTCGAGGACCTTGGAGTTGGCAAGGACTTCAAGCTCTACCCCGGCGGCGGCCGCCCGTGGGACTGGTCCGAAACCGGCACCCGCCACAGCCCCGGTGTCCAACCGGACGACGTCGAAGAACTTCTCTCTCATGGCGCCGAGACCGTCGTTCTGTCGCGTGGCATGCAACTGCGACTGCAGGTCGACTCGCGTACCCTCAGGCTGCTCGAGGAGCGCGGGGTAGCCGTCCACGTGGCCGAGACCACCGAGGCAGTCCAGATCTACAACGCCCTCGTCACCAGTGGCACCGCCGTCGCAGGGCTGTTCCACTCGACCTGCTAGACGCGACCACAGCGCGGCTCAGGATCACCTCGCCGGGCGGCCTGCACACCAGGGGCGTGATCAGGCTCCGGTTGTACAAGGCTCGCGAACGGCAGCGCGTCGTCGATCCTGCCGATCTCGAAATCACCTTCTTCGCGGTGGACCCTGAGACCAGACCGGTCTTCGAGCACGACGGCGTCATGGTGTGGGTCAGCGACCCCGATCACTGCCGGGTCGAACGGCGCGTGCGCGGCCGGGATCTTCACCTGGTCGAGTCCGGCACGAATGTCCTCCCCCGCGCCCGTGGCCTGGAGATCCTGCGCGCGCCCGACGCGGACTACCACTGGGTGCACTCCTTGGACTGGCGCTGGGGCGCAGGCGAATACCTCGACCGCGACCGTGTCGAGGCGAGCGTCGACCGTGCCCTCGACGTGGAACCGTGGGCGGCGCCGGAGGGACCGGTTGGCCTGGTGCATCTGTCCTACCTGATGTGGTTCCACAACGGCGCGATGGCCAACGGCGCCGCTTGGCCGCTGGACGACTGCACCGCCGAGCAGATCGTCGCGTTTGCCGCGGCCGCGACCTACTTCGAACTCGACGACATCGCCGACCTGATCGGCCGCCTCGATCCAGATGACGCGCTCAACCACGAGTACGGGGATCTCAGCAGTTCGTTCGGCGAGGATGCTTCGCTGATCCGCGACGCGCTCCGATGCAAACTCGTCGAGGCTCCGGAGGACTGGGGCCAGTGATTGCCGCGCTCCTGCAGACGACAAGCCTGCGCATCGACGCCGCCCTGCGGGAGGGACATCGTCCAGAGCCGCCTCGACAGGTGCAGCGGAGCGCCCGAGACGTTGAGTCGAACCGGCGGGGAAAGCGGCCGTGGCAGGAATCTGGTCCACCAGCACCCACCTGCTGGCCGGCCCTCCGGCGGGCGCTGGTGCGCCCGACCCGGACCGGGCACCCGCCTGACGGGTTCTGATTTGCCCCTGGCGAGGGTAGGGGTAACTCCCAACCCGACTGGGTGGTAGCAGGATCGAGCAAGATCCAGAAACCGTGGAAGCTCATTTTCATGACCACGCAGAAGATCTCCCGGTTCCATCGGGCCGGCCTGGCCCTCGTCCTTCCCGTCGCCGTGATGGCGGCAGTCGCCGGGTGTGATGACTCGGCGGCGCCGAAGGCCGCGCCCGCGGCCGGTTCGGTAGCCGCCGCTCCCTCGACCTCGACAAGCGCGGCCGGCCCGGCAGGTGCGGCCCCCGCAGCGGGCTTGCATATGGTCGCCACCAACGGGCATCAGCTTGCCTTCCACGTCACGCCCGGTAGTTCTCCCACAATCGTGCTGGACGCCGGCGGTGGCGAGGACTCCTCGTACTGGGATGCCCTGGTGCCGCAGCTGTCGCGGGCCACCGGATCGCAGATCATCACCTACGACCGGGCCGGTCTGGGTGCCAGCGAGGAGGTGAAGGGCCCGTGGGACCCCAAGGCCGCCGCCTCCGACCTGCAGGCCGGTCTGCGTGAACTCGGCGTCACCCAGAACGTGGTCCTCGCGGGCCACTCGCAGGCAGGCGAGGTGGCCCACTACTTCGTCCTCGCGAACCCCGGCGTTGTCTCCGGGGCGGTGCTCATCGATGCCAACGTGCCGCAATTCTTCACCGACACCCAGACCCAACGTCTCGTCGCGCTAACCACGCCGCAGATCGACGAGCTCAAGAAGGCGCCGTCGACGAAGGCGAACCGCCAGCTCATCGCCACGGCCGACAACTTCGGTCCCACGCACCAGGCGTACCACAAGGTCTCCTGGCCCGGCGGCGTTCCCGTCGTCTATATCGTGTCGGACAAGACGCCCTTCGATGGATCTCCGCAGGACGCTCAGGCCTGGCGCGACGCCGCAGCGGCGTTCACCAAGGCGGGGCCCGACCGCACACTCGTCGTCGCCGAGGGAAGCTCGCACGACGTTCCCCAGGACAAGCCCGCCCTGGTGCTCAAGGAAATCGAACAGATGACCACCACCGTCAAGTAAAGGCCATCGGGCCGACGGCTGACAGGACCGGCGAGCCTGGTTGACCGGCGCTGCCCCGGCGTTCTCGGTCAACCAGGCTGCGGAGACGACCTCACCGCGTGCGGTCACCGGTAGAGCGAGCACGGAGTGTCCGGCCGACTCGGAATACGTTGTGGCGCAGCTGCCGATGACCGGGGCAGCGCCGCCGGCGAGCGCGACATGCCACACGGTCCGGATCCCGATGACGGCGAGGTCGCTGTCGAGATTCGGGGAGCGGGCCGGAACTGCTTATGCGATGGGTAGCGTGTGTGCGGGTGTCGATCGACCGAGCCGTCGATCGGCGATACGAGCCTCCGTGGACCACGGACGGAAACCATGGTCGCTGGATCCCACGCGACGTGGCGGACATCGACCGCGGGGAAGTGCGGATCGCCGGCCAACTTGAATCACCAGCCCGGCGGTTCGGCACGATGCGCAACGATGGAGTGAGATGACCGACAACAGCGGAGCCGCCCTGTCCGGCGGCTCCTCGCCCTCGCGGGAGGGCTCCGGGCCGGGTCGCGTCGCTCGCAGCGGTCCGATTCCGCGCTCCGCGCTGGCCCAGCGGATGAGCCTGCTGGGCTGGTCGCTGGTGCTGCTGCCGGGCGCGGTCCTAGGTGCCGCGCTGGCCACACTCTGGATCACCTCGATATCGATCGCCGCGCTTGGCGTCGGCATCCCACTGACCCTGCTCGCGACCGTACTGGTGCGCTGGTTTGCCGACCTGCATCGCCAGTGGGCCGCCGACCGGCTCGGCGAACCGGTGCCCGCCCGGCCCTATCAGCCGACGCCGGACGCCGGGTGGCCGATACGGCTCTGGACGATCCTGCGCGACCCGGCGACGTGGCGGGACTGGATCTGGTTGGTGGTCAACTCGATCACCATCTGGTTGAGTAGCGGGCTGTCGCTGCTGTTCTTCGTCTTCGGAGTCGTATACCTGACCTATCCACTCATCTATCAGTTGACGCCTTCTCAGGTATTCCGCACTCCGATGGGGGAGGGCTTCCGGCTGCACAGCGTCGCGCAGTCGTTCGCGCTGGTACCGCTCGGTCCGGTTCTCCTCCTGCTCTGGTACGTCACTGCGGTGCGCCTCGCGAACCTCAACGCTCGGGTGATCCGCGCCCTGCTCGGCCCCACCGCACAGGCACGCCTGCGGGCCCGCGTCCAACAGTTGGCGACCTCGCGAGCTGAGACCGTCGACACCCAGGCCGGTGAACTGCGCCGAATCGAACGCGACCTGCACGACGGCCCGCAGGCCCGGCTGGTGTCGCTGGGTATGAGCCTGGGCTTGGCCGAACAGTTACTGCCCAACGATCCGCAGGCCGTCCAGCAGTTGCTGGCCGAGGCCCGCGAGTCGACGTCCAGCGCCCTCACCGAGCTGCGCGACCTGGTACGAGGCATCCATCCGCCGGTACTGGCCGACCGTGGCCTGGACGGCGCACTCAAGGCCTTGGCCCTGGTCAACCCGATCCCGACCACGGTGGTGACCCGCCTACCCGGACGGCTGCCGGCCCCGATCGAGTCCGCGGCCTACTTCGCCGTCGCCGAGGCCTTGTCGAACGCCATCAAGCACGCCCAGGCCCAGCAGATCCGGATCACCGTGGAGTTCGCACCCCACCGGGGCGGCGCTACCGGGGAACTGACGATGCTGGTGTCCGACGACGGCCGTGGGGGTGCTTCGATCGATTCCGGCACGGGCCTGCGTGGCATCGTCCGTCGCCTGGCGGCCTTCGACGGCACGCTGACCGTTGAGAGCCCGCCGGGCGGACCTACCGAGGTGAGGATGTCGCTGCCGTGCGTATCGTGATAGCCGAGGACCTCGCCCTGCTCCGCGAGGGCCTGATCAGGATCCTGCGGGCCAATTCATTCGAGGTCGTGGAAGCCGTTGACAACGGCCCCGCGCTGATCCGGTCGCTGACGACGCACCGCCCCGACGTCGCCATCGTCGACGTGCGGTTGCCGCCGACCTTCACCGACGAGGGGCTGCGTTCCGCGATCGAGGCCCGCCGCCAGATTCCAGGGCTGCCCATCATGGTGCTGTCGCAGTATGTCGAGCAGATCTACGCCAGGGAGCTGATGTCAGATCGCGCTGGCGCGGTGGGCTACCTGTTGAAGGACCGGGTCACGGACGTCGACCAGTTCGTCGCCAGTGTCCGGCAGGTCGCTACCGGCAGCACCGTTATGGACCCCGACGTGGTGAGTGCGCTACTCACCCACCGCTCCACCGACCCTAAGCTCCTGGAGCTGAGCCCACGCGAGCATGAGGTCCTCACCCTGATGGCCGAGGGCCGCTCGAACGCTGCGATCGCCGCCCGGATGTTCGTCACCGAGAAAACCGTCAGCAAATACAGCAACAACATCTTCACCAAGCTCGGCCTCAAGCCCTCCGAGGACGACAACCGGCGCATCCTGGCGGTCCTCGCCTACCTGGAAGGTTGAGTCCTTGGCCTCTGCCCCACCAGCCACAGCGCCGAGCAGGCAGAAGAGTCGATAGCGCAGCTTCCCGCATGGACCGCGACCGACAGGTCTTGGACGACTTCGCCTCGGAGAACGCATCGAAGTGGGCGGCCAAGTCCCGGCAGAACACCGAGCGGCCTCCAGAGCAAAACCAGAAGTTGTCAACTGCCGGTCGTCATCATCTGCCGGAAGGTATTCCTCGGCAAGGACAGGGCTCCATGACCGCGTCAGTAAGCAACACCCGGTCCGGGCCGGCCCGGACCGGTACGCACAACAAGCCGCAAGAATCTCAGCACGCCCAGGAGGCGAAGCGGCATACCGCTCCCGGGCCGGGTCGCAGGAAGGGACTGACCCTGTTCGCGTTGGCCCTGGGCGCCTTTGCCATCGGCACCGGCGAGTTCGGCAGCAACGGGATCATCCAACTCTTCGGCCGGCGGCGGTCCAGACCGTTCGGGAGGGGTGCTGGTTGGTGAGCGCTGAGCGGGTCGCGTGCAACGATGCCAGGAGCTGCAGCCGGTCCGCGTCGGCGCTGCCCGGCTCGGCGGTGAAGACGAGCATGACGGAGCCGGGGTTTCCCGGTAGGGGGTAGGTGTCCCAGGCCAGGACAATGTCGCCTACCCCGGGAATCCGGAAGGCCTTGGTACCGCTGACCGACTCACGTACGTCGTGCTGGGCCCACAGCCGCCGAAACTGGGCGCTGCGGATGCTCAGTTCACCAACGATCGCGGCGGCGCGTGGGTGGGTGGGGTCGGTGGCGACGGCGGCGCGCATCATGCCGATGTAGTCCAAGGCCTGCCGCTCCCAGTCCGGGCAGCTACGCTCGCCGGTCAGCGTGTCGTCGAACTTTCGCACACTCTCACCCCGCACCTCGAGAGAGCGCAGCTTATCCATGACTCGCCTACGCACTCCGGCGCTGGCCCGATCCCGGCGACGAGGCGGAAGCCATCCACTCCTGCTTCGGCCGGCACGACGGGAGCACGCCCCCACCGCTCGACCAGGGCGGTTGGCCGTCGTCCCGAGACCGCGTGGTAGCGGAATTCTTGAGGTGCTGCTCCACCTCGAAGCGTTCAGGTACCTCCATCTTGCGGAAGATGGCCAGTGCACGCATCCAATATCGGCGCGCTTCGACTGGGTCCTCGGGTTCGATCTGATGCGCAATCCCAGCCAGGGCCCGCCCCTGTTCGTATGGATGACTGATCCGGCTTGCCAGGGTGAGGGCGCCGTAGTGGGCTTCCACGGCTGCCGCAGGACGTCCTTGGGCGGCAAGGATGAGGCCGATGCCGTTGAGAGCGGCCGCCTCGTTGTGTTTTTCACCGTGGTTCCTGGCCGCGGTCAGTGCTAACTCATGCTGTTTCTGTGCCTCGTTCAGCTGCCGCAGCTCTCGAAGTACCCCTCCCAGCTCGTTGAACGAGGAGGCTGTCCCGAATCTCATGCCCAGCCGGCCCATGAGTCCCAGTGACACTCTCAGGTAGCGCGCCGCGATGCTGTGTTGGCCGAGGCGCGACCTGACAGCGCCGATGTTGCTGAGGGCGAGCGCGATGTTGAATGGGCTCCCGGTCAGGCGCGCCTGAAAGAGGTGTTGTCGGTGCGTGTGGAGGGCTTCCTCGTATCGACCAAGGAACATCAGCGGTAAAGCAATGTTGGACATGACGAACGGCTGGTTCCGCCCTAATGACCGCCGATCGCGCAAATCACGTCTCGACAGTTCGACCGACTCCGTCAGCCTACCCAGATGCCAGTAGACTATTGCAATATTTCCCCTGCTGACCGATGCTCCCAACCGGTCGCCGATGCTCTCCCTCGCCTCGACCGCAGTTTCCAGATCTCGCAGCGCCTGCTCGCAGTCGCCGGTGCGGAGGTGGGAGAACGCGCGGTAGTTGCAGATCATTCCGATAGCTGCCTGATCGTTCAGTTGACGCGCTGCCGCAAGTCCATATTTTTGGGCTTCGAAGAGGTGGTCCGGATACCCACGGACGAAATAGAAACGCCAGGTCAGCCGCGTGAGGCGCCATGCTTGATCCGGATGGCCGCCCTCGGCGGCGAGACGCACAAGAGCGCAGAGGTTATCCCGTTCCTGCTCCAACCAGTGCACACTCGGGGGAAGCGCGGATACCAAGTCTGGACGGAGCGGCTGTTCGAGACCGAGGCTCTGCGCCAACAGCGTCGTCTTCCCCATCGCCCGAGTGGCGGCGAGGCACGCGTACATGCAGTAGTCGAGCAATCGCCCGATCGCCGTCGTGCGGTCGGCCGGTTCGTCGATAGAGAGCGCGAGCCCTCGGGCGTAATCGCGGACCAGATCGTGGAACTGGAATCGACCAACTTCGGGTTCCTCCAGCAGATGGAAGTTGACCAGCTCCGCCACCGCGCCTTCTGCCTCCGCCAGCGGGAGGTCCGTCAGGGCGGCGGCAGCGTCCAGACCGAAGAGTCTTCCGGGGTGCAGGCTTAGCATCCGGAACATCCGGCGCACTGGCTCTCGGAGCGGCTCGTACGTGAGTCTGAAGGCGCCAGCGACGCTGTGGTCTTCGGCGGTGAGTTCGTTCATCAGTGGGGTAGCCAGGTGTAGCCGACGGGCAAGGTCCGCTACTCGCCATCCGGGACGGTGGGCGAGGCGTGCCCCCGCGAGCCGGATCGCCAGCGGAAGGTAACCGCACAAGCGCACCACCGTCGCTGCCGAATCTGAATCGGTGTCTATCCGATCCCGGCCGGCGACCCTGGCCAGCAAGTCGATTGCCTCGTTCGGAGCGAGGACCGTCAATGATGTCGGTGGAGTATGGCCACTGACGAGCAGTCGGCGACGGCTGGTTACCAAAACGAGAGTGCCCGGTGACGTCGGGAGCAGCGGGGTCAGCTGTTCGCTGCTCCCGACGTTGTCGAGCACGAGGACGCTCCGTCGGGCGGCGAGTTCCGCGCGCCACAACATAATGCGGTCGTCGGGCTCGACCGGGATGCGGCTGGCCGGGACGCCGAGTTGCCGCAGCAGGATGACGAGCGCTGCCGCTGGTTCCATCTGCCCGCCTGCGCCGTGTCCTTGCAGGTCGATAAAGAGCTGCGCGTCGGGGTAGTCGTCGGCGAGTTGAGAGGCTACCTCTACCGCGAACGTCGTCTTGCCAACACCGGCCATTCCGTTGATCACCTGCACGACCGCCGTGCCGGGTTTGGGGTCTCGCAAGGTTGCCAGCAGTCCGCGAAGGATCTCGGAGCGCCCGGTGAACGGAACGGACTGCCAGGGCAGCCAGTTGACCTGGCTGGCGGCCTGGTCGCTCCCGTCAGCAGCCGGGGCTGGAGTCTCGGGTGAGGGTCCCGGCCGCTTGGGTACCCCCGACGCAATGACCGTACGAGGGCCCTCCAGGGCGGGATCTCGGTTCAGTACCGCCTGGTGAAGCTGACGCAGTTCAATGCCAGGTTCGATACCGAGTTGTTCGACCAGCTGAGAGCGGGCGGCGGTGTAGGCGGACAACGCACCACATATATTGCCTTGCTGGCACAGCGCGCGCATCAACAACGCATGGCCATGCTCCCGCAACGGATGCGCCAGCAGATGGCCGCGCAACAATGCCAGAGCTGCCGCTGACTCGCCTGTGGCAAGAAACAACTCTGCCCGCTGCTCGACCAAGGCGAGCCGCATCTCCCCTACGGCTTCCGCCCGCGCTGAGAGCATTGGCCCCAGCGGCAGGCCGGGCAGCATCCGCCCCCGCCACCTCCCCTCGACGCGGCTCATCAACTCGTCAGCCTCGGAGAAGTCCCCCCCGGCAAGCGCCACGCCCACCCGCTGGCACTCTGACACGAACCTGAACACATCTACGGCATCCGACGGCAACCGCAACTCGTACCCGCCCCTACGCGGGGACAAGAGACCTCGTCCTTCCGGTATCTGGTCGAACGTCCGCCGGAGTTTCCCGGCGTAACCACGGGCATTCGCTACCGCCGACGTCGGGGGTTTCTCTGGCCATAGCTCATCAACCAGTTCGTCCACTTCGACCAGCCGACCCGGCCTCAACGCCAGCATCGCCAACACCACCTGCTGCTTGGGCGGACCGAGCATCAACGGCGCGCCATCAGCAACGGCCTCCAGCGGACCCAGCAGCGAGAACTCGATCATTCGAACCCCCCGAAAGCCGAACAACAGATCCAGCCGTTCACGACTCACCCTATCGACCCAGGTCGCTGGGGTTCGTGCCAGAGACACTCTTCTGACGAACCGACGCCCGCCGTTACTGGAGTAGGTCGATCATCTTGTCGAAGCGCTGAGCGGGCCCGGCAACCGTGGAGCAGGGCGGAGTTGCTGAGCACCAACCTTCCCCCACCGCCCTGCCGCACAACGGCGTCGCAGCAGATCAACCGTAGGTTGACCGAACTCAGCGCCGGATCGAGCCGCCGACCAATCGAGCGCAGCTTAGGGGTGCGGACGCCAGACCTGCCGCGGGCAGGCCAGCCCGCAAAGGGTCGTTCTTGCAATCTGTCAACCAGCACTGATGGTGGAAGGTGCCATTGACGTGTTCATTCAACACGCCCTTCCGGCAATTCCGAAGTCGACACATCGAGAACATGTCGAAGGAATATCGATTTTCTATCGAACTTCTACTGCACGTTCACATAATCTTCCTCCTGTCCGCTGCGGTAGCCCGTCCGAGCCGGAGGTGACCGTTCGCGACGTCGATGAGAAAAGTCTGGAGGGTGACGATCCAACAAATCCTGACCCTGCAGACAGGATCACGAAACGGAGGAATTTATGTCAACAAGCCCGGCCCGCCTTGGGTCGACCGAGGAGGCGAAGACATCCGTGAACCCCGAGACAGCAAGCGACATTGGACTAATGGGTTGGGACTGGAATGTGTGCGCCGCCTGACTACGACAGCCGCCCCGGTCGCCATCGCACGACTACGGCCGCAAACACCCGCAACGGAGCTGACACCGGCTGACCTCGCATCAGGGTGGATCAACCCATCGAGGGGCTGGATTACCACTGTTACACCTGGCAAGGCCTGACGGAGACCTACAGTTGGACTTATGCGAAAAGTTGTTCCAACTCGGGTTGTCGGGTGCGAATCTGACGGCAATCTACGACGTAACGTCAATTCCCTATTTAGGAGTTCCGTTGATCAGGTTACCCATCCGCCCACTGCCCCTCGCCGCGTCGACGCTCGCGCTCGTCGCCGCCACGACGACCATCCTCATGACACCAGCCTCGGCCGGCGAGCCCAATGCCGCCGCCGGCAAAGCCAGCACGTCGGCCGACATGACCCCGATGCACTGGAGCTGCGGCAGGGGGGCCCCGCAGAACCTCGATGACCGTCCGGGCTATGTAACCGAGGCCGCAAATGTCAGGAGCGGCTCCAGCACCAGATGTAGTGACCCCTACACGATCTACCCCGGCGAGAAACTTGACATGTTCTGCTGGGCGCGGGACATCAACGGGATCCACACGTGGACATACGTCATCAGCGTGCCGAATAAGGCTAAGAGGGGCTGGATTCGGGACGACCTGTTGCAAGGCAACGGATCCAATGAAGTCTGCCCTGGTCAGACCCCTCCGACCGAGTAGCGCTGACTCCACCCAACCAGGTGAAGCACATCGTGGTTCGGCCTCGGCAACAGGGCACCCGCGATGGTGCGGCAATCTCCTAAGGTGCGATGGATGGCCACTCCGCCACTGTCGCTGACAGCGCACAAGTAATACGACCAGTACTCGCCTGCGCCGGCCCGCTGCGCATCCTTGGATTGCGCAGCGGGTCTCCGGCCGCCCGCTCGACGGAGTGGCCCGCTGCGTCCGGTCCTCAGACGGAGCAGCGATGGTCGCACAGCACCACGGACGGCCCGAGCGGTACGCCGATGCGGCGAACTCTTCTAGATCGCCCTCGAAGGGCTCCACGACGACAGCCGGCACCGGCCAGGCGTGGAGCAGCGAAGGCTGACCTCTTCGCTCATCTCTGGGAGGTCACACCGCACCGCTTGAGCGCATTATCGCAGGTCAGAGCCCTCGTCTATGCCCGCCGTCGGTGAGCACTTCGGACGCGGTGACCTCTCCGCCAACCTGCACCAATCTGCTCCCAGTTGCAAGGCCGGGCCAACTAACGGCTCCTTACCTCCTTGACCTGCGCACACTCCCCTACCAGGCGACATAGGGCGTTGCCGATCGCCGTCCAGAACCAAAGGGCACTCCGCGGGAAAGAGGACGCCGAACCCCCTCTGACCTGCCCAAACGTGGAGCCGCAGGCAGGGCTGGGTGCAGTTGAGCGCCGTTCGATGCCGTTGGGACGCGGTTCTAGGCTGTTCAGGGCACGCTGCTGCTCCCAACCTGCTCCCCCAGCCCGGGCTCGCACCGGGCCGCCGGCCGCCGGCCCATCGTGAGCTGCCGGCCCAGTCTTTGGTTGGCACCAGTGCCGGCTCCCGGCGGCTGGTGCAGCTGATCCGGTCGGCGACGGGAGTCGTAGGAGAACCCGGCGGGGCGTAGTCGGGCGGCGCGGCGCTGCCCAGCGGGTCGCCCGTCAGGAAGCCGAATGCCGGACAGGTCCGGGCTCGAGGTGAATCGACTGTCCACAGCGGAGTTCGACGGCCCGCCGCGGCAGGTGGAGCCGCTCACTGTCGAGGTACTGCGGGAGAGCAGCCGGCGGGTGAGCGGCACTGACGTCACGATCACCACGATGTCGTCCCGGACCCGCTGGATCGACACCGCCGCGGCGGCGGCGTGGACCGGACGGGTCAACTCCGTTGCTGCCCGCACGGACCCGGTGGACGTCGACGCGTTGCTCGTCCGGCGCGACGGCTGTGTCGCCTGGGCCTTGCCTACCGGGCAGGACCTCGACGCCACCACGGTGGTGCGTGCGCTGGGCACCTGGTTCGGCCAACCGGCCTGAGCGCCGGTCTAACAGTCGTCTCAGATTCGCTCGGTATGAAGTCGGCACCAGATAAGCGATGTGACCCGTCTGTAGGAGGCTAGTGATGGCAGTCAACGCAGCGCCGTCCGGGGAAGCGCCGGCCGGTCGGTTGGCAGGCCGGTGGGTGCCGTGGTTGGTGATTGGCCTATGGGTGGCGCTGGCGGCGGTGATGGTGCCGTTGAGCGGAAAGCTGAGCTCGGTCACCACCGACAGAGCCGTGGACACCCTGCCGGCCGGTGCCGAGTCCACCAAGGTGGCGGTGCTGGAGGACAGTCTCCCCGGCGGTGAGGACAACACGTTCGTGTTCGTGTACCACCGCGCCGGCGGCATGACCGACGCCGACCGCGCGACGGCCGAGCGCCACTACAACACCCTTGCCACGCGGTACCCGCCGAAGGTGGCGGCCAGCGAGGACGAGGAGGGGCCGGCGACGAGACTCTCCACCGACGGCAAGGCGATGATGTTCACTCTCGACGTGAGCACGACCTACGGCGCGCCGGAGGCCATCGTCGGGCCGTTGCGTGACGCCGCGAAGGACCGTCCCGCCGGCCTGGAACTCGACGTGACTGGCCCGGCCGCGGTCGACGGTGACATGGACGCCGTCTTCGACGGCATCGACCTGCAGGTCTTCCTCACCACGGTCGTCGTCGTCACGGTCCTGCTTATCCTCACCTACCGCAGCCCGGTGTTGTGGTTCATCCCGCTCGTGGTCGTCGGCGTGGCCGCACTGACTGCGATGGCGACCGTCTACCTGCTCGTCAAGGGCTTCGGCATCGTGGTCAACGACCAGAACTCGGCGCTGCTGACGATCCTGGTATTCGGCGTCGGCACGGACTACGCGCTGTTGCTCATCGCTCGGTATCGGGAGGCACTGCACCACCACGAGAACGTCCGGATCGCGATGGTCCACGCGTTGCGCGGCGCGGCGCCGGCGATCGTCGCGTCCGCGGCCACCGTGGTCGCCGGCCTGCTCTGCCTGCTCGTCGCGGACCTGAACAGCACCAGCGGGTTGGGCCCGATCGGTGCGGCCGGCATTCTGTGCGCGCTGGTGGCCATGCTGACGCTGTTCCCGGCGGTGCTCGTGGTGCTCGGCAGGCGGATCTTCTGGCCCGCCATCCCGCAGTTCAGCACGACCGTGGAGCAGAGGCCGGGGCTTTGGGGACGGCTTGGCACCGCCATCAGCCGCCGCCGGTGGGTGGCGACGCTCGGCTCGCTCGGAGTCCTCGGCGTGCTCGCCCTCGGGCTGGCGGGCAATACCGGCGCCCTGCGGGAGCAGGACCAGTTCCTGTCCGCGCCGGAGTCCGTCACCGGCTTCACCGTTCTCCGCCAGCACTTCCCGGAGCTCGGCGGCCAGCCGATGACGATCTTCACGCGGCCGGCGTACCAGGAGCGGGTGCTCGACATCGTCAAGGGCACCCGCGGTGTGGCCATGGCCATCCCGGGTCAGACCACGGGTGGCTGGGCCGACATCTCCGTGTACCCGACGGACGCGCCGGACACCGCCGCAGAGTACGACACGATCAAGCGGGTGCGCACCGCCGTGCACGCGGTGATCGGGGCGGAGGCGATCGTCGGTGGGCCGAGTGCGGAGAACCTCGACACCGAGGTGACCACCAGCCGCGACGAACAGCTGGTGATGCCGCTGGTGCTCGCCGTCGTCCTGATCGTGCTCGGGCTGCTGCTGCGCGCGGTCGTGGCCCCATTGATCCTGATGGCCACCGTGGTCGTCTCATTCGCCGCAGCCTTCGGCGGCAGCGTGTTCGTCTTCGACACGATCCTCGGGTTCAAGGGCATCGACTACTCGGTGCCGCTGCTGGCATTCCTGTTCCTGGTGGCGCTCGGCGTCGACTACAACATCTTCCTGGCCAGCCGTGCCCGGGAGGAGGCCGTGCGTCTCGGCACCAGAGACGGCATGCTCAAAGCCCTCTCCGCCACAGGTGGCGTCATCACCTCGGCAGGCCTGGTCCTGGCGGCCACGTTCGCGGTCCTCGTCTCACTTCCGCTGGTGATGCTGATCGAGGTCGGGTTCCTGGTCGCCTTCGGCGTGCTGCTCGACGCCCTGCTGGTGCGATCGGTCCTGGTGCCCGCCCTCACCCTGCTGATCGGCCGGCGGATGTGGTGGCCGAGCCGGCTGTCCCGACCGGTGGAGCCGCCGGACGGGCGACAGTCGCTAGCCGGCGACGAGGAGGAGCCCGCGCTGCCACGGTGAGCGCGGCGGCACGGGCGAGATCCGGGACGGAGCCTCAGGCCCGTCCCGGATCTTCTTCATGACCCGGCGGTGGGCCGCGTGATTCGACCAGGCGGGGCCGCGGTCGGAAGGTCGACCCGAAGCAGCGCGCCACCGCGTGTGGAACGGGCGACGGTGGCCCGGCCGCCGTGGGCGTCGACGACCCGCTGAACGATCGACAGCCCCAGACCGGAGCCCGGCAACGCCCGGGCACTGTCGGCACGGTAGAACCGGTCGAACACCCGCGGTACGTCGACTGCGTCGATGCCCGGCCCGGCGTCGTCGACCTCGAGCACCGCCGACGCGCCCTCGGCACGGAGCCGGACCTGGACCGGCTGGTCCGCGGGGGACCACTTGCCGGCGTTGTCGATGAGGTTGAGCACCGCCCGTTGGAGCGCAGCGGGACGCCCGCTCACCCACGCGGAGGTGACGTCGAGTGCGACCTCGATGTCGGGCACGCGGGAACGCGCGCGGGTCGCGGCGGCCCCCACCACGTCGGCGAGGTCGAGCAGGTCGGTGCTCTCGTCGATGACGTCACCGCGGGCCAGGTCGGTCAGTTCGGCGGCGAGGGTGCTCAACTCGGCTACCTGGGCGCCGAGGTCGTTGAGCAGCCGGGTTCGGCTCTCCGCCGGCAGCGCGCTGTCCAGGGTGCCGCGCCGATCGAGCCGGATCAGCAGTTCGACGTTGAGGCGCAGGCTGGTGAGCGGGGTCTTGAGCTCGTGGGCGGCGTCTTCGGCGAGCAGCTGCTGGGCCTGCCGGGAGTCCCGGAGCGCGGCGAGCATGTCGTTGATCGACTGGATCAGCCGCCGGATCTCCCCGCCGCCCTCATCCGGGATGTCTGCGTCGAGATCCTGGGTGTGCGCGACGCGTACCGCGGCGGCGGTCAGCCGGTCGATCGGTGCCAGCCCGGCCCGCGCCACGGTCCGCCCGACAAGGGCGCCGCCGACCACGCAGAGCAGCCCGATCAGCAGCATGCCGAACCCGAACCGGTTGATCGGGCTGTCGTTGGCGACGCGGGCCACCTGGACCGCGCCGTCGCCCGCCCGCAGCGTGTAGATGAGGTGGCCGTCCTCGTCGATGTCGTTCGACTCCATCAGGTCGGCCGAAGCGCCCTGCGCCACGCGCCCGGCGTGCTCGCTGACCGGGGGCAGCGCGGGTTGGCCGGCCGGCGTCCGGGTCGAGCCGTCGGGCAGGATGACCCGCACCAGCCGACCGGATCCGGGATACGGCGGTAGCTGCATCTGCGCCAGACCGGCGCGCTCCGCGTCCGTCGCCAGGACGCCGGAGTCGGCGCGCAGCTGATCCTCGGCGGTGTCCCGCAGCTCCCCGTCCAGCAGCTCGCTGGCCACCTGGAAGGCCATGAACACGCTGGCGGCGATGGCCGTCGCCGCGATCACCGTCAGCCTGGTCCGCAGGGACCGCCGCCGCCACCATCGGGTCAGCCGGCGCGGTTCCCGGCCGGCGCGCCTGCTCACGGAGGACTCTCCCGCAACGTGTATCCCAGGCCGCGCAGCGTGTAGATCAATCGCGGCTCACCCTCGGCCTCCATCTTGCGGCGCAGGTAGCTCACATACACCTGGAGGTTGTTGGCGGTGGCGCTCATGTCGAAGCCCCAGATCGCCTCGAACAGCGCGTCGCGGGTCAACACCCGGGTCGCGTTACGCACGAGGACCTCCAGGAGGGAGAACTCGGTCCGGGTCAGGCGCAGCGGTCGCCCGCCCCGCCACGCCTCGAACCTGTCGGGATCGAGCCGGACGTCGGCGAACGACAGGACCTGCGACTCCCCGTCGCCCGGCGTGCGCCGGCGTAGCAAGGCCCGCACCCGGGCCAGCAACTCCTCGGTGGCGAACGGCTTGGGCAGGTAGTCGTCGGCGCCCGCGTCCAGCCCTGCGACCCGGTCCGAGACCTGGTCACGAGCGGTCAGCATCAGCACCGGCAGATCCCGACCCGCCGCCCGCAACCGCCGGCAGGTCTCCAACCCGCCGAGGCGGGGCATCATCACGTCGAGGATCAGCAGATCCAGCGTGTCACCGCCGGCCCCACCGACCCCGTCGAGCACGGCGAAGCCGTTGGCGACGGTACTGGTGTCGTAACCCTCGACCTGGAGAACCCGCTCCAGCGACTCACGGATGGCCGCGTCATCATCCGCGATCATGATCCGCACGCCGCTGCGCCCCCTTCCGGTCGAAGCTTTTGCCGCTCATGGTCCCCGATCAACCTGAGGCCAGGATTAGAGACCTGGGCGCACGGTGGACCGCAGCATCCCACGCCATGATCAGGTGCACTGTTCTCGGCATGAGCGAGCGTGCATCCCGGGGTGATGACCTGAACCTTCGAAGGTCGATGCCTTCGGGTGCCGAAGAGGTCGCCACAGCGAATGCACTGGTCACGGCATCGGGACTGGGATCGACGTCTCAGCTAACGGGACCAGCTACTGGTCCGGCAGGGCGGCTGCGCACACTCCGATGCCAGGTGACACAGAGCCTTGTCGACCGCTGCGCCAACGGCGGCAAGGTACGTCAACCGTCCCTGCTGGCGCGCTGGACTTGACGGCAGTGGTTAGGCCCGGCCCGGTCGGTGCCCGCACGATGTCGCCCTGCACGCCCTCGGTGAATGGGCTCGCCGTACCCCGAGCGCGCGGCATGACACGCCGATCGGACGGTGGCTAGGCCCTACGGGTGGCGCAGCCGCGAGGCGAGGAGCTCGTCCAGTTCGGAGCCGAAGTCCTTCGCGCCGACGTGACCCTCGTAGACCAAGGCGACCTGTCCCGGCCGCAGGTCCGGGCTCAGACAGTAACTCAACAATCCGCCGTCCGAACTGATCTGCAACAACCGGGTCGACTCGATGTCGGCCTCCCAGCCATCGATGCCCTCCGGCCAGTCGGCGAGGTCGGCCCGCGTCTCCATGTGCCGGGGGCGTACCGGCCCGTACGACAGCCGGCCGCCCGAGACGCAGCCGGCGTGCACCTCGCGCAGAAAGACCCGCAACGGCTCGGGGAAGCCATCCCAGAAAGGTGGCGGTTCACCGAAGCTACGCGGGCCGTAGCCGACCCAGCCGACGTACCCGCCGCCGTCGGCTCGTCCGATGTAGACCAGCACCGGGCAGTCATCGGTGATAGCAGCTTGGACGTCGACGAGACGCGTGCGCAGCGCCTCGGCGAACCGGGGCAGCAGATCGAGCAAGCCCTGGTTCCACAACGCCACTGCAGTGCGACATCGGTTCGCCGGATCGGTGGAGCGGGCGATCGGCCGCCACTGCGCAGGAATCCAGGGCAGTTCGGTTGAATCCGGGCCAACGAGAGCCAGGGACCGGCCCGTTACCGATGACTCCGGTAACGGGCCTCTGACCTGCAAAACTAAGGGTGGGCGATGCTGGTATCGAACCAGCGACCTCTTCGGTGTGAAACAGGACGCCGCACCGACTCTGACCTGCAGCAACGTGGAGCCGCAGGATGGGGTGGGTGCAGTTGAGCGTCGTTCGTTGCCGTTGGACGCCGTTCAGGGCCGTTCAGGGCACCCCACTGCTCCCAACCTGCTCCCCCTAAAACCGGGCTCACACTGGACGGGCAGCCGCCAGCCGCCAGCCGCCGAGGGATCGTGAGCTGCCGGCCTCGTGCCGACGGTGACTGGGAGGGTGACCCCTCACTGGCCTACGAACGGATCAAGTAGCGGAGAAGGGCGCCGACACGTCCGAGCCCGAGGCGCCCAAGAGGACCAACCCCTGGGACGACCCCGACTTCGCCGACGCCAGGTACGACATGCGCCGCTTCGGTGAGATGGGCGACGGGGCGATGGACATGATCTGGGACGGCGACGGCCTGGGCAGTGGCAACCACAAGCCTTCGTCCACCCTGGCCGGCAAGACGCTCTGTTCGCCTGGCACCACCAAGGCGCAGGTCGAGGGCTGGTTCAAGAGCATCGCCGCCAACCCCGACAGCCGCCCTCAGCCACGTCCCCACGGCGACGGCTGGCTCGTCACCGGCACCCGCGATGGCATCACCTGCGTCGTTACCCTGGACAAGGACGGCAGCATCTCCGGCGGCTTCCCGCTCAGCGGCGAGGGCGTCACCACCAACCCGCCGGCCTAGTCGCCGAACCCACGGGAGACCCATGGAAGTCATCGATTACTACCTGCTCAGCCGCCGAATCATCGACCAGCTCGCGCCCAAGATCAGCCCGAATCACCGGCCGTTCGTCCGGGAGGCCGCCGGCGCCGGGGCCTGGGACCTGGCGATCACGGACCTCGTCGGCGCCCTGTCGGAGGAGGACGTCGTGATCACCACGGCGGAGAAGGACGCGCTGCGGGAGCTCATGGAGCACCTCCGGAAGCCTCTGACCTACCTGGAGCAGATCCGGACCTCGGACTGACGGCCGAAGCGTAGATCGTGCCCCTCGGGCCCCGCACCGTGTCGACCAGCGGGTGTCCCAGACCTGGCCCGATCTCGGCGAGCATGTCGATGGCGACATTCACCGAACGGTAGATCTCGGGATCCGACTGCGGAAGGTGTCAAGATTTTTGGGGCGGGTTGATCAGCTCATGTGCCCGCCGCACGTCGTGCACACCGACCGCGGCACTTCCATGACCTCCGAACGCGTCGCGACGCTGCTGGCCGACCTGCAGGTCACCCGATCACACTCCCGACCCCGGGTCAGCAACGACAACCCGTTCTCCGAGGCCGCGTTCAAGACCGTGAAGTACCACCCCACGTTCCCCGAACGCTTCGGGTCATTGGCCCACGCCCGCGCGTTCTGCGACACCTTCTTCGGCTGGTACAACCACGAACACCACCGCGTCGGGATGGGCCTTCATCCTTCCGCCGATGTCCACTACGACCACGCCGCAGCCCAGCAAGCCATGCGCGCTCACGCCCTCGACGGCGCCTGGACCGCGCACCCCGAACGCTTCTCCTGCCGACCCAGACCCAAAGCTGGGCCCGCCGGCCCGGCCGGCCGTCGGCGATGCCGTCACCGCCACGCTCGGCGACCAGTCGGACCAGCGTGCGGGACTGGGCGGGCTGCAGCCCGGTTAACGGGAAGATCCACTCAGGGTGGGCTGCGGTAATTACCTGCACCCAGGCATCCGGCAGCGTCGCCTGACCACTTCGGCCTCTACTGGGAGGTCACGCCGCACCGCTCCACCGCATCGCCACAGGTCAACGCCCTCGTCTCTGTCCGGCGTCGGTGAGCACTTCGGGCGCGGAGACCACTTCGCCAACCTGCACCCAATCTGCTCCCAGTTGCAAGGCCAGGTCCACCAACAGTTCCTTACCGCCTAGTACTCCAGCAGGAGATCCGTTCTGACCTGCTGCGGCGGTGTGGTTTTGTCCGTGGGCAGGGAGCAGCCACCGCTGAGTCTCGTGGTTGTGT
>NZ_JBEZGL010000017.1:0-153942 GCF_040649915.1 Micromonospora sp. NPDC048839
AACAACTAAGGCCGCTAACCTGGATAAAGCCAGGTCAACGGCCTTTTGCGTTCGTTCTCAAGATCGTGTCCGGAGGGGGACTTGAACCCCCACGCCCTATACGGGCACTAGCACCTCAAGCTAGCGCGTCTGCCATTCCGCCACCCGGACCTACACGTTCAGCCTACCTTGCCGACCAGATGATCTTGCCACCCGATGGTCGGTACGGCGGGCCGCACGGGGAGTTACTGTACACGCCGCCCGTGGATCATGCACATCGCCTTCCGACGCCTTTCTCCCGGCACCTCCGCCGCTGCTCACAGGGCCGCGTACCCGCCGTCGACTCGCCGCCCGGGGCGTGTCCGGGTGGCGTCCGGTGGCCCTCTGCCGGCAGCATTGCCACGTGTCCCATCCCTCCCCCCTGGCAGCCGCCCAGCACCGGGCCCTCGCCGTGCGCGCCACAGGTGACCTCAAGGCCGCCCGGCAGCTGCTCGCGGAGGCCGTCGGATCCGCTCCCCCGCCGTACGGTGTGGATCATCCTGAGATGCTGCACACCGCCCACCTGCTGGCGCGACTGCACCGCGAGGCGGACGATCTGCTCGCCTCCCGCCGCGTGCTGGAGGAGGCGTTCGCGGCGGGCGAGCGGCGTTGGGAGCATTCCAACCCGGTGATGCTCGCGCTCGCCTTCGAACTGGCCGAGGTCGCGGAGGAACTGGGCAACCGGCACGAGGCTCGCCGCAACTACACCCGCGTCGCCGCCGCCGGGCCGGCCACCCTCGGGGAGCACCACCCGTCGGTACGCGCCGCCCGCGCCTACCTCAGCCCGTCCGCGCCGACGCCGACCGAGCAGCATGAGCCGGTCTCCGATCCGGCCCCGGTCGACGCGGCGGCGGAGTCCGGCCTCCGGTCGGCACTGTCCGGCCCGACCCTGTCCATGGCGACCCTGGCCGCGATGCGGCCCTCCGCCGATGGCCTGGCGCCCGCCAACTCGCCCTGGCCACCGCCGGCCGCACCCCAGACAACCCCTCCTGGGGTACGCGGCACCGCCGCACCCCAGTCACCCGGCGACGCCGCCGCACCGGGGGTGGCGCCCCGCCAACGCGCCGACGAGCAACCACCCGGGTCCGCCCGGCCGGCGGTCAGCCAGCCATCCCAGCCAGTGTCGGAGAGCCAGCCGCTCCGACCGGGGGCGGAGGGCCAGCCGATCCAGCCGAGCGCCCAGGGCCAACCACCCCGGCAAAGGACTGAGAGCCAGCCACCACCGTCTGGTCAGCGGCTCCCACCGCGACCGACGGCCGGGCCGACCGCTCCTCCTCGTCAGCGGACGGGCGACCAGGCGACCCACCCAGCGGTCGACGTGCCGCACCCGTCGTCGACCCCACCCGCCCCGGCGCCGGCCGGCCCCGCGCCGACGTCGGGGCCGCCGGCACCTCGGTGGGACAACCCCACGATCCAGGTACGACAGATCGAACCGCTCCTCGCAGAAGAGGCTGCCCGAGCCGCGGCCGGACCCGCCGGGGCGACCGGACCGGTCGTCGCGTCCGCCGTCGACGCGACATTGTCGGGCCGACCGTCCGCCGCAGCTGGGCAGCCAGGGCCGGCGCATCCGGTCAGCGGACCACCAGCCGCTGCACCACCGGTCACGACGCCGCCCGGCCACCCCCACCCGGTCTCCGGGCCACCGGCACACCCGTCCCCGACGTCCGCACCACCAGCCCACCCCTACCCGGTCTCCGCACCACCCGGACACGCCTACCGGGTCTCCGCACCACCCGGACACGCCGAGCCCGTCTCCGCGAGGTTCGATCAGACCGAGGTGATCCCGGCCGTCCAGCCGGACACCGACCCGACCAGGGGTGACACCATGTCGGCCCCGTCCCCCACCGTCCAGCCAGCGCCGACCGCCGCATGGTCGAGTGTCGTCGTGCCGTCGGCCGAACCGTCTCCGGCGGCGTGGTCGACGGACACAGGCGCCGAGGCGGCGGGGTCGCGGCCGACCGCACCGCGAGCGGCACCGCCGCACCACCACGACCAGTACCCGACGCACGACCAGTACCCGACGCACGACCAGTACCCGACGCACGACCAGTACCCGATTCACGATCGGTACCCGACGCACGACCAGTACGCACCCCGGGAGTACCAGCCGGCGCAGGTGCCGTACCCGGGTCAGCAGTACCACCCGGTGCACGAAGGGCACCGGCCCTCGTACGTCGACAAAGGCGGGTCGGCGGGGCGCAACCGGGCGACGCTGATCGGCGCGGCGGTGGCGGCCGGGGTGGCCGTCGTGGCGGTGGCCGGCCTGGGTGTGGTGGTGTTGACCCGCGACGATCCGCCGCCCCCGGGGACCTCGCCGACCGCTGCGGGACAGGCGTCCGTCGGGCCACCTCCCGGCAATCTGCAGCTCCGCGACGACGCGACCACCATCACGCTGACCTGGACGGACCCGTCCGGTGGTGCGGTGCCGTTCATGGTCGCCGCCGGTCGGGCCGGGCAGCCGCTGGGGGTGATGGCCACCGTGGACCCGGGTGGGACGAGCTACACGGTCAACGGGTTGAACTCGCGGCTGGATCACTGCTTCACGGTGTTGGCGGTCTATTCCACCGACAGCTTCGCGACCTCCGGACAGGTCTGTACGACGCGGGAGCGCACCACCCCGTCGAGCGGCAGGCCGTCGGCCCGACCGTCGCCGAGCTGAGGTGTGCCGAGCTGAACCGAGCTGAGCTGGGCGTCCACTGCGCACACGCTCGGTATCCACAGGGGTGACGGTGCGGGTTCCCCCGTCACCAGCAGCGCCATATGATGGCACCCGGCTCAGGGGAGGGGTGGCCGCGATGCGCGTCACCTGCCATGACTTACGGGAGGCAGCCGGCTGTGGCCAGCATCGAGGACGCCGTTCAGACCAACACCCCCCGCTCCCGGTCCCGGCTGCGCGGCGGGCTGGTAACCGTCGGCACGGTGGCCGCGCTGCTGGCGGCCATGGGTCTGACCGTTCTCGGGCTCGGCGCTGCCGACAACGCGGTGGCCAACTACGACGCGAGTTCGTGGTTGTGGAGCGCGGCGCGCAGCGAGTTGGCCCGGGTCAACGGGGTCACCGCCAAGGTGGACACCCGCACCGAGATCCCCAACGCCGTTCGGCACCCGATGCAGATCACCCAGACCGACCGGCTGCTGGTCCTGCGTGACCTGCACACCGGGCAGGTCAGCTCACTGGACCTGGCCACCCTGCAGCTCACCGCGACCACCCGGACCACCCCCGGCCTGGGTGTGAGTGTCGCTCTGCACGAAGATTCGGCGTTCGTCGTCGACGCCGTGCAGGGCATCGTGCGGCAGCTCGACCCGCGGTCGCTGGTCCCGGTCGGCGAGCCGGTGCACTATCCCCCGGGCATCACCGGCGGGACGTTCGACGGCGAGGGCCGGCTCTGGATCGCGGTGCCGAGCCAGGGCACCGTCTCAGCCATCACCGCCGCCACGTTGCCGTCCGCGCCGGCCTCGGCCGCGCCCGCCGGCGCCGGGCTCAGCCCCAAGCAGGTCGAGTCGTACGACGTCGCCGAGGCAAGCCACGAGCTGGTGGTGTCCACCCTGGACGAGGGGGTGGCGGTGCTCGACCGCACGGCCGGGAAGCTGGTGCGGGTGCAGCAGGGCAAGGTTCACCCGACGCCGTTGACGCTGTCCGGTGCGGCGGCGATGCCCACGCGCACCAGCGGGCAGCGGATTCCGGTCACCGTGCCCGCCGAGCGGCGGGTGCTGGTGGTGGGGGACGGTGGGGAGGAGCAGGCGTTCACGGTGCCGGGCGAGGGCGACCGGCTCAGCCCGGCGGTGGCCTGGGCGGACCGGTTCTACTGCGCTGACGAGGCCACGGGCACGATCTACGCCTTCGACGCGGGTGGTCAGCTGGTCGAGACCATCAAGGGGCGGGCGAACGGGCCGCTGGAGCTTGAGGTGCGGGAGAACCGCCTGTTCATCAACTCTCCCGACGCGGCGACCGCCCGGGTGGTGGACGACAAGCACCAGGTGCGCGAGGTCGACAAGTACGCCAACGACGTCCTCGGCGGTGACCCGCCACCGGTCGCCCCGCCGCCACCACCGCCGCCGCCGAAGAAGCCCCGGGTGAACAAGCCGAGCGCCCCGCGCAGTGTCACCGCCGCCGCCGGCAACGCGCAGGCGCGGGTGACCTGGCGGCCGGCCGCCGCGAACGGCGCCGAGATCATCAAGTACGTGGTGGAGGGTGGCGGCCAGCGCCTGGAGGTGGGTGCCAACCAACGCGCGGTGGAGGTCACGGGTCTGACCAACGGCGAGACGTACCGGTTCGCGGTGTACGCCGTCAACGCCAAGGGCGACGGTCCGCCGCGCACCAGCAACCCGGTGATCCCGACGGCCGCGGTGCCCGACCCGCCGGCGAGCGCGACCGCCCAGGAGCGGCCGGACGGCACGGTGCTGGTGACGTGGCCGGCGGCGAACGGCCAGGGCAACACCATCGCGCGGTACGCGGTGACGGCCAGTTCGGCGGGGACGAACGCGCCGGTCGGTGAGTCGACGAAGACCGAGCTGGTGGTGCCCGCCGGTGAGTTGGAGTTCGGCACCCAGTACGCGTTCACGGTTGTGGCGGTCAACGACAAGGGCGCCGGTTCGGCGGCGTCACCGGTCAGCAACACGGTGGTGCCCTTCACGACGCCCGGCGCGCCGCTCGACCTGCGGGCCGGCACGGTCGCCGACCAGCCGGGCGCGGTCACCGTGCAGTGGGCGCCCGCCGAGGCCAACGGCCGACCGGTGTCGAAATACCTGGTGGACGTGGGTGGGCGGGCCAGCGAGGTGACCGACACCCGCACGACAGTCACCGGGCTGGGCAACGGCCAGAACGTGGTGGTGAAGGTGAAGGCGGTCAACGAGGCGGGTCCCGGCCCGGAGGCCACCGCCACCGCGCGTACGGTCGCCGAGCCACGGGTCACGGTGACCGGCTCGTCGTCGACGGCCACCGCGGCGACCGTGACGTTCACGGTGGACGCGGGCGGCGGTCAGGCCACCTGCGCGCTGAGCACGCCGGGTGAGCCGACGAAGGCCGGGGCGTGTTCCAGCATCACGATGACCGGACTGACGCCGGGCACGGCGTACGCGTTCACGGTGACGGCCACCAACGCCGCCGGTAAGGGCACGGCCACGAAGGACCAGGCCACCCAACCGCAGTACGGGATCGCTACCTGCCGCAACGGCGCTTCCGGGCCGGAGTCGACCTACTGCAACGAGGACCGGACTGGCCGCAACGGCAACGAGGTCTTCAAGGTCGCCGAGCAGGACAACGACAAGCAGGTCGGCTGGGCGGAGCCCGGCACCCGGCTGAAGGCGTACTGCAAGAAGTCGGGTGAAGAGGTCTACGCGTACATCTACAACAACGACAAGCGCAGCACCTGGTGGGTGCAGGTCGAGTACGAGGGGAAGAACTACATTCCCTGGGCCTGGCTCAACCTGGAGGGCGGCGACAACATCAACGTCCTGCCCACCTGCTGAAGCACCAGGCAAGGAGCACCGCCGACCGTGAACACCCACGAGCCGCTCACCCAGCCGGAGGTGCAGGGCTTCGCCGCCCTGGCCGCCCGGCTGGCCGAGAACGTCAACGCGGTGGTGCTCGGCAAACCGCAGGTGGTTCGGTTGGCGCTGACCGCGCTCTTCGCGCAGGGTCACGTGCTCCTGGAGGACGTACCGGGGGTCGGTAAGACGACGCTGGCGCGGGCCATCGCCGCCACGGTGAAGGGTCAGTGGCGGCGCATCCAGTTCACGCCCGACCTGCTCCCGTCGGACGTGTCCGGGGTGACCATCTTCAACCAGGCGAGCCGGGACTTCGAGTTCCATCCGGGGCCGGTCTTCGCCAACATCGTCATCGCCGACGAGATCAACCGGGCGTCGCCGAAGACCCAGTCGGCGCTGCTGGAGGTGATGGAGGAACGCACCGTCACCGTGGACGGGGTCCGGCACCCGGTGCCGTCGCCGTTCCTGGTGGTGGCCACGCAGAACCCGGTGGAGATGGACGGCACCTACCGGCTGCCCGAGGCGCAGCTGGACCGTTTCCTGGTGAAGCTGTCCGTCGGCTACCCGGACGAGGCGGTCGAGGTGGAGGTGCTGCGCGGCGCGACGGTGCGCTCCCCCGAGGCGCTCGCCCCGGTCACCGACACCGCCACCGTCGGGGAGATGGTCCGGATGGCCCGTCGGGTGCACATCGCCGAGCCGCTCTACGCGTACGCGGTCCGGTTGGCCGCCGCGACCCGCACCCACCCACAGGTGCGGGTCGGGGTCAGTCCCCGGGGCGTGATCGCGTTGACCCGCGCGGCGTGCTCGTACGCGCTCATCGACGGGCGAGGTTGGATCATGCCGGAGGATCTGAAGGCGCTCGTCGAGTCGGTGTTCGCACATCGGTTGCTGCTGACGCCGGACGCCCAGGTGCGCGGGATGACCGCCGCCGAGGTGCTGCGTCAGGCCGTCGCCTCGGTGCCGGTGCCGCTGCCGTCGGGGCAGCCCGCTCCGGTGCAGGGCTGACCGGCACCAGCGCGATGGGGATCACCGCCCGTGGGATCGGGCTGCTCGTCGCCGCCGTGGTGCTGCTGGGAGTGGGTTTCCGGTTCGCGTACCCCGAGTTGACGTTGCTGGGCGCGGCGGCCGGCGCGGCCGTCGGCTACGCCGCGCTGGTCGCGGCCTGGCGGCCCCGGCTGACGGTGACCCGCCACGCCGATCCGGACCGGGTGGCCCGCGGCGAGCCGGCGAGCATGACGTTGACGGTGCGCAACGCGGGCCGGTTGCGGTCGGCGAACCTGCTGGCCGAGGACCGGTGCGGGGAGCGCAGCGTGCCGGTGCCGGTGTTGCGCCTGCGGCCCGGTCGGGACACCGAGGTCCGCTACGACGTGCCGACCCATCGGCGTGGGGTGGTGCCGGTGGGTCCGCTGCGGGTGACCCGGCGCGATCCGCTGGGGTTGGTGGCGTTGGCCCGCCCGTACGGCGCGGCGGTGCCGGTCTGGGTCTACCCCCGGGTGCACCCCCTGACGGCGGTGCCGCGCGGTGCGGGCCGCAGCCTCGACGGCCGGGTGGACGGGGTGCCGCACGGCTCGATCACGTTCGACTCGCTGCGGGAGTACGTGGTCGGCGACGAGCTGCGCCGGGTGCACTGGCGGACCAGCGCCCGGGTGGGTGAGCTGATGGTGCGGGAGAACGTGGACACCAGCCTGCCGCACCTGATCGTGCTGCTGGACAATCGCGCCGTCGCGCACCCCCAGCGGGTGGGTGGGGTGGCGGAGTCGTTCGAGTCGGCGTGCGAGGCGGCGGCGTCGATCGTCACCGCCGCACACCGTGCCGACCTGCCGGTGGTGTTGTTGTTCGCCGACGCGGAGCCGGCCGCGCCGGGTGGGACGCCGGACGTCGGGTCGGCGCTCGGTCCGCTGGACCGGCTCGCCGCCGCCGCGCTCTCGGATGCCGACGAGGCGGTCCGCGCGGCCGCCACCCGGCTGCGCCAGGACCGGCTCGGTGACACGTTGATCTTCCTGACCGGGCCGGGTGGGCGGGACGACCTGGGGCACGTCGGGGCGCTGCGTGGCGCGTACCCGTCGGTGGTGGTCGGGGTGTTCGGCGCCGCCGAGCCGACGCCGCCGGGCGCGGCCGGCCTGGTGGTGGTCGACGCGGCGGACGGCGCGCAGTTCGCCGCCGAGTGGGACGGGGTACGCCGGTGGTGACGCGTGCCGGGCGGGTGCTGCGGGCGGCGGTCGTACCGCTGGCGCTGATCGGGTTGATCGCGCTGGCCGGGGTGGTGTTGGGCCGGGTGTACGCGGGAAACCTGCTGATCGGGCTGGTCGTCGGTGCGGCGGCCGGTTCGGTGCTGGTCAGCGTGGCCGCCCGGCGGCTGCCGTCCTGGTTGGTGGCGCCGGTGTCGGTGGCCGCGATGGCCGGCTGGACACTGTGGTCGCTGCGGCTGGCCGCCAGCCGGGCAGAGCTTCCGGGTGGCCTGCTGGAGATCACCGGCGACGCCGCGCGCAACGGTATTCCGCGGCTGCTGACCGCGATGATCCCGGTGGAGCCCACCCCGGACACGGTGCTGGTGCCCGTGGTGGCGGCCTGGCTGGCCGGGCTGGCCGGTGCGGAGGTCGCGTTGCGCACCGGCCGGGTGCTGCTGGGCTACCTGCCGGCGGCGGGGCTCTACGCCGCCGCCCTCTACGTGGTGGGTCCGAATGCCGCCCCGGCGGTCGGGGTGACGGTGGCGTTCGTTGCGGTCGCGGCGGCTGGTCTGGCGGCCCCCACCGGTGCCGCATCGGCCGCCGCCGACCCGACCGCCGAGCTGCCTCCCCGGGTCCGCGCGGCGATGCGGCTGCGGCTGGCCACCAGCGCGGCACTCGGGGTGGCGCTGGTGGTCGGGCTGGTCGCGCTACTCGGACCGGTCGTCGCCGACCAGGTCGAGGGGCGGCCGGTGGACCCGCGCCGATACGTGGAGCCGCCGCAGGTGCAGACGCTCGACGAGAACCCGTTGATTCGGATCTCCGGCTGGGCGCTGCGCCCGGAGCAGAAGCTCCTCGACGTGAGCACGGAGCGGACCGGTGTCGCACCTCCCGCGTCCGGTGACACCCCACCGGGGGACGAGCCGGCCGGTCGCGGTGTGCGGATGCGGTTGGCGGTGCTCAGCGACTACGACGGGGTGACCTGGCGGGTCGGTGCGACGTACCGCAACGCCGGGCGGATCCTGCCGGCCCCCGCCCCGTCCCGCGACAGCACGGTGGAGACGGTCCGCCAGCAGGTCACCGTCGCGGAGCTGAGCGGTCGGCTGCTGCCCGCCGTGGCGACACCCCGGGAGGTCAGCGGCGCACGGGTGGCGTACGACCCGGCAAGCGGGACGCTGATCCGCCCGGAGGGGTTGACGCCGGGGCTGCGGTACGCGGTGACCTCCGCCGAGGAACAGCCGGACTCGAACCTGTTGGCCACTGCGAACGTGCCCGCCGGCGAGGAGGTGGCCCGGGTGCTGCGGGTGGCCGACGGGGTGCCCGACCCGATGCGCCGGCTGGCCACGCAGCTCGCCGAGGACAACGGCGCCCCGTTCGCGCGGGCTCTGGCGATCGAGCAGTTCCTGGCCGAGCACTACCGGGTGGTGGCGGACGCGCCGAGCGGGCACGCGTACCCGAATCTGGGTTTCTTTCTCTTCGGGCCCCGCGCCGGCGGCGGGCAGGAGGGCACCTCGGAGCAGTTCGCGGCGGCGTTCGCGGTGCTCGGCCGGCTGTCCGGGCTGCCGACCCGGGTGGTGGTGGGTTTCCGGGCCGGCGGGCAGGGGCCGGTGCTCGCCGGTGACGCGTTCGCCTGGCCGGAGGTGCTGTTCGACGGGCTGGGTTGGGTCCCGTTCGATCCGCTGCCCCGCCCGAACGAGGAGCCGAGGCCGGTGGAGGAGGACTTCCGCCCGACGCCGGAGGATCCGCCACCGTCGGAGGCGCCGGCGCCCACCGTCGAGCCGACCGCGTCACCGGAGCCGGTCACCGCTGGTGACGGGCCGCCCGGCCGGGACGGCGTGTCCACTCCACTGCTGGTCGCCGGCGGCAGCGGCGGTCTGCTGCTGCTGGTCGGGACGCTGCTGCTCACCCTGCTGGCGATGCGCCGTTCACTCACCCGCGCCCGGCTGGTCCGGGGTGACCCCGGTCAGCGCATCGCCGGTGCCTGGCGGGAGGTCACCGACGCGCTCCGGCTGGCCGGCCGCCCGGTCGGTGACGACCTGGCCGCCACCGAGGTGGCCGGTCACGCCCGGCTGGCCCTCGCCGCCGCCCGAGCGGAGACGACCGCCGGCAGCACGACCGCCGGCAGCACGACCGCCGACGGTACGACCGACGGACCGGCCGTCGACGATCTGGCGGCCCTGCTCAACCAGGTGGGCTTCGCCCCGGGTGCCGCGACACCCGACCAGGCCGCCCGCGCGGCCGAGGTGGCGATGGCCTACGTGCACACCCTGCGCTCCGCGCGCCCCTGGTGGCGTCGCCTCCTCTGGTCGGTGCACCCCACTCCCCTGCGCCGCGCCCGCCGGTCCCCGCGGTGATCACGGGGGGCGAAACACGGTGGCGATCTGGTCCCACAGCGATGACCATCAGAGGGTGGATCAGCACACGAGCGACATCGTCGACTACTACACGGTGCGCTACCGCGAGGACCAGCGCTTGTCCGCCCGGCCGCAGGCTCGACTGGAGTGGATCCGCACGAATGAGCTGCTGCGCGATCTCCTGCCCGGTCCGGGCGCCCGGGTGCTGGACATCGGTGGGGGCACCGGCGAGTACGCGCGAACGCTTGTGGACGCCGGCTACGAGGTCCGCCTGGTCGACCTGGTGCCGAGTCACGTGGCGCAGGCCCGCGCCGGACAGCCTCCGGTCGAGGCGGAGGTCGGCGACGCTCGTGCGCTACCCGATGCCGACGGGATGTACGACGCCGCGCTGCTCCTGGGTCCCCTCTACCACCTGGTGCGCCGCGCTGATCGACTACAGGCGCTGCGGGAGGCCGTCCGGGTCACGCGTCCCGGCGGTCACGTCGTGGCCGCTGTCATCTCACGCTTCGCCGGCCCGCTGGACTTCGCGGCCACCGGGCGACTGGACGGGAGCGTGCTCGACGAGGCCAGGGTGCTGCTCACCGACGGCGTCAACGACGCACGGGTCGGTTTCACCCATGCCTACTTCCATCGGTTCGAGGAACTGACCGACGAGTGTTCGGCAGCCGGGCTGACCGATGTCGTCGTACACGGGGTGGAAGGGCCGGCCTGGACCGCGGCGGAGGCGGCGGCGAACGGGCCGACGCAGGGCGCGGTCTTCGCCGCGGCGTTGGACCTCGCCCGGCTCTACAGCAGCGAACCGGCGCTGATCAGTTCGAGTGCCCATCTCCTGGCCGCCGGACGCGTCCCGCTGCCCTAACGGGTCAGGCGGCGGACGAGTTTGCGCATGCCGGCCTGCCAACCGTCCGGGTCCTCGGCGCGGCGACGGGCGTAGTCGGCGACCTCCGGGTGCGGCAGGATCAGGAACCGTTCCTCGGCCAGCCCGGCGACGGCCGCGTCCGCGACCTGGTCCGGGGTGAGCACCGCACCGGACGCGGCGACCACCCGGGCGCCGAGGTGCCCCTCGGCGAGCCCTTCGGTGAGCATCGGGGTGTCGACTCCCTGCGGGCAGAGCGCGCTGACCCGGATGCCCTGGTCCCGGTAGGTGATGGCGAGCCACTCCGCGAAGCCCACCGAGGCGTGCTTCGTCGCGGTGTACGCGGCGTCGCCCACCGCGGTCAGCACGCCCGCCGCCGAGCAGGTGTGCAGCAGGTGCCCGCCACCTCGGGCGAGCATGCCGGGCAGCACCGCGCGGGACGAGTAGACGTGGGCGAGCACGTTGACCCGCCACGCCCGGTCCCAGTCGGCGTCGTCGACCTCCACTCCCCCGCCGGTGGTCACTCCCGCGTTGGCGCAGAACAGGTCGATCCGGCCGTAGCGCTCCTCGGTGTCGGCGACCAGGTCGCGTACCTGCTCCTCGTCGGTGACGTCGAGGGCGATGGCGTGCGCGACCGGGCCGATCCCCTCGGCCACCGCGTCCGCCGCTTCGGGGTCCAGGTCGGCGACCACCACGGCGGCGGCCCCCTCCGCGGCGAAGCGGCGGGACAGTGCCGCCCCGATGCCGCCGGCCCCGCCGGTGACCACCACGATCCGGTCGGTGAGGTTCACGCGGACGCTCCTAGGGGGTCGGCGCCCAACTGGGCGATGAGGCTGAGCCACGCGGCCGCGCCGCCGGCGGCGAGCTCCGGGGTGGGCAGCAGCGCCATGATCGGTACGTCGACACCGGCGTCGGCGTAGCGGCGCACCTCGGCGCGGCACCGCTGCGGTGCGCCGTGCAGCACCAACGAGTCGACCACGTCGTCGGGCACCGCCGCGCTGGCGCCGCGTCGGTCACCGGCGGCCCAGGCCGCCCACATGGGCGCGAGCGCCTCGTCCCGGCCGAGCCAGCGGTGGAACTCCGCGTACGCGGGAACGGTGAGGTAGCTGGTGATGAGCCGGCGGCCCAACGCTCGGGCGTACGCGGCGTCCTCGGTGGGGCAGACGAAGATCCGGGCGGCGACCTCGAAGCCGGTACGCCGTTCGCCCAGCTCGGCGAGGGCACGTGGCACGTCGTCGGCGCTGAGCCAGTTGAGGATGACACCGTCGGCCTCGGCACCGGCCAGCCGGAGCATCCCCGGGCGCAGCGCGGCCAGCAGGATCGGTGGCGGCACGGCCGGCGGTTGTTCCAGCGTGAACCGGCGGATGGTGAACGTGTCGTAGGCCTGGTCGACGGTCTGGCCGCCGAGCGCGGCGCGTAGGAAGCGCAGCATGTCGCGGGTGCGGCGGAACGGCTCGTCGAACGGCACGGCGTTCCAGTCCCGCACGAGCACGGGTGAGGACGCGCCGATGCCGAGGGTGAACCGGCCCGGCGCGGCCTCGGCCAACGCCGCCGCGCTCATCGCCAACAGGCCGGGACCCCGGGTGAAGACCGGCGCGATCGCGGTGCCCAGCCGCAGCCCCGGCTGCCAGGCCGCGGCGAGCGCCAACGGGGTGAACGCGTCGGTCCCGGCGACCTCGGACGACCAGACGTCGGTGAACCCGGCCTGCTCGAGGGCCGCGTAGGCCGCGTCGTGGTGCGCCAGGGCGATCCCGCCCAACGGCACAGTCATGCCCCATCGATTCGTCACCGATCGATCGTGCCCGTTGACGGGGGTACGGGCAAGATCCCCGGGTTGGGCAGAATCGCCGGTTTCCGGCCGAGCATGCCGGCGCGGATGCTACGACTTCGAGGTGAACCGGACCAACGGCGCAGGCCGCTGACCATGGGTTCCAGGGCAGCGGGGCACCTGGAGCCGGCCCAGCGCGACCCGGGCCGGGCGACCTTCCTGGAGCTTTTCTTCGACCTGGTGTTCGTCTTCGCGCTCACCCGGATCTCCGCGCGCGCTTTCGAGGACCTGACCGACGGGCCGGCGCGGGAGCACGCCGCGGCGGCGATCACCGGGAGCGGCAAGACGTTGCTGCTGCTGCTCGCACTCTGGTCGGTCTGGCAGGGCACCGCGTGGACGACCAGCCGCTACGACCCTTACCGGGTGCCGCTGCAGACCGTGGTGATCACCGCGTTGGTGTGCAGCATGCTGCTCGGGGTGGCGATCCCCCGGGCCTTCAGCGACACCGCGCTGATGTTCGCGGTGGCGTACGTGGTCGCGCAGGTGACCCGACCGGTGATCCTGTCGCTCGCGCTGGGCGCCCACCCGTACCGCCGGCTGAAGGTACGCATGGCCGTGGTGTTCTCGGTCAGCGGGGTGTTCTGGATAACCGGGGCGCTGCTGAGCACCAACGCGCAGGTCACGCTCTGGACGGCGGCGCTGGCCATCGAGTATGTGGCCGCCCGGTGTGGCTGGCCGGTGCCGTGGTTGGGCCGCTCGACGATCTCCAAGTGGGAGATCGCCGGGGAACACCTGGCGGAGCGGTACCAGCAGTTCTTCCTCGTCGCGCTGGGCGAGACGATTCTGGTGGCGGGCTTCGCGTACAGCGAGGGACCGTACGAGTCGGGGCACGTGTGGGCGTTCGCGCTCGCGTTGGCCACGTCGATCATGCTGTGGCGGATCTACGTCCAGCGGGCCGGGCGGATCCTGGGCGAGGCGGTGGTGAAGGCTCGGCACCCCGCCACCATCGGCCGCTCGGCGGCCGACACCCACCTGGTGATGGTGGTCGGTCTCGCGGCCACCGCGATCGGCTACGAGCTGATCATCCAGCATCCGCTGGAGCAGATCCCGGGGGCGTGGCTGGCCATGGTGCTCGGTGGTCCGGCCCTGTTCCTGGCCGGGCGGGCCCGCCTGGAGTACGAGGTGTTCGCGCGGGTGTCCCCGTCCCGGTGGATCGCCCTGCTGGTGTTGGCGGTGTCGGCGGTGCCTCTGCTGTTCCTGCCCGGTGTTGCCGCGAGCGCGGTCGGGGTGCTGGTGTTGGCCGCCGTCGCGGTCGTCGACGCCCGTCGGGCGCACGGCGCCCCACCGGAGGCCGCCGCGCCGCCCTTCTGAGCCGGCACGGTACGACGACGTCCGGTCGAGCGGGGTCCAAGGGCCGGCGGCCGGCGGCCGGCGGCCGGCGGCCGGCGGTGACCGTGGGTCACCTCCGTGGGGGCGGATGCGCTAGTGAGCGGTATACCTCAGCGTCATATTCATACCTCTGAGGTATACCGCTCGACAGCACACCGGCCTGGCGGGCAGTCGAAGCGATGGCCAGCGCCCTTCGCCGCGACCCAGCCCCGTCTTGAGTTACGACCTGCTCGTCTAGTCTCGGCGGGTGACCTTCTCGCTCGTCGCCCGCTCCGCCGACGGTCGCCGGCACGGCGTCGTCGTCGCCAGCAAGTTCCTCGCCGCCGGGGCGCTGGTGCCGGCCGCCGCCGCCGAGGTCGGCGCTCTGGCCACCCAGGCGCACGTCAACCTCGCCTACCGTCCGCAGGGCCTCACCCTGCTGCGCACGGGGGTCGCCCCCGCCGACGTGGTGGCCGGGCTGATCGCCGCGGACCCCGAGCGGGAGCACCGCCAGCTCGGCGTGGTGGGCGTCGACGGAACGGGTGCCACCTGGACCGGGCCGGCCTGCCACCCGTGGGCGGGCGGACGGACCGGCGATGGCTGGGCCGCGCAGGGCAACGTACTGAGCGGCCCGGAGGTCGTCGACGCGCTGGCCGACGCCTGGCTGGCCGGGTCGGCGCTGCCGTTCGCCGAGCGGCTGGTCGCCGCGTTGCGGGCCGGCGACGAGGCCGGCGGGGACCGGCGAGGTCGGCAGAGCGCCGGCCTGCTGGTGGTCGAGCGCGGCGGCGGGTACGGCGGCACCAGCGACGTGCTTGTCGACCTCCGGGTGGACGATCACCCGGACCCGGTCGCCGAGCTGGGTCGGCTGCTCGCCGTGCACACCATGCTGTTCAGCCGGCCCGACCCGGCCACCCTGCTGGACCTGAGCGGCGCGGTCGCCGACGAGGTGGCGGCGTTGCTCGCGGCGCTGGGGCATCCGGAGACCGACGGTGGCACGGAAGCGGCGTTGGTCTCCTGGGCGGGGCTGGAGAACCTGGAGGAGCGGCTGGTGCCGGGCCGGATCGACCCGGTGGTGCTGACGCACCTGCGCGGCGTTGCCCCGCACGTCCCCGCACCCCGCGCCGCGAGCTGACCTCAACCGTCCAGCACCGCCCGAAGCCGGCACGCGAAGCAGCCAGCACCGCCCGACGCCAGCGTGCGCAGCAGCCAGCAGCCAGCGGGGTCAGCGGAAGCCGGCGGCGTCGACCTCGGCGCGGGGCGGGGCGGGCGCGGCGAGCATCTCGGTCAGCCGGCCGACTCCGGTCCACACGTGCGCGATCAACTCCCGGACCGTCCACGGTGCGCAGTTGGTGGGCCGGTCCAGGTCGGCGTCGACCAGCTCGGCGAGGATCTCGGTGAGCTGCGCGCACTCCGCGGAGAACGCCGCGCGGACCGGGTCCATCGGTCCGCTCAGCCCTTGACCCTGGGCACCAGCCGGTGCACGACGGTGAGCACCAGCGCCATCACCACCGCCATCGTGCCGGCGATCCCGGCGGCGCTGCCCGCGTACCCGACGAACAGGGGCTGGCGGCTCAGCTCGTCCGGGCCGGTGTCGCGCAGGCCGACCAGCCAGGTGAGGGACAGCCCGCAGGCGACCAGGGCGAGCACCCCGGCCGCCCCGAGCACCAGCGCGGCCATGCGGTGCGCGTCGCCGGGAGCGACCTCGGCCTGCTCCCGCTGGGTGATCAGCAGGACCAGCCCGGCCAGCGCCGCCCAGACACCCACCACCAGGTACGCGGCGATCGCGTCGCTGGGCCGGTGCCAGCCGGCGGAGAGGGTGGCGACGCCCGCGATGGCGGCATAGGCCGCGGCGAGGAAGGCACCGACCGCCCGCACCTTGGCCGGCAACACGAGCACGAGCGCGACCGCGACCGCCGCGGCGACCGTGGTGTGCCCGCTGGGCAGGCTGTTGCCCACCGCGGAGCGCTCCGGGTCGACGCCGTACTCGGGCCGGTTCAGCCCGTACTTCAGCAGCTGGGTCGAGACGTTCGCCCCGGCGATCAGGAGGGTCGCGGTGATCGCCAGGGCGATCCGTCCCCGGATCAGCGCGATGAACCCGATCATCGCGGTGGCGGCCAACAGGGAGACCACCGACATCGCGTTGAGGATCCGGTCGACGGGACCCTCGATGGTGTCCTGCCCGATCCGGTTGCCGGTGAGGGCGACCGTGTCCACCCACTGGCCGATCTCGGTGTGCACGGCGACCCGCCACACGGCGAGGAAGGCGGCCGTCTGGACGAGGGCCAGTACGACCAACCAGACCGCGGTCCAACCCCGTGCCGTCGCGCGCATCCGCACACCGTAGCGGCAGGTGTCGGCCAGCCGACCGGTGGCCCGCCGCCCGACGGCGGTTAGGTTGTGCCAGAGCGAGGAGGCGGCGATGGGCGGACCAGCGGAGCACGGCAGTGGCCAGGCCGCACCCGACCCGGACCAGCGGTTGGGCGCCGGCGGGCGGGCGCGGGCCGAGTCGCTCGCGGACCTGTTGGGCGGGCGGGGCGGCGCCGTCGACGCCACCCTGCCACCGCTCGCGTTCGCGGCGGGTTGGTTGCTGGGCGGCGAGTCGCTGTGGGGTGGGATCGGCGCGGCGCTGGCGGTGGGCGCGGTGGTGGCCGGCGTACGGCTGCGCCGGGGTGACCGGCCGCGCTCGGTGCTGATCGGACTGCTGGCCGTCTGCGTCGCGGCGTTGATCGCGGTGCGCACCGGCCGGGCCGAGGACTTCTTTCTCATTCAGGTGCTGTCCAACGCCGCCAGTGCTCTCGCCTGGGCGGTCAGCATCGTGGTGCGCTGGCCGCTGCTCGGTGTGTTGGTCGGCGGTGTGCTGGGCCAGCGCACCCGGTGGCGGCGCGACCGGGCGCTGCTGCGCGGCTACGGCCGGGCGAGTTGGGTGTGGACGGCGACCTACCTGCTGCGGCTGGCGGTGTTCGTGCCGCTGTATCTGGGTGGGCAGGTGCTCGCGCTGGTGGTGGCCCGGGTGGCTCTGACCTGGCCGCTGGTCGCCGCGGCGCTGGCATTGAGCTGGGTGGTGCTGCGGCGGTCGTTGCCGGCCGGGCACCCCGGTCTGCGTCACCCGGTGGGCGGAGAGCCAGGGGCGAACCGGGGCCGATCCGGGCGGGCGTAGGGCAAAAAAGTGGAGAGGCCGCCACGGGGGGAGCGGCCTCTCCGGTGACGTACGTTACTCCGTTGCGGACCTCGGCGTGATCCCGTGACGGCCCGAATTTCTGGGCTTTTTCGCGGTTGGCTCCAGTCCGGGCGGTGGGGTGGGCCAGCCGATCCGCTGCGTCGGCCAGATGGCTGGCCCACCCCGGCCTGACCGTGGGTGTCAGGCCGTCCGCCGGCCGGGGTCCGTCGTTCCTCGGACCCCGGGCCGGATCCCGGGGTGGGCGGTCCACGCCACCCACCCCGGGTCGTCGTCAGCCGTTCGGGAACAGGCTGCCGTAGTCGGCGTATGCCATGGCGACGTCCGCCTGTGCCCAGAACCGGTGGTAGTTGAAGCTGGGCTCCGCGCCACCGTCCAGGTACGCCTGCACCTTCGGCCAGTCCGGGTCGTTCTTGTAGAAGGACCGGAGGTCCAGGAAGCTCTTGCCGGCGGCGATGGTGTCGCCGTTCGGCATCTCCCCGGTCCAGCCCGGCGGGACGTAGACGCCCTGCCCGGTGGAGGCGTTGTAGGTGTCGTCGAAGCGCCGGTAGTCGCCACGCTTCTCCGTGGTGGAGACACCCTTGGCGTCGGCGGCGGCGGACAGCCCGTCGAGCAGCCCCTTGGCGGTCGTCTTGGCCGCCGCGTCACCCGACTTGGCCGCGTACGCGATCAGGATCCGGGCGTAGGCGGCGGCGACGCCGACGTCCTGGCCCTTGCTGATCACCTCGACGTGCAGGTTGGTGTTGGGCTGCGGGCTGGACGGGTTCCAGGTGGTCGGCTGACCGGTCCACGCCATGTCCGACGGGATCGACCAGTTGGTGCCGAGGGTGGTGTTGGCGATCGCCCACGGCACCCACTTGTCCAGCAGTGCCTTGGCCTTCGCGTTGCCGGTCTGCAGGTACAGCTCGGCGATGCGCTGCATCGACCAGGCCTGCATGCCGAACCACTGGTTGGACGGCGGGTCGTTGTAGACCGGGTCGACGTCGTAGAACATGCCGTAGAAGGTGCTGGTGCCGGCCGGCGGCTGGGCGTAACTGCCGTCCCAGCTGTTGGTGGCGCCACCGGCGATGCCGCCCTCGGCGGACTGGAGCCAGGTGTAGAACTCCAGCTGCCGTTCGAAGCTCTTGGTCCAGTCGGCGACCGCGGTCGACGACTGCGGCTTGAGCTCCGGGGTGTTGGTCAGCGCCCAGGCCGCGAACGGGTTCTGGTAGCCGAAGTGGTTGTGGCTGGAGCCGATCCGCCAGGACCAGTTCTGGCTGGCGTCGTACGCGCCGCCCCAGGCGTAGTACCAGGACAGCAGGTAGTGCGCCGATTCCCTGCCGGTGCCGGCGGCGCAGGTGCTGGCCCCGACGCAGTTGCCGATCTTCTTGAAGTACTTGTCGAACATCGCGTACCGCAGGTAGTCGCCCATCTTGGCGGCCTTGGTGATGGTGGCGGCGACGTCAGCCTGCTTGTTCTGCGCCTTGGCCCAGGTCAGCGCCCAGTACGCGGCCTGCACGGCGCGGGCGTCGGCGTCCGGGGCGTTCGTGTACTTCCACTGCTTGGCGGGGGCGCCGGTGTCCTTGACGAACAGGTCGAGGTAGCCGTACTGACCGCCGTGCGCGAAGGTGTCGCAGGACGGCTGCGGGATGGTCTCCCACACCGACTCCTGGGTGCCCCGCTGGAAGGTGTTGATGTACGCCGGCTTGGTGGTGCCGTCACCGCAGCGACCGAAGCCGTAGGTGTTGTCGACGTCCATCAGCCAGTGCATGCCGTAGATGTCGCCGGTGCCGTAGGTGGACTGCAACTCCGAACGCAGCGGGTCCTGCCCGACCGGGATGTTCGCGTTCAACGCCGACGGGTACTGGCTGGGCAGGTTGTACTCCGCGGCGTACTGCGGGGTGCCGGCGGAGCCTGCGGTGGGCTGATCGGCGTGCGTCGGGATGATGTACTTTTCCATCACCGTCCAGGCGTTGTTGAACGGCGCCCAGTTCTGGGTGACGCGTCCGTAGTTCGCCTCCAGCCAGAGCCAGAAGCTGAACGCCTCCGAGGTCGTCTCGTGCCCGTGGTCGGGCGCCTCGACGATCAGCGTCTCCACCGAGTGGTACGGCACGCCCTCGGGGCTGAAGTAGCCCGAGTTCTTGATCTTGCCGTACTGCTCGAGGAACTTCGCGATGTAGGTGTTGTCGCCACCGGGGGTGTCGTTGTCGATCTCGGTGGCGCTGACCGCCAGCGAGGCGAGACCGGTGGCGGAGGCGGTGATGGTGGCGGCGCCACCGAGGGTGTCGGTGTCCTCCGCCGCGGCGACCGTGACGGTGACCCCGGTGTTCCAGTTGCTCGGGGTCAGCGTGGCGGTGCTCGGCGAGACCGTGACGTCGGTGTCGCCGGTGCGGGTGAGGGTGACCGGCACGTTGGCCGTCGGCGCGGCGCTGAGCTTCAGGTTGAAGGTGGAGGTGCCACCCTCGCTGACGCTCACCGCGGACGGCGTGGCGACGAGTGTCGGGCCGTTGGCGGCGCCGACGGTGAACGCCTTCTCGTCGACCCCGATGCCGTTGGCGTTGTCGTACGCCTTTGCCTGGACGGTGTAGCTGCCGGCCGGCAGGTCCTCCTGCGTGTAGGCGTACGGCGCGGAGGTGTCGGTGTTGATCAGCAGGCCGTTGCGGTAGAACTCGACCTTGCTGATCGTCCCGTCCGGGTCACTGGCGGTGGCGGTCAGCGGCACGTCGGCCGGCGCGGTGAACGGCCCGGTCGGCAGGCCGAGGGAGACCGTCGGCGGCAGGTTGGCCGGGGTGCCGTTGCACGGGGTGCCGTTGAGCGTGAACGAGGTGGGCTTCGGGTTGCTGCCCGAGTGGGAGCCGTTGAAGCCGATGGTGGTGGAGGCACCGGTGCCGAGGTTGCCGTTGTACGACTCGTTGGTCGCGGTGACCTCGCTGCCGGACTGGCTGAACCTGGCCGACCAGCCCTGGGTGACCCGCTGGCTGCTGTTCGGGAAGGTCCACTTGAGCGTCCAGTTGCTGACCGCGTCGCCCAGGTTCTTGATCGTCACGTTGGCGGTGAAGCCGGTGTTCCAGTCATTGGTCGCGTAGACCACGTCGCAGGCGGGCGCGGCCTGCGCGGCGCCGGCGGGCAGGGTCACCCCGCCGGCGGCGAGCGCGGCGGCAGCAATGATCGCCACTCGACGGCGTCTTGCCAGTTGTCTCATGTGCGCGGTGTCTCCTCGGACCAGGCCGGGACGGTCCCCGGCGAAGGCGCCTGCCCGCGAGGGTGGTGGTCCGCGGGAGATTCGAGGCGCCGGGAAGGTGGTCTCCCCCGGGCCCGGCCGGGGTAGGGCGGTGCGGCCCGCACGGGAGGGGGTCCCGCCGGCTGCGATCGGGTGACCGTGACCGGGATCGTGCTGCCGGCTGCCCTCGGTAGAACCCGCGCTCACGCGATGTGGCTCCTGTCGCGTTGAATCGACAGTCTGCCATGGAAGCGCTCCCACAACAAGCGCACACGCCACTCGTTCAGCCCGTTGTTTCGATCTCGTTTTGGGTCTTTCACAAAGCGGTGACGGGCGTTACAGTCGCAACATCGGTCGATGGGAGCGCTTCCATCGACAAGGTTCCAACAAGAAGATCGCTGGGGTCGTTTCTGACGGGCTCGGCGAACCAACCCGAGGGCCGACGACGGGCCAGCCCGGACGCCGTCGTCAGCCATCGTCCCGCCTTACGGAGGGAGGTGGAACCAGAGCCACTCGCGTGGCCCGGCTCCCGCGCGACACGCACGGCAGGACCCAAATTCCGCCCGTGTGTGTGCAGTTACGGTGGGGACGGGGGTTGCCCTCCCCCGTCCCCACACTAAACCCCCGTACACGATGGGAAAAGAGGCCGACGGGACAGGCGCGCCGCGCCGCCCGGCGGCCTCGTTCGCTGTCTGGGGCCCCCAACCGCCTCGACCCGCCATCGCCGGCCGCCATGACGGCCCGCTGACCGGGCCGGCCGCCCCTGGCCTATTCTGGGAGCGCTCCCGAATCTCGGCGGTGGCCCCGTATCCATGAGGAGAATCCATGTCGATACCTACCGGGCCCGCCGGCCCACTGCGCTTCCCCGACAACTTCGGCTGGGGCGCGGCCACCTCGGCGTACCAGATCGAGGGCGCCGCGAAGGAGGACGGGCGCGGAGAGTCCGTCTGGGACACCTTCAGCCGCGTCCCGGGCAGCACCCGTAACGGCGACACCGGCGACGTGGCCGCCGACCACTACCACCGGTACGCCGAGGACCTCGACCTCATGCGCGACCTCGGGCTGCGCAGCTACCGCTTCTCCATCTCCTGGCCACGGATCCAGCCCGACGGCAGCGGCCTGCCCAACCAGCGCGGGCTCGACTTCTACCGCCGGCTCATCGACGGCCTGCACGAGCGGGGCATCGCCCCGATGGCCACCCTGTTCCACTGGGACCTCCCGCAGGCACTGCAGGACGCCGGCGGCTGGGAGTCGCGCGACACCGCCCACCGCTTCGCCGACTACGCCGACGTGCTCTTCCGCGCCCTGGGCGACCGGGTGCCGTCGTGGCTCACCATCAACGAGCCCAAGACCGTGGTGCAGAACGGCTACCTCACCGGTCACCACGCCCCGGGCCGACAAGACCCGGACGCCGCCTACCTGGTCGCACACCACCTGCAACTCGCGCACGGTCTCGCCGTCGGCACGCTGCGGGCCAGCGGCAGCGACAGCCGGATCGGCCCCGCGCTCAACCTGCACCCCTGCTACCCCGCCGACGACTCCGCGCAGGCGGCCGCCGCCGCCCACCTCTACGACGGCTACGAGAACCGCCTCTACCTCGACTCCCTGCTCAAGGGCAGCTACCCGGAGGACCTGCTGGCCGACCTGGGTCCGCAGAGCCGGATGGTCCAGGGCATCCGCGACGGCGACCTGAAGATCATCTCGGCGCCGATCGACCTGCTGGCCGTGCAGTACTACACACCGATCTACGTCACCGGCGACGGCGGCACCGTACGACGCTGGGCGACCACCGAGGCCGAGTGGCAGCAGATCTACCCCGACGGGATGTACGACCTGCTGACCCGGGTCACCCGCGACTACGGCCCGATTCCCCTCACCATCACCGAGAACGGCCTGCCCACAGCGGACACGCTGGGGGCGGACGACACCGTCCAGGACACCGGCCGGATCAGCTTCCTGCGCGACCACCTCACCGCCGTGCACCGGGCCATCTCCGCCGGGGTGCCACTGGAGAGCTTCCACGTCTGGTCGCTGCTCGACAACTTCGAGTGGGACGCGGGATACGACCAGCGCTGGGGGCTCGTCTACGTGGACTACCCGACCCAGCGGCGGGTGCTCAAGAGCAGCGCCACCTGGTACCGCTCCGTCATCACCGACGGCGGCTTCTGAGCGGGCCGCCACCCGGAGTGCCGGGCCCGGACGGCTCGGCTCGGGTGAGCCGGTGACCGTCCGGGTCCCGGACCGGCCGCTCAGCGGGGCAGCGCCTGCTGCAACTCCGCTCGCAGCGCCGGGGTGAGCATCTCCCCCGCCTGCTTGGCCAGCCGGGCCATCTCGTAACCCACCACACCGATGTCCGCGTCCCCGGCGGCCAGCGTCGCCAGGATCGAACCGTCGCGGATCTGCATCACCAGGAAGTAGCCGCGGCCCATCTCGACCACCGTCTGCTTCACGATATCGCCGTCGAACATCTGCGCCGCGCCAGCCGTGATGCTCATCAACCCGGAGGTCACCGCCGCGAGCTTGTCCGCGTTGTCGCGCGGCAGATGATCGGAGATCGCCACCAGCAACCCGTCCGAGGAGACCACCACCGCGTGCGCCACACCCGGCACCCGGTCCGCGAACGCGCTCACCAGCCAGCTCAGGTCACGCGCCTCCTGGCTCAACGTCGTCACTGTCGTCGTCCCCCTTCGTCGTGCACCCCGGGCGGTGGCCCGGAAATCTCGGTGGTGTCCTCGGCCTCGGCGCGCCGCACCCCGCTGTAGAGCCGGGAGAGCATGCCACCGACCGCTTCCGGGTCCAGGTCGACGCGGTTCGGCGCCGAGGTCGGTTGTGCCGTACGGGTGACCGCGCTCAACTGCGCCATCGGCACCCGCACCGGAAGTCCGCGCTCGTTCGTGCCGGCGGTCACCGGGATGGCCGGCGGCACCGCCGCGGCGGGCACCGCCGGAGCGGACGGCCCCTGTCGCGACCACCAGCCCGCCCCTGCGCCGGGATCGCCGGCCGGGGTCAGCACGTCCTCGGAGCGCACCGGCACCGGACGGGCCTGACGGGGCACGGCCGCCCCCGGCCGCCGGCCGGCCACCGGTAGGTCCCGGGCACCGAAGCCCGCTGCCGGCGCGTCTGCCTCCCGGGAGCCCCCGGGCGGTGCCGCCATCTCCCGCGCGGCGCTCGTCGCCAGCATCCGGGCCGGCGCGGGTGGATCCAGCTCCACCGGACCCTCCGGCGCCAACAGCACCGCGGGCAGCACGAGTCGGGCGACCAGGCCGTCCTGTCCCCCGTCGAGGCGCACGCTGACGCCCAGCCGGGCGGCCAGGTGGCTGACCACGAACAGACCCATCCGCTCCACCGCCGCGACATCCGCGGCCGGAGGGCTGGTCAGTACCGCGTTCGCCTCGGCCAGCGCGGCCGGGCTCATGCCGAGACCACTGTCGACTATCTCGATCAGCGCGGTCGCGGCCTCGACCCTGGCGGTCACCACGACGAGGGTGTCCGGGCGGGAGAAGGCAGTGGCGTTCTCCAGCAACTCGGCCAACAGGTGCACCAGTTCGCCGACGGCGTGCCCGACCACATGCCCGTCGGACACCGACTCGATGCGGACCCGCTGGTACTGCTCGATCTCCGCGGCGGCGGCCAGCAACATCGAACCGATGCCGACCGGCCGGTTCCACCGCCGGGTCGAGTCGGTGCCGGCGAGCACCAGCAGACTCTCGTCGTTGCGGCGCATGCGGGCGGCCAGGTGATCGAGCTTGAACAGGTTCTCCAACTGGTCCGGGTCGCTCTCCTCACGCTCCAGGTCGTCCAGCAGCTCCAGTTGGCGTTCCACGAGCACCTGGCTACGGCGGGCCAGGTTGACGAACATCGCGTTGACGTTGCGCCGCATGAGCGCCTGCTCGACGGCGACGGTGACGGCGCTGCGGTGCACCGCCACGAACGCCTCCGCCAGCTCGCCGATCTCGTCGAGCGAGCGGACCACCGCGGGCGCGACGTCGATGGCGGGCACCCCACCGGTGACGGTCTTGAGGCGGTCCAGCGCGTCCGGCAGCTCGACCTGCGCGATCCGGAGCGCCTGACTCCGCAGCAACCGCATCGAACGGGCCACCGACCGTCCGATGAGCAACGAGATCAGCAGGGCGACCAGCAGGACCACGACGATGCCGCCGACGACCAGCAGGGTGGCCCGAAGCTGACCGCTGCTGGCGTCGTCGGCCTGCCGCACCGCGTCGTCCAGCACCCCCGCCTCGAGCTGGCGCAACAGGTCCTGGCGCTGCTGGCTGGCCGCCCACCACTGCTCCGACGGCAGCACCTTCGGCACCGCGTCGCTGGCCGGCAGGCTGCGTTCCTCCAGCCGCGTCGCGACCTGGAACTCCGGAGTCACCGTGGTCTCGTCGTAGCGGCGGATCTGGTCGTCGGTCGCGGCCACCCGGAACGCGCCGAGCGCGGTCAGCTGTTGGCCGCGCAGGTCCGCGAGGAGCACCCGGTCCTCGGTGCCGTACCCGCCGGCGCGGGAGGCGGCGTAGAGCTGGGCGCGCAGCCGGGAGGAGAGTTCCTTGACCCGGGCCAGCTGCACGTAGCGCAGGACCGCGTTGTTCAACGCGGGCTGGTCCTGACCAGGGGTCGGCTCGGCCAGCAGGTCGAGCATCGCGCTGACCGCCCGGTGGTAGTTGCTCAGGATCGTGTCGCTGCTGAGCACCGCCGGCGGGATCGCCGGCCGGATGTCGACAACCTGGTCGTACGCCTCCATCGCCTCGGAGTAGGCGACCCGCCAGGACGCGTCGGCGTCCGCGAGCGGCTCGGCGGCCCGACGCAGGTCCACGATCGCCCGGTCGGTCACCGTCTGCAACGGCTTCAGGTTGGACGCGGCGTTGTCCCGGTCGCCGCCCCCGCGCCGCTCACCCAGCTCCCCCGCCGAGCGGTCTCGTTCCTGCTGGAGCTGGTGCACCACGGTGGTGATCTGCCGGCCGATGCCGACCTGGCGGGAGAAGTCGTTCAACGCCGTCGTCCGCCCGACCAGTGCGCTGGTCTGCACCCCGGCGAGCACCAGGAACGCCATCGACGGCACCATCAGCACGGTCGCCAGCTTCGTGCTCATCCGCCAGTCCCGCAGCCGGAACGGTGACCGACGCCGATGTGGCACGACTCGGACGTCGAAGCGGCGTCGGCGGTGGCTCGACACCGTGCCGCTCGCCGGGTCGGAACCCACCGCCACCCTGCCTCCTCGGTCCTACCGCGTCCACCGCGGTCCGGGGAGCGCAGTCCATCCAACCAGGCTCGGGAGCGCTGTCAACGGCCCGGGCGACGCGGAGGTTCAGGAAGGATACTGCGGGTGGGAACGTCCTGCCGTGGTCGGCAAGACCAGCTCGTCCGTCCGGCCGATGTCGGCGAGCCCGATCGCGTCTCCGAACCGGCCCAGCGCCACAAGCGCCGCCCCGGTGGCACCGATCTCCGGGTTTCGCTGGTGCGACACCGGTCGCGGTGCCAGCGCGGCGGCGAAGGCCTGCCGCCACCACACCGAGGCGGCCACCGCACCGCCGCCCAGCACCACGCCCACCGGTTTGTCGATGGTGGATTCCAGCACCGCGAGATCCTCGGCGACCAGGTCACACAGGCCCTGCATCAGCCCGGCCAGGATGTCCACCGAGGTGGTGCTGAAGCTGAGGTCGCGGAGCTGCCCGCTGCCCGCCGGCAGCAGACCGGGCGGCCGGTCGCCACCGAAGCGCGGATCGGCCGGTCGGCCACCGCCCACCGGCACCAGCGCCAGCGCCGCGTCCAGCTCAGCGCCCTGGGGCAACCGCAGCTCCCGGTTCGCCCAGGCGAACAGGTTGCCGCCGCAGGCGTACGCCGCGCCGGTGACCACGTGGTCGTGGTCGACCCGGTAACGCCACAGACGCTCGGGGAGCCGGGGCATCGGCTCGCCGGCCGGGATGCGCTGCATCAGCCGTACGGCCGCCGAGGTGCCCACGGTGACCGCGGCCCGGCTCGGGTCGACGCAGCCCGAGCCGACGTTCGATGCCCCACCGTCGCCCACCGGCGGTGACCACCGGGCCTGCGCCAGCTGCGGCCACCGGCGGGCCCTCTCGGCCCGGAGCCGGCCGTGCCAGTCCAACCCGCCGAGAGCCGGCAGGTCCCCCGGCCGCGCCCCGGCCAGCGTCAGCGCCTCCTCGTCCCAGCGCAGGGTGCGCAGGTCGAGCAGACCGGTCCCGGAGGCCTGGGACACCGACATGGGCGCGTCGTCGAGCAGCTCGCCCAGCACGTACTCCGGCAGGCCGACGAACCGGGCGATCGGGCTGCCGGACTGCTCGCGCAGCCAGGGCAACCGCATCGACCAGTACGAGCGGTGCCACCAGCAGCCGGTGCGCTGGTGGAAGCCGTCCGGGTCGGAAGGCCCCGCCGTACCGCCGACCGGCGCGGGCCGGGTGTCCAGCCAGGTGACCACCGGACCCATCGGGGTGCCGTCGCGGTCGAGCGGCAGCACCGAGTGCCACTGGGCGGAGACCGCCACCAGGTCCACGTCGTGCAGGTGGCCCGCGTCGGCCAACTCGTCGAGGCACTCGATCAGGCAGGCGAGGTAGCCGGGGCCGGACAGCGTGCCGGTGCCGTCGTCGCCGATGGCGAGGTCGACCTTGCGCCGGGCCAGGGCACCGGGCAGCGGACGGCTGTCGGGGTCCAGCACGAGCCCGCGTACCGAGGAGGTACCCAGGTCGAGCGCGAGAATGTTCATCGCCGGTCAAGTTACCCGGTGCCAGGCGGGCGCCGGGCGCGTAGGGTGGATCACATGCTCGCGCATCCGACCTGCTGGTGGCCCGCCGACCCGGCGGGCACCCTTCGCGCGTAGCTTCATCCACGCGGCCGCCATCGAGGCGGCCGCCGGATCTCCCCGGCCCGGATGGCCGCCTCGACCGGCGGCGCCCGGCCCCACGGAGACACTCGATGACCCACCTGACCGACCTGCTCACCGCCGTGACCAGCGGCGCCGATCCGGGACCCTTCGCGTTGCTGCGCCGCGAGGGCGCGGACGAGCTGGAGTTGTTCACCGGCCCGGTCGACACCGTCGAGCGCCTGGCCGACATTCCGCTGCCATCGGGCACGCCCGGAGCACGGACGCTGGCCCTGGTGCCGTACCGCCAGATCACCGAACGCGGCTTCGCCTGCGTCGACGACGGCGCTCCGCTGGAGTGCCTCCAGGTCCGCGAGCATCGGCGGATCCCGCTGGCCGACGCCCTGGCCACGCTGCCCGACGAACCGGTCCGCACCAGCGACGCCGCCTTCGACGTCACCGACGAGGAGTACGCCCGGACCGTGCAGCGGGTGCTCGCCGAGGAGATCGGCCGCGGCGAGGGCGCGAACTTCGTCATCCACCGCACCCTGCACGCCACCGTGCAGGGCCGACCGCTGGTGGCCGCGCTGGCCGCGCTACGCCGGTTGCTGGTGGCCGAACGCGGCGCGTACTGGACGTTCGTCGTGCACACCGGCACCCGGACGCTTGTCGGTGCCAGCCCGGAGCGGCACGTGAGCGTCGACGACGGGCTGGTCATGATGAACCCGATCAGCGGCACCTTCCGCTCCGGCGGCGGCACCGCGGACCGGGCGGCGCTGCTGCGCTTCCTCGCCGACCCGAAGGAGGTCGAGGAGCTGTACATGGTGCTCGACGAGGAACTGAAGATGATGGCCACCGTCGCCGAGGACGGCGGCCAGGTGATCGGCCCGTACCTGAAGGAGATGTCGCACCTGGCGCACACCGAGTACCTGCTGGCCGGGCGGGGCACCCGCGACGTTCGGGAGGTGCTTCGCGAGACGATGTTCGCCCCGACCGTGACCGGCAGCCCGATGGAGAACGCCTGTCGGGTGATCGCCCGACACGAGGGCCGCGGCCGGAGCTACTACGCCGGGGTGCTGGCGCTGCTCGGTCACGACGAGGCCGGTCGGCAGACGCTGGACGCGCCGATCCTGATCCGTACCGCCGAGATCTCCCCCACCGGCCACCTGCGGGTGCCGGTGGGCGCCACCCTGGTCCGACACTCGACGGCGGCGGGTGAGGTGGCGGAGACGCACGCCAAGGCCGCCGGTGTGCTGGCCGCGCTCGGCCTCGGGCCGGCGGCGTCCGCCGGCGGCGGCCCGGTCGCCCGGCTGGCCGACGACCCGGAGGTACGCGACGCGCTGGCCGCGCGCAACGCGCCGCTGGCGCGGTTCTGGCTGGACCAGCGGGCGCCGGGGGCGTCCGGGTTGCCCGGACTGGTCGGCCGCCGAGTGTTGATCGTGGACGCCGAGGACACCTTCACCGGGATGCTGGCCCACCAACTGGGCGCGCTGGGCCTCGCGGTGAGCCTGCGGCCGTGGCACGCGGGTGGTCCCGTCGACGGCTACGACCTGGTGGTGGTCGGCCCCGGGCCGGGTGACCCGGGCAGCCTGGACGAGCCGAAGATGGTGGCGCTGCGGGAGTTGCTGGCCGAGTTGCTGGCGACCGGGCGGCCCACCCTCGCGGTCTGCCTCGGCCACCAGGTGCTGGCCGGGCTGCTGGGGCTGGCCCTGCACCGCCGCGAGGCGCCCTACCAGGGGACGCAGCGGGAGGTGTCGCTGTTCGGGCGGGAGCGCCGGGTGGGGTTCTACTCCACGTTCACGGCGCGCGCGGACGAGGACCGGGTGGCCAGCGCGTACGGGCCGGTGGAGCTGGCCCGGGACGCGGGCGACGGCGCGGTGCACGCCCTCCGGGGGCGCGGCTTCGCCGGTGTGCAGTTCCACCCGGAGTCGGTGCTCAGCCCGGACGGGCTCGCGGTGCTCAGCGAGCTGCTGACTGATCTGCTGCCGGCACCGAGCGCCGACGAGCTGTCCGCCACGGGCGGGCGCGCATAGCCGTCCCGTCGCCGGGTAGAGCGGGATGCGACCGGTGGCGTGGACGGGCCGAGAGCCCCCGCCCGCGCCACCGGTCGCCTCCCGTCGTCAGCCGGCCATGCCCGCCTTCAGCGCGGTGCCGAGCAGCACCGCACGTCGGGCGGTCAGCGCGCAGGCCCCGAGTGCCACGGCGTCCGGGGCGATCTCCCCGTTGTTGCTCGTGTGCGAGGCACCGTACGGGTTGCCGGCGATGAACTGGCTGGTGTCGGTGTAACCGGGGGCGACCACGACGCCACCCCAGTGGTAGAAGACGTTGAAGAGCGAGGTCAGCGTGGTCTCCTGCCCGCCGTGCGAGGTCGCCGTCGAGGTGAAGGCGGCGTAGACCTTGTTGGCAAGCGCACCCTGTGCCCACAGCGGACCGGTGGTGTCGATGAACTGCTTCAGCTGGGCCGCGATCATGCCGTAGCGGGTCGGAGCACCCATGATCACCACATCGGCCCAGGCCAGGTCGTCGACCATCGCCTCGGGAACGTCCTGGGTCTCCAGGTGATGCGCCTGCCAGCCGGAGTTGGAGCGGATCGCCTCGTCCGGCGCCAGCTCGCGGACCTTACGCAGGCGTACGTCGGCGCCGGCATCTCCGGCAGCCTCGCAGACAGCCTGCGCCATCTGGTACGTGATGCTGGTGGCGCTGTAGTAGATCACCGCTACCTTGGTCTGGGCAGCCATCAGATGTCCCCTTCTCGTCTCGGGTCAGCTCCCGCGACTACCCGCTGGGCGCGACCTCTAACGGCAGGGCAAGCGGACCCCTGTTCCGGTCCGCCGGCTCAAGTTTTCCGCAACTTCCCGACTGTTTCGACCCCGCGCCCCGTACGGACGGCGATCCTGATGTCACCGGTGCCGGCGGGAACCAATCGTCGCCCCGCACCGGGCACCTGAACGGGGGATCGCGCTTCGCCAGCAACGGAGCTGGCGCAGCGCGATCAGGGGGCCGAGCCCGGGCCGCCGCCGCTCAGCGGACCAGGGCCACCATCAACCGTTCCACCTCGGCCGCCGGATCGGCGGTGAGCCCGGTGTGCACCGGCCCGGTCTGGATCATCGTGCTGCGCGGAGCGGCCAGCCAGTGGAACCGCTCACCGAGCCGCATCCGGGTCGCCGGCCCGTCGCCGGAGCAGGTCCGGTCGAGGGACGAGAGCACGGCGGCCACCGCCGGCAGGTCGACGTCCGGCGCCAGCGCGCGGACCCGGTCGGCGTCCAGGTGCGTACGCGCGGCCAGGAAGTCGCGCTGTTGGCAGTAGAGCAGCACCCCGACGTTGATCTGTTCGCCGCGCTCGATGCGGGGCACCAGCCGGATCAGCGCGTACTCGAAGGGGTGCCTCATGCCGCGCTCCCCTGCGGCAGCCAGTCGGCGGTGCGGACGACCCGGCGGGACAGATGTTCCAGGTACGCGGCGCGAGCGGCGTCGGCCGTCTCGAAGTCGGCGGCGGTCAGCCACTCCCCCGGCACCAGCGCCAGCACCTCGGTGAGCAACTCCGGGGTGACCCGGGGCGCCAACTCGGCGTCGGCGTCGGCCAGCCGGGAGGCGTACGGCGCGAGCACGTGGTCGTCAGCCCGGTAGGCACGGTGCACGGCCGCCTCGGCTCGCGGCCAGTTGTGGTGGAAGTACAGCGAGGCCCCGTGGTCGATCAGCCACAACTCCCGGTGCCAGACCAGCAGGTTGGGGTTGCGCCAACTCCGGTCGACGTTCTCCACGTACGCGTCGAACCAGAGCACCCGGGAGGCCAGCACCGGGTCGACGGGGTGCGCCAGCGGGTCGAAGCCCAGTGCCCCGGGCAGGAAGTCCATCCCCAGGTTGGCCCCGCCGCTGTTGCGCAGCAACTCCTGCACCTCCTGGTCGGGCTCGGCTCGCCCGATGACCGGGTCGATGTCGAGCACGACCAGCGGGGGCACCCGCAGCTCCAGACGGCGGGCCAACTCGCCGCAGATCACCTCGGCGATCAGCGCCTTGGGTCCCTGGCCGGCGCCGCGGAACTTCGCCACGTACGTGCCCAGGTCGTCGGCCTCCACCACGCCCGGCAGCGACCCACCCTCGCGCAGCGGGGTGACGTAGCGGATGGCGGTGACCTGGCGGAGCACGCCGCCCACCCTACTGGGGCCGGCCGGGACGGGTGGCGGGCCGCCCCAGACCGGGACGCGCGGGTCAGTCGATCTTGTCGCGCAGCTTGTCGACCTGGGTCTGCAGGCGGTCCACCGCGTTCTCGTTGTTGACGAAGGTGGTGATGCCCGCGGCGAGGCCCAGGCCGATCAGCACCGCCAGGATGCTGAGCACCAGACCGCCGATCGACACGCCACGCCCGGTGACCCCGGGTCGGCGTGCCATCTTGAGGCCGACGATGCCGAGGATGATCCCGATGATCCCGAGCACCAGCCCCAGCCAGGCGAGGATCGCGGTCAACACACTGAACAGGCCGGCCACCCCGAAGACCAGTGCGAAGGTGGCGGCCGCGCTGGTCTTGGCATCGGTGGACGCCCGGTGTGCCCGGGACCCGGCCGATACGCCGGCACCCCGTGCCGGTTCGCTTGCGGCAGTCATGAGACTCCCCTTTCGTACGCGCGGCTCGCGTACTTCCGGTCGGCCGCCTACCCTCCGGACCTGCGGTTATGCCACCCGAGGTGGTGCTGCCGGTCAGGGGGCGTCGACACGGGGATACCGCCGGAGCAGCCGGGTCTTGGCCAGGACGGCGTCGACGGCGGCGTCGAGGGACTCCTGCGCCGCGGGCACGCGCAGCCGCTCGAACAGCTCGGCGGGCGGGTTCAACCGCTCGTCGGACAGGTAGCCGTACTCGTCGACGACCTCCCCGTCACCACACTCGGCCAGGGCGACCGTCGCGGTGATGGCCAGCGCGTGGGACACCGTCGTTCGATCGGACGTCACCCACGCGAACATGCCGGTCTCCGGGTCCTCCGTTCGCGGCTCGTACTGCGAGACGCCCACGAGAGCAGCCGCATCCCAGTCGGGGATCTCGAGGTACACGTCGACGCCGGCGAACCGGTCATGGAACGGATCGACCCGCTGCCCGAGCACCGACGGAGCAACCGGACCGCTTGTCCCACCCCTGAGCCTGGCCATGCTCGCCTCGCGTACCTCGACACGCCGTCGCGCGTCCGGCCAGCCGAGCAACTCGGCCAGCCGGACGCCCGTCAGATCGACCGCGTCGCGAAGGACGAACGCTCGGTTCACCCGGCTGTTCCACTCGATCGCCATCGCCCGACCGTAGCCGCACGTGCCGGATCCAGCCTGCCGCTTTTGCGGTGGATCCCCGTGCGGACAGCGGGGCTCGCGCCACCGCCTCGTCCCGCCGGGGGTCCGCTGTCGGTCGGGTGGCCTACCCTGACGCAGCAACCTCCGGGGAAGGAGCCCGATGACCGGGGAGCTCACCGCATCCGAGGCGCTCGGTCTGCGGATGACAAGCCTGCTGCTGCGCCCGCATCCGAGCACCCGACCCGCTGGTGTCGCCGACGTCGTCGAGTGGTTCGGCGCGATGCAGGCACAGGACCTGGCCAGTGGGCTGTGGTCACTGGGCGCGCGGCTGGCTGGCCGGACCGTCACGGACGTGCAGGCGGCCCTGGAGCGACGCGAGGCGCTGCGCACCTGGCCGATGCGGGGCACCGTGCACCTGGTCCCACCCGCCGACGCCCGCTGGATGCTGGAGCTGACCGGGGTTCGCTCACTGGCCGGCGCGGCGACCCGCCGGGCACAGCTCGGGCTCACCGAGGCCGACGCGGATCGGGCGGTCGACGTCCTCGGCACCGCGTTGACCGGCGGCGGCCGGCTCACCCGCGCACAGTGCCTGGCGACCCTGCGCGAAGCCGGCCTGGGCACCGACGGGCAACGCGGCTACCACCTGCTCTGGTACGCGAGTGTGCGCGGAGTGACCTGTGTGGCACCGAACGTCGGCACCGACCAGACCTTCGCCCTGCTCGACGAGTGGGCGCCGGAGCAACGTCGGCTGGAGCGGGACGAGGCGTTGGCCCTGCTCGCCCACCGCTACGTCCGGGGGCACGGGCCGGTCACCGACCGCGAGTTCGCCGGCTGGACCGGCCTCACCCTGACCGACGCCCGGCGCGGCCTGGCCGCGGCCGGCGACCTGCTGGGCACGGTACGGGTCGACGGCGCACCGATGCACGTCGACGCGGCGCTGGCCGGTGCGCCGCGCACTCCGCCCGATGACGTGCTGGCGCTGCCCGGCTTCGACGAGTACCTGCTCGGCTACCGGGATCGCACGCTGATGCTCGACCCGGCGCACCAGGCGGCCGTGGTGCCGGGCAACAACGGCATCTTCCAGGCGACCGTGGTCCGCTCCGGCCGCGTGGTGGGCGTGTGGAAGCGCAAGGTGGGCCGGGCCGCGGTCACCATCACGGTCCAGCCACTGACCCCGATGGCGGCCGACGAGCGGGCCCGCGTCGAGCAGGCACTACGTCGGTACGCCGACTACCTGGGGCTGCCGCCCCGCTTCGACTGGCCGACCTGAGCGCTGCTCACCCCGGCCCGGTCCGGCCTGGTCCGGTCCGGCCCGGCCTGGCCTGGCCTGGTCCGGCCTGGCCTGGTCCGGGCCGGTCAGCCTGGTCCGGCCTGGTCGGGCGGGCGTCAGTCCTCGGCCGGGCGCGCCGACCGCGCGTCACCCGATGGTGGGCGTGCCGACCGCGCGTCACCCGATCGTGGACGCGCCGCGTTGAGCAGGTCGACGACCCGGGCCACCCGGGGGTCCGCGCGGATCTGCGCCACGCCGGCGGGCAGCGGCAACCGCCAGTTCGGATATTCGTCGACCGTGCCCGGCAGGTTGGGCTGGCGTACCTCGCCCAGCACGTCGTAGAGGGAGACGCCGAGCAGGCGAGCCGGGCTTGCCGCGAGCGCGGCGTGCATCGCCACCACCACCTCGCCGTCGTGGGACGCCCCGGCCGGCCGGTCCAGCGCCGGATCGGAGGTCGCGGCCGAATCGGGTGCCGCGGCCGGATCGGGTGCCGCATCCGGGTCGGGCAGGAGGCGCTCGGTCCGCAGCATCGTGAGCAGGCGCTCCCGGTCGGCGACGGCGCGAGCCCGCTCCACCGCCACGTCGGTGTCGAGCAGCTTCAAGTCGTCGCGTACCCGCACGTGCTCGCCGGTGAGGAAGCCCGGCGCGGTCGGCAGGTCGTGGGTGGAGATCGTGGCGAGAGCGTTGCGCGGCCACCGGGCCGGCGGGACGAAGTCACCCTGGTCGTCGCGGGCGAACCACAGCACCGTCGAGCCGAGCATGTTGCGCCCGCGCAGACCACGGGTCACCGCCGGTTGGACCGTACCCAGATCCTCGCCGACCACCACGGCCTCGGCACGGTGCGCCTCCAGCGCGAGGATGCCGAGCATCGCCTCGGCGTCGTAGCGCACGTAGGTGCCCTCGGCGGCCCCGCCGCCCGGCGGCACCCACCACAGCCGCCACAGGCCGGCGACGTGGTCGACCCGCAGGCCGCCCCCGTGCCGCAGGGTCCGGCGCAACATGTCCCGGTACGCGGCGTACCCGGTCGCCGCGAGCCGGTCCGGGCGCCACGCCGCGAGCCCCCAGTCCTGGCCGAGCTGGTTGAAGTCGTCCGGCGGCGCGCCGACCCGGACGCCCTGGGCCAGCACGTCGGCGAGCTGCCAGCCGTCCGCGCCACCCGGGTCGATGCCGACCGCCAGGTCGTGCACCACGCCGACCGGCATCCCGGCGGTACGAGCCGCCGCCGTGACGGCGTCGAGCTGCTCGTCGCACAGGTGTTGCAGCCAGGCGTGGAAGGCCACCCGATCGGCGAGCTGGCGGCGCTGCTCGGCGACCGCCGGGGCGTCCGGGTGGTGCAGCTCCGCCGGCCAGGCCCGCCAGTCGTTGCCGTGCCGCTCGGCCAGGGCGCACCAGGTGGCGAAGCTCGCCAGCGCCGGGTCCGCGGCGAGGTCGACCGGCTGGGCGTACGGGTGCAGCAGCTCCAGGGCGTGCCGCTTGGCCGTCCACACCTGGTCGTAGTCGATCAGGTCCCCACGGTCGGGCCGCAGGGCGTCGACCACGGCCCGGGTCGCCGGGTCCGCCGCGGTGTACGCGGCGGTGTCGCTGACCCGCAGGTAGAGCGGATTGACGAAGCGGCGGCTGGCCGGCGAGTAGGGGGATGCGGCGACCGGGTGCGCCGACCCGACCGCGTGCAGCGGGTTGAGCAGCACCAGCCCGGCACCGGTGGCCCCGGCCCAGCCGGTGAAGTCGGCGAGGTCGCCGAGGTCGCCCATGCCCCAGGAGCGTTCCGAGCTGAGCGCGTAGAGCTGGAGCATCCAACCCCAGGTGCGCGGCGGCACCGGCAACCGACGGGGCACCACGACAAGCGTCACCTCCCGGCCGGCGCAGCTCAACCGGTGCCAGCCCAGCGGCAGGTCCCCCGGCAGCTCGCTGTCGACGGCACGCCGGCCGCCGTCCTCCAGGGTCACCACCCCCGGGCCGGGCAGCGCCCGCGTCGCGCCGTGGGTGAGCACCACGGTCGCCGGCAGCGCGCTCCGGTCGACCGCGCGGGCGGCGGCGAGCGCGTCGGCCACGGCGGTCGGGCTGGTGGCGTCCACGCCGAGCAGTCCGAGCACGCCCACCACGGTCTCCGGTGCGACCTCGACGCGACGGTGCCGCCAGTCCTCGTACCAGGTGGACACGCCGTGCGCCTTGGCCAGCGCGGTCAATCGTCGGTCCATCCCGCCCCCCGCCTCACAAAGCGACCCAAACACCTTCCCACGACCGGCGGCGCGGCGCAGGACACGCCCCGCGCCCCGCACGCCGCGCCCCGTCGATGTGGCACCGTCAGTCGGCGAGCGCGCCGGCCGCGCGGCCCTCGTGGAGGGTCAGGTTGCGGCCGGTGGCCGGGTCGAACAGGTGGATCTTCTCCAGGTTGAACCAGACCCGGCGGGACTGTCCCTCGGCCACCGGTGACTCCGCGGACAGCCGGGTCACCAGGTTGCCACCGGCACCGGCGAAGTCGGCGGCACCGGCGTCGGCGGCCAACTCCTCCAGTTCGGCGGCGCTGGCCTTCTCGCCCTCCACGGTGAAGTAGACGTACTTGTCCGAGCCCATCGACTCGACGATGTCGACAGGCGCCTCGAACTCCATGCCCCGGCGGCGGGTGTCGTCGTCGACAAGTTCGGCGTCCTCGAAGTGCTCGGGGCGGATGCCGAGGATCAGCTCCCGGGGTGCGTCGGCCGCCTCCAGCTCGCGGCGGACCCGGTCGCCGAGCGGCACGTCACCCAGGGCCGTGTGCAGGCTGCCGTCCTGTACGGCGGCGTGCAGAAAGTTCATCGACGGGGAGCCGATGAAGCCGGCCACAAAGAGGTTGCGCGGGTGGTCGTACAGCTCCTGGGGAGGGCCGACCTGCTGCACCGCGCCGCCGCGCATGATCACCACGCGGTCGCCGAGGGTCATCGCCTCGGTCTGGTCGTGGGTGACGTAGACGGTGGTCGTGCCGAGTTGCTTCTGCAACCGGGACACCACCGTGCGCATCTGCACCCGCAGCTTGGCGTCGAGGTTGGACAGCGGCTCGTCCATCAGGAACGCCTTCGGCTGGCGGACGATCGCCCGGCCCATCGCCACCCGCTGCCGCTGCCCGCCGGAGAGGTTGGCCGGCTTGCGGTCCAGCAGGGTGGTCAGCTCCAGCACCTTGGCCGCCTCGTCGACCTTCTGGTTGATGGTCTCCTTGTCCAGCTTCGCCAGCCGCAGCGGGAACGCCATGTTCTCCCGCACGGTCATGTTCGGGTACAGGGCGTACGACTGGAAGACCATGGCGATGTCCCGGTCCCGGGGAGCCTTGTCGTTGACCCGCTGGCCGCCGATGCGCAGCTCGCCGGAGCTGATGTCCTCCAGGCCGGCGATCATGTTGAGGGTGGTGGACTTGCCGCAGCCCGAGGGGCCGACCAGGATCACGAACTCGCCGTCGGCGATCTCCAGGTCGACGTCCTGCACGGCGACGGTCCCGTCCGGGAAACTCTTGCTCACCTTGTCGAGCACGATGTCAGCCATGACTACTCACCTATCCCTTGACTGCGCCGGAGGTCAGGCCGGACACGATGCGGCGCTGGAAGAAGAGGACGAACAGGATGATCGGAACGGTGATCACGACGGCGGCGGCGCAGATCGCCCCGGTGGGGTCCTCGAACTGCGACGCGCCGGTGAAGAACGACAGCGCGGCCGGCACCGTGCGGGACCGCTCGGTGGAGGTCAGCGAGATGGCGAACAGGAAGTCGTTCCAGCAGAAGATGAACACCAGGATCGCCGTGGTGAACAACCCGGGCGCGGCCAGCGGGGCGATCACCCGGCGGAATGCCTGGGCCTGCGTGGCGCCGTCCATCTTCGCCGCCTTCTCCAGGTCCCACGGGATCTGCTTGAAGAACGCCGACAGCGTGTAGATCGCCAGCGGCAGCGCGAAGGTGATGTACGGCGTGATCAGCCCGAGCCAGGTGTCGAAGATGCCGATCGTCCGCTCGATCTCGAACAGCGGTGACACCAGCGACACCTGCGGGAACATCGCGATCAGCAGGGAGACGCCGACCAGCACCTTCTTGCCGGGGAAGTCCAGCCGACTGATCGCGTACGCGGCCATCGCGCCGAGCACCACCGCGATCAGCGTGGCGATCAGGGCGATGCCGATCGAGTTGACGAGCGCCCGGACGAACTGGTCGGTGTCGAAGATCGTCTTGTAGTTGTCGAGCGTCCACTCTCGAGGAATGAAGTTCCCGTCGGTGAGGGTGGCCGGCGTCTTGAACGACAGCGACGCGATCCACAGCACCGGGACGAGCGCGAAGACGACCACGACGACGTCCAGCAGACCCCAGCGCAGCTTCGCTCGGGTGGTGGTTTCGACGGCCATGTCAGCGCCTCTCCCCGTCGTCGCTGCCGGGGGCAGCGGTGCCGAACAGCTTCACGAAGACGAACGCGATGATCGCCACGGCGATGAAGATCAGCACCGACATCGTCGAGCCGATGCCGAGGTTCAGGCCCCGGATCAGGTTGTTGTAGGCGAGCATCGACACCGACGAGGTCTCGTTGCCCCCGGAGGTCAGCACGAAGATGTTGTCGAAGACGCGGAACGCGTCCAGGGTGCGGAACAGCAGCGCGACCAGGATCGCCGGCTTCATCACCGGCAGCATCACCTTCGTGAACTTCTGCCAGGCGGTGGCACCGTCGGTGGAGGCCGCCTTGAGCAGGTCCTCCGGCACCAGCGCCAGCCCGGCCATCAGCAGCAGCGCCATGAACGGGGTGGTCTTCCAGATCTCCGCGAGCATGATGATCGCCAGCGAGCTGGCCCGCTCGGTGAGGGGTGCGCCGTCACTGAACACGTCGGCCAGGTAGCCGGTGCCGGGCGTCCAGGCGTACCGCCAGGAGAACGCCGCGACCACCGTGACGATCCCGTACGGGATGAGCGCGGAGGTGCGGACGATGCCCCGCCCGACCAGCGTGCGGTGCATGATGATCGCCAGACCCATGCCGAGCACCAGCTCGACGGCCACGGTGACCACCGTGATCAGCGCGGTCACCCCGAACGCGGTCCACCAGAAGTCGTTGGTGAGCACCGTGACGTAGTTTTCCAGGCCGATGAACTCACGCTGGTCGGGAAAGCGCAGGTCGTAGCGCTGCAACGACAGCCAGACCGAGTAGAGGATCGGGTACGCGGTCACCAGGATCATGACCAGGGCGGCGGGGGCGCAGAGCAGCCAGCCCAGCCTGCGCTCGGATTTCTTGTTCGCGCTCAACGGCGGCTTACGGCCACCGCCGCGTTGGGTGGGCACGGCGGCGGGCGCACGGGTCTCTTCCGCGGCGACGTCCGCGCCGGTCGGCGTGGCGTTGGTGCTCACGGCAGGACCCCCTTGGATTGGAGGGCGTCGGCGATGGCGCCGCGCAGCTCGTCGGCGGTCTGCTGTGGACGGATCGCCGACGGCGGCGACAGGATCGCCGACATCACGGTGGAGATGCTCTGGTAGGCCGGTGTCAGGGGACGGGTCGCCGGTTCCTTCAGCTCTTCCAGGATGGTGTCCTTCATCGGGTACGCCTCGGTCATCTCCGGGTCGTCGAAGACCGCCTCGATGGTGGGTGGCACGCCGTCGTTGATGGCGGAGAACTTCTGGTGCTCGGCGCTGCGGATGCACCGGGCCGCCTCGAAGGACAGCTCCGGGTGCTTGGAGTAGGAGCTGACGGCGAGGTTGACCCCGCCGATGGTGACCTTGCTGGGGGTGCCCTCGTCGACGCCGGGGATCCGGGCCCAGCCGACCTGCTTGGCCAGGTCCGGGTTGGCCTCCTGGAGGGCCGGGTAGACGAACGGCCAGTTCACCTGGAACGCGCCCGAGCCGGACTGGAACTCCAGCCGGACCGGGTCCTCGGTGGCGTTGCTGAACGACGGCGAGGTCACGCCCGACGTGGCGAACTTCTTCAGCTGCTCCAACGCCCGGACCGTGCCGTCGTCCATCACGGCCTGGGTGCCGTCGTCGTTGAGGATCTTTCCTCCGGCGCTCTCGGCCAGGGTGTTGTAGAGGACGACCAGCCCCTCGTACTGGGCGCCCATGGTGAGCACCTGGTACGGCTTGCCCTGATCCTTGAGCTGCTGGGCCGCGCTGATCATCTGGTCCCAGGTGGTCGGCGGCTGCGGCACCAGATCCTTGCGGTACCAGAGCAACTGCACGTTCGTGTTCTTCGGCGCCGCGTACAGCTTGTCCTCGTAGCGGGCGGTGGACAGCGGCCCGGCGAGGGTGCCCTGCTCGACCTCGGCCTTGTCCTGGCCGGTCCACTCGCGGATCCAGTCGGCGCTGGCGAATTCCTGGGTCCAGGTCACGTCCAGCCCGAGCAGGTCCATTCCGCTGTCCTGGGCGGCCAGCCGGCGCACCATCTGCACCCGCTGGTCGTCGGCCTGCCGGGGCAGCACCTGGTAGGCGATCTCGTATCGTCCCTGCGCCTGCGCGTTGCAGTCGTCGACGACCTTCTGCAGGTTCTGCTCGGGCGGGTAGTACAGGTTGATCGTCGGTGGGCCACCATCGTCGTCCGCGCCGCACGCGGCGAGCGGTGCGACAAGCGCCAACGCGGCCGCCGCCGCGCCCAGCCGAACAATCGGCCGGCGTCGGTGTCGAGCCGTTTCGGGGTCCGTCATCGCCCTCCCCCTCTCCTCGGCGAAAGACCGGGGAGGGCGTCCGTGCCCCGGCGCACGGCGAGTCGTGTCCAGGTCTGACGAGCTGCGAAAACGCCCGGCCCGGATGCTCTGTGCGGCTACTCTGCCCCACCCGCGAAGTCGCGAAACCTGGCTGTCGCAGCGGAAGTTTCGATTCGGTATATCGCGAGACCAACTAGCGGGGTAGTATGTGTCGCATGGTAGCGGCGGAGAGCCAGTCCATCGACGACAACGACCGGCAGACCCAACTCCTGCGGGGCGCGCTGGACATGTGCCTGCTGGCGCTGCTGGCACGCGAGCCGGCGCACGGCTACGAGCTGGTGCGGCGGATGGAGACGGCCGGCTTCGGCGCCATCAGTTACGGCACCATCTATCCCCTGCTGACTCGGATGCGCCGACTCGGCCTCGTCGCCGACGAACAGCAGGTCAGTCCAAGCGGGCCACCCCGAAAGGTCTACGCGCTGACCGGGTCCGGCCGGACCCACCTGGACGCCTGGCAGAAACAGTGGGACCGCTTCACCGACACCGTCGACGCCGTTCTCAGCCCGCTCGACCACCACCCCACGAGGAGTTGACCCATGGACACCATCGACCGCCTTCTGGGCGAAGCCGACCAGGCGTGGCGCGGTTACGGGGTCGGCACCGCCGATCGGGCGACACTCGCCGCTGACCTGCGCCTTGACCTGCGGGCCGCGGCCTCCGACGGGGGCGATCCCGCGCAGTTGATCGGCGGCGACGTGGCCGGCTTCGCGCGGCGGCTCGCCGACGAGGCCGGCGTCCGACGGGTGCGCGAAGACTACGGCCGGGTTGTCAACACCGCACTTGTCGGCGCGGTGCTCGGTGCCGTGGTCGGCTACGCCATCCTGATGGCGGTCTACCCGGTATTCGTCTACCTGATCGACATCCCCCGCTCCATCGACGTACCGATCCAGCTCGCCGTCGCCGTCGCCTACGGCGTACCGGCCGCGGTGGTCGCCGCGGGAGCGGTCATCGCGGTACGGACCCGGCTCCGCGACCTGCCCGAGATCCGGCGGACGGCTCGGCTGATGAGCGTCCTCGTGCCGGTGGCCGGCATCGTCATCACGCCGATCACCGTCGGCTTCGCCTGGGCCACCGACTACAGCACGGCACCGACGGTAGTGATCATGGAGATCGCCATGGTGCTGGCCGCGATCGCGGGTGCCACGATGCTGGCTCGTCGCTTGTCACTGCGCGAGAGCCGCCCCGCCTCCGACACCTCGCGCCCGGACGCCACCACGGTCAAACCCGCCTGACGGTACGAGCACACCCGCCCAAACACTCGCCCACTCGGGGGAGGCCGCCTCGCGGTATTAAGCGGTCAGCCCCGGGCTCTCGCCCAGGAGAGGAAGCGCTCGGTCATCCGAGCCGGCGGGTGGTCTGGGTGGAGCTGGGTGAGCTGGGCCGTCGCCTCGTTCATGAGGGTGCCGAGGTAAATGAGCAGCGCGATCCTGTTGGTCCGGTACTCCGACAGCAGGGCGAGCTTGGCCGGCTGGCAGGGCCATTCCCGGCCACAGTTGCGGCACCGCCACAAGGGACGCATGGCAACGTGCGGGACGGGCGGCCGGACCACCATCACCGCCACCGCGTCTCGTCGTGGTGGTCTGTCGGGCTCAGCACAGTGACCTCCTCGGAGACGGGGAAGGGGCCGCTCCCGCAAGGGGGGAGGCGGGAACGACCCCGGGGCAGAGCCTGCCGCCGCCGTCCCGGCCACCAGCGAGCCCGCCACTGGTGACAGTTTGCGAGGACCCGACTACGGTCGATACGTGCTCGCGCCATCCGTGCAGCTCAGCGGCCTGGTCGAGCAGCCGCGAAGGACACGCCGGTTCAGGTTGGGCAGGGATTGGGGATTCGATGGGCAACGTCACCGACTACGTGTTGGACGAGCTGCGCCTGTTCCGCACGGGACTCGGGCTCAGTCAGGACGACTTCGGCCGGGGCATCGGCTACTCCGGCTCACACGTCAGCTCGGTGGAGACCGGCGGACGGGCACCCACCAAGGAGTACATGCGGGCCATCGACACCCATCACCCGACCGCTGGACGCTTCCAGCGGATGTTGGAGAGGCTGGCCCGGCTCGACGCCGAGCCAGCCTGGCTGCGCGAATGGATCGAGTTCGAGCGGGAGGCGACCACGCTGCGCTGGTTCGAGTTGGCGTACGTGCCGGGTCTGCTCCAGACCGAGCGGTACGCGCGGGCCACACTGGCCGGTGGTCGGTTCGACGCCGAGGACGTGGACCGGATCGTCGCCTCCCGGCTGGAGCGGCAGACGATCCTGCAACGCCCGCGCCCGCCGCAGCTCATCGCCGTGCTGGACGAGGCGGTGCTGCGCCGGCCGGTGCTCGACCAGCCGGGGCTGATGGTCGAGCAGTGCGAGCACCTGGTGCAGTTGGCGACGGCGGAGCACATCCAGGTCCACATCGTGCCGGTGGATGCGGGGATGTATCTGGGGATGGGCGGGCAGTTCATCATCGCCGAGATGCCCGACGGTGAGCGGGTGGCCTATGCGGACAACCAGCTCACCGCGCAGATCGTCGACGCACCGACGCAGGTCGCTAAGCTGGCGAAGACGTGGGAGATCGTGCGGAACGAGGCGCTCCCCCGCCGGCAGTCAATCGAGCTGATCAAGGAAGTGGCGAAGTCATGGACATGCTGACCCCACAGTGGCGCAAGTCGACCAGGTCCGGCGGCAACGGCGGAGCCTGCGTGGAGATCGCCGACAACCTGCCCAGCGTGGTGCTGGTGCGCGACACCAAGGACCGCGACGGCGGAACCCTGCACGTCAATCCCACGGCCTGGAAGGCCTTCGTCGCGTACGCCAAGCAACACTGAACATCAGCTCGGACAGGTTCCCCGACCGGGCAGGTCTCGAACCACGGCCAGGTCACTCCGAGTGTGGAGATCTTGGACAGTTTCCGTTCGGGCAGAACGGAAAGTGTCCAAGATCTACCCGAGAAGGTCCCGCGACCGCCGGCAGTCAATCGAGCTGATCAAGGGAGTGGCGAAGTCATGGACATGCTGACCCCACAGTGGCGCAAGTCGACCAGGTCCGGCGGCAACGGCGGAGCCTGCGTGGAGGTCGCCGACAACCTGCCCAGCGTGGTGCTGGTGCGCGACACCAAGGACCGCGACGGCGGCACCCTGCACGTCAACCCCACGGCCTGGAAGGCCTTCGTCGCGTACGCCAAGCAACACTGAACCAGACCTCCTGGAGATCTTGGACAGTTTCCGTCCGGCCAGAACGAGAAGTATCCAAGATCTACCCGCACCCGCACCAACGCGGCGCTGTGCGCTGACAGGTCCCCCCCGAACAGGGCATGCTGGCACAGTGATCGCGCGCTTCAAGGATCTCTGTCTGGACGCCGCTGACCCGCTCGCCCTCGGTGCCTTCTGGGCCCGGATGCTGGACGGTGACGTGGCCGATGCCGGCGACGACGACACCCGGGTGGACCCCCGCTCCGCGCGCTCGAGCGCCGAGTCGATCTGGGTGAACAAGGTTCCCGAACCGCGGGTGGGCAAGACCCGCGTACACCTGGATCTGCGGTTGGCCGACGCGGACCCGGCGGCGCTGCTCGCGGCCGGCGCACGGCTGGTCCGCGAGCCGGCCGGCGAGGCCACCTGGTGGGTCCTCGTCGACCCGGAGGGCAACGAGTTCTGCGCTTTCCCGGCTCGCGAGGGCACCGGGCCGGGACCGTTCGAGCTGGTCGTCGACTCGACCGGCCCGCTCGCGCAGGCGACCTGGTGGGCCGGTGTGGTCGGCGGCACCGTCGAGGACGAGTCGACCCACGCGGGGGTCACCGGCGCGGCCGGGTTCCCCTGGGATCACTGGGTCTTCGCCGGGGTGCCCGAGCCCAAGACGGTCAAGAACCGGCTGCACTGGGACGTCGACCTGGTCGACCCGGAGCCGATGGCGCTGATCGCGGCGGGCGCGACGCTGCTGCAGGAGCCGCTCGACGCGGCGCACTGGTGGTGGGTGCTGGCCGACCCGGAGGGCAACGAGTTCTGCGCCTTTCCGCCGCGCCCCATCGGGTGACTGGCCGACTACCGGGGGCGGGCGGCGTCGGCTAGCGTTTTCCTAGCTGGCGCGTGCGCCGCCGCCGTCGACACGTCTCCGGCCGACCCCTGCCTGCCCGATCGGTTGGTAATCGCGGGAACGTCCCACCGCCGCTCCCCCGGTTCGGCAGGATCGTCCCAACGAGGAGGTGCCGTCGTGCAGGACACCCGCGCTCTCGCCCTGACGTTCGAGGTGAGCGGCCTGCCACCGGTCAAGACCGAAGCGTTGTCCATCTTCGCGGCCGGGCATCGGCAGGCGACGAGGGTGCGCACCCTGCTCCAGGCCGCCCTCGCGGCTGCTCAGCGCACCGGCTGGACGCCGTTGACCGGCCCCATCGAGGTGGAGCTGGTCCTGCGGTGTCCGCCCGGGCACCGCACGGGCGACGCCAGCACCCTGCTCGGCGGCGTCTGCGCCGTGTTGCAGGACAAGAAGCGGGTGTCATCCATCGGCCTCACCCACCTCGGTGTGCTTGTGGACGTCGCGCTCTACCACGACGACCGGCAGATCCGCCGATTGTCGTACCAGGAGAAGCCGGCCGAGGAATTCTCGTACGAGGTGCGGGTCGCAGCCGTACCGGACGGGGTTTGACGGACGACCGCGGTGGGGTATCGCGGACGCCGACGAAGGGAGCACCGATGTCGGAGCCACATGTCACGCTCGACCCACGCGGGCTCGACCCTGTGCAGCAGAAGCTGCGCGGCCCGCTGGAGGAGCAGCTGACCTCGGCGCTTCAGGCTGCCACCGACCGGGTCCGCTCCCACTACGGTGGCGAGCCGGTCGAGCAGGTCTGCCAGCGACTGTTGGAGGAGACCCGCTCCGGGTTGCATCCCGACATCGCGGCCGGGTTCAACCCGGACATGGACGAGTTCTGCCGGGTGGCGGTGTCGATCGTCCGGGGCGGGGCCTCCTGAGGTCACGACCCGCCCGCGGCGCCGGTCAGTACCTGTCGAGCTGGGCGTACGGGCTGAGCACGATGCGCGGTGAGAGCGCCGGGTCCAGCCAGTTGAGTACGCGGACCAGGTGGTCGTGGGCGAGCGAGACACAGCCGGCCGTGGCGTTGCCGCCACTGACCCTGAACTGGTGCAGGAAGATGCCGCTGCCCGCGTTGGGGATCGGGGTCACCACGTTCGGTGGCATGTTGTAGGTGATCACCGCGAAGTGCGTGTACGAGGGGATCTCCTGCCACAGCGCCTCGCTGGCCCCACCCGGGTTGGTCGCGCTCTGCTGGACGGTGTTGTAGCGCGGGGACGACGGATTCTCGTTCCACCAGTCGCCGCTGACCAACCGGTGGTAGGGGTATCGCACTCCCGGGTTGGCGGCGATGCCGTACATGGTGGGGCCGATCGAGTAGACACCGGTCGGTGTGGCCGGTACGCCCTCCACGTGGTTGTCGCTGAATCCGTTGGAGCCGAGGCGGGCGGGCAACGCCGCCGAGGCTGGCTGCCAGCGGCCCCTGATCCGCACGTACGCCTCAAGCGTGGCGTGGGTGGTGGTGTAGCTGGCGGCGCCGACGACGATCACCTGCCGAGTCTGCGTCGGCAGGGTGGTCAACCGGGCGGCCAGGTTGCGGCGCGTGGTGTTCGGGCCGGGGCGGCGGGTCATCCTGACAGTCCAACCGGCGCGCGGTCTGCCCCGCTCGCCGCTGCGATCGATCGATCCGTGGCCGGGTCAGGGCCGGGTCCGCAACTACCCGGCCCTGACCTTCGGCCGTCCGGATGGGAGCGGACAGCTCCGGCACTCAGCTCCACGGTGCCAGCCGCCGAACGCCGACGCGCTCCCGGCCGACACCCCGAAGGCCGTGAGCGCCGGGCCAGGTTAGGCCGGCCCGGACGGGGCGGACAAGCCGCGTCGGGCGACCGACGGCGGGACTGATCTCAGGGTGAAAATCCGACAATGCGGCGTAACGTGACCATGCTCGTGGACGCTGTTCGCTTTTGGCGCGCTCAGAAGTGCCGCAGCAGGTCGGGGAACGCGGCGAGCCGCAGTACCCCGGAGTCGGTGGGGTCCAGTTCGTCGTGTTCCAGCACCCACGTGTTCTCGTTCGGGATGAAGACCGCGTTCAGTCCGGCCGCGCGGGCCGGCAGGATGTCCGACTTCGGGGAGTTGCCGATCATCCAGGCGCGGGCCGGATCGAAGCGGTGTTCCCGGACCAACCACCGGTACGTCTCGACGTCCTTCTCGGCCACGATGTGCGCGGCCCCGAAGTGGTGCAGCAGCCCGCAGGCGTCCAACTTGCGCTGCTGATCCGCCTGGTCCCCCTTGGTGAGCAACAGCAGCTCGTGCCGGCCGGCCAGCTCGTCGAGCGCGTCGGCCACCCCGGGCATCAGCTCCACCTGGTGCTCGACGAGGGCGACCGCCAGCCGCTCGATCTCCTGGCGCTCGATGTCGGTGGCCGGCCGTTCGCGCAGCCGCTCCAGGCACTCCGCCAGGCTGCGCAGGAAGACCTTGCTGCCGTACCCGTGCGCCACCGTGTTGGCCCGCTCGATGTCGTCGAGGATGATCCGGATCTCGGTGCGATCCATCGTGGGATGGTCGAGCCACTCGAGAAAGTCGTCGATCACCTGCTCGAAGACGACGTTGTTCTCCCACAACGTGTCGTCCGCATCGAAGATCAGCACCTGCGCCTGCCGCCGCGCCGCCGCCCCTTCCGTCATACCGTCTCCTCCCCATGCCTTCGCCGCCGCCGTCGAAGGGACAGGATAGGCGGGAGATCCGCTCTGATTTTCGGACTTTCCCGTGAACCGCCTCGGCCTGGCGTTCGTCTGGGGGGTGGGAGAATTCCTGGCGGCCGAGAGGTCGGGACAGCTCATGAGGAGTACGACGTGATCACGATGAGATGGGTTGCCGGCGCGGCACTGCTGGCGTGCACCGGCACGCTTGTGGCGTGCGGGGGCGACGCCGACAAGGCGCCGGCGGCCAGGGCGGGCACGCCGACGCCGTCGGGTGCCGTGGCGGCCCCGGCGGGAACGCCGTCACCGGGACTCGCGGCCGACCCCCTGCTGTCCGGCAAGCGCGAGGTCACGATTGCGCGGGTGCAGGGACCAGGGGACGCACTGGAACTCAGCGGTCGTCTCGAGGAGGGCGGTGACACCGGCGGACGCGTCCTGTTCGTTCCGACTCCGATCGGCGGCGACCGGTACGTGATCAAGGCATTCGGCACGAAGGACGATCACCCCGCCAACGACGATCCGTCCTGCTGGCAGGTGAACGGTCTGGACATCGAGCCCGAGCTGACCGTCGAGGCCGCCGTCTGCGACCTGGACAACCCGATCCAGCGGTTCACCATCATCGCCAAGGGCGCCGGCACGTACGCCATCGGCAGCGAGACCCGGTTCCTCCAGCACGCCGCCGGCAACGGCCTGATCCTCAAGGAGTTGGGCAACGCACCGCTGGACAGCACGTTCCGGTTCGTCGACAAGGGGCCGTTCGACCGCGAGCCCCTCAACTGACCACGCCGCCTGTCACGGCCACCGGAGCAACCGCTGTGCGATCAACACTTCGCGTTCCTCCTGCCCCTCGGGTCGGAGTCGTCCGCCCCGGGTGAGCATCACGACGCCGTGCAGCAGGCTCCACCCCACCTCGGCGAGGGTGTCCGGGTCGCGCCCCTCGGCCAGCGGGGTCAGGGCCGCGCGCAGTTCGGCGAACACCGCGCGCGGCGCGGCCGGGACACCATCGACGCCGAGGGCCAGGTCGGGGGTCAGCGCGAGCATCGCGTCATAGACCTCCGGATTCGTGTACGCGAAGTCGAGGTACGCGCTGGCGACCGCCGGCCAGGCTCCCTCGGGGCTGCCGGTTGTCTCCGCGTGCGCCTCCGCCAGGTCGGCGGCCAGGTCGGCGAAGGCGCAGACGGCCACGGCGGCGAGGAGTGCGTCCAGGTCCGCGAAGTGCCGGTAGAGGTCACCGACGTCGATCTCGGTCCGCTCGGCGAGCCGTCGGGTGCTCACCCCCGCCCAGCCCTCCGCCTCGGCCAGTTCGCGGGCGACCGTGACGATGAGGTCACGCCGGTCCTGTTCGGTGGCCTTCTCGGCAGGTCCGGGCACGCAGTTGAGCGTACGGGCGGACACCGAACGCAGTCACCCGGTGACGGATTGGCGACTGTCTGGGCCGGTCAGACCAGCAGTGCCAGCCGGCCGATGAGGGCCTCCCGCAGGTTGGGCGGCCAGGGAAAGAGCGGCGTCGCCACCCGGAGCTGAGCCAATCCGTGCAGCCCGACCCAGAGCGCCGTCGCGTCGGCGAAGGGATCCGCGCTGGTCGAGAGTCCCTTCGCGGCACACTCGGCGACGGTGCGGTGGATGACCTCGAAGGCTCCCATGCCGAGCACGGCGAGGTCGTCCGCCAGCGCCGGCGTCCGATCGCGGGCCTGGCTGGCGTCCCAGACCGCCCCGAACATCAGCCGGTACCGGTGGGGCTGACGCTCGGCGAAGGTCAGGTAGGCCGCACTGATCGCCCGCAGCCGCTCGGCCGGGTCCGGGTCGTCCGGCCCAGCCAACTCCTGCTCCAGGGCGGCGAACGCGCGCTGGGCGACCACCAGCAGAATCGAGTCCAGGTCCGGGAAGTGCGCGTAGATCGACGGCGCCGAGATGCCGGCCTCCCGGGCCACCGCCCGCAGCGTCACGCTCTGCGGATCGCCACCGTCCAGCAGCGTGCCGGCGGCACTGACGATCTCCTCGCGCAACTGGGCGCCTTCGCCGCGCTTGTTGCGAGCCCGTGCTCTCGGTGTGGTCACCTCATGACCTTACAGCCGTAAGGCGAACGAGGCCTTTCTGCGTGCCACCGCCGACCGTCGGTCGTTAGGTGAGGGGATCACCACGACGGGAGGGCACGTGGTCGTTCGACGGCACCGGCCCGTGGCGGACGGATGAGCGAGCAGCGGCACGAAGGGCTGGTGCGCGACGCCGACAGTCGGCAACGAGCCACATTTCTGGAGCTCTTCCTCGACCTGGTCTTCGTCTTCGCCCTCACCCGGATCTCGGCACGGGTGATCAGTGACTTCACCGACGGTGGCCGCGGCGTGGTCGCGGGCCTCGGTCAGGCCCTCCTGCTGTTCCTGGCGCTCTGGGCGGTCTGGTCGTTGACCGTCTGGTCGACGAGTTGGCTGGACCCGGAGGCAACGATCGTCCAGGTCGTCATCGTGATGACGGCGGTCGGCGCGATGACCATGGCGGTCGCGGTGCCCGACGGCTTCGGCGCGCGGGCACCCCTGTTCGCCATCACGTACGTGAGCCTGCAGATCGGCCGGGTGGTCTACTTCCACGTCGCCGGGCACGGCCGGCCCGATCCCCGGCAGACCCTCCGGGTCCTGGTCTGGTTCGGTCTGAGCGCACCGCTCTGGGTCATCGGTGGTCTGGCCGACGACGGCACGATCCGCGGACCACTCTGGATCATCGCCGTGCTGATCGACTACGCCGGGCTCTACCTCGGGTGGCCGACCCCCCGCATCGGCGCGCAACGCATCGGCGGCCGGGCAATCGCGGCCGGGCACCTGGCCGAGCGGTACCAACAGTTCCTCCTCATCGCGATCGGTGAGGCGATCTTCGTCATCGGGTTGGCGTTCAGCGGCAGCGACTTCCACGCCGACCAGACGGCCGGCTTCGTCCTGGCACTGGCGACCACGGTCCTGCTCTGGCGGATCTACTTCCACCTGGCGGGCAAGGTGCTGGACGCCGCCGTCAGCCGCTCGCGCCACGCCGATCGGCTCGCGACCGAGATGGCGTTCGCCCACCTGGTCATGATCGCCGGGATCGTACTCACCGGCGTCGGTTTCGAACTGCTCATCACCGACCCGCTCGGGCACCTGCCAGCGGCGTGGCTCATCGCCATCCTCGGCGGCCCCGTCGTCTTCCTCGCCGGACGATCAGCCCTCGAATACCAGGTCTTCGCCCGGGTCTCCCGCTCCCGGCTGGCTGGCCTGCTGGCCCTCGGCCTGCTGGTGCCGGCGACGATGCGGCTCCATCCACTCACCGCCGGTGCCACCGCCGCCGTGGTGCTCCTCGCGGTGGCTGTCGCGGACTCCCGACGCTCACGTCGGCGCGGGCCCGAAAGGCCCACCCCGCCCTACTAGGTGCGGCGCGGCGATCGGCCGGTCCCCGTGGCGGACTGAGCACGAAGATCCACCTCGCGGTCGATGGCGGCACTATCTGGGCTGCGTCGATGACAGACGAGGATCTGACGCTGCCTGCGGTGCTCGTCGAGGCACGCACCGGGGGTAGCCCTGGAGTTTGACCTGTCGATGATGGCGGTCGGCGGTCGGCGGTCGGCGGTCGGCGGTCGGCGGTCGGCGGTCGGCGGTCGGCGGTCGGCGGTGACTGTCGGTCACCTCCGTGGGGGTGGATGCGGTAGCGAACGGTATACCTCAGAGTCATATTCATACCTCTGAGGTATACCGTTCACCAGCACATCTACCTGACGGGCAGCCAAAGCGGATGGCCAGCGTGAGTGACTACTCGGCTACGATCTGGCGAGTGATCACGGCACGCCGCGCGACCATCGACGATGCTCAGGAACTGGTGCGGCTGCGCGGAGTCCTGCTGACCACCCTGAACGGGCATGCACCGGAGCCCGGCCCGTGGCAGGACGAAGCGCTGCGGACGCTGTGCCGGCGCCTGACGGAGGGCGTCATCGAGCATCGACTCGGCGGCCCGATCAACCCCAGCGGAGTGATCGGGTACGTCTTCAACGTCGCCACCGACCCCAGCCATCGCCGGCGCGGCTACGCCCGAGCCTGCCTCGAAGCCCTGCTGGACTGGTACCACCACCGTGGGGTGACGGTGATCGAGTTGAAGGCCAGCGAGGACGGGGAGTCCATCTACCGGGCCGTGGGCTTCGAACCCACGGCCGCTCGGGCGCTGCGGCTGACAGTTGTCGATCGGGCCACGTCGATCACGCGCGAATCAGGGTTCGCCTAGCGTCCTGATGTCGTGCGTCTGGAGCAGCGCCGGCATCGGGTCGGCGAGGTGTGCGTGTCTCGGTCGCCAGATGCGTGCCACGGTGACTGGCGTATTGGGCCCCGGTACGTCGTAGGGGCCGCCGCGCGGATAGACCACCAGGGAACTCCCCCACATCCCGCCATCCTGCCAGCCCATCCGCTCGATCTCCGGCCACGCGTACGAGCGCCGCAAGCCGCCTCGGTCGCGGAGCAGCAGCCCGGTGTCGTCAGCCAACACCGCGTTTCGCCAGTGGACGAACGCGAGGACTATCGACGCGGCGCCGAGCACCATCCCGAACCAGCTGACCCAGTCGAGCAGCACCGCGGTGACGATCAGACCGACCACGATCGCGACCGGCACCGCGACGGCGGGCCAGACCCGCGACTGCCCGAGCACGAGCACCTCACCCACCGGCTCCGCCCCCATGGACGATCAGGATAGTGAAGGAGGGACATGTTCGCCGCCGCCGAGGAGCGCCGGGGACCTGGGGCAGCGCACGCGTCAGTCGGCTACCGGGGGCGAGGGCAGACAGAGGCCCGGTTCGCCCTGCGGGACGTAGGACGGCATCGACGGTTGCAGTGGCCGGCTACAGATCGTGCACCAGTCGTCCCGTTCGCCGATCTCACTGAGCTGGTCGAGCACGCCGGACAACCCGGCTCTGGTTCGGGCGAAGCACCGCAACACCCAGTAGTCGCTCCCGGCGGGCCAGCCATGAAGAGAGAGGTGTGCCGCCACCGCACCGTCGTACCACAGACGATCCGCTGGGCCGGTGGCCTCGCGCACCTCGGGGACACCGCTCAGGGTGATCGCCGGCGGCACCAGGGTCGCGGTCTCGTAGCTGAGTGTGACGTGCGGCCAGAGCTGCACCTCCGCCAGGAGCGCGTGCTTCTCGATCCGCTGCTCGATGCTGCGGTCGATCAACCGGTACGGCCAGTTGCCCGGGGCCATGGCGGTCCTCCCGTCGAGCAGGACATCGACGCCCCACGTCCAGGCCCCGTCGAGGGCTGCCGGGAACATCCACCCGAGGTCGGCGGTCCAGCGGAAGTACGCCGCGCCCTCCAGGCCGTACTCCATGTGGTTGCCGTCCGTCTTGAGCCGGTAGGCGAGCCCGCCATAGCGCTCCTCGAACGCGACGGCGACCGCGACCAACTCGTCGGGCACCACGGCCAGCGGGCCGTCCGGTCCGTCCGCACTCGCCGACCGCCGGAGCCGCTCGATCGGGGTGCTCGGCCACCGCTCCCCCTGCGTGCCGAGGAAACGGGCCACCCGGGCGGACACCGTCGGATCGTCGAGGACATGCACCCGCACACGGTACGTCGTCGCCCGCGTCCACAAGTGACACCAGCATCTATCCTCCACGGACAGCACGACCGTGACCGGGGGGCGCAGTGATCAACGCGGTTTTCTTCGATGTCGGTGGGACGATTCTCGACGAGTCCCGCGAGTTCAACACCTGGGCCGACTGGTTCGGCGTGCCACGGCACACGCTCTCGGCGGTCCTGGGCTCGGTGATCGCCAGAGGTCTGGACTACCAGGAGACGTTCCGGGCCTTCCGGCCCGACTTCGACCTCGACACCGAACTGAAGCGCCGGGCCGCCGCGGGCAAGGCCGAGTCGTTCGGCGAGGAGGATCTCTACCCCGACGCGCGGGCCTGCCTGACCTCCCTCAAGGAGCAGGGCCTGCTCCTGGGCCTGGCCGGCAACCAGCCAGCGCACGCCGAGGCGACCCTGCGCGCACTCGGCCTCCCCGTGGACGTGATCGGCACCTCGCACGGGTGGGGCGTGGCGAAGCCGTCACCGGCCTTCTTCGCGCGGGTCGTCGAGGCGGGTGGCGGCGACGCGTCGTCGATCCTGTACGTCGGCGATCGGCCCGACAACGACGTACGCCCGGCCCAGGAGGTAGGGATGCCGACGTGCCTGATCCGGCGCGGCCCGTGGGGTCACATCCTCGACCTGCCCGACGTGGCCGCGCAGTGCCTGTTCCGCATCGACTCGCTCGCCGAGCTTCCGGGCCTGGTCGCGAAGCACAACGCGACAGGCGGTTAGCTCCCCCGGCCGTTCGGCCCCGAACGCCGAGTACGGCATTCCACCTCGTCACGGACATTTCTGTCGCGTCGGTGACGGCAATCGGTCCTACCCGTGCCGCGGGTCACATCGTTTGACTTGAAGCGCTTGAGGTTGGGGACGCCGCGCTGGCCGATCGGGTCGATGCCCTGGCCTGCCTGCGATCGTCCGGGATGAGCGTCGCCCGGTTGCTGGACGAGGGCTACCGGGTGCGGGTGACCGTCCGCGAGCCGGGCCAGTGCAACGACGTGCTCGACCGCGTCCGGCAGACCGGCACGAACCCGGACGGTCGGGTCGAGTTCCGCACCGCCGCCCTGTCCGCCGACGAGGGCTGGGCCGAGGCCGTCGACGGGGCGCGGTACGTCCTGCACCATGCATCGCCGTTCCCATTCACCCCGCCCGAGAACGACGACGAGGTGATCCGGCCGGCCCGCGACGGAGCGCTGCGCATCCTACGGGCCGCCCGCGGAGCCGGGGTACGCAGGGTAGTGCTGACCTCGTCGTACGCGGCCGTGGGTTACACGGTCAAGCCCGACGGGCGGTACAGCGAGGCGGACTGGACGAACGTCGATGACGACATCCCGGCGTACCACCGCTCGAAGACGCTCGCCGAGCGTGCCGCCTGGAACTACGTCCGGGACAACGGCGGAGTCGAGTTGAGCGTCGTCAACCCGACGGGCATCTTCGGGCCGTTGCTGGGCGCACGGGTGTCCGCGTCGACCGGGCTGGTGCAGGCGTTCCTCCAAGGGGCGATGCCGGTCGTACCCCGGATGTACTTCGGGGTGGTCGACGTCCGGGACGTGGTCGACCTGCACCTACGCGCGATGCTGCACCCGGCCGCCGCCGGTGGGCGGTTCATCGGTGTCGGCGGCCCGTCGATCAGCTTCCTCGACATGGCAACGACGCTGGCTCGGCACCTGCCCAGCCTGGCCGACCGCGTGCCGGCTCGGGAGTTGACCGACGAGGAGGTCCGGGAGGCCGCGAAGACCGAGCCCGCCCTACGCGACGCTGCGGCCCTGCGCGGACAGGTCCCGGTGATCAGCAACGACAAGGCGCGCAGCGTCCTCGGCTGGCAACCCCGCCCGGTGCAGACGACCATCACCGACACCGCCGACAGCCTCATCAAGCTCGGCCTGGTCACCACCTGACCGCCCCGTCACCCCGTCGCCGGTCGCCGGTCGCCGGTCGCCGGTCGCCCCGCATGATCGCGCTCGATCCAGGATCGAGTGGTCTCCTACCCCAGGGACGCCACTACAACATGGATCGAGCGCGATCATGCCGAGGTGGGCGAGCGCGGGCAGGCGCGGCGGCGACGGGCAGGGCGTGGGGCAGCGGCGGTCAGCGGGCGGTCAGCGGGCGGTCAGCGGCGCAGGGTGAGGATCAGGTCGGCCACCAGGGCCGTCCAACCGGTCTGGTGCCAGGCGCCCAGGCCGGCGCCGTTGTCGCCGTGGAAGTACTCGGGGAACGCGATCAGGTCCCGCCAGTCCGGGTGGGTCTGGAACATCTGAGCGGCACCGTAGATCGGCCGCCGACCCCAGTCGTCCTGGGTGAACAGCGAGATCAGCCGAGCCGACAGGTCGTCGGCGATCTCGTCGAGGCTGCGTTTCACCCCGGAGCGGGTCGGATACTCCACCTGGAGGTCGTCGCCGAAGAACGCGGCGTAGTCGCGTAGGGCGCTGACCAGGAGGAAGTTCGTCGGCATCCAGATCGGTCCGCGCCAGTTCGAGTTGCCGCCGAACAGGCCACTCGTCGACTCGGCCGGCTCGTAGCCGACGGAGAACTCCTGCCCGCCGAGGGTGACCGAGAACGGCTTGTCCAGGTGCGCGCGGGACAGCGTCCGCAGGCCGAAGTCGGAGAGGAACTCGTCGGGGTCGAGCATCCGGGCGAGTAGCCGGACCACCTGCTCCGGGCCGACCATGGACAGCAGCCGCTGCTGCCGACCGTCCGGGCCGAGGCGGCGGGTGCCGATCACCTGCGCGTACTCCGGGCGGTTGGTGAGGAACCAGCGCAACCGCGCGCCCAGCTCCGGTAGGTGGTGCAGGGTCTTCGCGGTGAGCCGGGTGGTCGCGGCCAACGGCAGCAGCCCGACCACGGAACGGACCTTCAGCGGCACCTTCGTGCCGTCGGCGAGGCGCAGCACGTCGTAGAAGAACGCGTCCTCTTCGTCCCACAGCCCCTGCTCGTACGCGGCGGCGGCGATGTAGAGGAAGTGTTCGAAGAACTTGGTGGCGGTGTCCACCCAGGTCCGGTCGTGCTCGGCGAGCACGACCGCCATGTCCAGCAGGTTGAGGGCGTACATGGCCATCCAACCGGTGCCGTCGGACTGCTCCAGCACACCGGCCACCGGCAGCGCCGCCGACCTGTCGAACGGCCCGACGTTGTCCAGCCCGAGGAAGCCGCCCTCGAAGACGTTGTTGCCGCCGGTGTCCTTGCGGTTGACCCACCAGGTGAAGTTGAGCAGCAGCTTGTGCATCACCCGGGCCAGGAACTCGTAGTCCCGCCCTCCGTCGATCTCGAACACCTTCAGCGCCGCCCAGGCGTGCACCGGCGGGTTCACGTCACCGAACGCCCACTCGTACGCCGGGATCTGCCCGTTGGGGTGCAGGTACCACTCGCGGAGCAGGAGCAGGATCTGCTCCTTGGCGAAACCCGGGTCGACCCGGGCGATGCTCACGCAGTGGAAGGCCAGGTCCCAGGCCGCGTACCAGGGATATTCCCAGGGGTCGGGCATCGAGATGACGTCGAAGCTGGTCATGTGCCACCAGGCGCTGTTGCGCCCGTGTCGACGCCCGGCCGGCGGCGTCGAGCCCGGGTCGCCTTCGAGCCAGCGTTTGACGTCGAAGTGGTAGAACTGCTTGCCCCACATCAGCCCGGCGATCGCCTGCCGGGCAACCAGCGCCTCGTCGGCGGTGGCGGCCGGTGGGATCACCCCGGCGAAGAACCGGTTCGCCTCGGCCCGCCGCGCCCACACCACGGCCTCGAAACCCTCACTGAGGTCGGCCGGGGGCGGCGGCGCGGCGGCCGGCGGCGACGCGGTACGGGTCAGCCGCAGCCGGATCTGGCGCTGCCCACCGGCCGGCACGTCGAGCACGTAGTGCAGCGCGCCCTTGGTGCCCTCCCGGTCGGGGTTGACGGTGGCCGCGCCGTTGACGACGTGGTCGTTGATGCCGTCCTTGGGGTACGGCGAACGGCCGGGAAGGCCCCAGAGCCGCTCGGCGTTCGTGTCGTTGTCGCAGAGCAGCGGCACCGGGCCGCCGTCACCCTCCAGCAGCAGTTGGCCGAGCACGCGGTGTTCGCCGACGAGTCGGGTGCCCTGCCCGGTCAGCGTCGGGATGCGGTCACCACCGGGCAGGCCCCAGGCCCACGTGTTGCGGAACCACAGGGTGGGCAGGACGTGCAGGGTCGCCGCCCGGTCGCCCCGGTTGGCCACGGTGATCACCATGCACAGGTCGGTCGGTGACGCCTTGGCGTAGTCGACGGTCACCGCCCAGTACCTGTCGTCGTCGAAGATCCCGGTGTCGACCAGCTCGTACTCGGTGTCGTCGCGGCCGCGCAACGCGTTCACCGCGACGAGTTCGTCGTACGGGAAGGCGGCCTGCGGGTAGTGGTAGCGCCAGCGCATCCAGGAGTGGGTGGGCGTGGAGTCCTCGTACCACCAGTATTCCTTGACGTCCTCGCCGTGGTTGCCGGTGTCGCCGCCGAGGCCGAACATCCGCTCCTTGAGGATCGGGTCCTTGCCGTTCCACAGTGCGAGGGCGAACGCGAAGGTCTGCCGTTCGTCGCAGACGCCGGCCATCCCGTCTTCGTTCCACCGGTAAGCTCTGGACCGCGCGTGGTCATGGGGGAAGTAGTCCCAGGCCGTACCGTGCTCGCTGTAGTCCTCCCGTACCGTCCCCCACGCCCGTTCGGACAGATAGGGACCCCATGCTCGCCAGTCCTGCTCCCCCGAGTCGGCCTGGGCGAGCCGGAGCCGCTCAGCGTCGGGTGGCGAGGCGTCGGAGGACGATCGGTCAGTGATCACGTGCATATCTTTGACGTCGCCGCGGTACTTGACCACAGCGGCCATTCTCGTCGTGGCGTGTTACACCCCGCCGCCGGTGGAGGAAAGTTGATTGACATTCACTTCGGCCCGCAGCTTTGCGGCGATCTGACCAGCGCGGCCAGCCGGGAGTGGCTGGTTCCCGACGGTCTCGGCGGCTATGCGATGGGCACCGTCGCCGGGCTGCGGACCCGCCGCTACCACGGTCTGCTCGTGGTCCCCGGTGAAACCCCGGCGTCCCGTCAGGTGGGACTGGTCAGTCTGGACCCGGCGGTCACCCTGCCGTCCGGGGCGCGGGTGCGGCTCGGCGCGCACGAGTGGTCCTCCGGCGACGTGGACCCGCGCGGCTTCGAGCTGTTGGAGCGCTTCGACCTGGTCGACGGGCTGCCCCGGTGGCGGTGGCGGATCGGGTCGGTGGTGATCGAGCGGGAGGTGGCGATGCTGCCCGGCCGCTCCTGCGTGGCGGTGGTGCACCGGCTGGTCGCCGGCGGCCCCGTCCGGCTGGAGCTGTCCGCCGCCTGCACCTGGCGCGACGCGCACGGCGAGCGGCGGGCCGACGGCCCGACCCCGCAGGTCGAGTCGGTGGCCGGCGGCGCGGTGGTCGAGGGCGCGTACCGGTTGGCCGGGCCGGGCTGGACGCCCGAGGGGCAGTGGTGGCTGGGCGTGCACCACCGCGAGGAGGCCAAGCGGGGTCTGCACCCGGACGAGGACCTCTGGTACGCGGGGCGCTTCGTCGGCGAGTTGGAGCGCCCCGGCGACACGGTGTCGGTGCGGGCCTGGGCCGATCCGCTCGACCAGGAGCCCATGGCGGCGGAGGAGATCGTGGCGACGGCCCGGCGGCGCAACCGAGACGTGGTGGCGGCGGCGAAGCCGGCCGACGACGTGGAGGCCACCCTGGTGCTCGCCGCCGACGCGTTCGTGGTGCGCGCAGGCGAGGCGGCGGACGTGGTCGCCGGCTACCCGTGGTTCGGGGCCTGGTCCCGGGACACGATGATCTCGTACGAGGGGTTGTTCCTCTGCACCGGCCGGGCCGCCGAGGGGCGCGAGCTGCTGCGGTCGTACGCGGCGACGCTGTCCGAGGGGATGCTGGCCAACACGGCCGACACCGGTCGGGTGGAGTACAACACCGTCGACGGCACGCTGTGGTTCCTGCACGCGGTGAGCCGGCACGTCACGGTCACCGGTGACACCGATCTCGGCGACGAGTTGCTGCCCGCACTGCGTGCGGTGATCGACGCCCACGTGGCGGGCACCCGGTACGGGATCGCCGTCGACCCGGCCGACGGGCTGCTCAACCAGGGCGCCGCCGGCACCGCGCTGACCTGGATGGACGCCCGGGTGTACGGGGTGCCGGTCACGCCGCGTACCGGCAAGCCGGTCGAGGTCAACGCGTTGTGGATCAACGGGCTGGCCGGGCTCGCCGAGCTGACCGAGCTGGCCGGGCAGGACGCGGACGAGCTGTGGCGCCGGCACGGGCAGGCGACCGCCTCGTTCCGGGAGCGGTTCCCGGCGCCGACCGGCTGGCTGCACGACGTGCTGGACGCGCCCGCGCCGGCGTACCCGCTGGGTGGGGCCGCCCTGCACGACGACGACGCGCTGCGTCCCAACCAGTTGCTGGCCTGGTCTCTGCCGTTCGCGCCGTTGGAGCCGGACGAGGCGACGTTGCGCCGCGTCGCGGACGGGTTGTTCACCCCGCTCGGGCCGCGCAGCCTCGCCCCGGATTCGCCGGAGTTCGTGGGCCGGCACCGGGGTGGCCCCGCCGAGCGCGACGGGGGCTACCACCAGGGCACGGTGTGGCCGTGGCTGCTCGGCCCGTACGTCGACGCCGCCCGCCGAGGCAAGATGTCGGTCGATGACACGTTCGTTGGGATTGAGTCTCATCTGACCGAATATGGATTAGGCTCGGTAAGTGAGACGGCCGACGGCCTCGCGCCGCACGCCGCGACCGGCTGCCCATTCCAGGCGTGGTCGGTGGCCGAGCTGCTGCGGGTGCGCCGAAAGGGCCAGTAGCGCTTTACACGACCGCAACGGTGGTGTCGCCGCCGGTTATCTCGGTCCCGGCAGGATTGGCCCCGATCCAGACGCGACGGCGACATCGACTTCCGGTGTCGGTCGGCGCGCGCCCGGGGACAACTCAAAGGGGGCCGCATGTCACCCGACGCCCACGTGATCGACATTCACGCCGCCCGGCAACTGCGGGTGCTGATGCTGTCCTGGGAATATCCGCCGGTGCTCGTCGGCGGTCTCGGCCGCCACGTGCACGCGCTCTCCGTCGCCCTCGCCGCCGCCGGCCACGAGGTCACCGTCGTCACCCGCCACACCGACGGCGCACCCATGGAGGAGTACGCCGACGGCGTCCGCATCCTGCGCGCCCCCGAAGACCCCGTCGCCTTCCCCCTCGCCACCAGCTCCCTGCTGGCCTGGACCATGGCCTTCAACCACACCCTCACCCGCACCGCACTGCGCGCCACCCAGGCCGGCTCGTACGACGTCATCCACGCCCACGACTGGCTCGTCGCCCACACCGCCGTCTCCCTGGCCGAGCACCTGGACCTGCCCCTGGTCACCACCATGCACGCCACCGAGGCCGGGCGGCACCAGGGCTGGCTGCCGGAGGAGATGAACCGCACCATCCACGGCGTCGAGCAGTGGCTCAGCAACGAGTCCGGCCGGGTGATCGTCTGCTCCGGGTACATGCGTGAGCAGGTGAAGGCCCTGTTCGACGTCCCGGCCACCCAGGTCGACGTGGTGCCCAACGGGGTCGACGGCCGGGCCTGGCGGGCCCGTCCACGCGCGGTCGCGTCGGCCCGGGCACGGTTCGCCGGGGACGGCCCGTTGATCGGGTACGCCGGACGGCTGGTCTACGAGAAGGGCGTCCAGCATCTGGTGCACGCGGTGCCCCGACTGCGTGAGCGGCACCCGGGTCTGCGTGTCGTGATCGCCGGTGACGGCCCGTACCGGCCCGAGTTGGAAGCCCAGGCTCGACGGCTGGCGCTCGGCTCGACCGTCCGGTTCACCGGTTTCCTCGACTCCACCCAACTGCCGGCGATGCTCGGCGCCACCGACGCGACAGTGGTGCCCAGCCTCTACGAGCCGTTCGGCATGGTGGCGCTGGAGGCGGCAGCCGCCGGGGCGCCACTGGCGGTGGCCCGCACCGGCGGCCTCGCCGAGATCGTGGAGTCCGGCGTGACCGGAGTGACGTTCCCGCACAGCGACCCGGACGCGCTCGCCGGCGCGGTCGGTCAACTGCTCGACGACGAGGTCTTCGCCCGGCGGGTGGCGCGACGGGCCCGCACGATGGTCGGCGAACAGTACGGGTGGGCCACGATCGCCGCCCGCACGGCCGCCAGCTACGCCGCGGCCCGCCGGGAGCACGACCCGCTGCAGGCGCGGCGCGCCTCCGCCCGACTGGCTGGTGGACGTGCCCGGATCGCCATCCCGGAGGGCAATCTGCTGGCGCGGGTCGACCACGCCGCCTGCTGAGCCGAGTCGGACTACCGATAGGTGACTTCCGATCCGCTGGTTAGGGTGTAGCCCGGACCAGCGGCTGAGGAGGAGCGTGCGCAGGTGCTGATCGCCGGTCGGTACCGGCTGCTCGACCTGGTGGGGCGCGGGGGCATGGGTCGGGTGTGGCTGGCCCGCGACGAGATGCTGCACCGCGAGGTCGCGGTCAAGGAGATCGTGCCGCCGACGTGGCTGGCCGACCACGAACGAGCCGAACTGCGCTCGCGCACCCTGCGGGAGGCGCGTGCCGCGGCCCGGCTCAACCATCCCGCCGTGGTCCGGCTCTACGACGTCATCCCGGTCGACGGCAGCCCGTGGATCGTGATGGAGTACGTCCCGTCCCGCACGCTCCAGGACGTGGTGGACGCCGAAGGGCCACTGGAGCCGTCCCGCGCCGCCCGGATCGGCCTCGCCGTCCTCGACGCGCTGCACGCCGCGCACACCGCCGGGGTGCTGCACCGCGACATCAAGCCGCAGAACGTGCTGGTGGCGCACGACGGACGGGTGATGCTCACCGACTTCGGGCTGGCCACCTTCGACGGCGGCGACGGCGTGACGACCCGCCCCGGCATGGTCCTCGGCTCCCCGCAGTACGTCGCCCCGGAGCGAGCCGCCGAGGGGGCGTCCACGGTCGCCGCCGACCTGTGGTCCCTCGGAGCGACCCTGCACGCCGCGGTGGAGGGCCGCTCCCCGTACGCCCGCAGCACCCCGATGGCGACCCTGAGCGCACTGGCCGCCGGACCGCCGGACCCGGCCCCGCACGCCGGGGCGCTCGCGCCGGTACTCGCTGGGCTGTTGCGCCGCGACCCGCGCGATCGTCTCGACCACGAGGCGGCCCGCCGGTTGCTGGTCCGGGCGGCGACCGGCCACACCGATGCACCGCCGGCGTCGAGTTCGGGGCCGGGTTCGGGTTCGGGGCCGGGTTCGGGTTCGGGGCCGGGTTCGGGTTCGGGGCCGGGTTCGGGGCCGGGGCCGGGTTCGGGGCCGGGACCGGGGCCGGGGCCGGGTTCGGGGCCGGGGCCGGGTTCGGGGCCGGGACCGGGGCCGGGGCCGGGGCCGGGGCCGGGTTCGGCTACGGCGTCGGGGCCGGGGTCGGCGGGCCGGCACGGGTCGCCGACGGGAGACCCGACCGCCGGGGCCGACGGGTCGGCCGATCAGGAGCCGACCAGCGCGCCACTTCAGCCCGATCGGGCCGCGGGTGATGCGGTTGCGGTGCCCAGCGGATCGAAGGGGCGCCGCACGTCACGGCGGGTCGCGCTGGTCGCCGTGTCACTCCTGGTGGCCGTGGCCGCCGGCATCGGCACCGCGCTGGCCGTCACCGCTGACCAGCCCACCGACACCGTCGCACGGCCCTCCGACCCACCGCCGTACGCCCCGCCGAACGGCGGCGGCCGGGACGGCCCGTACGGTCCCGGCCCCGACCGACGCCGACCGCCACCCGGCGGTCCCGGCGTGGCCCCACCACCGTTCGCCTGCGTGCGCCCGGACATCGGCGGTGCACCGGTGGCGGCCCGCGCGCCGGCTCCCAGCGAGCGGTTCCGCCCGCCGCCCGGATGGGTCTGGCACGCCGACACCGCCGGCTTCCAGGTCTCCGTGCCGGCGACCTGGCACTACTCCCGCGACGGTGTGGTGGCCTGTTTCCAGGACCCGGCGACCGGCCGGGCGTTCAGCGTCGCCGCAGGTGGTGCCGCCGACCCGCTGGCCGCGCTGCGGGCGGTCCGCGACGCGGCGGCCGGGGGCGGGGCACTACCGGAGTACGACGAGATCCAACTCGCCGCGCGCGACGGTGGCGCGGAGTGGGAGTGCCGCTGGCGGGCACCTGACGGTCCACTGCTGCACGCCCGACAACTCGTCGTCGGCGCCACCCCCTGGACGCTGGGCTGGATCACCGCCGACGAGGACTGGGCGGCGGCCGACACCGACTGGTCAGTGGTGCGAAAGAGTTTCCGACCACCCCGCTGACCTGCACCGTACGGCCATGATCCGGACCACCGTCCGGCGTGGATCGAGGCCGCTCAGCGGATGAGAATGCCGGCAGCTGTGGCTATCGTGTAACCCGGGGTGACCAAGGGGGAGCGACCGTGCATCAGTTGCTGATCGCGGGTCGGTACCGGCTGCTCGACCTGGTCGGCACCGGCGGGATGGGTCGGGTGTGGCTTGCTCGCGACGAGATGCTGCACCGCGACGTCGCCGTGAAGGAGGTCGTGCCGCCGTCCTGGCTGGCCGAGGCCGAACGGGAGGAGTCGCGGCTGCGGACGCTGCGCGAGGCCCGCACCGCTGCCCGGCTCAATCACCCCAATGTGGTCCGGATCTACGACGTGGTGCACGACCGCGAGAGCCCCTGGATCGTGATGGAGTACGTGCCGTCCCGGTCCGTGCAGCAGATCATCAGCGACGAGGGACCCCTGAGCCCGCAGCGCACCGCCCAGATCGGGTTGGCGGTGCTCGCCGCGCTGCGGGCCGCGCACGCCGCCGGGGTGCTGCACCGCGACGTGAAACCCCACAACGTACTGGTCGCCGACGACGGGCGAGTGGTGCTCACCGACTTCGGGCTGGCCACCTTCGACGGTGGCGAGGGTGCGATGACCGGGCCGGGCACGGTGCTCGGCTCACCGCAGTTCGTCGCGCCGGAGCGGGCCCGCGAAGGGGTGTCGGATCCGCGTACCGACCTGTGGTCGCTGGGTGCGACGCTCTACGCGACGGTCGAGGGGCAGTCACCGTACGCCCGGTCCAGCGCGATGGCGACCCTCAGCGCGCTGGCCACCGACCCACCGGACCCGATGCGCCGCGCCGGTCCGCTGCGCCCCGCGCTCAACGGCCTGCTGCAACGCGACCCCTGGCGGCGGTTGACCGCCACCGAGGTGGAGCCGCTGCTCCGCAGTGCCGCGGCGGGCCACGACCAGCCCCTCGGGCCGACGCGGTCCTCGGCGGTGACCGCGGTACGCAGCGCGGGCCGGGCCGTCCGGCCCGTCCGGGTCGACCCGGACGCCGTACCCGACGATGTGCCGGCACCGCCGCGCACGACGGGCACCCGGCCCGGCCGGCGGCGTCTGCTCGTCCTGGGCGGAGCGGCCACCGCCCTGCTCGTCGCCGCGGGTGTGACGCTGGCACTTGTCGACCACAACACCGAGCGCACACCCCCGTCGGGGTCCGGAGGCAGCGCGCCGACCCCCCGGCCGGCCGCGTTCGCCTGCGCGGCACCACCGCCGACGGCCACTCCGGTGGCCTCGAAGTCACGCCCGGCGGACGCGCCGTACCGGCTGCGCGTGGGCTGGACCTGGCACGACGACCCGGCCGGGTTCCGGATCGCCGTGCCGGTGGGCTGGACACGCTGGACCGAGGGGGCGGTGACCTGCTTCCGGGAGCGCGACGGCGCCCGGGTGCTCAGCGTCGAGGCAGGGCCGGCGCGGGCCGACCCGGTCGCGTACTGGAAGGCCGAGGAGGCGCGACTCACCACCGGCGACGCGCTGCTGAACGGCTACCTCCGGGTGGACATCTCCGCGATGGACATCTTCGAGGGCGGGGCGGTCTGGGAGTGCGGCTGGAGGAACGCCGCAGGTGAACAACTGCACAGCTTCCGGTTGCTGGCCAACACCTCGGCCAACCGTTCCTACACCGTCTCGTGGATGACAAAAGAGTTCGACTGGCAGGTCAACGCGGCATACTTGCCGATGATCCGGCAGAGCTTCACCCCAGCTCTCTGACGCCGTCCGATGTGGACTCTCCGGGTGGTGCCCCTGCGACGCCGACGCTGACTACAGTGGCGTAGCTTTGGGCGCTCAAGATCCCTGGGGAGGGTGAGCCGACATGATGGGACCACAGCACGCGTTGTCCGGCGCGGCGGCGTGGTTGGCGGGGTCCTGGGCACTGGACCAGTTCGCCGACTATCACCAGTCGCCGCTCGCCTTGGCGGTGGGCACCGCGGTGTGTGCCGGCGGCGCGCTCTTTCCCGACCTCGACATGTCCGGCAAGGTGACCAAGAACCAGGGTGGCGCCACGGTGGCTCGCACCTTCGGCGTCTTCTCGCTCTTCGCCGCCGAGGTCATGGAGAAGATCTCACTCGGCGTCTACTACGCCACGAAGCTCAGCAGGGACCCCCGCCGCAACAACGGGCACCGGACGCTGACCCACACGCTGCCGTTCACCCTGCTGGTCGGCTGGGGCACCACCGCGCTCTGCGCCGCGTACGGCAAGTGGGCCGTCATCACCATCCTGTTCTTCATGTTCGGCCTGGCGCTACGCGGGCTGTTCGACGAGTGGGCCGAACGCGCCGGATGGGTGATCATCACCCTCGCGTCGGCCGGGGCCGCCTGGTTCACCTTCGCCAACCTGCCGGGAGGTCGCGGCTATCCGCTGATCGGCACGGCCCTGGGCGTGGGCTGCTTCGTGCACATCCTCGGTGACATGATCACCAGGGCGGGCGTACCGATCCTCTGGCCGATCCCGATCAAACGGCGGATGTGGATGATGATCGGCCTACCGAACAGCATCGCCCTGCGGGTCGGCAGCAAGGCCGAGGTGGTCGGGATGCGCATCGCACTGACCGTCGTCTCGGCGCTCGCCACCGTCGGCCTGATCGCACCCTCGGTGCTGAGCCGGTTCGACATCGACCTCTGACCAGCCTGGCCCCGCACACTCCCCGCACCGCGCACCGCGCGGGAGCCCGGCGAGCGCGGCGAGCCCGGCACGCGCGGCGAGCCCGGCACGCGCGGCGAGCCCGGCACGCGCGGCGAGCGCGGCGAGCAAGATCCGCTCAAGATCAGGGATGTTGCTGCCTCCCGCGCGCCAGAGGCAGCAACATCGGTGAAGTTGCGCGGATCTTGGCAGGCGCCGGGGCGCGCGGTCCGCGGCGCACGGTCCGCGGCGCGCGGTCCGCGGCGCGCGGTCCGCGGGTACGGGGTACGGGGTATGCGGCGCGCGGTGCACGGTACTCGGTGAGGTGCGGGGTGTCTGGGGGCGATGCCGCCGCGCCCTTGCCCTTGCCCTTGCCCTTGCCCTTGCCCTTGCCCTTGCCCTTGCCCTTGCCCTTGCCCTTGCCCTTGCCCTTGCCCTTGCCCTTGCCCTTGCCCCCAAGATCGTGCTCAATCCTTGTTGTAGTGGCCTCCGTGCGGGCCGAGGGGACTACAACCAGGATCGAGTGCGATCTTGAAAAGCGCGCCCCCTCCGGGACCCACCAGCGCGGCCCGAGGCGCCGTGGACGGGCGGGCGCGGGGCCTCGCGTGACCGCTGAATTCTTTTCGACATCCGCTATTGACGTCGCCGTAACAGGTGGCCTAGCGTCCTGTCGAACCGCTTCGACGAAGCGGTTCGACGCCCCGGCGGGAGCGATCCCAACCCCGGCCTGAGGAGGTACGCGTGGCAACCATGCACGATGTCGCCCGCCTCGCGCAGGTCTCGGTCAGCACCGTCTCGTACGTGCTCACCGGCGCCCGGCCGATCTCCCAGGCCACCCGGGACAGGGTGCTCGCCGCGATGGCGGAGCTCGACTACCAGCCCAACGCGATGGCCCGTGGTCTGGCCAGCCGGCGCAGCCGGATCCTCGGCCTGCTGATGCCGATGGACGAGCGTGGCCTCGGCGCCACCGAAACCGCCTTCGTCACCGGTGCCGCCTCGGCGGCCAGCGCGGCCGGCTACCACCTCGTACTCTCGCCGGTCGGCGGTGGCGACCTCGACGACCTGCGGCGGCTGGCCACCCAGCGGATGCTCGACGGCGTCGTGCTGATGGAGGTCCAGCTCGCCGACGAGCGGGTCACCGTGCTCCAGGAGGCCGGCGTGCCGTTGGTGTTGATCGGTCGGACCGGCGACACCAGCGCGCTCTCCTACGTCGACATCGACTTCGACCAGACCGTCCGGGAGGCCGTCGCGCACCTGGTCGGTCTGGGGCACCGGCGGATCGTCTACGTCAACCACTCGGCCGCGACGCTGGCCAGCGGATACGGCCCCGCACTGCGTACCCGGGATGCTTTTGTCGCGGCGATGACCGGACACGGTCTGGACCCGCTGATGATCACCGCCGAGGACAGCGCCGCGGGCGGCCGTGCGGCCCTGGCCGACGCGTTCGCGCAGGCCCCGGAGCTGACCGCGGTGCTCGCCATGAACGAGACCGCGATCTTCGGCATTCTCGGCGAGTTGACCGGCCGTGGGTTGTCGGTGCCCGACGACGTCTCCGTCGTCTCGATGGTCACCTCGCCGCAGGTGGCCGAACTGGCGACGCCGGCGCTGACCGCGATGACGTCGCCCGGTTCGGCCCTGGGTCGGATCGCGATCGAGGCGCTGGTGCGCCACCTGGACGGTGCCGGCAATCGGCTCCACCAACAACTGCTGCCGTGCTCGCTGGAGGTCCGGGGTTCGACAGCCGCACCACGAAGCCGCCAACTCATGGGGGCTGACCAGTAGAAACGGCCCGCCGCCGCGCGGCAACGCGACGACGGGCCCGATGCAGTACCGCTAGATACTCAACGAGGAGGATAGTAATGCAGCGATTCCGCCGGATCGTCGCCGCGCTCGCCCTGGCGGCGACCGCGACGACCACCGTGGCCGCCTGCGGCGGTGGCGACAACGGGGACGACAGCGACGCCAAGGTTCTCAAGCTCTGGCACTACGAGAGCGCGAACAGCGCCATGGGCGTCGGTTGGAACCGGGCCATCGAGCTCTTCAAGAACGAGCACCCGGGCGTCGAGGTGCGCTTCGAGCGTAAGGCGTTCGAGCAGATCCAGCAGAACGCCGGCATGATCATCAACTCGTCCGAGGGCCCGGACATCATGGAGTACAACAAGGGCAACGCGACCGCGGGCCTGCTCTCCACCCAGGGCCTCCTCACCGACCTGAGCGGCGAGGCCGACAAGCGCGGCTGGGCCGGCAAGCTCAGCCCCAGCCTGCAGACCACCGCCCGGTACAGCGACAAGGGTGTGATGGGCTCGGGCAAGTGGTTCGGTGTGCCGAACTACGGCGAGTACGTCACGGTCTACTACAACAAGGACCTGTTCCAGAGCAACGGCGTCAAGGTGCCGACCAGCATGGCCGAGATGACCGCCGCGATGGACACCTTCGTCGGCAAGGGCATCACCCCGCTGGGCATGGCCGGCGCCGAGTACCCGGCCGGGCAGCTCTTCTATCAGCTCGCCCTCTCCAAGGGCGACCGGCAGTTCGTCGACAACTACCAGCTCTACAAGAACCCGGTGGACTTCAAGGCCGACCCGCTCAAGTACGGCGCGGACACCTTCGCCCAGTGGGTGCGGAAGGGCTACGTCGCGAAGAACTCGGCAAGCCTCAAGGCCGAGGACATGGGCACCGCCTTCATCGGCGGCAAGGTCCCGATGATCGTCTCGGGTAGCTGGTGGTACGGCCGGTTCAAGACCGAGATGAAGGCCAACTGGGACACCTTCCTCTTCCCCGGTAACACCCTGCAGGCCGGCTCCTCCGGCAACCTCTGGGTCGTCCCGGAGAACAGCAAGGCCAAGAGCCTGGCGTACGACTTCATCGACATCACCCTGCGTCCGGAGATCCAGGACCTGATCGGCAACAACGGTGGTGTCCCGGTCGCGGCCGACGCGTCGAAGATCAGCGACCCGAAGGACCGCAAGCTGATCGAGGACTTCAACACGGTCAGCAAGGCCGACGGGCTCGCCTTCTACCCGGACTGGCCGGTCCCCGGCTACTACGACGTGCTGGTCTCCGGTTTCCAGGGCCTGATCAACGGGTCCAAGTCTCCGGACCAGGTCCTCGACACGATCGCCAAGCCGTACGCCGATGGCGTCAAGGAGATCACCGGCAAGTGACACGGCGAGCGGCGGGCGTGACCGGCACGACCGGCGCGCCCGCCCGCCCCGCCGGGAAGGATCTTCCATGGCAGTCTCCGAGACCGTCGCCGCCACACCGCCGGCCGCGACGCCCACCCCGCCCGTGCCCAGCCGCAGACGCCGCGGCCGCGACGCGGCGTACTGGCTCTACCTGCTCCCCGGAGCGACGCTCTTCGTCCTGGTCATCGGCGCGCCGCTGATCGGCACCCTCTACCTGTCGCTGACCAAGTGGTCCGGCATCGGCGACCCCCGGTGGGTCGGCCTGGACAACTACCGGCAGTTGCTGCAGGACGACGTGTTCTGGGCGTCGTTCCGCAACACCGTCTGGATGCTCGTCGCGATGGTGGTGGTGCCCACCGTGCTCGGGCTGCTGCTCGCCGCGGTGCTCTTCGACGTCATCGGCCGCCGGTTCAAGCCGCGTACCGCCGCCGCGCTGCGGGCCGCGTTCTACCTTCCGCAGGTGCTGCCCGTCGTGGTGGCCGGCATCGTCTGGGGCTGGATCCTGCGCCCGGACGGGGCGTTCAACAGCCTGCTCGACGCGGTCGGTCTCGGCGCGCTGCGCCACGACTGGCTCGGTGACCCGGGCACCGCCCTGCCGGCCGTGATGGCGGTGATGATCTGGGTGCAGATCGGCTACCCGGTGGTCGTCTTCATGGCGGCGTTGCAGCGGGTCGACCCCGAGTTGTACGAGGCGGCCGAGGTCGACGGAGCGAACTGGCTGCACCGGTTCCGGGCGATCACCCTCCCGCAGATCCGGCCGGAGACGTTCGTGGTGGCGCTGACCTGCACCATAGCCGCGCTGAAGGTGTTCGGGCCGATCTTCGCCCTGACCCGGGGCGGCCCGGACAACGCGACAAACGTCCCGTCGTACTTCGCCTACTACACGTTCTTCAAGAAACTGCAGGTCGGCTACGGTTCCGCGATCTCCACGGTGCTGACGTTGATCATCGTCGTCGTGGCCGTGGTCTTCATCTGGATGCAGGCCCGCAGCGAGCGCCGGGACCGGGGGTTCTGAGATGGCCGTCATCACTCCGACCGCCGCCCCGGTGACGCCACGGCGGCCCGTACCCGATCGCCACCACCGCGGCGTCAGCCGCTGGGTGGTGCTCGCCCTGGTCGTCGTCGGCGCGCTGGTCATGCTCGTGCCGTTCGCGTTCATGCTGCTCAACGCGTTCAAGTCGCCCGGTGACTACTCGTCGGGTGGCCCGCTGAGCTGGCCGAGCGAGTTCTACACCAAGGGTCTGCGCACGTACTGGACCGAGGTGAACTTCCCGCTCAAGCTCTGGAACTCGGCGCTCATCGCCGGTTCGGTGGCGGTGCTCGGCGTCGCCGTGTCACTGCTCAACGCGTACGCCCTGGGCATCGGCCGGGTCCGCGGCCGGCTCTGGATCGTCGGGTTGTTCCTGCTGGCCAACATGCTGCCGCAGGAGGCGTTGATCTACCCGTTGTACTACGCGGCCAAGGAGGTCGGGCTCTACAACACCCGACTCGCGGTGATCATCATCTTCACGGTGATCCAGAGCGCGTTCGGCACCTACCTGCTCGCCTCAGTGCTGGGGACGTTCCCCCGCTCGCTGTTGGAGGCGGCGGCGCTGGACGGCGCCGGCAAGTGGACGGTGCTGTGGCGGGTGGTCTTCCCCAACCTGCGCCCCACCCTCTCGGTGCTGCTCATCTTCTTCTTCATCTGGACCTGGAACGAGTTCCTCATCCCGCTGGTCATGCTGATCGACAACCAGACGCAGACCATCCCGGTGGCGCTCGCGTCCCTGCAGGGTGACCGGCTGATGGACGCTCCGACCACGAACGCCGGCGCCCTGATCAGTCTGGTGCCGGCCATCCTCTTCTTCCTCATCTTCCAGCGCACCCTGGCGCGCGGCATCACGGCAGGAGCCGAGAAGTGAAGTTCACCGACGGGTACTGGCAACTGCGCCCCGGTGTCAGCGTCCTACGCCCCGGCGCCGTCGAATCGGTCGAGCCGGACCAGCGCGGCTTCACCGTCTTCGCGCCGGCCGGCCAGATCACCGGTCGCGGCGACACCCTGAACCGGCCCGTGGTCACCGTCCGGTTCTTCTCCCCCGCGCCCGGCGTCATCGGGGTGACCATCGCCCACCACACCGGTGGACTGCCCCGCGAGCCGCACTTCGGGCTGAGCACCGACGAGACGCACCCGGTCACCGTCGACGTCACCGGGCTCAGCGCGACGCTGACCACCGGTGAGCTGACCGCGCGGGTCGCGCTCGTCGACGGGTGGCGGGTCGAGTTCCTGCACGGCGACCGGCTGGTCACCGCGTCCACCGCGCGCAGCATCGGCGTCGTCACCGACGCCGAGGGCCGCCCGCACGTGCACGAACGGCTCGCCCTCGGGGTCGGCGAGACGGTGTACGGGTTGGGCGAGCGCTTCGGCCCGTTCGTGAAGAACGGGCAGACCGTCGACATCTGGAACGCCGACGGCGGCACCGCCAGCGAGCAGGCGTACAAGAACGTGCCGTTCTATCTCAGCAGCGCCGGCTACGGGGTGTTCGTCGACCACCCGGAGCACGTGTCGTTCGAGGTCGGCTCCGAGGTGGTCGCGCAGACCCAGTTCAGCGTCGAGGGGCAGTCGCTCACCTACCACGTCATCGACGGCCCCACGCCGAAGGACGTGCTGCGCCGCTACACCGCGCTCACCGGCCGCCCGGCCCGGATCCCCGCCTGGTCGTACGGGTTGTGGCTGTCCACCTCGTTCACCACCTCGTACGACGAGAAGACGGTGACCGAGTTCGTCGACGGGATGGCCGAGCGCGGGCTGCCGCTGTCGGTGTTCCACTTCGACTGCTTCTGGATGCGCCAGTTCCACTGGGTCGACTTCGTCTGGGACCCGGCGACCTTCCCGGATCCGGAGGGGATGCTGCGCCGGTTGCACGAGCGTGACCTGAAGGTGTGCGTCTGGATCAACCCGTACATCGCGCAGCGCTCGTACCTCTTCGAGGAGGGCCGCGAGGCCGGCTACCTGGTCCGTAACCCGGACGGTTCGGTCTGGCAGTGGGACAGGTGGCAGGCCGGCATGGCGCTCGTCGACTTCACCAACCCGGACGCGGTCCGCTGGTTCACCGGCAAGCTCAAGGCGCTGCTGGACATGGGCGTCGACTGTTTCAAGACCGACTTCGGCGAGCGCATCCCGACCGACGTGGTGTGGCACGACGGTTCGGACCCGCAGCGGATGCACAACTACTACTCGTACCTCTACAACAAGGCGGTCTTCGAGCTGCTGGAGACCGAACGGGGCAAGGGCGAGGCGGTGTTGTTCGCGCGCTCGGCCACCACCGGCGGGCAGCAGTTCCCGGTGCACTGGGGTGGCGACTGCGAGTCGACGTTCGTCGCGATGGCCGAGTCGCTGCGCGGTGGGTTGTCCCTGGCCGCGTCCGGCTTCGGCTACTGGAGCCACGACATCGGCGGCTTCGAGGGCACCCCCGATCCGGCGGTGTTCAAGCGGTGGGTCGCCTTCGGGCTGCTCTCCTCGCACTCGCGGCTGCACGGCTCCGGCTCGTACCGGGTGCCGTGGGCGTACGACGAGGAGTCCGTGGACGTGCTCCGGCACTTCACCCGGCTCAAGCTCGGCCTGATGCCGTACCTGGCGGCCGCCGCACAGGAGGCGCACCGCGACGGTACGCCGGTGATGCGCCCGATGTTCCTGGAGTTCCCGGACGATCCGGCCACGGCGCACCTGGACCGGCAGTACATGCTCGGCCCGGACGTGCTCGTCGCACCGGTGTTCAGCGCCGACGGCACCGTCACCTACTACGTGCCCGCCGGCACCTGGACGCACCTGGTCAGCGGTGCCCAGGTCACCGGCCCGGCGTGGGTCACCGAGAAGCACGCGGTCGACAGCCTGCCGGTGTTGGCCCGGCCCGGCGCGGTCATCCCGTTCGGCTCCCGCACCGACCGACCGGACTACGAGTGGGCCGACGACGTACGGCTGCGGCTGTACGCACCGGCCGAGGGGCAGCGGACCCGGGTACGGGTACCGTCACCCGGGGACGGGCCGGGCGCCGAGTTCGACGTGCGCTACGAGGCGGCGACGGCCAGTGTCGAACTGGTCGCCGGTACCTCGACGGGCTACAGCTGCGAGATCCAGGGGACGGAACGATGACGCGACACCACTTCCCGGAGGACTTCGTCTGGGGGTCGGCGACGGCGGCGTACCAGATCGAGGGTGCGGTCACGGAGGATGGCCGCGGACCGTCCATCTGGGACACCTACAGCCACACACCGGGTCGGACGTTGAACGGCGACACCGGCGACGTGGCCGCCGACCACTACCACAGGTGGGCCGACGACCTCGGTCACATCGCTGACCTGGGGCTCAGCGCGTACCGGTTCTCCGTCTCCTGGCCGCGGGTGCAGCCGGGCGGCTCGGGCCGCTTCAACCAGGCCGGCATCGACTTCTACGCGCGGCTGGTGGACGGTCTGCTGGAACGGGGCATCCGTCCGGTGGCCACCATGTACCACTGGGACCTGCCGCAGGAGTTGGAGGACGCCGGCGGCTGGGCGGCGCGGGAGACCGCGCTGCGCTTCCAGGAGTACGCGGCCGGCATCGTCGGTGCGCTGGGCGACCGGGTGCACACCTGGACGACGCTCAACGAGCCGTGGTGCTCGGCGTACCTGGGCTACGCCTCCGGCGTACACGCTCCGGGTCGCACGGAGCCGGCGGCGGCCCTGGCCGCGGTGCACCACCTCAACCTCGCGCACGGGCTGGCCGGTCGGGTGGTCCGGGAGTTGGCTCCCGCCGCCGAGCTGTCGGTGACGTTGAACCTGCACGTCATCCGAGCCGCGTCGGACTCGGAGGCGGACCGGGACGCGGTACGGCGGATCGACGCCCTGGCCAACCGCGCGTTCCTCGGCCCGATGCTGGACGGGGAGTACCCGGCCGATCTGCTGGCCGACACCGCGTCCGTCACCGACTGGTCGTTCGTCCGCGCGGGTGACGAGAAGCAGATCGCGGTGCCGCTGGACGTGCTCGGGGTCAACTACTACTCGAGCACCCTGGTCCGGGCCTGGGACGGCGTGTCGGCCCGCTCGGACGCCGACGGGCACGGTGCGTCGACCTCGACGCCGTGGGTCGCCGCCGACACCGTCGACTTCCTTCCGCAGCCCGGCCCGTACACGGCGATGGGTTGGAACATCGACCCGCCGGCCCTGACCGAGTTGCTGCTGCGCCTGCACCGCGAATACCCCAGCCAGCCGATGATGATCACCGAGAACGGCGCGGCGTTCGACGACGTGGTGTCGGCCGACGGCCGGATCCACGACGACCGACGGATCGACTACCTGCGTCGGCACATCGGTGCCATGGCCGATGCCCGCGCGCAGGGCGCGGACGTGCGCGGTTACTTCGTCTGGTCGCTGCTTGACAACTTCGAGTGGGGCTACGGCTACGACCGTCGCTTCGGGATCATCCGGGTCGACTACGACACCCAGGTCCGCACCTGGAAGGACAGCGCCCACTGGTACCAGCGGCTCGCCGCCACCGGGAAGTTGGACCAGGCGCAGGACTGACCGGGCCTCGGTTCCCGACCTGGCGTCGGTGGGTCCAGGACCTTCCCTGGACCCACCGACGCCGGCTGTCAGCTTCTCGAACAAGACGTCACGCGCCGTGTCATATTTCGTGGGTACGGCGTCATGGCGCCACGATGACTCCGCCGACAGACTCAGGGCATGGTCGAGCGCGTCACCGTCGTCGCCTTCGCGGGCATGCAGTCCCTCGACGTCACCGGGCCGTGGGAGGTGCTGGCGGGAGCGAACCGCTACCGGGCGGCACATGGTGAGCGCCACGCGTACGAGCTGAGGCTGGCGGGCGCGGAGGCCGAGGTGGTGTCCGAGAGCGGCCTCGTCCTGGTGGCCGACGCGCTGGGAGAGCCGGTCCGGGCCGGCACCCTCGTGGTGCCCGGCGGCCGAACGGCAGCCCGGGATGGGCACGCCGACCTCGTCGCCTGGTTGCGAGAGTGCCGCCCCACCCGATTGTTGTCGATCTGTTCCGGGGCGTTCCTGTGCGCGCGGGCCGGGTTGCTCAGCGGTCGTAGGGTGGCCACCCACTGGGCCCTGTCGGGGGACCTCGGTCGGCGATTCACCGACCTCACGGTCGACCACGACGCCCTCTACGTGCACGACGGCCCGGTCTGGACGTCGGGTGGTGTCACGTCAGGAATCGATCTGGCGCTGGCCGTCGTGGCGGCCGACCACGGAGCACGAGTCGCCCAGGAGATCGCCCGCTGGCTCGTGATGTTCCTCCACCGGCCCGGCCAACAGGCGCAGTTCTCCGGCCCGGTGTGGTTGGAACGTGCCACCGAGAAACGGGTGGCTGCCGTGCAGCGTGCCCTGGACGCCGATCCGGCCGCGAAACACCGCGTCGACGACCTTGCCGCGCGGCTCGCCCTGTCGCCCCGGCACTTTCAACGTCTCTTCGTCCGTGAGACGGGGCTCACCGTCGGGCGGTATCTCAGCGAGCTTCGCCTGGAGTCCGCCAAACGTCTCCTGGTGCAGTCCGACCTCGCCCTCGACGTGGTGGCGGCCAGGTCCGGGCTCGGGTCCGCCGAGTCGCTCCGACGTGTCTTCGGCGAACGGCTCGGCACGACCCCGGGCGCCTTCCGCGCACGCTTCTCGATGCTCTGACCGCCTTCGACAGCCCGTCACCGTGAACCGAAGGGACCTCCGTTGACCCACGTCGTCATCCCTCTGTACGAGCGTTTCACCGCGCTGGACGTCATCGGCGTCTACCAGCCGCTGGCCCTCACTCCAGGTATCGACGTCGTCCTGGTCGCCGAACGCCCCGGTCCCGTCCGGGACGACTGCGGGATGCTCTCCCTGGTGGCCGAGATCGCGCTCGAAGACGTGGAAGCGACAGACGTTCTCGTCGTCCCGGGAGGACCAGGGACCGTTCAGGCTCTCACCGGGCCGCTGCCGGGCTGGATCAGACGGATCCACGAGACGACGACGCTCACGACCTCCGTGTGCTCCGGATCGATCCTGCTGGGGGCCGCCGGGCTGCTTCGGGGTCGACGGGGCACCAGCCACTACCGCGCGGTCCAGGAGTTGGTCCGCTTCGGCGCCGAGCCGACGGACCAGCGGGTCGTCGAGGAACCGGACGCCCGCATCATCACGGCGGCGGGCGTGTCGAGCGGCATCGACATGGGACTGAGACTCGTCGAGCTCCTCACCGACCGGACGACCGCCGAGGCCGTCCAGCTCTGGATGGAGTACGACCCGCAGCCGCCGTTCGACAGCGGCCACCCGTCCCGCGCGACCCCCGAGGTGCTCGCCCGAGCGGCGGCGTACGACAGCGCGGCCAGATTGGCCAGGTGACCTGTCGGGCACGCGGCTCGTCGGCGCGGCGGGCGTTCGGCTCACGTGCTGGCGCGGCGGGCACGGAGCCCGCCCCACAGCAGCAGCACACAGCAGCCGATCAGCACCGGCTCCAGGGCGAAGGCGGTGACCAGCCCGTACCGGTCCGCCAGGCCGCCGAGCAGGAAGGGGGACACGCCGGCGACCACGCCGAGGATCAGTTGCGAGCGGGCATTGGCCCGGTCCTCCTGTCCGCCGGCCGCGCCGAGGGTGAGCGAGAGCGCGAGCGGATAGAGGTTGGCGATGCCCACCCCGCACAGGAACAGCCCGAGGACGGCGAGGGCCGCCTGGTCGGTCAACCAGAACAGCACGAAGCTGGGGCCGGTGACCGCCAGCGAGGCGTACAGCAGCGCCACCGCGCGACCGGGACGGCGGGTGAGCCGCGCGCCGAGCAGGCGTCCGATCAGGATGCCGAGGTAGTTGCTGCTCAGCGCGGTGCTGGCCGCGGCGGCGGACATGCCGGCGTGGATGAGCAACTGGGGACCGAAGTACACCAGGCAGAACTCGATCGCCGAACTGACAGCGGTCAGCATGGCGAACAGCCAGCAGGCCAGCGGTAGGCCCCCGGTCTTCTTCGCGGTGGCGGGTCGCGGCGCCGCCGGTAGCGGTTGGCGGCGGTGACGCAGGTAAAGCAGCACGAGGACGACGGCCGGCAGCACGAAGGTGGCGCGCCAGCCCACCGCGCTGGCTGCCAGCGCGCCGAGGACCAGCGGGGCGAACACCGCGGACGCGCCGGCGCCCACGTTGGCCTCGGTCAACGCCCGGTCGCGCCGGTCGCCGTGTCGGTCGGACAGCACCGCCTGGACCACGGTGAGCATCGTGGTCCCGGCCAGACCGAACACGACGGCTCCGAGCAGGGTGGGCGCTGTGCTGCCGCCCAGGGTGAACAGGCCGGCACCGACCGCGGTGGCGAGGGCCGAGCACCACAGCAGCGCACCCCGGGCCAGGCGGCGAGCCGCCCAGACGAACCCGACCGCGGACAGCGCCGCGCCCCCCGCCCACAACAGCTCGTAGACGCCGAGCAGCGTGTAGGAGAAGCCCAACTCCGCCCGCAGGAGGGTCAGCGCCGGCCCGAAGGCGTACAGCCAGAACGTCCAGCAGGCCAGGACGGCGTACGCCAGCCTGGTCGGCGCGTCCCGCACGAAGGTCTCGGTCCCCGGGCGTGACGTGGTCGGCCGCTGCCGCGTTGTGTATCGATACACAGATAGAGTCTGTGCCATGAACCGCCCCGCGGACAACCCCAGGCGGCCGACTCTGCGCCAGGTGGCGACGGCCGCCGGTGTCTCGCCGATGACGGTTTCCTACGCGTACTCCCAGCCGGGGAGGGTCTCCGCCGAAGCTGCGGCGAAGGTGCGCGCGGCGGCGCGCGAGCTGGGCTATCCCGGGCCGCACCCGGCCGCCCGCTCGCTGCGTCGCGGGCGCACGGGCACGCTCGGCGTCGTACTCGGAGAGCGGTTGAGCTACGCCTTCGACGACCCGCAGGCGGCGCGCTTCCTCGCCGGGGTATCCGACGTGTGCGCGGCTGAGGGCGTCGGACTCACCCTGATACCGATCACCGGCGCACCCTCCGACGCCCAGCGCGTCGCGCAGGCGGCCGTGGACGGCTTCGTCGTCTGGACCACCAGCGACGACGATCCCGTCCTGGACGCCGTGGCCGACACCGGCCTGTCCGCGGTGGTCCACGCCGGCCCGCACCGACGGGAGCTGCCGGTGATCGGCATCGACGACCGGGCTGCCGCCGCTGCGGTCGGACGGGTGGCGTTCGCCGAGGCGCGACACCCGCTCGTGCTCGGCTTTCCGCTCGACCGGAGTCGCGCCCGCCGACTGCTCACCGGCGACCAGGAACCCGCGGTGAGGTTCCCGGTGACCCGGCACCGGTGGGAGGGATTCCGGGACGCCTGGACACACGCGGGTCGGCGGGCCGCGGACCTGCGACTGGCAGTCTGCCCGGTCAACCACGTCGCCGAGGGCGAGACCTTCGCCGCCGAACTGCTGCGGGGCACCGACCCGCCGGACGCCATCGCCGCGATGAGCGACGAACTCGCCCTGGGCGCCCTGCGCGCCGCGGCGAGCGCCGGCCTGCGCGTTCCCGACGACGTCGCGGTGACGGGCTGGGACGACGCGGACGCGGCCGCGGCCGCCGGCCTGACCACCCTGGCGCAGTCACTGCGCGAGCAGGGCGCGCACTGCGCCCGTGCGGCGCTCGGAGGCCCCACCATGGCATCGACGCACCACGAATGGCACGTGGTGGTGCGCGCGAGCACCCGTCGCCAGCCCTGATCCGGGCCGTGCCCAGGCAGTGCTGGGGAGGGTGTTGGCCGATCGGCTCGGCCCGGAGTCACCGGAGAAGCTGACCCCGATCACGGCCTGGGCAGGTCGGCGCAGAGCTTCCTCGGGAAGGCCGTTGCGGTGGTGTGGACACGTCCGCAGCCGGCCTCCGTCGAGCTGGCGATCGTCTCCCAGCCGCCCGGGCCGGCCCACCGCAGAAAGTAGCGGCGCACGTTTACCGACGCATCGCAGCCGGGCCGTGCCTCGACGCCGCACGGCACCGGATCGAACGGCACCGTCATGACCAACCAGGTGCCGTCGCAGCCCTCGACCGAGCCGACCGAGTGCCGCGACACGTCCATGCCGCGGACCACGACATCGACCCACTTGTGGTCGCAGTGGTCCTTCGGCATCGGACCGCAACCGAACGTCGGGTCGCAGCGGTCGTACTCCGCGCCGTCGAGTTTCCACGGCTTCTGGTTGAGCACGACGGTCCGGCCGGCGATCGGCCCCGGCGCCGTCAACGTCACCTCGCCCGGTGTGTGGGTGGGGCAGGCCCCGACCACCGCGGACAGGCGCGAATCCTGCACCACGTTGGCGTAGATGAGGTTGTTCTCCTCGACGAAGTATTCGACTCGTGGGTTCCGGGAGCAACCGTCCGCGTCACCCGGCAGCGCCACGGTCAGCACGAGCGAGCGCGGGTCCTTGCTGACCGTGACGGCCGTGACATCGGCCTGGTAGGTGCTCCAGTCGGTGTCCGCCGGAGGGCCGTCCTGCACGGGCGTTTCGCCCGGCCTGGCGCAGCCGACGAGCGTGGCCAGGCACAGCAGGGCGGTGGCGAGTCGACGCATGGCAACGAGTATCGCCGCTGGGCGGCCCGGCACATCGGTACGGATACTCAGTCCACCTCAGACTCCGACGCGCTGGGGTGGGACGGTCAGGCCGTACAGCGCCATCAGCTCGGGGGTGTCGACCCGGCTGCCGTCCGCCACCGAGTCGCAGGCGATGTCGACGATCTGGTCCTTGTGCGCCAGCAGGTACGGCCGGGCACCCACGTCCGCGCTGGCGAGGGTCGCGATGCCGGGCCAGTGCCGCCGGCCGAAGAGCATCGGGTACCCGCGCAGGCCGTCGTAGGTGGCGCAGACCAGCACGTCCGGGTACGGCAGCGCGGCCACCCGTCGGACCGCGACGGCGGTCAGGCCCGGCATGTCGACCGGGACCACCACCACCGCCTCGATCCCCTCGTCCCCCATGGCGGCCAGGCCGGCCCGGATGGACGAGCCGACCCCGGTGCCCCACGCCTTGTTGATCACGACGGTGGCCCGGCCCAGGTCGGCGGTTTCCCGTACCTGCTCGGCGGCGGCACCCAGCACGACCACGATCTGCTCGCAGCCCGCCTCGGTCATCGTGTCGATCATCTGGTTGACCAGCGGCTTCTCGCCGTGGTGCAGCAGCGCCTCGGGACCACCGATCCGTCGTCCCCCGCCCGCGGCGATGATCATTCCTGCGATCCCGTTCAGCTGCGCCCCCTCAAGCATGGGAGCGACCGCGACCGATCCGCCCCCTCCTACGGACACTGCAACGAGGACGGCGGGCCGAGAGTAGCGGGGCGAAAAGGAGAAATAGCACAACCGTTACACGCCCGGCATCTCTGCCGTCACCCCGATGCGGTCCGCCACGAGGGCGACGCCGAGCGGCGAGCGGCGGTCAACCCACCTCCGGGGACAGCGGGACCGCCGAGCCGCCCCACTGCCGGGGCACCCGTCGGGCCACCCAGCCGACGCCGCGCGCGGTGAGCGCGTACGACACGACCGGAGCGAGCACGACGAGCGCCGCGATCGCCGCGACCAGGGGCACATATTCGGCGGGCACCTGCGTGGCAACCGCCCCGGCCACGGCGTACGTGGCGGCCAGCACGACCGCGACGGGCGCGGCCACCGCGACCACCCGGCCGGTCCCCCGCCGTCGACCGGCGGCCTCCCCGACCGCCACCGCCGGCAGGAAGAGCAGCGGAAGCAGCGCCACGCCGAGCACCGCGGCGATCACCACGAGCACCGGCCCGGCCAGCGGGCCGCCCACGTCGGACCCGGTGGCCACCGCGTACGCCAGCAGACCGAGGTAGCCCACGACCGCCTCGGCGACGAGGACCAACCAGGCGACGGCCATTCCGGCCAGGTGACGGGCGATTCCGGCGACCATGGCACACCTCCCCGTTGCGACAACCACGCGACGCGCGCCAGTGAGGCTAACCGAGCCGGTGTCCCGGCGCGGTCCCCTTGTCGCGCGGTGCCACCGATCCATCCGGGGGGCGACGGCGCGGACGCCCGGCGGCCCGCGCCCCGCCGTCGGTCAGGTCGCGTCGGCGTAGCAGTCCACGATGGACACATCAAGCGGAAAGCGGACCGGCGTCGCACCGAAGAGCAGTGCGGAGGCCCGCTCGCCACACCGGTTCACGGCCTCGGCGACCGCATCCGCCTGCGCGGCGGGCGCATGCACGACCACCTCGTCGTGCTGGAAGAAGACCAGCTCCGCATCGGTGCCGACCAACTCGGTACGCAACGTGGCCAGCAACGTGGACGCCCACTCGGCGGCTGTCGCCTGGATGACGAAGTTGCGCGTGAAACGACCCCTCGACCGCGCGGCCCGCGCCCGGGGACCCTGCGGATCGGCCCCCGCGTCCGGGTCGGAGGGCGCGTCGTCGGGATCACCGAACCCCACCGCACCGGGCGGACACGTCCGCCCCAGCCACGACCGCACCAGCCCACCCGCCTCACCGGTACGCGCCGCCGCCTCCACGAAGGCGAACGCCGTCGGGTAACTGCGCTTCAGCACCGCCAACGCGGGCACCGCCGCACCGCCGGTCTGCCCGTACATGGCACCGAGCAGGGCCACCTTGGCCTTGGCCCGGTCACCGCCGAACGAGTCGCGCGCCAGCGCCGCATAGAGGTCACCGGCCCCGCCCGCCGCCGCCAGCCGCGCGTCGCCGGACACCGCCGCCAGCACCCGCGGCTCCAACTGGCCGGCATCGGCGACCACCAACCGCCAGCCCGGATCGGCCACCACCGCCCGACGGATCACCTTGGGAATCTGCAACGCGCCACCACCGCGGGTCGCCCACCGGCCGGAGACGACACCGGCCGGCACGTACTCCGGTTGGAACCGGCCGCCCCGCACCCACTGATCGAGCCAGCCCCAACCGTGCGCCGTCCAGATCCGGTAGAGCTCCTTGTATTCCAACACCAGCGGCACCGCCGGATGGTCGACCCCGCGCAGCACCCAGGCCCGGGTGTTGGGCAGCTCCACCCCGACGCGGGCGAACGCCTTGAGCAGCTCCGTCGGGGAGTCGGTGTGCAGGCCGCGGACGCCGAGCGCGTCGGCGATCCGGGCGGCCAGCTCGGCGAGTCGGCGGGGCGGACCACCGACCGGAGACGCCTCGCCGAGCAGCTCGTGCAGGATCTCGTTGTGCACGTCGGCGCGCCAGGGCAGCCCGGCGGCACCCATCTCCGCCGCGACCAGCGCGCCGGCCGACTCGGCGGCCACCAGCAACCGGAACCGGCCGGGGTGCTCGGTCGCGGCGATGCGGGCGAGCTGGTCGGCGTACACCCGGATCAGTGCGTCGATGCCCGGCCCCGACGGGCCGGGCATCGTGTCGAAGAGCGCGCCCTGGCCGTGCCCGGGGGGCGCGGCGGCGCGCGGCGGTGGGTCGGGCGGCACCGGCGCGCCGCTCAACCGCGCCCAGGCCGCGGCCAGCGAGCGGGGCTCACCCCAGCGGCCCGCCTGCCCGAGCAGCAACGCCTCGGTCAACTCCACGTCGTGACACCTGTCGACCCGGACGCCGGCACGCAGCAGCGGCGGGTAGACGGAGGTGGCCGTGGACCAGACCCAACGCGGGTGCTGGGCGGCCTCGCGGGCAGCGACCGCGGCGACCAGGTCGACGACGACCTCGGGCGGGCCGGCGGGCTGGCCGCCGGCGCCCAGAGGGCACAGCACTCCCCCACCTCGCTCGTCGGACACCACCGCCACCAGCACGAACGTGATTCTGCCTCTCCCTTGCGACAGAAACGGAGGCGCACCTCACCGGTGTCGGGCCGGTCGGGCGTCGGAGGCGCTCGGTAGCGTGGTCGAGTGCCCCCGCAGATCCCCCATTCCGATCCTGGCACCCCCGACACCCGGGGACCGATGCGATACCTGTGGTGGCTGGTCCGCTGCCAACCCTGGCGGGTGCTGCGCGGCAGTCTGCTCGGCACGGCCTGGATGGTCGGGCTCTCCGCGCGGCCCTACCTGATCTACCGCGCCGTCGACGACGGGCTGCGCACGGCAGACACGCGCGCCCTGGTGTTCTGGGTCGCGACGATCGTCGTCGCGGGGGTGGCCCTGTCCTACCTCGGCATCATGCGGCACCGCACGATGACCTTCATCCGGGAGGACGCCAAGGCGCGCTCGGCGGAGGTGCTGCTGCGCCACCTGTCCCGGATCGGCGCGGTGCTGCCGCGCCGGGTCGGCGCGGGCGAGGTGTCCACCATCGGCGGCTCCGACATCGACTGGGCCGCGCAGGTGCTGACGCTGACCGGGCCGGGCGTCGGCGCGGTCGTCGCGTACGTGATCATCGCCGTGGTGCTCTGGTCGATCTCCCCGCTGCTGGCGCTCTGCGTGCTGCTGGGAGTGCCGGCGGTCGGCCTGGTCGTCGGGCCCCTGCTGCGCCGCCTGGAACGGGCCGAGTCGGTCTACCGCCGGCAGCAGGGTGCGCTCACCGCCCGCTCCGGGGACATCGTGGCGGGGCTGCGGGTGCTCGCCGGCGTGGGTGGCCGGGACCTGTTCGCCAGGCGGTACGCGGCCAGATCCCAGGACCTGCGCGCCGAGGGCTACCGCGTCGGCGCGGTGAACAGCTGGATCGACGCGGCGACCGTCGCCATCCCCGGGTTGTTCCTGGCCGCGGTGGTGTGGCTGACGGCCCGGATGGCGGTGACCGGCGCCGTCACGATCGGCGAACTGGTCGCCGTCTACGGCTACGTGGCGACCCTGATCGTGCCGGTCTGGTTCCTGCTGGAGGGCAGCCACCAGCTGATCCGGGGACGCGTCGCCGCCCGACGGATCGCCGACCTGCTCAACGTGACCCCGGACGACGTCGGTGGCCCGGGTCGTCGGTGGTCGGGCTCGGTGCCCGGCGCCCGCCGGCCGGATGCCCTGGCCGCACCGCTCGGCCCGGCCGACCTGCACGACCCGGAGACCGGCCTGACCGTGCCCGCCGGGCGGCTGACCGGGGTGGCCGCCGACGACCCGGCGGCGGCCGTGGCGTTGGCCGACCGGCTCGGCCGGTACGCAACCAGCGACACCACCTGGGGTGGCGTGCCGTTGGCCGGGGTCGCCCTGGACGAGGTCCGCTCCCGGATCATGGTCGCCGACCACGACTCGTACCTGTTCGCCGGGACACTGCGGGACGTGCTGTGCCGCGGGGGCGACGACCAACGGATCCGGGCGGCCCTGCGGACCGCCTCGGCGGACGACATCGTCGACGCCCTGCCCGGCGGGCTGGACACCCCGCTGGACGCCCGAGCCCGGACCCTCTCCGGCGGTCAGCGCCAACGGGTCCGCCTGGCCCGGGCGCTCCTCGCCGAACCGGAGGTGCTGATCCTCGTCGACCCGACGTCGGCGGTGGACGCGCACACCGAGGCGCGGATCGCCGAGCGGCTGCGGACCGCACGGGCCGGACGGACCACCGTGCTGCTCGCCACGTCGCCGCTCCTGCTCGGCCGGGCCGACCTGGTCGCACACCTGAGCGCCGGCCGGATCACCGCCACCGGCAGCCACGCCGACCTGATCGACTCCGACGCCGGCTACCGGCACCTGGTGGCCCGGGGCAGCGCGGATCTGGACAGGCCCACCGACACCGAGGAGATCTACCGGTGAGCCGGCTGCCGGTGGCCGACCGGAGCACCGTCCGTCGCGCCCTGCGGGACATGATCAGCCGGCATCGCCGGGCCGTCGGTGTCGTGCTGGCGCTCAACGGCGCGGCCGCGGTCGCCGGGCTCGCCCCGCCGTGGCTGCTGGGCACCATCATCGACCGGGTCACCGCGGGCGCCGGGGTGGCCACCGTGGACCGGCTGGCGCTGGCCATCACCGGCTGCGTCCTGGTCAGCGCGCTGCTGTCCCGCTACGCCCAGTACGCCGGCCACCGCTTCGGTGAACGGGCCGTCGCCGAACTGCGGGAGGAGTTCGTCTCCCGGACCCTCGGCCTGCCGGTCTCGGTCGTCGAGCGTGCCGGCTCGGGCGACCTGGCCACCCGCAGCTCGGTCGACGTGTCGACGGTCGGGACCACCGTGCGGGACGTGGTGCCCACGATCGTCATCGCCTCGGTGCAGTTGACCTTGCTGTTCGGGGCGATCTTCCTGTTGCATCCGCTGCTCGGCCTGGCGGCGCTGGCCGGGCTCCCGTCGATCGTGGCGGCCACCCGCTGGTACCTGCGCCGGGCCAGTTCCGCCTACCTCACCGAGGGCGCGGCGGCGGCCGAGTTGACCGAGACGCTGACCACCACCGCCGAGGGCACCCGCACCGTGGAGGCGCTGCGGCTGACCGACGACCGGATCCGGCACGGCACCAACCGGGTCGCCCGGCTGTGGCAGGCCCGCCGGGTGACCCTGGCGCTGCGTACGGTGTTCTTCTCCGTCGTCGAGGCCAGCTATCCGCTGCCGATCGCCCTGGTCCTGCTCGTCGGCGGCAACCTGCTCTCGCGGGATCTGGTCAGCCTCGGCGCGGTGGTCGCCGCCGCGCTCTACCTGCAACAGGCGATCGACCCGATGGACCGGCTGTTGCAGTGGACCGAGCAGGCGCAGCGCGGTTTCGCGTCGTACGCCCGGGTGCTCGGCGTCGGCATGGTCCCGCCGGAGCAACCCGGTCGGGCGGCCACGTCCCGGGGCGAACGGGTCGTCGTCCGCGGGGCACGGTTCTCCTACTCCGGCGGGCCGGACGTGCTGCACGGCATCGACCTGGAGGTGCAGCCGGGTGAGCGGCTGGCCGTCGTCGGTCCGTCGGGTGCCGGCAAGTCCACCCTGGCCCGGCTCCTGGCCGGGATCGACGCGCCACGCCACGGCGTGGTCAGCATCGGTGGCTGCCCGGTCACCGACCTCGACCCCGCCGAACGGCGGCGGCGGATCGCCCTGGTCACGCAGGAACACCACGTGTTCATCGGCTCGGTGCGCGACAACCTCTCCTTCGCCGCGCCGGACGCGTCGGACGAGCAGATGCGCGCCGCGCTGGCGAGCGTGGGCGCCGACTGGTGTGCCGAGCTGCCCGACGGGCTGGACACCCAGCTCGGCGACGGTGCCCGGCAGCTCGGCGCGGCCGAGGCACAGCAGCTCGCGCTGGCCCGGTTGGTGCTCGCCGACCCGCACACGCTGATCCTCGACGAGGCGACCGCCGCACTCGACCCGAGCACCGCCCGCCGCACCGAACGGGCGCTGGCCGCCGTGCTCGTCGGGCGGACCGTCATCGCGATCGCGCACCGGCTCAACACCGCGCACGACGCCGACCGGGTCGCCGTGCTGGCCGACGGCCGGATCACCGAGATCGGCAGCCACGACGACCTCGTGGCTGCCGACGGGGCGTACGCGGCCCTCTGGCGCTCCTGGCACAGTCCGGCCGACGAGCGCCCGAGGTGACCGGTTACTTGACGGCGCCTGCCGTGAGGCCGGCCTGGATCTGGCGTTGGAAGACCCCGTACACGATGATCATCGGGAGGATGGCGATGGTCAGCGCGGCGAACAGCCCGGACCAGTCCGCCTCGTAGCCGGCGTTCACCGAGATGTTCGCGATGCCCTGGGTGAGGACCCACTTGTCCTCGTAGCCGCTGGGCAGCAGCACCAGTGGCAGCTGGTACTGCGCCCACTGACCGATGATGTTGAAGATCGCCACGCTGATCAGGCCCGGCTTCGCCATCGGCATCATGACCTGGAAGAACAGCCGGGTGTGCCCGCAGCCGTCGATCATCCCGGCCTCGGCCACCGAGGTCGGCAACGTCTTGAAGAACGCGGCCAGGAAGAACACCGTGAACGGCAGCGAGTACGCGGTGTAGACCAGCACCAGCCCGGTGTGGGTGCCGAGCAGACCCAGGTTCTGCACCACGAAGAACAGCGGTACCAGGGCGAGGAAGACCGGGAAGGCCAGCCCGGAGACGAACAGGTAGTAGACGGCCCGGTTGCCGACGAACTTGTACCGGGCCAGCACGTACGCGGCCATCGAGCCGAAGAGCATGGTGCAGAAGGTGCTCGCCCCGACCACCAGCACGCTGTTGAGGAAGTACTGGCCGACGTGCGCCTTGGTCCAGGCCCGACCGAAGTTCTCCCAGCGCAACTCGGCCGGCAGGGTCCACGGGCTGCTGAAGATCTCGGTGGTGTTCTTGAACGCGGCCAGGAAGGTCCACAGGATCGGCACGATGACGATCACGGCCCAGCAGACGAGGGCCAGGTGACCGAGCCCGGCGAAGAGGCGTACCTCGGACCGGGGTCCCTTCCCCGGACGGCCGCCGGCGGCCTTCGGACCCTTGGTCGGCGGGGGCGGTGTGGCCGCCGTCGGCGGCAGCGTCGTCTGCGGGTTCATCAGTACTCCACGCTTTCCCGCTTGGTGAGCCGCAGCGTCAGCGCCGCGAACGTGATGGTGAGGAAGAAGAGCGCCACACCCATCGCCGAGGCGTAGCCGTACTTCTGGTAGGTGAACGCGTTGCGGTAGATCTCCACGGCCAGCACCGTGGTCGCGCCGTCCGGACCGCCCTGGTCGATGGAGAGCACCGCCACGACGGCGAACGCGTCGAACGCCGCGATGCCGAGGTAGACCCAGGCCACCTGGAGCGTGTCCCAGAGCAGCGGCAGGGTGACCCGGAAGAACAGGGTGACCCTGGTCGCCCCGTCCATCTCGGCGGCCTCGTAGATCTCGCCCGGGATGGAGGCCATCCCGGCCGAGAACAACACCACGTAGAAGCCGACGCACTGCCAGACCAGCACCCCGATGATCGACCAGAGCGCCAGGTTCGGGCGGATCAGGAACAGCACCGGGTCCAGACCGAACTTCATCAGCACGCCGTTGATCAGGCCGGACTCGTCCGGCCGGTAGACCGTCTGGAACAGCACCGCGATGATGGCCACCGCCAGGATCTGGGGGAAGAAGAACACCACCCGGTAGAACTTCGACCCCCAGACCCCCCGGCGTTGACCGCCGCTGCTCTTGCCGCCCACGTTGAGCAGGAAGGCGAAGAACAACGCGATGGCAATGGTGATCAGCGGCAGGGCAAGCAGCAGTACGCCGTGGTGCTGGACCGCCTTCCAGAAGGCGCCGTCGTCGAGCAACCTCCGGTAGTTGTCGAAGCCCACCCACTGCGGAGCCGACAGGCCCCGCCAGTTGGTCATCGAGATCTGGAACGCCTGCGCGTACGGCGCGATCACGAAGGTCACGTACAGCGCGACCGGGACGATCAGGAACCCGATCACGAATGGATACTTGCCGTGCCGCATGACCCCTACGCTCCGATCAGCGCTTGAACTTGGTGACGGAGGAATCCTTCTTGATCGCGTCGGCGCGCTTCTGGATCCGCTCCACGAAGGCGTCCGCGTTGATCCGGCCGAACATCAGCTCGTTGGTGGCGGTCCGCGCCTCCGTGTCGAGCTCCTTGTACCAGCCGTCGAAGTACAGGTTGAACACGTCCTGGCCGGCCGCCTTGAGCGCGGCCTGCGAGCTGGCCACACCGGGCGGGAAGGAGAAGCCCTCCGAGCCGGCGGTGACCACGGTCGGGGCCTTGACCACCTCGGTGAAGCCCTTCGCGCCCGCCTTGGACAGCATCTGGCGCATGTACTCCAGGCCGCCCTTGGGGTTCTTGCTCTTCGCCGAGACGAAGTAGCCCTCGCCCGCGGTGGCGCGCAGCGCCGTGGCCGGCAGCTTGTCCGACGCGGTCAGGCTCGGCACCGGCATCAGCTGGTAGTCGAAGCCGGCCGGGGTGTCCTGCTTCTGCTCGCCCTCCAGCCAGTCACCGCTGGGGTACAGGGCCACCTTGTACTGGTTCTGCCGCAGCTGCACGTCGGTGTGCTTGAGCCCCTCGAAGCTCTTGTCGCTGAACTTCGCCCCGACCTCGGCCCACGCCGTGGCCGCCTGCTTGATGGCGTCCTGCTTCCAGGCGCCGTCCTCGAGGTTGTCGATGTTCTTCAGCACGTCGGTGCCGCCGATCTTGGCGGCCTGGGTGAGGATCACGTTCCACTGGTAGTAGGCCGCGTTCGCTCCGGCGTAGCCGTACGGGGTGATGCCCTTGGCCTTGATCTTGGTGAGCAGGGCGATGAAGTCGTCCCAGGTCTTCGCCGGCGCCCAGCCGTTGTCCTTGAACAGCTTGGACGAGTACCAGATGCCGAAGACGGTGGAGACGTAGTACAGGACGTACGGCTTGCCGTTGAACGAACCCGCCTCGACGGTGCCCGGCACGACCGTGTCGCGGACCTTCTTCGCCGGGTCGTCGACCGACGGGGCGTCCCACAGCTCGGTGAGGTCCTGGAGCTGCCCGTCGGCGACCAGCGCGCCGAAGTCCATCAGCTTCTCGCCCGAGTTGTTCACGAACTCCGGCGGGTTACCGGACGCGAACCGCGGCTGGAGCACGGTGGAGACGGCCTGCGTGGCCTGGTGCTTGATCTCCGCCTTGGGGAACGCCGTCTTGTAGAGCGGCTCGTGCACGTCGGTGGCGTACTTCTCGCCGTAACCGCCGTTGAAGATGACCACCTCGATCGCGGCGTCCTCCTTGACGCCCAGCGGGTTCTTCTCGCTCTTGGTGCCACCGGCGACCTGCTCGTTCTCCTTGTCGCCGCCGCTCGTCGCGCAGGCGCTGAGCAGCCCGATGGCCGGAGTGGCGAGCATGCCCACGGCGGCGGCGCGACGCAGCACCGTGCGACGGTCGAGCGCGGCCGGGTGTTCGGGGGTAATCGACATCGTCGTCTCTCCTTGTGGAATTCGGGTCAGGCGGTACGCCGGAGACGCCCGGCGTACCGCGACTCGAGGGCGATGTTGTGCTCGTCCCCTCCGGGGACGTTGGCGGAGAGGTAGATAGGGGGCACCTCTCCGGCCTGGTGGAACCGTCGTACGACCTCCGCGGTCAGCAGCTGCGCCAGCAGCGCCGTGGTGACCGAGGAGACCGCACAGACCGCGCCGCCGCCCTCGAGCGGCAGCAGTGCATCGCCGTACGGCGCGCCGTTGTCCAGCACGACGTCGGCGAGGTCGGCGAGCCGCTGACCGGACGGATGCCGCGGAGCGACCCGTGCCGTGTGCTCGACCGAGGTGACCGCGATCAACGGGTGACCGCGCTCGGTGACCAGCGCCGCCAGCTCTACCACCGAGCCGTTGATGCCGGATTGGGATGCCACCACGAACACGTCGCGCGGCTGGGGCGCCGCGAGCGCGTAGATCTGGTGGGCGATGGAGGGATCGCGTTCCAGCTTCGGGTCGGCGAGCACGTCACGCGGGGCGTCACCGTGCAGCACCAGGTCCCGCACCGAGAGCCGGTTGGTGGGGACCAGCCCGCCGGCCCGGGCCACCAGCTCGGCGGCGAACGCCTCGGAGTGCCCGGCGCCGAACGCCTGGAGCACCCCGCCGTCGCGCAGGCTGTCGGCGATGAGATCGGCCGCCCGGGTGATCCCGTCGGCCTCCGAGTCGAGCAGTCGGTCGAGCACCGGGCGAACGGCGTCCGCGTACCCCTGGGCGCTGATCATGAGACGACACCTTTCGCTGCCTTGTGCCCGTCGACGGCCTGCGCGGTCCGCCGGAAGGCCGCGTGGGCGCGGTCGTGCGTGCGTTGGGCGACGGCGATGTAGAGCAGGTCGAGCACCACCAGTTGCGGGTGCCGGGCGGAGAGGGCGTCCGGCCGGAAGGTGGTGGCCTGGCTGGCCGTGAGCAGCACGATGTCGGCCAGCTCGGCCAACGGTGAGCGGGGGAAGCCGGTGAGCGCGATCGTGGTGGCGCCCCGGCTGCCCGCCTCGGCGAGCATCTCGATCGTCTCCCGGGTCTGCCCGGTGTGCGAGATGCCGAGCGCCACGTCTCCACCGCGCAGCAACGCGGCGCTGGCCAGTCCCTCGTGCACGTCGTTCCACGCCCACGCGGCCACACCGATGCGGTGCAGGCTGAACTGCATCTCCTCGCCGACGAGCGCGCTGCCGCTGGCGCCGAAGATGTTCACCCGGTTGGCCCCGGCGATCGCCACGGCGGCCCGTTCCACCTCGCTCAGATCGAGCAGGGTGGCGGTGTCGTGCATGGCCCGGGTGTCGGCGGCCATGATCTGGTCGAGCACCCGGGCGAGCGGGTCGCTCGGCTGGATCTCGCGTCCGATGTCGACGGTCCAGCCGGCCGAACGGGCCCGACCGGTCTCCGAGGCGATGCCCAGCCGCAGGTCGGCGTACCCGTCGAAGCCCATCGCCCGACAGAAGCGGGTGATGGTCGCCGGCGAGGTGCCGCTGCGCTCGGCCAGCTCGACGATCGTGGATCGGGCCGCGGCCTCCGGGTCGCTCAGCACATGTTCGGCGACGCGGCGCAGCGCGTCGGTCAGCTCGTCGAGCCCGTTGCGGACGCGGGCCAGCACCCCGTCGGAGGCTGAGCTCCTTCGATCGATCGCGTCGGCGTCGACCACCGCGGTCCCCGCGGCGGTGTCCACCTCGTGATCAACCATGGGTCGCCTCACCTTTCCGAAAAGCTTGTTTACTGTTAGTGGTAAAAGTTCTTACTAACCGCCCCTCCGTGTCAAGACTGTGGGCGAAGTTTTCAAACTGTTACCTGGCGCACAGCCCACCGCAGCCGCCGGAACTTGCCCCACAAGACGTCGCCGACCAGCATGAACAGGCCCGATTCACCGCACCGACCAAGGAGCCCCGTGCCGATGTCCGACGCCCTCGTGATCGGTCTCGATGTCGGAGGCACGTCCACCCGGGCGACCGCCCTGACCCTCACCGGGGATCGTGTCGGCACCGGCCGCGCCGGTGGTGGCAACCCCACCAGTCACGGCGCCGAACGGGCCGCCGCCGAGCTGTTGACCGCGCTCCGCGAGGCGCTCGCCGACCTCGACCCGGCACGGGTGGTCGCCGGCACCATCGGGCTGGCCGGGGCGGGCCGGTTGCTCGCCGACCCCGCCGGCCGGGCAGCCTTCGACCGCGCCTGGCACGACGCCGGCCTGCGCTGCCCGTACGCGGTGTACGGCGACGCCCTGGTCGCCTACGCCTCCGGCAGCGCCGCACCAGAGGGAACCGTGCTCATCGCCGGCACCGGCGCGATCACCGCGCAGGTCCACGACCTGCGGCTCGACCGGATCGCCGACGGTCACGGCTGGCTCCTCGGCGACACCGGCTCGGGCTTCTGGCTCGGCCGCGAGTCGGTACGCCGACTGCTCGCCGACCTCGACGCCGGGCGTGCGCCCGGCGCGCTGGCCACCACGGTGCTCACCAAGCTGCTGGGCAGCCCCGAGATCGCCGCCCGCCCCCGGGACACCGTCGACGCCACCATCCAGGCGGTGACCCGTCGACCCCCCATCGAGCTGGCCCAGCTCGCGCCCCTCGTCGTCGACGCCGCCCACCACGGCGACCCGGTCGCCACCGCGCTGATCACCGAAGCCGCCGCACACCTGGCCGAGAGCGTGAGCCGTATCCGGCCCACGGGGGCGGTGACCCCACTCGTGCTCGGCGGCGGGCTGCTCACGGCGGACACCCCGCTCGCCACCGCCGTCCGGGTCGAGATCACTCGACACTGGCCGGACGCGCCGCTGCGTACCGCCGGAGACGGGGCCGCCGCCGCGGCCTGGCTCGCCGCCCGCGACCTGCCCGAGGTGACCGACCCGGCCGCCCTGCACGCGCGCCTCTTCCCCATCCCCTGACCCCCGCCAGGCGCCCGACGGCCCCAGGGGCCACCCGCACCCGCCGCGCCCGCCCGCGCCCGCCCGCCGCACCCGCCCGCAGCGCCAAGATCTGCACACTTTCGGTGAAACTGCTGCCTCACGAGCCGATGAGGCAGCAGTTTCACCGAAGTTGCGCGGATCTTGGGGGCTCATGGCACTGATCAAAACCGGTCGCGCCATCGACAGAACCCCCGGGGAGTAGAGCCGGAGCTGAGCATCGCGGCCTCCACGCGGTCAGGGAAGAACACGTGCACAGGCAGGGAGGAGCCGGCCTACACGAGGAGCAACCCGAGCCAGGGGTGCCGACCAACGGCTTTCGCTTGTGGAAGCGAATGATGCTCGCCGCACTGCCCGGCACATGCCGCACTGCCCGGCACATGCAACCGGCGGTCGTCTGTCAATCTTGGACACTTTCCGTTTCGCGCTAACGGAAAGTGTCCAAGATCTGCGATCCGGGTCCGCCAACTCGCCCGCCGACCGGTGGGACCGCCGCCGGAACCATCGCGCCGAGCGCGGCGTGGACCGCCGGACAATGCGCACCGCGAGTCACGTGCGAACGTGCCAGCGTTGCGGTCCAGAAGATGGTCACAAAACATCAGGCCGCCGGCGAACGGGCGACCGTACCCGGTGACGACTACGCGGCGGCGGCGAATCGAAGGGCCTGATCCAGAATGGTCACGGGTTCCCGATCCGGTTCCCCGGCGCGCCGCGCAGACGCTCCCCGACAGCGCCACGCCGAACAGCACGCCGAACAGGCCGATGGTGAGCCGGACCGTGCGCCATCCGAGCCGGGTCGGGGCGGGCGGCGCCCTGGCCGGGCACGGCTACCCTGGGTCGGTCCCCTGGCGCCGAGGAGGCCCACGGTGCACATCGAACAGACGATCGCCGAGCTGGAGCGCGTCGCCGCGCGCGAGGTGGGCCGGGGCAGCGAGGCGTTGGCCGCGCCCGCCGCCGGCGGACTGCTGGCCGCCGCCCGGTCGCTCGCCTCGGCCACCGCGCCGGACGCCGCGGTGTTCACCGGGTTCTTCATCCCCGGCGCCGAACCGCCGGCCGCGGAGACCGACGGCCCGCTCGGCGCGGTCCAGATCGCCGCCGCGGTGCGCCTTCTCGGCGGCCGGTGCCGCCTCGTCACCGACGAGCCGTGCGCCCCGGTGGTCGAGGCGGCCGTGGCCGTGGCCGCGCCGGGTCTGCCGGTGGACGTCGCGCCACTGCGGGGGTACGAGGAGTGGGCCGCCGCCCTGCTCCCCCGCTACGCCCGACTGACGCACCTCATCGCCTGTGAGCGCGTCGGCCCGGGGGTGGACGGTCGGCCCCGCAACATGCGCGGGGAGGACATCAGCGCGCACACCGCACCCCTGGACCGGCTCTACGCCTCCGGGTCGGCCTTCCGGATCGGCATCGGCGACGGCGGCAACGAACTGGGCATGGGCCGACTGCCGGCGGAACTGGTCGGACGGGTGGTCGCCGCGGGCGAGCGGATCCGGTGTGTGGTGGGCGCGGACGCGCTGCTCGTCGGCGGCACCTCGAACTGGGCCGCCGCCGCCCTCGTCGGCGCGTTGTCGCTGCTCCGGCCCGAGGTGCCCGCGCTTCGTACGCTGCTGGAGCCCACCTGGTCGTACGACCTGCTGGCCGCGATCGTGCGCGCGGGCGCGGTGGACGGGGTCCGCCGCCGCGCGACGCTCAGCGTGGACGGTCTCGACTGGCCCGCGTACGCCGAACCCCTCGCCCTCGTTGCCGAGCTGGTCAGGGCAGGCCGGTAGGGGCGGGTGGCTCGGCCGCCGGCCGCAGTGACCTGGGCGGGGGGCTGGCCGGGCGGGCATGCGCGGCACCGCGGGCGCGCGACGGCAGGTGCAGGGCGACCGCGACCACCGCGAAGGCCGCCCAGCCGGCAACGAGTGCCACGGTCGGGGAGATGTCCTGAACGTAGTGGTACGCGGTGAGGAAGCCGACGAGCCCGAGGCTGTTGCGGGCGAAGTGCCAGCTGAACTCGGGCAGCTGACGACGGGCCTCGACGGCGACCAGCACCCCCGAGTACGGGAAGGTCACCACCATGCCGCGCAACACCGCGCCGAGCAGCGTGGTGAGGATCGCCCCGACGAAGATCACTACCAACTTGAGCAGCACCGGCAGCCCGTCCGAGCGCGCCTCGGCGCCGGCGTCCGCGTCGGTGTCGGCGGCGATGTCGGCGCGCGGGTGGGCGACACGACGGCGCAGCAGCAGCATGGCCGCCAGCCAGAGCGCGAGCGTGCCGGCGAGGGCCGCCTCGAACGGGACACGGACGGCCAACAGCCCGGCGCTGAGCGCCACGTAGACGGCGATCCCCGCGCCGTCGGCGAGCAGGATCGGCCAGCGCAACCGGTGATGGGTCACGGCCACCGTGACGAAGAAGAGGTTGAGCCCGAGCACACCGAGCAACTGCGCGCCGTCCACCCGGTGGTCGGTGCTGACCAGGGCGAGCGTCATCGGCAACGGCAGGCTGTAGACCAGCGCCCGGAGTCGGACCGAGCGGATCACGCTGACGGCCCAGACCACGGCCGTCACCAGCAGGACCCCGCTCACCGTCATGGCTCACCCGTCTCCGCCCCGGGGTGGGGCCGTCAGTCCTGGAAGGTCGCGGCGTTCGCGCAGAGGTCGAACACGCGGGTGAGCCGGGCGACGTCCGTACGGTTGACCGAGAACTGGTTCTCGCCGATCTCGCCGTGCGCGGTCATGTGGGCCTCCCAACAGCTCGACCCGTCCCACAGTGCCAAATTGACGTGCAGGTGCGGACTGACCACACCGAGGGGCAGCAGGCCCACCCGCGCACCGGCCGCGCGCTGCTGCCGCACGAGTGCGGTCAGCTCGTCGCTCAAGGTGGCGTGGACGAAGACCCTGGTGATCTGGACACCCCGCTCCAGCGCCTCCAGGTTGGCCTCCCAGTAGCGCCGGCCGATCTCGCTACGCCACCAGCTGAGCTCCCCGCTCACCCGGGGCATCACGTTGGTCAGGGCGTCCAGTCGGCGCACGCAGGTGCGGGTCGCGCCGACCAGGTCCTCGTCCTCGTCGCCGCGCCGGATGATCCGACCGTCCGCGAGCTGCTCGGCCTCCAGCCGGAACTGCTCGTACCGCCGCTCCGCCTCCACCGCGACCCGGGTGCCGGCGTGCTGCTCGGCCGCTGCCCGCATGGCCCCGGCCAGCTCCGTGGTGGAGCGGACCAGCCAGGGCGGGCCGTCCAGCAGGGTGCGCAGGTGAAAGCGGCGCTCCGCGCGGGCCAGTGAGTCGACCAACAGCGAGATGGTGATGCCCATCAGGCCGGCCAGCAGCGACTCCACCCCGGAGGCGGCGTCGCTGAGGTCGAGCACGATGCTGAGGGTGATCGACAGCGTGATGCCGACAAGTGCCACCGGGTCGGTGTGCGCCACCAGACGAAGGAAGCCGCCGCCCTGGTCCCGTAGCCGCTGGCGGGCCACGTCACGGGTCATCGAGATCCCCCAATCAGCCGCTCCCGCCAGCGTAGACAGCAGCCACAACCAGCGGCCCCGCCGCAGCGGGCCGGTAGCATCCGGCGGGTGCAGAGAGCCGACGCGGCCCGGTCGACCGGAGCGGACGCCGAACGGATCGCGGCGGGGATCCGGTCCTGGGTGTGCTCGGCCCCGCTCCGCGACCTGGTCCACCGGTTCGGCGGCGAGTGGCCGGCCGGTGACCTCGACGAGGTGCTGCGGTTCCTGGACGACTTCTCCGCCCGACACTGGGACTTCCGGGGCGGGCGGGAGCGACCCGAGGCCCGGGAACCCGACCTCGACCCGGCCACCGCGGCGCTGGTCCTGGACGCGGCTGCCGCGCTCGGGTTGATCCACCCGATGCCGCCGACCCGGCCGGCGTACGCCCACCTGGTGGTGCTCGGCGGCCTGGCGCACGCCTGCGTACGACGCGTCGGGTACGCCGCGCACCTGCTCCGCGCCGGCCTTCCGGTGAGTGGCGAGGTCGCCGTCCTGGGCAGCTTCCGGCCGCTGTCGGAGTGGGAACGCCGGACGCTCGCCGACGCGGGCCTCCCGGCCGACGACACCGAGGTGGACGTGCTGGACACCGCCGTCCGGCGGGTGTTCGGGGTGGCCGACCCGGCGGAGCAGGCTGGCGTCGACGCCGGCCACCCACACCACTCCTGGTCGTCACGGACCTACCGGCCGGACGGGCTGCCGCCGATCCGGGTGCTGGCCGCGCCGTCCAGCGAGCCGGACCGGCGGCGGGCACACACCGCCGACACCCAGCGGTTCTGGGCCGGCCACGTCCGGCTCGCCGCGGGCGACGAGGTGCTGATGGTCACCGCGCCGATCTACGTGCCGTTCCAGCACTCCGACGCGTTGCGCACCCTGGCCCTGCCCTACGGGTGCGGCATCGAGACGGTGGGGGTGGACCCGACGCTCGCCGACCTGGCGGTGCTGCCCGAGCAGACGCTCACGCCCGGCCGCTACCTGCAGGAGATCCGCTCGGCGATCCGCTCGATGCGCGCCCTGCACACCGCCTGAGCCTCGCTCAGCCGGCGGTGTCGGCGACGGCCTGGGCGAAGACCTCGGAACGGTGCTCGAAGTTGCGGAACCGGCCGTAGCTGGGCGCGGCCGGCGACAACAGCACCACCCCGCCGGCCGGGGTCAGCTCCCGGGACAGCCGGACCGCGTCCACCAGGTCGTCGACCAGTTCGGTACGCACCTTCGGCAGGCCGGCGAGCACCTCGACGATGCGGGTGCCGCTGTCCGGAATCCCGATGACGGTCAGCTCCCGCTCGGCCAGGTGCTCGGCCAGCGGGGTGTAGTCCAGACCCCGGTCGTTACCCCCGACGATCACGGTCAGCGGCCGCCCGTCGTACGCGTCGATGGCGTGCATGGCCGCGTACGGGCTGGTGGCCAGGGTGTCGTCGACGAACGTCAACCCGGACGGGTCGATGATCTCGGTGAGCCGGTGGGCCAGCCCCTGGAACTCGGCGACCGCGACGGCGAGGTGATCCTTCTCGGTCACCACGTCCATGCCGAGCGCGGCGAGCACGGCGAGCGCGACGCACAGGTTGCCCTCGTTGTGCCGGCCCACCAGCGGTAGTACGGCACGCGGGAACAGCGGCTGGTCGCCGAGGTGGAACCAGGGCGTACCGTCGCCGCCGGCGGTGACGTGGACGCTGTCGGGACGGCCGGCGCGGATGGCCGGCAGGTCCCCCAGCTCGGCGGCGAGCCGCGGGTCCCCGCCGTTGACGACGATCGTCTGCGGGTCGTGGGCGAGCAGGTTGAGCTTGTCCCGGTAGTACTCCCGCTCCCCACCGTGCGCGTCCAGGTGCTCGGGGAAGAGCGCGGTGACGACCGCCACGCGGGGCGAGTCGGTGAGATCGCTGCACTGGTAGCTGGACAGCTCCAGCACGTACAGCTCCGCCTCCGGCAGGTCCAGGGTCGGCACCCCGATGTTGCCGCCGAAGACGTTCGGCCGGCCCGTCGCGATGAGCAGATGGCTGATCAGGCTGGATGTGGTGCTCTTGCCCTTGCTGCCGGTGACCCCGACGGTGCGCGCTGCGTGGTCGGCCATCCACAGCGCGGTGCCCTGGGTGACCAGGACGCCGCGTCGGCGCAGCTCGACGAGCCACGGGTGGGTCTGCGGCACGCCCGGGGAGCGGACCACCACGTCGGCGGCGGCCAATCGTTCGAAGCCCGCCTCGCCGGTGACCAGCGGCGCCGCCTCGGCCAGCGGGCCGTCCCAGGGCAGCGACAGGAAGTTGGCGCTGTCGTCGACGGCGACCAGCTCGGCCGGGCCGTGCGCGGCGATGGCGGTCACAGCGGCCCGGCCCTCCCGGCCGGTGCCCCAGACGGCGACGGTACGTCCGCGCAGGTCAGACAGGCGCACTGGGCTCTCCTCGGGGATCGCAGCGGCGGCAGGGCGGGGCCGGTCCGGACACGGCCGGACGAACCAGGGCCTAGTATGGCGTGTGCCCAACGAGCAGCTCCGGCGGATGGACGCCTTCACCTTCCCGTCCTACTCGATCGACTTCGCCACCGGCGAGGTGTTGTTCGACTACGCCCTGACCGGTCCCGCCGGTGAGCAGCGGTTCACCGAGGTGATCACCCTTCCGCTACCGGCCGAGCCGCCGTCGGACGAGACGGTGGCGACCCTCGGCCGGGTGCTGGAGGTCCTGCACCTCGTCGCCGGGGTCAGCTACTACAAGACCGCCGCGCCGCCCCGGCTCGTACTGCCGGCGCCGCTGGGCGCGGCCACCGTCGACTACGTCACGGCCGTCTACACCAAGGGCCTCGCCGAGTACGCGTACCGCAACCAACTGCCGCACGTGCTCCAGCTACGCCCGGAGGTGCCGGCCGGCTCGCCGGAACCCCCGCGCGTGTACGACGACTCCGACCGTCGTCCGCTCTCGGCGGTGGGTGGCGGGAAGGACTCGATCGTCAGCCTGGAGGCGCTGCGCCAGGCCGAGTTCGACCCGGTGCCGTTCTCGGTCAACCCGAACCACGTGATCGTCTCGGTGAACGAGGCGTCCGGGCTGATCCCGCTGGCCGCCCGTCGGCGGATCGACCCGGTGCTGTTCGACCTGAACGCGGCCGGAGCGCTGAACGGGCACATCCCGGTGACCGCGATCAACTCGCTGATCGCGGTGGCGACCGCGGTGCTGCACGGCCTGGGACCGGTGGTGATGTCGAACGAGCGCTCGGCGTCCGACCCGAACCTGGTCTGGGACGGCCACGAGATCAACCACCAGTGGTCCAAGGGTGTCGAGGCGGAGGGGCTGCTGCGGGCGTCGCTGGCCGAGCACGCCGGCCTGACCGAACCGTACTTCTCACTGCTGCGCTCGCTGTCCGAGCTGCACATCGCCCGATTGTTCGCCGAGTTCACCAGGTACGACGACGTGGTGACCAGCTGCAACGCCGCGTTCAAGCTGCGGAACGCGAGCGAGCGCTGGTGCCGGGACTGCCCGAAGTGCCGGTTCGTCTTCCTGGCCATGGCACCGTTCATGCCGCGTGAGCGGATCACCCACATCTTCGGCGGCGACCTGCTCGCCGACGAGTCGCAGATCCCCGGCTACCGCGAACTGCTGGGCCTGGACGGCCACAAGCCGTTCGAGTGCGTGGGCGAGGTCGAGGAGTCGGTGGTGGCCCTCGGCCTGCTCGCCGAACAGGACCAGTGGCGCGACGCCCCGGTGATCCGAGCCCTGGTCGACGCCGTACCCGCGACAGCCTGGTCCGCGGTGGCCTCGTCGGACGTCTTCACCCCCGGCGGCCCCAACCACATCCCCCCCACCTACGCCAAGGCCCTAACTCGGAAGTAGACCCACTTCCTCCCGATTAGGGCCGCTTCGCGCAGCGGAGCGACAGCGACTAACCCCCCTCCTCTAACCCCACCCCACCAAACCCCAGCCCCGCCCCAGCCGCGTTGATCATGAGGTTGTAGCCACCCCGACCGGCGTGTCGTGACGATAACTCCATGATCAACGGGGTCGGGCGGGCGCAACGGGGTCGGGCGGGGGCAACGGGGTCGGGCGGGGGCAACGGGGTCGGGCGGGGGCAGTGGGGGCCGGGGGTTTAGGGGGTTCGGACTGCTTTTAGGGCCAGTAGGGCTACGTGTAGGGAGAGGGTGGCCTCTACCGAGTCGAGGTCCACGTCGAGGATGCGGGCGATGCGGGCCAGGCGCTCGTAGAACGCCGGCCGGGACAGGTGGGCGGCAGCGGCGCCCGCGGTCTTGTTGCGCCCCTGCTCCAGGTACGCGCGCAGGGTGTCGAGCAACTGCTCCCGGGGGTGGCGGGCGTCGTACTCCAGCAGAGCGCCGAGTTCGCGTTCCACGAAGGTCTGCAACCGAGGCTCGTCGCGCAGCAGGTGCAGCAGCCCGGCCAGCCCCACGTGCGGTAGCCGGAAGATCGGCAGGTCCCGCCGGTCCTGCCGGGCCGCCTCGGCGATCTGCCGCGCCTCGACCAGCGACCGTCGGGCCTCGCGCAGGCTCCCCACCCCGGACCCGGCGGCCACGATCACGGCACCCGGACCAGCAACCCGGTGCGGATCGGCAGCGAACGGTTCGGGAGCGGCCGCCGACCGGGGCGCGGCCGGGGCGCGCCCAGAGCGAGACGCGTCCGCACCGGTTGGGGTCCGGGACGGATCAGCGCCCGACGTCGCCCGCCCCGCGCCGGAGTCGAGGCGTACCCGACGCAGTGCGCTGGCGAACGCGGACAGCGCGCGGTCCTCGGCGGCCGGGTCGGTCAGGGCCAGCAGCACACCCACCGAATTGTCGTCGACCGCGCTGGCGAGCCCGGTCAGCTTCGCCTCGCGCAGCGTCTGGCCGACCGCCTCGGACAGGTCCCGCAGCCGGGCCTGCGCGGCCTCCGGGCCGCCCTCCCCGCCCGGGTCCTCAGCCCGGTGTCGGACCATCACGCCCACCAGGTGCCGACGGTCGAGCACCACGCCGAGCGCCTTGGCCCGCAGTGCCACCTCGTCCACCGGTCGGGAGTGGTCGAGGAGCGCGGTGAGCAGGGTGCGGTGGATCTGCCGTTCCAGCCCTTCGGCGTCGCGGCGGATCAACCGGCCCAGTGCGAGGGTGGACGCGGCCCGCTCGATCAGGATGGTCAACCGGGTGGGCGGGCCGGCGATCGGCTCGCTGGACTGGGCGCTGGGCACGTCGCCGCTGGCCGGCCAGCGCAGCAGCAGCCGCCCCCAGTCCTGCCCCCGGGCGCCGACGGCTGTCACCAGCCAGCCGCTGTCCGGGTCGTACGCGGTCCGACCGGCTGGTCGGATCCGCCGCGAATGTTGCTCCCAGCTGTCCAGCAGCAGCTCGGCGCTCTCCCCCGCCGGGTCGTACCCCAGCACCTGACGGGACAGGTTCTCCAACACCACCGGGCAACCGGACAGCTCGGCGGCCTGCCGGATCACCTCGGCGGCGTCGGCGCCCTCGACGGACAGGTCGTTGAAGCGCTGGTGGATCTCCTCGGTGGCGCGCAGCTCGGTGAGCTGCGCGTCGACGATCAGTGCGTGTACCGCCTCGGTGATCCGCACGAACGGGGTGGCACGGCGCAGTTCCACCAGCGGCAGCCCGCGCCGCTCGGCGGCGGCCACCATCACCCGGGGCACCCCGCTGACGTAGCGGCGGCCCAACTCGACGACGAGCCCGGAGACGCCGACGTCGGCCAGGTCCCCGATGAACGCGCGGAGCCCGGCGTCGTCGCCGGGTAGGCCGATGCCGGTGGTGAGCACCAACTCGCCGCCGCCGAGCAGGGTGGCGATGTCCGGCACCTCGGCGACGTGCACCCAGCGGACCGGCCGGTCCAGTCCGGCGTCCCCGGCGACCACGCGCGGTGCGCCGTGGCGGACCGGGTCCAGGGCGAGGACCTCACGCACGGTAGGGAACACGGCCGACACGCTACCCTCCGTGACGTCGGATCTCGACATTCGTCGGGCGACGTCACGGAGGGTCAACGCGGTTTCGCTCAGTCGACGCCGAACTCCATGGCGGCCCGGTCGAGTGCCTCGTCGTCGGCGGAGGCGACACCCCGGGAGGCGATCGCTTCCGCGCCGCCCTCCGGCATCGCGCCGATCAGCCCGGTCGAGGCCGCCTGCGCGGCGCCGACCATCCGCTGCGGGGTCCCCCCGCCGACCATGCCGAGGTTGGCGTACTGCTCCAGCTTCGCCCGCGAGTCGGCGATGTCCAGGTTGCGCATGGTGAGCTGGCCGATCCGGTCCGACGGGCCGAACGCCGAGTCCTCGGTACGCTCCATCGACAGCTTGTCCGGGTGGTAGCTGAAGGCCGGGCCGGTGGTGTCCAGGATCGAGTAGTCCTCGCCCCGACGCAGCCGCAGGGTCACCTCGCCGGTGACCGCCGTGCCGACCCAACGCTGCAACGACTCGCGCAGCATCAGCGCCTGCGGGTCCAGCCAGCGGCCCTCGTACATCAGCCGGCCCAGGCGACGGCCCTCGTTGTGGTAGTTCGCCAGGGTGTCCTCGTTGTGGATGGCGTTGACCAGCCGCTCGTACGCGTAGTGCAGCAGCGCCATGCCGGGCGCCTCGTAGATGCCGCGGCTCTTGGCCTCGATGATCCGGTTCTCGATCTGGTCGGACATACCCAGGCCGTGCCGGCCGCCGATGGCGTTGGCCTCCAGCACCAGGTCGACGGCGTTGCCGAACTCCTTGCCGTTGATCGTCACCGGGCGGCCCTGGTCGAAGCCGATGGTGACGTCCTCGGTCGGGATCTCCACCGCCGGGTCCCAGAACCGGACGCCCATGATCGGGCTGACCGTCTCGATGCCGGTGTCGAGGTGCTCAAGGGTCTTCGCCTCGTGCGTGGCGCCCCAGATGTTGGCGTCCGTGGAGTACGCCTTCTCGGTGCTGTCCCGGTAGGGCAGGCCGCGTTCGAGCAGCCACTCCGACATCTCCTTGCGCCCACCCAACTCGGTGACGAAGGCGGTGTCGAGCCACGGCTTGTAGATGCGCAGCATCGGGTTGGCCAGCAGGCCGTACCTGTAGAAGCGCTCGATGTCGTTGCCCTTGAACGTCGAGCCGTCGCCCCAGATCTGGACGTCGTCGGAGATCATCGCCCGAACCAACAGGGTCCCGGTCACGGCCCGACCGAGCGGGGTGGTGTTGAAGTACGCCCGGCCGCCCGAGCGGATGTGGAAGGCCCCGCAGGTCAACGCTGCCAGGCCCTCCTCGACGAGGGCGGCGCGGCAGTCGACGAGTCGGGCGACCTCGGCGCCGTAGCTGAGCGCGCGGCCGGGCACCGAGGCGATGTCAAGCTCGTCGTACTGGCCGATGTCGGCGGTGTAGGCGCAGGGCACGGCGCCCTTGTCGCGCATCCACGCGACCGCGACCGAGGTGTCGAGGCCGCCGGAGAAGGCGATGCCGACACGTTCGCCGGAGGGCAGGGAGGTGAGAACCTTGGACACGGGGAAAATTATGCAACAGAGCGCATGGACATGCAAGCCGGAGTGAATTAATCGTTCTCGCCCAGCGGGTCGTCGCGACCCAACTCCCAGAAGGCGACCGCCGCGGCGGCGGCGACGTTCAACGAATCCACCCCGCGTCGCATCGGGAGCCGCACCCGTACGTCACTGGCGCTCTGCGCCGCGCCGGTCAATCCCGGACCCTCGGCACCGAACAGCAACGCCGCCCGCGCCCGCTGGTCCGGGGAGAGCCGCTGCATCGGCAGCGCCTCCGCCGCCGGGGTCAACGCCAGCACCGTGAAGCCGGCCTCCCGTACCTGGTCCAGGCCCGCCGGCCAGCGGCTGAACTTGGCGTACGGCACCGCGAAGACCTCGCCCATGCTGACCCGGACGCTGCGCCGGTAGAGCGGGTCGGCACAGGTCGGCGACAACAACACCCCGTCGATGCCGAGTGCGGCGGCGCCCCGGAAGACGGCACCCAGGTTGGTGTGGTTGTTGATGTCCTCCAGGATCACCACCCGGCGCGCGGCGGCCAGCACCTCGTCCGCCGTCGGCAGCGGCCGGCGGTGGAACGACGCCAGCACCCCCCGGTGTACGTGGAAGCCCGTGGCCCGTTCCAGCACGTCAGGCGTCGCGGCGTAGACCGGCGCGTCGTCGGTGTCCAGGTCGGCGAGCTGGTCGATCCGCTTGGCGTCGACCAGGTACGACCGGGCCGGGTAGCCGGCCCGCAACGCCCGGCGCAGCACCAGCTCCCCCTCGGCGATGAACAGGCCGTGCGGCGGCTCCCAGCGGGTGCGCAGTTCGACGTCGGTGAGCGCACGGTAGTCGGCGATGCGGTCGTCGTCAGGGTCGGTGATCTGGTGGACGGGCACCCGACGATTCTGCCGGACGGCGCACCTCGCCCACCGACGCCCGCCCGCCGGAGTGGTTTGTCCGAAGAAGAAGGGCAATGACCGGCGCAGCATCGGGCCGGCCGGAAGGATCAGCCAGGTGAGCGCAGACCACACCACCGCAGGTGCGGCGGGGGCCCTGCCCCGGCACCCGACCGTCGCGGACCACATCGTGTCCCGGCTGGCCAGCTGGGGCGTACACCGCTACTTCGGCTACCCCGGCGACGGCATCAACGGCCTCACGTCCGCGCTGCAACGCACAGATGGTCGCGCCCAGTTCATCCAGGTCCGCCACGAGGAGACCGCGGGCTTCGCCGCGTCGGCACACGTCAAGTACGGCGGCGGTCCGCTGGGCTGCGCCCTGGTGACCAGCGGCCCGGGCGCCATCCACCTGCTCAACGGCCTGTACGACGCCAAGCTCGACCACCAACCGGTGATCGCCCTGGTCGGGCACACCGCGACCACCGCCGAGGGCGGCGGCTACTACCAGGAGGTCGACCTGCTCGCCCTCTACAAGGACGTGGCAGCGGCATTCCTCGCCCAGCTCGACCACCCGGCGCAGGTACGCCACCTGGTCGACCGGGCGTGCCGCACCGCGCTGGCCCGACGTACCGTCACCGCCCTGATCCTCCCCCTGGACATCCAGGACGAGCCGGCCATCCCGGACCCACCCCACGCGCACGGCTACTACCAGACCAGCAACGTGCCGAGCAGCACTCCCACCGTGCCGCCGGAGGCCGACCTGCGCCGGGCCGCCGAGGTGCTCAGCGGTGGGCAGCGGGTGGCCATGCTGGTCGGGCAGGGCGCGCTGGGCGCGCAGGAGGAGGTTCGCGAGATCGCCCATCGGCTCGGCGCCGGGGTGGCCACCGCCCTGCTCGGTTTCACAGTCGTCGACCATCGCGAACCCTGGGTCACCGGGGCGATCGGACTGCTCGGCACCCGGCCGAGCTGGCAGCTGATGACCGGCTGCGACCGGCTGCTGATCGTGGGCAGCAACATGCCGTACTCGGAGTTCTACCCGCCACCCGGGCAGGCCCGCGCGGTGCAGGTCGACCTGGACGGCACCCAGCTCGGGTTGCGGTACCCGACCGAGGTGAACCTGACCGGCGACGCCCGCCCCACGTTGCGGGCGCTGCTGAACGAACTGGGACCCGGACCCGGGCCGACCGCCTGGCGGGCGGAGATCGCCGAGGCCACCTCCGCCTGGCGACGCGTGCAACGCGACCTGGCCGAGCAGACCGCCGACCCGGTCAACCCGCAACTGCTCTTCCACACCCTCAACGAGCGGCTGCCCGACGACGTCATGCTCGCCGTGGACTGCGGCACCACCACCGCCTGGTACGCCCGCCACCTCCAGGTCCGCCCCGGGATGCTGGCCAGCCTGTCCGGCACCCTGCTGTCCATGGGCGGCGCCATGCCGTACGCGCTGAGCGCCAAGTTCGCCCACCCCGACCGGCCGCTCGTCGCGCTGATCGGTGACGGCGCCATGCAGATGAACGGCGTCAATGAGCTGATCACCGTGGCGAAGTACTGGCGCGGGTGGGCCGACCCACGATTCGTGGTGCTGGTCCTGAACAACCGGGATCTGGCGTTCGTCAGCTGGGAGCAGCGTTCCTCGGAGGGGACGCCGATGTTCCCGGACAGCCAGCAGTTGCCGGACATCGCCTACCACCAGTGGGCGCAGGTGCTCGGGCTGCACGGTGAGCTGGTCGACTCCCCGGAGCAGGTGCCGGCGGTCTGGGAGCGGGCGCTCGCCGCCGATCGACCGGTGGTCATCAACGCCCTGGTCGACCCCGCCGAGCTGATGCTGCCGCCGCACTTCACCGTCGAACAGGCCCGCAAGACCGCGGCGGCGGTGCTGCGCGGCGACACCGACTGGGCCGGCATCATCCGGCGGGGCATCCCGTCCACTCTCGCGAGCTACCGCCCCCGCCGCCGCAAGGGCTGACCCAAGGACTTCCGTACCGATCCGGGATCTCCGACACATCGAGGGATTGCCCGCGATCGATCATGGGTACCTGGCTGTCTGCTCACCCACGGGGGGTGGCACAAGGGAGCCGACGATGAGATCGACGACAATCAGACGAGGCATGGTCGCCGTGGTGGCGATGGCGTTGCTGGCCGGCTGCGGCGGCGGCGACGGTGACGGTGACGGTGACGGCGGAAAGCCGGCATCGAATGCCCCCAAGGACAACGGTGTCGCCGCACTCGAACCGACCGAGGCGCTTCAGCGCGCCACCACGGCGGTGCAGAACGCGAAGTCCTACCGCCTGGCCGGTGACATCGCCACCAGCGGCCAGAAGATGACCCTCGACTTCAAGATGACCGGCAGCGACCTGACCGGTCAGATATCCACGAACGACGGCACCGTGGAACTGCTCTCGGTGGGCGGCCAGCAGTACATCCGCCCGGACGCGAAGTTCTGGGCGAAGAACACAGGTGCCGAGGCATCGGGCGAGATCGTGAAGCTGATGGGCGACAAGTGGGCCAAGGTCTCCCAGAAGGACGAGTTCACCCAGATGTTCGACGTCGCCAACGTCGACGGGCTGCTCAAGCCCGACGGCACCATCACCAAGGGTGAGGCCAAGGAGATCAACGGCGTGCAGACCATCGGCCTCGTCGACGGCAAGAAGGAGGGCACCCTCTACATCGCCACCACCGGCGAGCCGTACCCGGTCCGGGTGGAGGGCAGCAACGCGGACGGGGCCAGCCAGATCACGTTGAGCGATTTCGGCGCGACCTTCGACGAGCTGAAGGCGCCGGCGGCGGACCAGATCGTCGACTTCGACCAGTTGAAGCGCAAGTAGCCCACCCACACTCCGCGGCCGGCGCCTCCCCACCCGTTGGGTGCGGAGGCGCCGGCACGTTGCCGGGTCAGCCTCGGCGGTCGAGCCATCGTTGCAGGGGCGAGCGGGGCTCCTCGGTGGTGGGCGGCTGTGGCCGGTCCGGGACCGCGGGGCGCTGCACCGGGCGGTGCGCGTCGCCGGCCAACTCGTGGCTGGGCGCCGCGAACGGCTTCTTCGGCTGTCCCTGCACGGCGGTGGCGATGACCCGGGCCACCGCGTCGATCACCTTGCCCTGCACCGCCGAGCCCACCGAGTCGGCCGGGTCGTCCGGGTTGGCGGCGATGCCGGCCACCGCGACCTGCGGGGTGAAACCGACGAACGTCTCGGTGGAGTTCTGCTCCGAACTGCCCGTCTTACCGGCCACCGGCCGACCGTCGAGGATGTCGTTCACACCGGTGGCGGTACCGCCGTTGCACTGCCCGAACGCCGACTGCTGACCCACTGGGCAGCGCGCCGCGTCGGTCGCGGCACGGGCGACGTCGGGGTCGAGCACCCGCTTGCAGGAGGGCTGCCCGACCGGCACCTTCGTGCCGTCCGCGGCGGTCACCGAGACCACCGGCACCGGGGTGCAGTAGGTGCCCTCGGCGGCCACCGTGGCGTACGCGTTGGCCAGGTCCAGCGGAGTGGTGGCGGCCACGCCGAGGGTGAACGAACCCCAGTTCGCGGCGTTGTTCTTCGCGAAGGCGGCGTCCGAGTCAGCGCGGAACGTGATGCCGAGCCGCTGTGCCATCTCGACCACCTTGTCCTGGCCGACCTGCTCGGCCAACCAGACGAAGTAGGTGTTCACCGAGCGACCGAAGCCGTCCCACATCATCCGGTACCCGTCCATCCAGTCCGGGTTGGCGTTCGCCGGGCACCAGTGGCCGTCGCAGCTGCCCGGCCCCTCGGCGGCGTACCGGGTGGGCAGCTTGGCGGGCGCGTCGAAACCGGTGGAGAGGGTACGGCCCGACTCCAGTGCGGCGAGCATGGTGAACAGCTTGAACGTCGAACCCGCCTGGTACCCGTCGACGCTGGCTCCGCCGGAGATCAACGGGTTGACGGTGTTCGGGTAGTTCGCCTGCCCGGCCGGGTTGTCGCCGAGGCTGTAGTGCCGGTTGACCGCCATCGCCAGCACCTGCCCGGTGCCCGGCTGGACCGCCGCGATCGGCAGGGCGCGCTTGTTGTCGTAGGAGTAGACCTTGGTGGCCTGCTTCTGCGCGGTGGCCTGGATCTTCGGGTCCAGCGAGGTGACCACGGTGTACCCGCCCGAACGCAGCGCCTGCTCACGCTCCGCGACGGTTGCCCCGAAGGCCGGCTGGGTCAGCCACCACTGGCGCAGGTAGTCGCAGAAGTAGCCCCAGTCGTCGTGGCCCTGGGAGACGGCGGTGCAGCCGTTGGGCTGGGCGGTGGGGTGCAGGTTCAGCGGCTCCGCCTTGGCCTGGGCGGCCTGCTCGGCGGTGATCGCACCGGTGGCGACCATCGAGTCCAGCACGTACGACCGGCGGGCCAACGCGTCGTCCTTGTCACCGCTGATCGGGCTGTACGCGTCCGGCGACTGCACCAGGCCGGCGAGCAGGGCCGACTCACCGAGGGTCAGCTGCGCCGGCGGCTTGCCGAAGTAGCGCTGGCTGGCCGCGGCGACCCCGTACGCGCCGGAGCCGAAGTAGGCGATGTTCAGGTACCTGTCGAGGATCTCGTCCTTGCCGAGGCTCTTGTCCAGCGCGCTCGCGTACCGGATCTCCTGGATCTTGCGCCCGACGGTGGGGTCGGTGGCGGCGGCCCGCTCCTCGGCGGTGCGGGTGGGGTCGGTCTTGAGGACGTTGCGGACGTACTGCATGGTCAGCGTCGAGCCGCCCTGCTCGGTGCCGCCGCCCTTGACGTTGGCGACCAGTGCGCGGGCGAGACCGCGCAGGTCAGCCCCGCCGTGGTCGTAGAAGCGCCGGTCCTCGGCCGCCACGATCGCCTGCCGCATCACCGGGGCGATCTCCGACAACGGGACGTCGGTGCGGTTCACGTCGTAGAACGTGGTGATCAGCGTCTTGCCGTCGTTGGCGTAGAGGTACGAGCGCTGCGGAGTCGCCGGGGTCTTCAGCGAGGCCGGCAACGCGGCGTACGACCCGAGCGCGGAGCGGGCGCCGAGGCCGAGCAGCAGGTTGCCCGGGAGCGCGGCGACGGCCAGGACAAGCCCGGCCAACACACCGGCGAGCAGCACGGTGAACAGCCGCGACAGCGGCGAGCGGGAGGCGGCCATGCTCCCCAGGATTGCCACGAAAGCCGCCAACCGACCACCCCCGCCCCGCAATTGTCAGCAACTTCACGCCCACCCACCAGCCAACTCCCACCCCACCCCACCCCACCCAGGGCCGGCCCCCTCCCGCCCCGACCCCCCGGTGATCATGGGGTTAGCGGGAGGTTTGATCACGGAATCACCCGCCAACCCCATGATCACCGGAGTGGGGCCGAAGGTCGGGCGCGGCCCGGGCGATTGACCTGCGTTGATCATGGAGTTGTTGCCATGACACGCCGAGGCCGAGCGCTATAACTCCATGATCAACCGGGGCGGGGCCGGATGGGCCGGATGGGTGGGTGGGTGGGACGGGGTGGGTGGGACGGGGTGGGTGGGACGGGGTGGGTGGGACGGGGTGGGACGGGGTGGGTGGGTGGGAGCCGGGTTAGGGGTTTGGGGTGCTTAGGCTGGCGGTGGCGGCGTCTCGTGCGGTTTCGCGGGGCATCAGGCGGCCGGAGCGGTAGCCGATGCCGATGCCGGCGATCAGCACGAAGATCGCGCCGAACGTCTGCAACGAGCCGATCAGGGCACCGCCCAGGCCGAGGAGGGGCGCGGCAATGATCAGCATGACGCCGTCGCCGAGGCTGAAGGTGCCCGAGCGGGCGACCGCCCACCCGGTGAGGAACCAGCCCACGCTGTAGAACGTCGCGCCGAGCAGCACCAACGCCCGCGCGGTGGTCCCGAAGACCGGCGTCTGCTCGGCGAGCCCGGCGAAGGGCAGCATCAGCACGGTGCCGGCGATGCTGACCAGCAGCCCGGCAGCGGCCACCCGACGGCTGCGGGTCGCCGCCAGCAGCCCGGTGAGGGCCAGCAGCGCGAGCAGACCGAGCCAGACCGCGGCCACCCAACCGATCAGGTACACCGCCCGGCCGTCGGCCGGATAGGGGTCGTTGCCCACCCCGCCGTCGCTGGCCATCGCCACCGCGCCGTAGAGGATGGCGTACGCGGGCAGCAGCCACACGGCCGCCCGCGCGAACCGGCGTACCGACCAGGCCCAGCTGGCGTTCGTGGCCGGGCCACCCGCGGTTGGCTCGTCGACGAACGGCAGTACGCCGAACCCGCCACCGGTGCTGCGGGACCCCAGTGGGGCGACCGGGTCGTGCGCGCCGGGCACCGGGGCCGAGGACCACATCCGATTCGCCGGATCCTTCATGCGTCACCTCGCTCGTCCGCGAGTGGTGCGGAACGCGCCGGGGCGCCCCGATTGCCTGGTCACCACCCGTCCTAGGACCGATCGTGGCAGGCCTCGGAGCGCCCCATGAGGCTTTCTCGCATTCAGGGCTGAGTCACCGGCCCCGGCCGACCGGGCGGCCGGCGTCCTGGATCAGCCGCGCTCGCGCTGGTCCGCCGGGTCCTCGGTCAGGCTGGCCGCAGACACCGGCTCCGGCGCGGGCAGCCCCTGCGGCTTGTTGCCGCCGGTGGCCTGCGCCTCGGCGACGCGTACCTCGTCGTGGATCCGCTGGGCGGCGTCCGCCGCGGCCTGCGCCGCCTCCGCGGCCTCGCGCTCGACCTGGCTCGCGTGTTCGGCCGCCTCCGGTGCGGGCAGGTCCCCCACCATCTGGCTCAGTCCGCCGAGCGCGCCACCCATGCCCTCCAGGGCCTTGGTCAGCTCGGCCGGGACGATCCAGACCTTGTTGGCGCTGCCCTGGGCGATCTGCGGCAGGGCTTGCAGGTACTGGTAGGCGAGCACCTTCTGGCTCGGGTTCGCCTGGTGGATCGCGTCGAAGACCGTCCGGATCGCCTTCGCCTGACCCTCGGCCTGCAGGATCCGGGCCTGCCGGTCACCGTCGGCCCGCAGCACCGCCGACTGCTTGTCACCCTCGGCGGTGAGGATCACCGACTGCTTGTGGCCCTCGGCGGTCAGGATCGCCGCGCGACGGTCCCGCTCGGCGCGCATCTGCTTCTCCATCGAGTCACGGATGCTGGCCGGCGGCTCGATCGCCTTGATCTCGACCCGGGTCACCTTGATGCCCCACCGGCCGGTGGTCTCGTCCAGCACCCCGGAGAGGTGCCGGTTGATCTCGTCCCGGCTGGTCAGCGCGCGCTCCAGATCGAGCGAACCGATCACGTTACGCAACGTGGTGACGGTCAACTGCTCGATGGCCTGGAGGAAGCTGGAGATCTCGTAGGTCGCCCGGACCGAGTCGACCACCTTGAAGTAGAGCACCGTGTCGATCGAGACCACCAGGTTGTCCGAGGTGATCACCGGCTGCGGCGGGAAGCTGACCACCTGCTCCCGCATGTCGACCTTCGTACGCACCGCGTCGATGAACGGCACCAGCAGGTTGAGGCCGGGGCTGAGGGTGCGCTTGTACTTACCGAGCCGTTCCACCACGTCCTGGCGCTGCTGCGGCACGATCCGCACCGCCTTGGCCAGCGTTATCACGGCGATCAACGCCACCGCGATCACCACCACCCCGATTAAGGTCATCCCGTTCACCCTCTCGCTTCCGGCAGCTCACCAGCGGAAGAAATATCGTCCTGCCACACCAGGGCTGTCGCGCCCCGGACTTTGATCACCCGAACCCGTTGACCAGGGTCGAACGTCTGCGTCGTGTCGTACGGGCGGGCACTCCACAGCTCACCGTCGATCTTGACGAGGCCGTGGTCGGCGTCCACCCGTTCCAGAACCAACGCCGTGGAACCCTCGATCGCTTCCACGCCGAACGGCTGCTCGCCGCTCTCCAGCGACGAACGCTGGTGCCGCCGGAGGGCCGGCCGGGCCACCAACAGACTCAGCGCCGACACCACCGCGAAGACAAGCGCCTGCACCGCTACCGGCGCGCCCAGGGCGGCAGCACCGCCAGCGGCGAACGCGCCAGCCGCGAACATGATCAGAAATAGCGTCGTCGTGAAGATCTCCGCGACGGCCAGCAGCACACCCAATACGATCCACACCACGGCGTCCACACCACGATCGTGACACGTATATGCACGCGCGGCCTCCCCAGGAAGATCAGTAGGCTCGGCGAATCCCTTTCCGACAGTGATTCGGCGGCCCGACCCGAGGAGATCCCGTTGACCCTGCTGCCCGAGACCGCCCGACAGATCGACGCCCAGGTCGCCCAGGCGCAGCTCGACGGGCACGCCCCGTCGGTGGTGCTGGGCGTGGTCCGCGACGGCGCGCTGGTCCACCTGGCCACCGCCGGCGAGCACCCCCGCCCGGACGCCGACCTGCAGTACCGGCTGGGCTCGATCAGCAAGACGATGACCGCGACCCTGATCATGCAACTGCGCGACGCCGGCCGGCTCGCCGTCGACGACCCGCTGGAGGAGCACCTCCCCGGCACCGGCGTCGGCGCGCTCACCCTGCGCCAGCTCCTCGGGCACGCCAGCGGGATCCAGCGCGAGCCCGAGGGCGACTGGTGGGAGCGGACCGCGGGAGTCGACCTGACCACCCTGCTCACCGGGGTCACCCCCGACAAGATCGCCTATCCGCCGCACGCCACCTACCACTACTCAAACCTCGCGTACGGGCTGCTCGGCGGCGTCCTCGAACGACTCACCGGGACACCCTGGGTCGACCTGCTCGGCGATCGGATCCTCACCCCGCTGGGCCTGCGCCGCACCACGTACGCGGCCACCGAGCCGTTCGCCCGCGGCTACGTCGTCCACCCCTGGCACGACACGCTGCGCGAGGAACCGCGGACCGACACCGGTGCGATGGCCCCCGCCGGGCAGCTCTGGTCGACGATCGAGGACCTGGGTCGGTGGGCCGCGTTCCTGGCCGACCCCGACCCCTCGGTGCTCGCCGCCGAGACGCTCACCGAGATGTGCTCCCCCGTCGTGGTCAGCGACCTGGAGTCCTGGACCCACGGGCACGGCCTCGGGCTGGAACTCTTCCGGGAGGGCAACCGGGTGTACGTCGGCCACGGCGGCTCGATGCCCGGCTACGGCGCCTCCCTGGCCGTGCACCGACCCACCCGTACCGCCGTGGTCGGCCTGGTCAACGCGTACACCCTGCGCAGCGTGCACCTCGGCGCGCTCGGACGACAGCTGCTCACCCAGGTGCTGGACGCCGAACCCGCTCCGGTCACCCCGTGGCGGCCGGCCGCCGCCCCGCCGCCCGCCGAACTGGCCGAGCTGACCGGCCGCTGGTGGTGGATGGGCACCACAATCGAGGTGTACGCGGACACCGCAGGCGACCTGCACGCCGGCCCGGTCGGCGCGCCGAACCTCCGCTTCGTCGCCGAGGGTCCGGACCGCTGGCGGGGCCGGGCCGGCGTCCAGGACGGCGAGATCCTCACCGTGCGCCGCGACGAGCAGGGCCGAGCGGTCGCGCTGGACATCGCCACTTTCGTCTACACCCGCACCCCCGACCAGGAACCCTGAATCGCCCGGCGCCCCGCGCGTCCCCGCACCCCCGCGCCCCGCCCCCCGCTCGCCGCTCGCCGCGCCCCGCTCGCCGCGCCCCGCGCCCCGCTCGCCGCTCGCCGCTCGCCGCTCGCCGCGCCCCGCTCGCCGCTCGCCGCGCCCCGCTCGCCGCGCCCCGCGCCCCGCTCGCCGCTCGCCGCGCCCCGCGCCCGCCTTCCGATCTGATGATTGCGCTCGATCCAGGATCGAGTGGCCTCCACGGCTGGCGAGGCCACTACATCCTGGTTCGAGCGCGATCTTGCGAGGTCGAGCGCGAGTTTGCGCGGCCAGCAGGCTCTGGGCCGTCAGCAGGACAAGGCACCGTCAGTCGCCCGGCACCCCGACAAAGAGCCTTGCGCCGCGCGGCGCCCCGCTCCGGGACGACCTCGCCGTCGCACACATCAGTCCCAGCGACCCCGCCAAGATCCGCAGGCGCATCCCAAGATCCGCGCAACTTCCCTGATGTTGCTGCCTCAGGTGCCCGGGAAGCAGCAACATCGGTGAAGTTGCGCGGATCTTGAAGTGGGAACGGGCGGGCGGGGGCGGGCGAGCCGACGGGCGAGCGACGGGCGGACGGGCGGGCGGACGGGCGGACGGGCGGGCGGGCGGGCGCGGGAGTGGGCGCGGACATCGCGGCGGTTGGTCGGTGGATGCGCCGGTGCGGACGTCGGCGGGGTCGGGTGGGTCAGGCTGGTTCGGTGACGAAGTCGATCAGGCGTTCCATCGCGTTGATCAGAGGTGTCTCCACGTCGGCGAAGCTGTTCACCCGGGAGAGGATGTGCCGCCACATCCCGGCCGGCTCGGCCACTCCGAGGGCCGCGCAGACCCCCTCCTTCCACGGCTGCCCCGGTGGCACCACCGGCCATGCCGCGATGCCCAGCGTCGCCGGCTTCACCGCCTGCCAGACGTCCACGTAGGGATGACCGGTGACCAGCACGTACGGCGAGTTCACCCGGGCGACGATCCGGCTCTCCTTGCTGCCCGGCACGAGGTGGTCGACGAGCACGCCGAGGCGTCGGGTCGGACCGGGGGCGAAGCCGCGTACCTCGGCGTCGAGGGCGTCGATGCCGTCCAACGGTTCGACGACCACTCCCTCGATCCGCAGGTCGTCGCCCCAGATCCGCTCGACCAGCGCGGCGTCGTGGATGCCCTCCACCCAGATCCGGCTGGCCTTCGCCACCTGGGCGCGGACGTTGTCCACCGCCACCGAACCGGATGCCGTCCGTCGACGGGCCGTCGGCACCGACGCGCGGCTCGGGCGGCGCAGCGTCACGGGACGGCCGTCGAGCAGGAACGCCGCCGGCAGCAGCGGGAAGTTGCGCCGTTTACCGTGCCGGTCCTCCAACACCACCGCGCCAGCCTCGAAACCCACCACGGCTCCGCAGAACCCGGAGTCGGCATCCTCGACCACGAGATCGGGTTCGGCGTCCACCTCTGGGGTGACCTTGCGCCGTCGCCAGTCTCCCGCCAACACGTCCTCGCCGTATCGCCCCGCCATGTCGATCACGCTAAACCCAGCCCGCGCCCACCCCCGCCCTCGACACACCGCCCCGCCCCAGGACCGCCGACCACACACCCACGCCAGGGGCCGGAGATTGGGGCGAACAGGGCAGTTGGGGGCAGGCCGGGCGACCGGAGCGGCAGTCGAGACAGGGCCGGTCGTGACCACGTACCCTTTCGGCATGTCCACCCCCGCAACGGGCGCGGCCACACTCACGCCGCGCCGGTCGAGCCGGTTCGTTGCCTGGGTGCGCGCGTGGCGCGCCGGGTTGGTGCCGTACGACGAGGTCGCCGACGCCATCGCCGGCGACGAGGAACATCTCGTCGCGGACGCCCCCGGCACCTGGACCGACGTCCCGCTGGGTGCCGCGCTGCCCACCCTGGCCAAGCTCTCCCCGGACGACATCCGCCTGGTGCTGCCCGCGCCGGGCGACCCCCGGGGGCTGCCCGGCCCCGGTGACTTCGCCGGCGCGGCGCTGGTCACGGGCGAGGCGGTGGTGGCCGGGGGGCTCGGGTTGATCCCGGAGGTCCGCTCGCACACCTCCGGCTCCGGGGACTGCTTCGAGACGGTGCTCTGGCGGGTCTACCCGCTGCCGGCCAACGCCCCCGCCGCGTCACTGTCGTTGCCGGGCGCCGCCGAGGCGGAGGCCGAGCTGGCCGCCGCGCTGGCCGAGACGACCGCCGCGCTGACCCGACTCGACGTGGCCCAGTGGCGACCCGAGTTGGCCGGTGCGCTGGCCGCGCTGCGCCGTCCGGACGGCGCCACCGACCTGCCACCGGGCTTCGACCCGCGAGCCCGCCGGCTCTTCGCCCGCGCCGCGGTGCTCGACCGGGTGCTCGCGTTGGCCGGGCACGCCGCGCCCGGCGGCGCGATCAACAACTACGAGGCCCAGCAGCGCGACGCGGCTCTGCGCCCCCTCACCGCGGCCTGCCGCCAGGCGCTGGTGGCCGCCTGCAACGCCCCCCTACGCCCCTGACGGAGGCAACCATGGCTGGCAACGCGCTGTTACTGCTGTTCGCCGCCGGTGAGGTGCTGTTCCTCGTCTGGATGATCATCGTGGTACGCCGCCAGCACCGAGGAATGGTGGCGGCCCGCCGAGGCCGGTCGGTCAGATCTCGTCGAGCAGGTCCGCGACCGAGTTGATGATCCGGGACGGGCGGTACGGGTAGCGCTCCGCCTCGGTGCGGCTGCTGATCCCGGTGAGCACCAGGATGGTCTCCAGCCCGGCCTCCAGGCCGCAGAGGATGTCGGTGTCCATCCGGTCGCCGATCATCGCGGTGGTCTCGGAGTGCGCGTTGATCGTGTTGAGCGCCGAGCGCATCATCATCGGGTTGGGTTTGCCGACGAAGTACGGCTCCACCCCGGTCGCCTTGGAGATCATCGCGGCGACCGAGCCGGCGGCCGGCAGCGCACCCTCTACTGAAGGGCCGGTCACGTCGGGGTTGGTGCAGATGAACCGCGCCCCGTCGTTGATCAGACGGACCGCCTTGGTGATCGCCTCGAAGCTGTAGGTGCGGGTCTCACCGAGCACCACGTAGTCCGGTGCGAAGTCGGTGAGCACGTAGCCGACCGCGTGCAGCGCGGTGGTCAGCCCGGCCTCACCGATGACGTACGCGGTGCCGCCGGGCCGCTGGTCGGCGAGGAACTGGCCGGTGGCCAGCGCGGACGACCAGATCGACTCCTCCGGCACGTCCAGCCCCATCCGGCTGAGGCGGGCCGTCAGGTCACGCGGGGTGTAGATCGAGTTGTTGGTCAGCACCAGGAACGGCTTGCCGGAGGCACGCATCCGGTTGATGAACTCCGGTGCCCCGGGCACCGGCTGGCCCTCGTGCACCAGCACGCCGTCCATGTCGGTCAGCCAACTCTGCACGGGCTTGCGGTCATGCATCGGTGCCCCCAGCAGGCGTCGGACGGCGGGTCGGTACGCAGCAGACGGTCGGGCAGGTGTCCCACATCGGCAGCTCGCCCAGGCGACGGCGCAGCTGCGCGCCGTCCGGGTCGGTCCGCTCGGTGATGAGCTCCCGCACCATGGTCACGAAGCGCGGGTCGGTGCCCGGGGTGGCGGCCCGGACGAAGTCCAGGCCGAGCTGCTTGGCCGTTTCCAGGGCCTCGGTGTCCAGGTCCCAGACGACCTCCAGGTGATCGGAGACGAAACCGATCGGGCTGACCACCACCGCTGTGGTGCCGCCCTGCGCGAGGGCGGTCAGGTGGTCGTTGATGTCCGGCTCCAGCCACGGCATCTGTGGTGGGCCGGAGCGGCTCTGCCAGACCAGGTCGTACGCGAGGTCGGGGGCGGCGGCCGCGGCCACGAGCCGGGCGGTCTCGTGCAGTTGTGCCTCGTACCGGCCGCCGTGCGGGCCGGCGTTGGCCGCCATGGAGCTGGGGATGGAGTGGGCGGTGAAGACCAGCCGGGTGCTGTCCCGCTTCGCCGGGTCGAGCTGGCCCAGTGCTGCCCGGACCGCGTCGGTGTGCGGCTCGACGAAGCCGGGGTGGTCCCAGAACTGGCGCAGCTTCTCGATCACCGGGGCGTCCGGGCCGACCGCGGCGCGCGCGGCGGCGATGTCCTCCTGGTACTGCCGGCAGGACGAGTAACCGCCGTACGCGCTGGTGACGAAGGCAAGCGCCCGGGTGACCCCGTCGTCGCGCATCTGGGTCACGGTGTCGGCGAGCATCGGGTCCCAGTTGCGGTTGCCCCAGTAGACGGGCAGGTCGAGGCCGTGCGCGGCGAGGTCGGCGCGGATCGCGGCCAGCAACTCGCGGTTCTGCTGGTTGATCGGGGACACCCCGCCGAAGTGCTGGTAGTGCTCGGCGACCTCGGCCAGCCGCTCGGGCGGCACGCCTCGACCCCGGGTCACGTTCTGCAGGAACGGCATCACGTCCTCGGGCCGCTCCGGGCCACCGAAGGACACCAGCACCACCGCGTCGTACGACATGGGGTCATTCTTGTCCCTCGACCGCGACGGCCCGGCGACGCCCCCTGGTCCGGACGCGTGGATCACGTGGACGGGAGCCAGGGAGCGTCGCGGTACAGCGTCAGGAGCCGATGGCGTGGTAGCCGCCGTCGACGTGGACGATCTCGCCGGTGGTGGCCGGGAACCAGTCGGACAGCAGCGCCAGGCAGGCCCGCGCGGCGGGCTCCTGGTCGGTGAGGTTCCAGCCCAGCGGGGCCCGCTCGGCCCAGACCTCCTCGAACTGGTCGAAGCCGGGGATCGACTTCGCGGCGATGGTGCGCAGCGGCCCGGCGGCCACCAGGTTGCTGCGGATGCCCTGCTTGCCCAGGTGCATGGCGAGGTAGCGGGATGCGGACTCCAGGCCGGCCTTGGCCACGCCCATCCAGTCGTAGACCGGCCACGCCTTCGTCGCGTCGAAGGTCAGGCCGACCACCGCACCACCGGGCGACATCAGCGGCAGCGCCGCCATGGCCAGCGACTTGTACGAGAAGGTGGAGACGTGCAGCGCGGTCGCCACGTCCTCCCAGGGGGCGTCGAGGAAGCCGCCGCCCAGGCAGCTCTGCGGGGCGAAGCCGATCGAGTGCACGACGCCGTCGAGGCCGTCGACGTGCTCGCGTACCCGGTCGGCGAGGCCGGCCAGGTGCTCGGTGTTGGTGACGTCCACCTCGATGACCGGGGCCGGCTCGGGCAGTCGCTTGGCGATCCGCTCGACCAGGGAGAGCCGGCCGTAGCCGGTGAGCACGACCTGCGCGCCGTTCTCCTGAGCGAGCTTCGCCACCGAGAAGGCGATCGAGGCGTCGGTGATGACACCGGTGACGAGCAGTCGCTTACCGGCGAGCAGTCCGGACATCGCTGATTTCCTCCGTAGTCAAAAGGGGTTAGTGGCCCATGCCGAGGCCGCCGTCGACGGGGATCACGGCGCCGGAGACGTACCCGGCGCTGTCGGAGGCCAGCCAGGTGACCACCCCGGCGACCTCGTCCGGGCTGGCCATCCGGCCGGCCGGGATCGACTTGCGGATCTCCGCCTTGCGGTCCTCGGGCAGGCCGGCGGTCATGTCGGTGTCGATGAAGCCGGGCGCCACCACGTTGGCGGTGATGTTGCGGCTGCCCAACTCCCGGGTGATCGAGCGGGCCACGCCGACCAGACCGGCCTTGCTGGCGGCGTAGTTGACCTGCCCGGCGCCACCGGCGAGGCCGACCACCGAGGAGATGAAGATCATGCGGCCCCACTTGGCGCGGAGCATCTTTCCGGAGGCCCGCTTGGCGACCCGGAACGCACCCGTGAGGTTGGTGTCCACCACCCCGGTGAACTGTTCCTCGGTCATTCGCAGCAGCAGCGTGTCGGCGGTCATGCCGGCGTTCGCGACGAGCACCTCGACCGGCCCCAACTCGGCTTCGACGGCGGTGAACGCGGCGTCGATCGAGGCCGCGTCGGTGACGTCGGCGCGGACGCCGAACAGCCCGTCGGGGGCCTCGCCGCTGCGATGGGTGACCGCCACCCGGTCGCCCTGCTTGGCGAAGGCCTGCGCGATGGCCAGGCCGATCCCCCGGTTACCCCCGGTCACCAGCACGGTACGGGCCACTGTTCCCCCTTGCGAATGGTCGGCACGGACGCGTCGGAGCCTAGGCGTTACCGGTAGGTAAGCGCTAACGGGAGTCACGTCACACTGAGGTACGACACCGGGATCAACCCCTGGTGGCACGCCTCGTGACGGGGTCGGCCCGTAGCCTCCGGAGGGTGAACCGGCATCCGATCGCGGTGTTCCTGCGGGCCCTACGGCAGACCCTGATAGGCCCGGACGCCCGGCCCGAACGGCCGCTGCTGGCCCGTTGGCCCGGACCAGCCCGTTACGCAGCCCCGGTCGGTCTGCTGGCCGTCCTCGGCCTCTTCCTGATCACGCTGACGGTGGAGAGCGACTGGGGCCTGCCGCCGCCGATCGCGTTGCTGTTCGCGGCGATGACGGTGGCACCGCTGCTGGCGCTGCCCCGGCGTCCGCTGCTGGCCTGGCGGCTGACGGTGCTGGCCCTGCTGATCTGCACGTTCAACGCGCCGGCCGACCAGGCCTGGCCGTGGACCCCGCCGCTGGCGCTCGGGTCGGTGGCGGTGATGGCGGTGGTCGTCGCGCGGGTCGATCGGCCGGTGCTGGCCTGGGTGGTGACGATCAGCACGGTGCCGGTGCTGACCTTCGTCGACCCCGACAACCGGGTTCCGGTCCTGCTGCTGCTCGGCGCGTTGGCGATCGTCGGCGACCTGATCCGGCGCAACCGGCTGTCCCGGCGGGCGCTGGACGCGCAGACCGAGCTGAGCGAACGAGAGCAGGAGCGGCGCGCGGTGCTGGAGGAGCGCACCCGGATCGCCCGGGAGATGCACGACGTGGTGGCGCACCACATGTCGCTGATCGCGGTGCAGGCGGAGACCGCGCCGTACCGGCTGGCCGACGTGCCCGCGCCGGCTGCCGCCGAGTTCGTCGCGATCGCCGCCTCGGCCCGCGACGCGCTCACCGACATGCGGCGGCTGTTGGGGGTGCTGCGCAGCGAGGCGACCGGCCCGCAGACCGCGCCGCAGCCGGACCTCACCGACCTGGGCGCGATGGTGGACGCGGCGCGCCGGGCCGGGCTGCCGGTCTCCCTGGACGCCGAGCCGATCAACGACGACCGGGTGCCCGCGCCGGTCGGGCTGGCCGCGTACCGCATCGTGCAGGAGAGCCTGGCCAACGCGGCCCGGCACGCGGCCGGGGCCGCGGTGCGGGTCACCGTCCGCACCGGTCCGTCCGGGCTGGGGGTACGCGTCGAGAACTCCCCGACCGACGTCCGACCGACCGCCGACGGCGGCTCCGGGCACGGGCTGACCGGCATGCGGGAGCGGGCCACCTCGCTGGGCGGTACGTTCACCGCCGGGCCGCTGCCCGACGGGGGCTACGCGGTGGCGGCCGAGTTGCCGTACGACGCGGAAGGCGGGGACGCGTGATCAAGGTGCTGATCGCCGACGACCAGGCGATGGTCCGACAGGGCTTCGGAGCGCTGCTCGCCGCCCAACCGGACCTGCTGGTCGTGGGTGACGCCGCCGACGGCGCGCAGGCCGTCGCCGCCACCCGCCGGCTCGACCCGGACGTGGTGCTGATGGACGTGCGGATGCCGGTCATGGACGGGCTGGAGGCCACCCGCAAGCTGCTCGGCGACCGGTCGGCGCAGCGCCCCCGGGTGCTCATCCTCACCACCTTCGACCTCGACGACTACGTGTACGAGGCGCTGCGCGCCGGGGCGAGCGGCTTCCTGCTCAAGGACGCGCCGGCGGCCGATCTGGTGCAGGCGGTTCGGGTGGTGGCGGCCGGGGACGCGCTGCTCGCCCCGGCGGTCACCCGCCGGTTGATCGCCGAGTTCGCGGCCCGCCCGGACCGCCGCCGGCCCCGCCCCACCGACCTGGCCGGGCTCACCCCCCGGGAAACCGAGGTGCTGCGGTTGATCGCCCGGGGTCGCAACAACGCGGAGATCGCCGGCGATCTGGTGGTCGCCGAGCAGACCGTGAAGACGCACGTCGGGCGGATCCTGGCCAAGCTGGGGTTGCGCGACCGGGCCCAGGCCGTGGTGCTGGCGTACGAGACGGGTCTGGTGGCCGCCGGCGAGTAGTCCCCCGGAGCCAGCCCGCAGACGGCTCCCCGGGACGACGACCGCGCACCGCCCTCCCGCGCACTGTGCCTCCGGACGACATTCCGGAGGGAGAACGACATGCGACGACGAGGTGCCAGCCGAGTGGCGCTGGCCGCGCTGCTCGGCGTGAACCTGGTCCTGCCGACCCGACCCGAGCCGGTCGCGGCGAGCGGGTTCGTGGAGGCGTACCCGGTCACGGCCGCGGCGATGCGCGCGGCGGGCCCGCCGTACGCGGACTGGGTGGCCGACGGGCGTCGTTTCCTCTCGTTCGACAGGCGCGGCGACGGCCGTACGGTCGAGGTGCTCGGCGACCTGGCCGACGCGGACCGGATCGCGGTGCTGGTGCCGGGGGTGGGCAGCACCCTGGCCGACTTCGACAGGGGTTTGGGCGGGGTGGCCCGACGGGCGCCGGCGGCGCAGGCCCGGCAGCTCTACCGGGAGTTGCGGGCGAGCGAGCCGTCGGCGCGGGTCGCGGTGCTGGCCTGGCTCGGCTACGACCCGCCCGACGGGGTGGTGACGGCCGCCGGTGGTCTCAGCGCCCGGCGCGGCGCGGCCGGGCTGGCCGGGCTGCTGCGGGAGTTGGCCGCGCGTCGTCCGGCGGCGACGATCACCCTGGTCGGGCACAGCTACGGGTCGCTGGTGGTGGCCCTGGCGGCTGCGGGCGCCCCGGCCCAGGTCACCGACGTGGTGAGCCTCGGCGGCGTCGGCGCCGGCGTGCAGCGCGCCGACGACCTGCCCGGCGGGCGGCGGTTCTGGGCGGCGGAGGCGAGCACCGACTGGATCCGTCGGGTTCCGCCGGTACGGCTGCCCGGTCTCGGCTTCGGCCGCCGTCCCGGCGACCCGTCGTTCGGCGCCCGCACCCTGCCGGTGAGTGGGGTGACCGGGCACGACGGCTACCTGGCCCCGGGCAGCGCCACGCTCGTCGCGGTGGCGGCCGTCGTGCTGGGCAGTGTTGACGCCGACCGGGTCGGGGACCCGCGGTGAACCGGGACCGTACCGTCGACGCGTTGCGGGCGTACGCCATCGGCGGGGTGGTGCTGGGACACTGGCTGGTCACCGGGTTGGTGCTGACCGAAGACGGCGGGCTGCACCAGGCCAGCCCTCTCACCGCGTTGCCCGCTCTGGCCCCGGTGACCTGGGTGTTGCAGACGCTCGGCCTGTTCTTCTTCACCGCCGGCTTCGGCTCGGCCCGATCGTTGGCCGGTCACCGGGGCGGCCCGGGTGGCTGGTTGGCCCGTCGCCTGCGTGGGTTGCTGCTGCCGACGGTGGCGCTGCTCGGGGTGGGTGCCGCCGTGCTGCTCGCCGCCACCGTGGCCGGCACCCCGGACGACACGCTCGCCGTCGCGCTGCGACTCGCGATCAGTCCGCTGTGGTTCCTGGTGCCGCTGGTGTTCCTCATCGCGATGACCGGACCGTCGCGCGCCGCCGTCCGCCGGTGGGGGTTGGGCCGTTGCGTCGTACCGGCGGTGGTCGTGGTCGCCGCGGCGGACGTGGCGGTGCGTCTGCTGCCGGCCGGCAGCCACCTGCCACCGGTCAGCGTGGTGGCGGCCTGGTCCGTGCCGTACCTGCTGGGCGTGGCGCACGCCGACGGGCGGTTGGCCGGCCGACGGGCGGCGGGCACGCTCGCGGCCGGCGGGGTGGCCGCGCTCACCGCGTTGCTGGCCCTGGGCTACCCGGTGAGCGCGGTCGGCGTGCCCGGGGCCGGGGTGTCCAACCTCAACCCGCCGTCGCTGCTGGCGGTGGCGCTGGCGGTGACCCAGGTCGGTCTGGGGCTGCTCGCCCGGCCGGCGCTGCAACGGCTGCTGGCCCGGCCGGTGCCGGGCCGAGCGGTGACCGAGGTGAACAGTTGCGCGTTCCGGATCTATCTGTGCCACCAGCCGATCCTGGTGGGGGTGACCGCGCTCACCGCCCGCGGCGGGCTGGCGCTGCCCGGGTTGCACACCGCGCCGGACGGCCCGGGCTGGGTGCTGGCGCGCTTGTGCTGGCTGCCGTTGCTCGCCGCGGTGCTGGTCACGATCGTGCGGACGGGCCAGTCGCGGCCGGGGCGCCGACCGGGCGGTGGAGGGGTCGCCGGCCGGTCGGCCGAGTGCGTCTCGTCGGCTCCGCAGGTGTACGATCATCGACGTTCCGGCCCGCCCGACTTGCAGGAGGTGATCGCTGTGCGAGATAGCGATCCTCCCAGTCGTGGCCGGGCCGATGGTCAGCCCCGCTGAGCCACGACTCAGTCTGGTGAGCTGACCCCGCTCCGCTCCCCCGCTCCTCGGCACACGCCGAGGAGTGTGCCGCGCCGTCCGGTTCGCCGACGGTCGCCGGGAGCCGCCCGGTCACGACTTCGTGTGCGCGTCCCCACCCCCTGCGGTCCGCCCCCGCACGCGGACCGTCCAGCCGCCACCCGGAGCCGTCCATGAGCCGCTACGTCGCCCCGCTGGGCTTCACCCTCGCCGCCGTCTGGGTGGCCATCGTCTTCGTGCTCGCCGGCGGCGGCCACTGAGGTGGTGCTGACCGGCGGCGGTCGGTGACCGCCGCCGGTGCACCGCTCAGAGCATCCGCGACGACCACACCAGGCTGAGCGCCCCGGCGCAGAGCGCCAGCAGCAGCGCCAACCCGGCGTACCACTGGGTCACCTCCCGCGGCTCGGTCCGGAAGCCGATCGAGCTGCCCATGTCCTGGTAGACCTGCTTCAGCTCGCTCACCGAGGCCGCCTCGTAGAAGTAGCCCTCGGTGGTCTCGGCAAGCTCGGCCAGGGCCAACCGGTCCACCGGTACCCGCTGCAACTGCCCGCCGATGTCGACCTGGCCGGTGTCGGTGCCGAACGCGATGGTGGAGACCGGGACGTTCGCCGCCTGCGCGGCGGCCGCCGCCTCCTCCACCGCCCGCCCGGAGGTGCGGAACCCGTCGGAGAGCAGCACGATCCGTGCCGGCGGGATGCCCGCCGCGCCGTCGGCCGGCACCGACCGGATCGCCTCCAGACAGGTGAACACCGCCTCACCGGTAGCGGTCGCCTCGGCCAGCACCAGACCGTCGATGGCGCTCGTCACCGCCTCCCGGTCCTTGCCCGGCGGCACCAGCACGTTCGCCGCCTTGGCGAACGACACGAGACCCAGGTTGTAGCTCTCCGGCAGCTCACCGACGAACTGCTTGGCCGCCTCCTGCGCCGCCTCCAACCGGTTCGGCGCCACGTCGTCGGCCTGCATCGACAGCGACACGTCGATGGCGAGCATCACGGTGGCCCGCTCCAGTGGCTCCCGGGTGTCCACCGCCGGCCGGGCCAGCGCGGTGGCCAGCACCAGCAGGCAGAGCAGGAACGCCGTCGCCGGAACGTGCCGACGCCACCCGAGCCCCTTCGGGGCCACCGTACGCAGCAGGTCCACATTGGTGAACCGCATCGCGAACGCCCGACGGTGCAGCTGCCGCCAGATGTAGAACGCCGCGAGGGCGAGCACCGGCAGCACCGCCAACAGCCACCACGGTTGCATGAAACGGATCATCGTGTCGTCCCCCGGGTACGCGCGTGCCGCTGCGCGGCCACGAATCGCACCATGTCCAGCAGCCAGTCTCGGTCCGTACGCAGACGCAGGTGGGCCGCGCCGGCGCCACGCAGGGCGGCGGCGATGGTGGCCCGTTGGGCGGTCGCGGCGTCGGCGTAGCGCTGCCGCAGCCGTGGATCGGCGGTCTGCACCTCGTGCAGCTCGCCGCTCTCCGGGTCGACCACCGGCAACACCCCCACGTCGGGCAACTCCAGCTCGCGCGGGTCGATCACCTCGATCGCGAGCACGTCGTGGCGTACCCGCAGCTTGCGCATCGGCCGCGCCCACTGCTCGGCCGGCGCGAGGAAGTCCGAGATCACCACTGCCACCCCGCGCCGACGCGGCGGGCGGTTGAGCATCTCGATGAGGGCGCCCAGGTCACCACGGCCGGGCTGGATGGCGGTGCCGGCGAGGGTACGCAGCAGGCCCTGCGCCTCCTTGCGGCCGGAGCGGGCCGGCAGCCGGGTGAGCACCCCGGGGCCGGCCGGCGGTGCTGCTCTGCCACGCCAGCGGCGGGCCGGTGCGGACACACCGCCACCGGTGCCGATCACCGCGCCGATCCGGTTGCCGCCGCGCACGGTCAGGTGGGTGACGGCTGCCGCGGCGGCCACCACCACCTCACGTTTGAGCCACGTCCCGGTGCCGAAGTCCAGGCTGGCGGACAGGTCCACCGCCAACCAGGTCTCCAGTTCCCGGTCGGCGACCGTACGCCGCACGTGCGGTGTGGTGGTCCGTGCGGTGACCGGCCAGTCCATCCGGCGCACGTCGTCGCCCGGGCGGTACTCCCGGGATTCGCCCGCCTCGCTGCCCGGCCCGGGCAGCAGACCGGCGTAGTCGCCCTGGAGCAGACCGTCGAGTTTGCGGGTGACGAGCAGTTGCAGCCGGGACAGCACGGCCTCGCTGCGGTCGGGGGCGGGACGAGGGGTGGGTGAGGTCACGGCCGCTGCCCGGGCCAGCCAGCGCCCGGCGGCGGCGCGATCGTCGACGGCGTGGCCTGCTGCCGGGGCGCGACCGCCGGCAGCGGAATTGTCGACATCACCCGGTGCACGATGTGGTCGGCGGGCACGTCGTCGGCGAGCGCGTCGTAGCTGAGCACCAACCGGTGCCGCAGGATGTCCGGCGCGATGTCCTGCACGTCCTGCGGCAGGGCGTAGTCGCGCCCGCGCAGCAGCGCCAGCGCACGCGTCGCCCGGACCAGGCCCAGCGAGGCGCGTGGGCTGGCCCCGTACTGGATCAGTTGCGCGACGTCGGGCATGCCGTGCTCGGCGGGGGTACGCGTCGCCAGCACCAACCGGACCGCGTAGTCGACCAGGGCGTTGTGCACGAAGACCTGGTCCGCCTTGCGTTGCAGGGCGACCAGCTCGGGTGTGTCGAAGACCGCGCTCGGCTCGGGCGCGGACACCCCCATCCGGTAGACGATCTCGCGTTCCTCCGCGTCGGTCGGGTAGCCCACCACGATCTTCATGAGGAACCGGTCGCGTTGCGCCTCCGGCAGCGGGTAGACACCCTCCTGCTCGATCGGGTTCTGGGTGGCCATCACCAGGAACGGGTCGGGCACCCGGTGGCTCTCGCCGCCGATGGACACCTGCCGCTCGCTCATCACCTCCAGTAGCGCGGACTGCACCTTCGCCGGAGCCCGGTTGATCTCGTCGGCGAGCAGGAAGTTGACGAAGACCGGCCCCAGCTCGACGTCGAACTTCTCGCTGGACTGCCGGTAGATGCGGGTGCCCATGATGTCGGCGGGCACCAGGTCCGGGGTGAACTGCACCCGGGCGAACGACCCGCCGACGACCTTGGCGAGGGTCTCCACCGCCAGGGTCTTGGCGACCCCGGGCACCCCTTCGAGCAGGCAGTGACCGCGAGCGAGCAGCGCGACGAACATCCGCTCCACCATCCGGTCCTGCCCGACGATCACACGTTTGATCTCGAACAGCGCCTTCTCCAACAGAGTGGCGTCCTGCGCGGGGGTGGTCACCGGCGCAGGTGCCGCTCCGTTCGGCGTCGGGGCGTCGGGCATGGTCGGCTGGGCCACCGGTCCTCCACAGCGTTTGTCGGTCGTCGCGGCTCGTGCGGTATCAAGACTCGCATGCCTTGCTGAGTGTCGAGGTGGGGAGAAGCCGATTTTCGCCGCGCCAGCCGCGGCAGCAGAATCGCCCGTCGAGGGTGTACCTGGACCGGCCTGCCGCGTGTACGATTCACCCCGTCGCCGGGCGGCTCCCCCCGTGGTCGCCCGGCGATCAAACTTCCCGTGCGGCCACCCCTAGACTGGCCCGGATGAGCATCCCCTCCACCGCCGACGACGCCCTCGTCTGTTCGGCCCGCGGCTGTCGGGCCGCCGCTGTCTGGGCCCTGGAGTGGAACAATCCCCGGCTGCACGACGCCGATCGGCGCAAGACCTGGCTGGCCTGCGCCGACCACCGGACCAGCCTCGGTGACTTCCTGGACGCTCGCGGCTTCCTGCGTGACGTCACCGCGGTGCCCGGATCGCCTACGCTCGACACGTGAGCACCCCCGGCGCCCCACCGCCTTCCGGACCCGACGCCTCGACGGCCGCACCGGCGGGCCGCGGGCCGCTGGAGCCCTGGCCGGACACGGTCAACTGGCAGCCGATCTCCACCGACCTGATCTGGGTGGAGCTGATCCGGCTGGCGATCGTGGTCGCCATCGGGCTGGCGGTGACGGCGGTCGGCTGGGCGCTCAGCGGCCAGTGGCTGTTCGGGCTCGCCGTCGCCGTCGTGGTGGTGCTCGGCGTGTGGCGGGCCATCGCGATCGGCCGGGCGGTCCGGGCCTGGGGGTACGCCGAGCGGGAGAACGACCTGCTGGTCCGGCACGGGTTGCTGGTCCGCCGGCTCTCCATCGTGCCGTACTCGCGGATGCAGTTCGTCGACGTGAGCGCCGGGCCGTTGGAGCGCGCCTTCGACCTGGCCACCGTGCAGTTGCACACTGCGGCGGCGGCGAGCGACGCCCGGGTTCCCGGGCTGCGGCCGACGGAGGCGTCCCGGCTGCGCGATCGGCTCACCGCGCTCGGCGAGGACCGGGCGGAGGGGCTGTGAGCACCCGCGCGGGCAACCACCGTCCCCGCCGAGGGCCGCTGCGATGAGCGACGGGCCGAGCACCTCGCCACCCACTGGCCCGACGCCACCCGGGCCGGTGCTGCCCGCTGGCCCGGCAGCCACTGGTGTGCCAGGCACCGACGCGGCTCCCGCTGACCCGTTCGGCGCGCCCGAACCGTGGCCGGCACCACCCGGCGGCGGCGAGGGCGAACCCCGGCAGCGACTGCACCCGCTCAGCCCGGTGCTGCACGGCGCCAAGTCCCTCGTCGTGGTGATCGCCGGGCTGTCCTGGTCGACGCTGTCCCGGGTCGGCTTCGGCTGGTTCGCCGCGATGGTGGCGGTGCTGGCGCTCGGCGCGACAGTGCTCTCGGTGATCAGCTGGTACAACACCGGCTACCACGTCGTCGGCCGGGAACTTCGGGTGTACGAGGGGCTGCTCTGGCGGCGTACCCGGGCCATCCCGTTGGAACGGTTGCAGGCCGTGGAGGTGGTCCGGCCGCTGCTCGCCCAGCTCACCGGCCTGGCCGAGCTGCGCCTGGAAGTGGTCGGCGGAGGCAAGACCGAGGCGCCACTGGCGTACCTCGGGGTGGCCGACGCGGCCCTGCTGCGCGAGCGCCTGCTGGCGCTGGCCGGGCGGGTGGCGCAGCTACCCGCCCCCGGCGACGCGACCGCCCCGGTGGCCCCGGGTGCGACGGCGCCACCGGCGGCCGCGCCCGGCCGGCCACTGCACGCGGTACGCAACCAGACCCTGCTGATCAGCCAACTGCTCACTCCGCAGGCGTTCCTGCTCCCGTTCGGTGTGGCCTTCGTCGTGGTGCAGTTCCTCACGGCCGAATCGTGGTCGTTCGTGGCGGTGGCGAGCACCCTGACCGCGATGGCGGGTGTGCTGCTGCAACCGATCCGCCGCGTCCTCGACGACTGGAACTTCCGGCTGGCCCGCGACGGCGGCACGCTGCGGGTGCACAACGGCCTGCTGGAGACGCGGGCGCAGACCGTGCCGCTGGAGCGGGTGCAGACCGTGCGGGCCACCTGGCCGCTGCTCTGGCGGATGAAGGGCTGGCTGCGGCTGCGGCTGGAGGTGGCCGGTTACTCCGTCGCGGAGGCCGACGACCGCAGTCGGCCCGACCGGCTGCTGCCGGTCGGCGACCTGCCGACGGCGACGATGATCGTCGCCGAGGTGCTCCCCGGGGTACGCCTCGACGCGCTTCCGCTGAGCCCACCTCCGCGCCGGACCCGTTGGCTGCACCCACTGGGCCGTGCCGCGTTCGGCGCGGGGCTGTTCGAGCGGGTCTTCGCCACCCGGTCCGGGCGGCTCACCCGGCAGTTGGTGATCGTGCCGTACGCCCGGATCCAGAGCGTACGAGTGGTCCAGGGACCCATCCAGCGCCGTCTCGGGTTGGCCACCGTGCACGCGGACACCGCGGGCGGCTCCGGCGCCACCGCCCAGGACCGCGACCTGGCAGAGGCCTGGTCCCTGGCAGCGGACCTGACCGAAAGAGCCCACCAGGCCCGCACCCAACCCTGACCCGCCCCCGCCGCCCCCGCCCCCGCCGCCCCCGCCCCCGCCGCTCCTGCCCGCCCGCGCTGCCCGCGCTGCCCGCGCTGCCCGCCCCGGTGATCATGGAGTTATTGCCCTCTCGCTCGGCGTGTCGAGGCAATAACTCCATGATCACCGGGCGGGGGCGGGGCCGGAGGGCGGGGGGGCGGGAGGCCGGAGGGCGGAGGGCGGGAGGCCGGAGGGCGGGAGGCCGGAGGGCGGGAGGCCGGAGGGCGGGAGGCCGGGGTGGGGGTTAGTGGTCGGCGGGGATCGCGGGGTGGGTTGTGGTGGTGTCTGGTTGCCGGGGGGTGGAGGGATCGCCGGGCGGGGGGTCAGCGGGGGTCGGCGGGGTTTCCGTGGCCGGCTTGGCGCGCGGGTGGCGGACGCGCCACGCTGCCCAACCACGCTCCGCCAGACCGACCGCCAGGAACGTCAGCCCCACGTACGCCCAGCCGACCAGCACGTCGATCACGTAGTGCTCACCCGAGTAGACCAGGGTGAAGGTCATCGCCAGCGGGTACGCGAGCAGCAGCGGCCACCAGCGACGGCGGGTGGCGGTCAGGAAGAACAGCACCACGAACAACGCCCACGCGGTGTGCAGCGACGGCATCGCGGCGACCGGGTTGGAGGCGATCTGGCCGGCGTTGAGCACGTTGCCGGCACCGTGCATGCCGAACGCCTTCCAGCCCCGGGTGGAGATCCGGGCGACCTCGGTGAGCAGCCCGTTCTGCGCCGCCCACCAGGGCGGGGCGGCCGGGTAGATGAAGTAGGTCACCAGGCCGGCGGCGCAGAGGAACCCCCAGCGCCGCATGTACGCCGCCCAGCGGTGCCGGTCGCGCAGCCAGAGCACCGCGGCGGCGGTCAGCGCCACCACGAAGTGGGAGAAGTACACCCAGCTCGCGGCGACGTCCCACCAGTGCACCTGCGGGTGGTAGAGGTGCTGCTGCAACCAGACGGTGGGCACCTCCCCGCCGGTGGCCCAGCCGAACATGAACCGGTCGGCGACGATCAACTCCATCGCGTGCGGCGTGGCCCCGTTGTCGGCGAACCCGCGCGAGAGGTTGTAGATCACGAACAGCAGCACCACCGGCACCCAGTCCCGGGCGAAGCGCAGGTGGCTGCGCCAGGGCCGGTCGCTGTTCCAGGCGATGGTCGCGAGCCAGATCCAGACGAAGGCGTACGCCGGGTCGGTGGGCAGGCCGATGGCCAGCCACGCGGCGACGAAGGCGACCGCCCACACGGTCATCGCGACGACGCGCCGACGACCCCCGTCCGGGGACGCGGGCGGGTCGGTCCGGGCGGGGGGCTGGGGGTCAGTCACGACGGCCATCGGGGTCAAGGTTAACGACGGGTACGGCATCGACCGACGGGGACCACCCGGTGGTCGTCGCGGGCGGGTGCGCCCGGATCGCCGGGCGCGTGCTCACCGTGTCCGGCGAACACCTAGGCTGACCACCATGCAGGAGCAGCCCGAGCCGGCCTTCGCGCCGGGTCTGACCGCCCAGGTCGAGTTGACCGTCACCGACGCGGACACCGCCCAGGCGGTCGGTTCCGGGGACGTACCGGTGTTGGGCACTCCCCGGGTGCTGGCGCTGGCCGAGGCGGCCACCGTGGCGGCGACGACGACCGGGATGCCGCCCGGGTCGACGACCGTGGGCACCCGGGTCGAGTTGGAGCACCTGGCGCCGACCGTGGTCGGCCGGACGGTCCGGGCGCAGGCGCTGCTGGCGACCGTCGACGGTCGCCGGTTGTCGTTCGAGGTCACGGTCAGCGACGGTGACCAGACGGTGGCCCGGGGTCGGGTGGATCGGATCCTGGTGGACCGGCAACGCTTCGTCGAACGAGCCGGGCGTCCGTCGTGACCACCGGGTTCGTCGAGGTCGCCGACCGGGTGCACGTGCTTCGCGAACCACTGCTGCGGGTCAACGTCACACTCGTCGTCGGGGACGACGAGGCGCTCCTGGTGGACACGCTCTCGTCGGCCGCGCAGGCCACCGCCCTGGCCGCCGCCGTCCGGACGATCACCGACCGCCCGTTGACACTCGTCAACACCCACCACCACTACGACCACTGCTTCGGCAACGCCGTCCTGGCCGGCGACCCACCCCGCCCGGTGTACGCGCACCAGCTGGCCGCCACGGCGCTGCGCACGGACCCGGAGGGGCTGCGCCGGGAGGCGTACGCGGAGCTGCGCGAGGAACATCCGGCGCTCGCCGCCGAGCTGGCCGACACCCCGCTGCTCGCCCCCACACACACCGTGCACACCGAGACGTCGCTCGACCTGGGTGGCCGGCGGGTGCTGCTGCGTCACCCGGGGCGGGGGCACACCGACGCGGATCTGGTGGTGCACGTGCCGGACGCCGACGTGCTCGTCGCCGGGGACCTGGTGGAGCAGAGCGGGCCGCCCGCCTTCGAGGACGCGTACCCCCTGCGGTGGCCGGACGCGGTCGCGGACCTGCTGCGGCTGACCACCGCGCGCACGGTGGTGGTGCCGGGTCACGGCGACCCGGTGGACGTCGAGTTTGTCCGCGCCCAACATGCCGACCTGGTGCGGCTGGCCTGGCTGATCCGGGCCGCGCACACCGGCAGCGCGCCGCCCGAGAGGGTGGCCGCGGAGGCTCCCTTCGGCGCCCGCGCCGCCCTGGTCGCCGCCCGCCGCGGCTACCGCGAGCTGGACGGCGAGGCCTAACCCGCGAAGCGGCGTTCGACGTCGGCGCGGGTGGGCATGGCGGTGGCGCCACCGGGGCGCTCGCAGACCAGGCCCGCCACCCGCAGCGCGAACGCGACCCGCTCGACCCACCCTGCCGGGGAGTCCGGTTCGCCGTCGTTGAGCAGGTCGGCGATCAGCGCGGCCAGCACCGAGTCACCGGCGCCGGTGGCGTCGACCGCGTCGACCTTCGGGGCCGGCACCCGGACCGGGTCGGCGTCGGCGGCGGCCAGCACCGCGCCGGCCGCGCCGAGCGTCACCACCACCGTGGCGGCCCCCAACTCGCGCAGGTACGCGGCGACCCCCTCGACCGGTTCACCCGGGTAGAGCAGCCCGGCGTCGGCGGAGCTCAGCTTGACCAGGTGCGCCCCGGGGGCGAATTCGGCCACCACCTGGCGGAGCCCGTCCAGCGCCTCCGGCCCGTCCAGCACCCGGGGGCGCACGTTCGGGTCGAAGACCCGCAGACCCGTGGCGAGCGACCAGGCGCGCCGGGCGGCGGCCAGCGGGCCGGGCTGGAGCAGCGCGATCGAGCCGCAGCAGACCACGTCGGCGCCCTCCACCAGCGCGAGGTCCAGGTCGTCGGGGCCGAGCAGGCCGTAGGACGCCGGTTCGCCGTAGAAACGGAAGTCGGGTTCCGGCCCGGCGTAGGTGACCACCGCGAGCGTGGTCGGCGCTGGCACCGTCACCGCACCGGCCACCCCGACGTCCGCCGCGGTGAGGAAGGCGCGGATCCGACCGCCCAGCACGTCGTCGCCGAGGGACCCGACGAACTGTGCCGCACCGCCGAGGCGGGCCACCCCGACGGCGACGTTGAGCGGCCCGCCGCCGACCGCCTGCCGGTAGACCCGCTCCCCGTCGCGCTCGGTGTCGAGCAGGTCGACGAGTGCCTCGCCGAGCACCACCGCGTACCCCATGGGAGATCCTCTCGTCGTCACCAACCACCGGCCGCCGCCCGCCGAGCCGATCGCCGTGCCCCCAGGCTGGCACAGCGCGCCGCTCGGTGGGCACCGAAGCGGTGCACGGGCTACCCGGGCCGGTGGACCGGCCCGTCGAGGGCCGCGAGGGGGCGACCGGTGCCACCCCAGCGGACCGCGACGATCTGCGCGGCCACACTCACCGCGGTCTCCTCCGGGGTACGACCACCGAGGTCCAACCCGATCGGCGAGGCGAGCCGGGCGAGCTGCTCCGCGCCGAGCCCCGCCTCGCGCAGCAGCTTGTGCCGCTCGTCGTGGGTGCGCCGCGAACCCATCGCGCCGACGTACGCCAACCGGTGGCGCAACGCCAGTTCCAGCACCGGCACGTCGAACTTCGGATCGTGGGTGAGGACACACACCACCGTCCGCCCGTCGGCCCGGCCCGCGTCCAACTCCGTCCGCAGGTAGCGGTGCGGCCACTGCACCACCACCTCGTCGGCCTCGGGGAAGCGCCGGGCGGTGGTGAAGACTCCTCGGGCGTCGCAGACGGTGACCCGGTAGCCGAGGAACGCGCCGATCCGGGCCACCGCGGCGGCGAAGTCGATCGCCCCGAAGACGATCATCCGAGGCGGGGTGGCGTACGCGGTCACGAAGAGGCTGATGCCGCTGCCGCGACGCTGCCCGTGGTAGCCGTACCGGAGCACCCCGCTGTGCCCGGCGGCGAGCAGCCCGAGGGCGTCGACGCGGGCGGCGTCGTCGAGCCGGTCGTCACCCAGCGACCCGATCGACAGCTGGCCGGTCAGCACCAGTCGCCGGCCCAACCGCCGAGCTGGATCGGTCGGCGCCGCGCCCGGTGGATCGCCGGCGTCGGCGGCCACGCAGGTGACCACCGCCGCCGGTTGGCCGTCTCGGCGGGCGGCGGCGACCGCTGCCAGCTCCGGCAGGGCGCTGGCATCGACGCGCTCCACGAACACGTCGAGGATGCCACCGCAGGTCAGACCCACGGAGTACGCGTCGTCGTCGCTGATGCCGTACCGGATCAGCTCGGCGGTGCCGGTGTCCAGGACCCGGCGGGACCGTTCGTAGAGGTCCGCCTCGACGCAGCCGCCGGAGACGCTGCCGGTGACCGTGCCGTCGACCGCCACCGCCATCGCCGCGCCGGGCGGTTGTGGTGCGGAGCGCCAGGTGGCCACGACGGTGGCCAGCGCGACCGGCTCACCGGCGCGGCACCGGCGGTGCACCTCGTCGAACACGTCCGGCACCGGCCGCCGCCTCCCCGCCTCCGTCGTCCCCGTCCGCAGGATATGGCGTTGAACGGCGGCCGGTGGGTCAACTCATCCATCGAGGAACAGCTATTGCGCTGACGCGGCGTGGCGTGATGGGATGACGTCTACCGGGCGGTGCGAGGGCTGCCGCGCCACCGGTTGCCGGGTTCGACACACGCGAGGGCGCCGGTCCCTGACAGGACCGTTGATGGCACGCGTCCACCGGCTGGGCTTACGCCGGGGCACGTCGCCGTGATCGTCGCACCGCTCATTTCAGCGGGGCGAGCAGGCCACGTCCCGTCCGTTCGCGGCGGGGCGGCTCGGGCGGCGCGCCTCGCGAGTCAGGAGAACCCGTGAACCGTTCCCGTACGGCCGCGTTGCTCACCGCGGCCATGACCCTCGCGCTGGGCGCTGTCGCCCTGGCGTCCAGTCCCCAGCCGGCCGCCGCGCATGGCGCGGCGATGACCCCGGGCAGCCGTACCTACCTGTGCTGGCAGGACGGCCGCAGCCAGACCGGTGAGATCCGGCCGAACAACCCCGCGTGCTCCGCCGCGGTGGCGCAGAGCGGGGCCAACTCGCTCTACAACTGGTTCAGCGTGCTGCGCTCCGACGCTGGCGGCCGGACCACCGGCTTCATCCCGGACGGGCAGTTGTGCAGCGGCGGCGCCACCGGTTTCCGCGGCTACGACCTGCCCCGCACCGACTGGCCGCTGACCCACCTGACCGCCGGGTCGCGGCTGGACTTCAAGTACAGCAACTGGGCGCACCACCCGGGCACGTTCTACTTCTACGTGACCAAGGACAGCTGGAGCCCGACCCGGGCCCTGGCGTGGAGCGACCTGGAGCAGCCGTTCCTGACGGTGACCAACCCGCCGCAGCGCGGCTCGGTCGGCAGCAACGACGGGCACTACTACTTCAGCGGCAACCTGCCGTCGGGTAAGAGTGGCCGGCACATCATCTACTCCCGCTGGGTGCGCTCGGACTCGCAAGAGAACTTCTTCGGTTGCTCCGACGTGACCTTCGACGGCGGCAACGGTCAGGTGACCGGGGTGGGTCCGGGTACCGGTTCGCCGTCGCCCGACCCGACCACCCCGCCGCCGGACCCGACCACCCCGCCGCCCAACCCCACCACGCCGCCGCCGGACCCGACGACCCCGCCGCCGAACCCGACCACGCCGCCGCCGGGCGGTGACTGCATGGCGGTCTACAAGGTGAGCAGCGCCTGGCAGGGCGGATTCCAGGGCGAGGTCACGATCATGAACCACGGCAGTACGCCGTTCAACGGCTGGACCGCGAGTTGGACCTGGCCCAACGGGCAGGCGATAAGCCAGATCTGGAGCGCCACACAGACGTCGTCCGGCTCGTCGGTGACGGCGACGAACGTCAACTACAACGGCACAGTCGCACCGGAGGGCAGCACCACGTTCGGCTTCCTGGCCAGCAGCACAGGAACGAACGGACTCCCGACGGTCACCTGCGCCCGCAAGTAGCCGCCACCCCCTGAAACGATCAAGAGGTTTGCGTCACCGGAACGACTCCGGATGACGCAAACCTCTTGGTCGTTGTGGGTGTCAGCGGACCATGGAACCGACCACCGGCTTCGTGAGCAGGGCGGACTGGTTGCGCTGGATGCCCGGGTCGAGGGTCTTGGCCACGAAGATCGCGTGCCAGATGCAGAAGATCAGCACCGTCCACACCTTGCGGGAGTGGTCGGCCTCCTCCCGCTTGTGCTCGTCGAGCAGCCGCAGCGCGTACGACAGGTCGAGCAGGTCACCCGCACCCGAGGTGCTCAGTACGTGCCGGGCCCACTCGTACATCTCGCCGCGCAGCCAGACCCGGGTGGGGGTCGGGAAGCCCAACTTCTTGCGGTTGACGATGGCCGGCGGCACGACACCCTGCAACGCCTGACGCATCGCGTACTTCGTGGCGTCGGAGCGCGGCGGCAGCTTCAGGTCCACCGGGATCTTCGCCGCGACGTCGAACACCTCGCGGTCGAGGAACGGCACCCGCACCTCCAGCGAGTGCGACATCGAGATCCGGTCGGCCTTGACCAGGATGTCGCCGCGCAGCCAGGTGTAGAGGTCGACGTACTGCATCTTGGTGACGTCGTCCAGCTCGGTGCACTCGGCGTAGATCGGGGCGGTGACGTCGGTGTAGCGCACCGAGGGGTCGTAGAGGCGCATCAGGTGCTGCTTCTCCTCCTCGGTGAACATCCGCGCGTTGCCGTAGTAGCGCTCCTCGATCGGGGTGGTGCCGCGCTCCAGGAAGCTCTTGCCCTTGACGCCCTGCGGGATCGCCTTGGAGACCGCGCGCAGGCCCTTCTGCACCCCGCCGGGCAGGCCGTTGACGGTGCCCAGCGACAGCGGCTCGCGGTAGATCGTGTAGCCGCCGAAGAACTCGTCCGCGCCCTCGCCGGAGAGCACCACGGTGACGTGCTCGGCGGCCTTCTTGGCCACGAAGTACAGCGGCACCAGCGCCGGGTCGGCCACCGGGTCGTCCAGGTGCCAGACGATCTTCGGCAGCGCGTCGATCATGTCCTGCGGACCGATCTTGGTAGGGATCGTGGTCACATCCAGGTGCCGCGCCGATTCCTGGGCGACGTCGATCTCCGAATAACCCGGGACGTCGTAGCCAACGGTGAAGGTGAGGATGTTCGGGTTGAACTCCCGGGCCAGCGCCACCACCGCGGTCGAGTCGATGCCACTGGACAGGAACGAGCCGACCGGCACGTCGGAGCGCATGTGCATGCGCACGCTCTCCCGCAGCGTCTCCCGGATCTCGTGGTACAGCTTCTGCTCGTCGTCCACCGGCGCCGGCCGGAACACCGGCCGATACCACCGGCGTACGTCGATGCGCCCACCCGGGGTCCAGTTCAGGTACTCCCCCGAGCCGATCCGGCTGATGCCCTTGTGCAGGGTGCCGGGCTCCGGGACGTACTGCAGGGTCAGGTAGTGGCTCAGGTTGGCCGTGTCGACGCCCGCGTCACCCTGGTAGTTGCTGTGCGCGAACGGCAGCAGCGCCTTCTTCTCCGACGCCAGGTAGAGCCCGTCGGCGGTCTCCAGGTAGTGCATGGGCTTGATGCCGAAGTAGTCGCGGGCACCGAACGCGCGCCGCTCCTGCCGGTCCCAGATGACGAAGGCGAACATGCCCCGCAGCCGGGTGAGCACCTGCTCACCCCAGAAGTGGTAGCCGGCGACGATCACCTCGCCATCGCCGGCGGTGGCGAACTGCGCGCCGAAGTTCCTGATCAACTCCTCGCGCAACTCGATGTAGTTGTAGATCTCACCGTTGAAGGTGAGCAGGTAACGGCCGTTCGCGTAGGGCAGCGGCTCGTGGCTCGACGCGACGTCGATGATGGCCAACCGCTTGTGGGCGAACACGCCGTCCGCGTACCGGCCGGAAGCGTCGCCGACCACCTCGACCCCCGTCTCGTCGGGGCCGCGGTGGTGCAGGCATTCCAACGCTCCGGCGATGTGGTCGCGATGCGCTGCGGCGTTGCCGTTCGCGCTGAAGAAGGCCAGAAGTCCGCACATGGTGGCCATCTTTCCACGCGCGCTGTCGGCCCTTGCAGCCGTCCGTCGATCCACCCGACTCCCGGGGGCGTCAGCAGGAACCGGGCGCGCGGTACCGTCGGGATCAGCAACGAGGCGGAGGGAGCGGCGCAATGACCGAGGGACAAACCGACGGTACGCCGACGGACGGCACGGAATCGCACGATCCGGACTTCCCGGAGGCGTTCCTGTCCTTCATGCGGCAGGGCTGGCGCGACACCGCGCTCCCCGTGTCGCCCCGGCCGGAGACGCCCAACTACGCCAAGCGGCGTGCCGCGCTCTCGGCGGCCTTCCCCGGCGAGACGCTTGTCATCCCCACCGGCACCGAGAAGGTCCGGGCCAACGACACCGACTACCCGTTCCGGCCGGGCAGTGACTTCGCCTACCTGACCGGCGACCACGACGCCGACAGCGTGCTGGTGCTGCGCCCCAACGGCTCCGGGCACGACGCGACGCTGTACATGCAGCCCCGATCGTCCCGGGAGACCGACGAGTTCTTCCGCAGCCGCAACGGCGAGCTGTGGGTGGGCCGGCGGCACACGCTCAGCGAGAAGTCGACCGAGCTGGGCCTGCCCACCGCCGACCTGACCGGCCTGGAGGCGACCCTCGCCGACCTGGCGCCGGGGCGTACCCGGGTGTTGCGCGGTTTCGACGCCCAGGTGGACGCGGCCGTCCGCCAGTACGACGGACCGCGCGCCGAGGGCCAACCGGCCCGCGACCGGGAGCTGGCGATCGCCATCTCGGAGATGAAGCTGGTCAAGGACGAGTGGGAGATCGGCCAACTCCAGGACGCGATCGACGCCACCGTCCGCGGCTTCGAGGACGTGGCCCGGATCCTCCCGGCCGACCGCGCGGTCTCCGAGCGACTCCTGGAGGGTGTCTTCGCGCTGCGGGCGCGGCACGACGGCAACGACGTCGGGTACAGCTCGATCGTCGGCGCCGGCGAGCACGCCACGATCCTGCACTGGGTGCACAACCACGGCGCCACCCGACCGGGTGACCTGCTGCTGATGGACATGGGCGTCGAGGGCCGCAACCTCTACACCGCCGACGTCACCCGGGTCCTGCCGGTCAACGGCCGGTTCACCGCACTGCAACGCCAGGTCTACGACATCGTGTACGCCTCGCAGCAGGCCGGCATCGACGCCATCCGCCCCGGGGTGAAGTTCAAGGACGTCCACCTGACCTGCATGCGGGTCCTCGCCGAGGGCCTGTCCGAGCTGGGCCTGCTGCCGGTGAGCGTGGACGAGGCGATGGACGAGAAGTCGACCGTCTACCGGCGGTGGACGCTGCACGGCTTCGGCCACATGCTCGGCATCGACGTGCACGACTGCTCCAACGCCCGCAAGGAGACCTACCGCGACGGCGCGCTGGGCGAGGGCTACGTGCTCACCGTCGAGCCCGGCCTGTACTTCCAGCCGGAGGACGAGCTGGTCCCCGCCGAGCTGCGCGGCATGGGCATCCGGATCGAGGACGACGTACTGGTCACCGCGACCGGCGCGGTGAACCTGTCGGCCGGGCTGCCCCGCACCTCCGACGAGGTGGAGACCTGGCTGGCCGAGCAGCGTGAGGCAGGCCCCCGCCTGCCCGGCTGACCGCCGCACCAGCCCCGCCGCCCGACCACGCACCGGCGCCGCCGCCAGCCGATCCACCGGCCCGGCGACGCCGGTGCGTCGTTGTCGACGACCTCCGACCCCGGCCCGGCGCCGTGCTGGCGCCGCCCGGGCAGCGGCAGCAGCCCGCACCTGTGGCGTGTTCCTCCCGCTGCACCCCCACGCACGCGTTGATCCACTCGACTTCACGAAAACCGCCCCATCCAGACCGTACGGATACCGCCCTTTCCTGAAACCCGAGTGGATCACGCCCTTCGCGCGACCGACGGGACAACACCAGGGCCCGCCAACACCCCCGACCAAGACCCACCCCCGTGATCCACTCGACTTCACGAAAACCGCCCCATCCGGGCCGCACGGATACCGCCCTTTCCTGAAACCCGAGTGGATCACGCCTCGGCACGCCGGCGGCGTGGGCGGCGGGCGGCACCCCGGCCGACGGGCGGCACTCGGCCGACGGGCGGCACTCGGGCCGACGGGCGGCACTCGGGCCGACGGGCGGCACTCGGGCCGACGGGCGGCACTCGGGCCGACGGGCGGCACTCGGCCGACGGGCGTTGCCTGTCCCGCGATGGCGGCGACATTCGCCCGCTGGAGGCCGCCTTTGCGCTGCTCACACCCTTTTCACCGGCCCGGACCGCCTGCCCGGCCTCATCCGGCCTGCGCCAAATGCGGGGTTATCTCGGATAAGTCCGCGTCGCGAAGATGGTTCTCATACGGTGGGGATCAGAGGCTGCAACCCATTTGTAGCTGGTCGTGGCGCCTCGGGCGGTGCGATCCCGTCTGGTAGCAGGAGAGGGCGGAAGGCTCTGATGTCCAACGACGTAACGAGTACCGACGGCGGGGCCTCGACAGCTCCGCCGACACGACGACGGCGGGCGCTCTGGGTCGCCGGCGTTGCCGGGTTGACCGGTGTGGTCGGTCTGGCGGCCCTCGGCGGTGTGGCCGCCCGGGATGACAAGCCCAAATCCGACCAGGTGTCCGACGCGCAGCCGTCGACCAACCGGCAGAACGTCAGCGACGCTGGCGGGGCGGACGAGAACGACGCCAAGGAAACCGACGCTCAGGACCACGAGTGGGGCGGCGACGACTGGAGCGGCTTCGACGACCGGTCCGGCGACGACAAGCGTCAAGGCGACAAGCGTCAAGGCGACAAGCGTCAAGGCGACAAGCGTCAAGGCGACAAGCGCCAGGACGACAAGCGCGACGAGAAGGACCGCGGCAGGCAGGTCCCGTGCGACAACGACAAGCTGATCCAGGCGATCACCTTCGCCAACAACGAGGACGGCGGCGTGTTGGAGCTGGCCAAGGGCTGCACCTACACGCTGACCCGCAACCAGGACGGCAACGGCCTTCCGGTGATCACCGAGAACATCACCCTGAAGGGCGAGCACACCACCATCGGCCGGGAGGCCACCGCCGACTACTTCCGCATCCTCAACGTCGGCCCCGGCGGGCACCTCACCCTCAAGGGCCTGAGCATCAAGGGCGGCCAGACCCTTCAGTCCCCGATAACCGCCGACCCGGCGACGGTCTGGGCGTCGTACTCGGCTCTGACCCGCCCCACCGACACCGGCACGGCAGCGAAGCCCGCACCGGCACCGGCGACCAAGGCAGCACCCGCAACCAAGGCAGCACCCGCAACCAAGGCAGCACCCGCAGCCAAGGCAGCACCCGCGACCAAGGCAGCACCCGCAGCCAAGGCGGCACCAGCGGCCAAGGCGGCACCCGCCAAGCCTGCCGCAACGACCGCGGCCAAGGCGGCAGCGAAGCCCGCCGCGACAGCGGCCGCCAAGGCAGCACCCGCCACGACCCCCGTGGCCAAGGCGGCATCAGCAACCAAGGCCGCACCGGCCACGGCAGCGGCAACAACCGCCGTCAAGGCCGTACCGGCCACGCCCGTGGCGGCGAAGCCGGCGCCGGCCGGGTCGGCGGTGACGCCGCTGGTCGAGGAGCCCGGGTTCACCGACGGCGCCGGGGTGCTGGTGCAGCCCGGTGGGCGGGCCGAGATCCTGGACAGCGAGTTGCTCTACAACCAGTCCGGCAGCAGCGGCGGTGGGCTGGCCAACTTCGGCAGCACCAGGCTCAGCAAGACGACTGTCGCGCACAACACCGCGTTCTTCGCCGGCGGCGGCATCTTGAACGCCGGCGTACTCCAGGTCGACGAGTCGAAGATCAAGGACAACACCGCAATCATCGGTGGCGGTGGCATCTCCAACGGCGCGCCGGCGATTCGCAGCGAGGGCGTTGTGGGCGGTTCGGTCTGGGTCTACAAGAGCGAGATCACCGACAACGAGACGCTCGGCTTCGGCGGCGGCGTGCTGGATGTCGAGGGCACCACGACGCTGCACCAGACGACGGTCGGTGACAACACCTCGGTGCTCGAGGGTGGTGGCGTCGCGGTGGCGGACAGCCAGCTCACCCTCAAGGACGCCACGGTGGTCAGGAACAGCACCGCTCGCGAGGGTGGCGGCCTGTTCGTGAGCTCCGACAGCGTCGCGACGATCGAGAGCAGCAGGATCAAGGACAACACCTCGGGCTTGTGGGGCGCCGGCCTCTACAACGACGACGGCGTCACGACGCTGCGCGACAGCGAAGTGGTGGGCAACCGGGCCGTCGGTCCGTTCGCCCGCGGCGGCGGCATCGTCAACGCCGAGGGGAGCGAGGTCAGACTCCACCGGACGACGGTGGCGCACAACTTCTCCACCCTTGAGCCGGGGGGCATCTTCAACAGCATCGGCGGCGAGGTGACGCTTGACGACGAGTCGGCGGTCACCGCCAACCGCCCGACCAACTGCTTCAACGTTTCGGACTGCTTCGCCTGATCGGGTGGGGCTGAACCACATAGAGAGGTACGCCCCTCCGCGCCGTCGCCGGCTCGGAGGGGCGTACCCGTTTTGGCAGGTCAAGAGGGGTCTACGGCCGTCCTGGGCGGCAGTGGGCCCGGCGGGGTGTCCCGACCCTTCCCGACGTGACATGAACCGAATGTTGGGTTCTCTCGGATAAGCCCGCGAGGCGAGGAACCTTCTCATACGGTGGTTTTGGGAGCTACAACCGATTTGTAGCAGGGGACACCCGTCTGACGGCGGCGACCCTGTCTGGTACGAGGAGAGGGCAGAGAGCTCCGATGTCCAACTACCTAACGAACAACGAAGCCTCCGGGCGGGCGACGGCCAAGCGCCGCCGCAAGCTCTGGCTCGCCAGTGGCGTGGCCGGTTTGACGGGCGTGATCAGTCTCGCGGCGGTTGGCGTCGCGGGCAGCGCCGGAGCCGTCGGCCTGAACTGGAACACCGCGCAGGTCAGCAAGGACGGCGACCAGCGGGGTGACGAGGGACGCGACTGGGACAAGGACAAGGGCCGGGACAACGACAAGGACCGGGACAAGGACCACGAGCGCGGGAAGGAGGTGCCCTGCGACACCGACAAGCTGATTCAGGCGATCGTGTTCGCCAACAACAAGCACGGCGGTGTGCTGGAGCTGGCCAAGGGCTGCACCTACAACCTGACCCGCAACGACTACGAGGGCAACGGCCTTCCGGTGATCACCGAGCGGATCACGCTCAAGGGCGAGCACACCACGATCTCTCGGGAAGCCACGGCGGACTACTTCCGCATCCTCAACGTCGGCGCCGGTGGTCACCTCACCATCAAGGGCCTGACCATCAAGGGTGGCCAGACCCTCGAACTGTTCAACGGTGTCGAGCCGGCGGCCGTCTGGGCGTCGTATTCGGACTCCGAGGCGCTCGCCGCGCAGGTGAAGGCGGGCACCCCGTTGACCCAGGCGCTCACCGCGCGGCAGGCCAACCCGAAGGCGAGCCTGGCGGCCGCGCCGAAGGTCACCAAGAAGGTCACGCCGGGCGTCGTCACGCCGCTCGTCGAGGAGCCTGAGGAGAACGACGGCGCCGGCATCCTGGTCCAGCCGGGCGGCACCGCCGAGATCCTGGAATCCGAGGTCGTCCTGAACCAGTCGGGCGGCAACGGCGGTGGCGTGGCCAACTTCGGCACCACGAAGATCTGGCACAGCACCGTCACCCGCAACACCGCCTTCTTCTTCGGTGGCGGTGTCTTCAACGCCGGCCTGCTCAAGGTCGAGGAGTCGAAGATCACCGACAACACCGCCGTCATCGGTGGTGGCGGTATCTCCAACGGCGCCGCGGAGATCTTCACCGACGACGTCGACGGTGGAACCGTCGAGCTCAAGAAGGCCGAGATCACCGACAACGAGACGCTCGGCTTCGGCGGCGGCTACCTCGACATCGAGGGCAACACCACGGCGTACGAGACGAAGTTCGCCTCGAACACCGCGGTCCTCGCCGGTGGCGGCCTCGCGGCGGCGGACAGCCAGCTCAACCTGCACCACGTCGCGATCGAGAAGAACAGCACCGCCGGTGTCGGTGGTGGTGTGGCCATCGCCTTCGACAGCGTGGTCACGTTCGAGAAGAGCGCCATCAAGGACAACACCGCCGGCTTCTTCGGCGGCGGGCTCTTCAACGCTGGCAGCGTCACCACGCTGCGCGACAGCGAGGTCGTCGGCAACCGGGCCGTGGGCCCGATCGGGGTCGGCGGCGGCATCTTCAACATCTTCGGCGAGGTCAACCTGTCGAAGACGAACGTCGCCCACAACTTCTCCACCTTCGAGCCGGGCGGTGTCTTCAGCTTCTTCGGAGAGGTGAACGTGGACGACAAGTCCGCCATCACCGCGAACCGTCCGACGAACTGCCTGGCCATCCCGGGCGGCACCATCGAGAACTGCTTCGCCTGATCAAGCACGACACCAGCACAACGGACCGGCCCCCTTCCGCGCCACGCGGAAGGGGGCCGGTTCACGTCGCTACCTCTGGACGAACACCGCCACGCTGCGCGCCGGGACGCTGAACGTGCCCGCCGCCCGGTCGAACGAGGCGGTACGCAGCACCGGATCGGCCGAATCGACAAGCACCGGGTGCAGTGCGACGTCCGCACCGCGCAGGTCGGTCACCGTCTGCGTCGCCGTCTCCGGGGTGCCGTTGAAGACGACTGTCACCGACTGCCACGCCCCGCCCAGCCCCCGGGCGTCCATCGTCATGGTCAGCACGCCCGGCGTCTCCTGCTCCCCGGACAGCGGGAACGCCACCCGCCGCTGCACCTGCTCGGCGGTGGCCAGCCCGAACACCGGCGACGACGCCCGGATGCGCAGCAGCTCGGCGTACCTGGCGTTCGTGGTGTTGATCGCCGCACAGTCCGGCACCAGCGCCGGGTCCGCCAGCAGCGGCAACGCGTACGACCACTTGTCCTCGTTGTCGGGCGCGGGCGGCAGACCGGCGCCGAACCCGTTGCCCCGTTCACAACCCCAGCGGATCTGGTTGAACCAGTCACCGGAGTTGTACGAGTTGCGGTCCAGCGACTTCGACCGCAGCCGCTCGGTGCCGGCGGTGACGAACCCGGTGCCCTGCCCCAGCACCACGGTGCCCAGGGCCAGCACCTGCATGCGGGAACGGTCCGCCGCCGAGGTGGTCTGCGGCAGTTTGTACGCCAGCGCGTCGTACAGGATCTCGTTGTCGTGCGCGTCGACGTAGGTGACGGCCTCCCCCGGCGCCGCGGTGTAGCCGGCCGGGGATCCGTTGTAGTCCACCTGCTCCCCGGTGACCTGCCGCCCGGCGGTGTCGGTGAACCGGTAGCCCCGCAGGTTGCCGGTCAGACCCACCTTGATCAGGTCGTGGGCGTGCAGCAGGCGGGCCTTCTGCTCGGCCGGTGACCCGTTGACGTCGTCGCCGTTCGGGTCGGTGTGGAGCCCGGACGCGAAGCCCTGCACCCGCGGGTTGGTGTCGAACGGCCCGCCGCCGCGCACCGCGTCGCGCAGCCGGTCGTTGAAGGTGCCGATGCCGGTGCCGGCCATGTTGGCCTGGGTGGCCTGGACGAACCGGGAGTCGTTGGCGACCTCGCCGAAGTTCCAGCCCTCGCCGTACAGCAGGATCGACCGGCCGTCCACGCCATCGCGGGCGACGGTCAGCCGGTCCAGCGCCTGGCGGACGGCCAGGATGTTCGCCTTCGGGTGGTGACCCATCAGGTCGAACCGGAAGCCGTCCACCTTGTACTGCCGCGCCCAGGTGACGAGCGAGTCCACGACCAGTTTGCCCATCATGGTGTGCTCGGGGGCGGTGTTGGCGCAGCAGGTGGAGTTGGCGACCGTGCCGTCCTCCAACAACCGGTGGTAGTAGCCGGGCACGATCTGGTCGAGCACCGACTTCGGATCGGTGCCGGCCGCGGCCGTGTGGTTGTAGACCACGTCCATGACGACCCGCAGCCCGGCGTCGTTCGCCCCGGCGACCATCCGCCGGAACTCGGTGGTCCGCGCCGCCCCGGCCGGGTCGACGGCGTAGCCACCCTCGGGCACGGTGTAGTGCAGCGGGTCGTACCCCCAGTTGTAACCGTCGGTGTCGGCGACCGCCGCCACGCACTTCTGCTGCTCGGCGGAGTCCGGCGGGAGCGCGGCCAGGTCGCAGTCGGGTTGACGCTGGTCGGCCCGCCGCTCCGGGATCGTCGCGAAGTCGAACGCCGGCAGCAGGTGCAGGTGGCTGACACCGGCGTCACCAAGCGCCTTCAGGTGGGTCATGCCGGCGGTCTTCGGGTCGGTGAAGGCGAGGAACGTCCCCCGCCGCTCGGCCGGCACGGTCTCGTCGGCGATGGAGAAGTCCCGCACCGACAGCTCGGTGATCTGCGCCTTCGCCGGGGGCACCGGAGCCGGTTTGCGCAGTGTCCGCCAGCCCGTCGGGGCCAGCGCCGGGTCGTTCAGGTCGACCAGCTGGCTGTGCGTGGAGTCCGCGGCGAGGGCCACCGAGTACGGGTCGGTCACCGCCGCGGTGACCATCTTCTGCGCGGCGGGCTGCCACGCCCGCACCTCGTACCGGTAGTACTTCCCGGCCCAGCTCTGGTCGCCGCGCGCCGACCACACACCGGTGCGGTCGTCGCGGCGCATCGGCACGGTCCTAGGCGACGCGGTGGGCGAGTCGAACAGCTGCAACGCCACCGTGCGCGCGGTCGGCGCCCACAGCGCGACGCTCGGCGTCCGACCCGCGAACGTCGGCCCGAGGGTGGCGTCGGCGGCCCGCGCGTACACGTCGTCGAGCACACCGGGGATCTGCACGCCGGTCGCCGCGAGCAGGGCACCCTCCGCGTCGCGCTCGGTCACCAGCACCTGCCCCCGCAGCGCCGCCGGGACCTTGGCCAGGTCGCCCCGATCAAGGGCGAAGCTACGGTACGACCACAGGTGCGGGAACCTCGTGCGCTGGGCCTCGGTGAGCCCGTTGCGCTGCGCCCGCAACGGCAACGTCGAGTACGCCCCGGTGAGCTCCCCGTCGACCACGCCGACCCCGCCCTCGGGCGCGACGACGAGCGCGTACGTCCTGCCGTCGGTCGGCGACGTCTGCCACGCCACGGTGGACCTGTCGATCCAGTGTGCCTTCTGCTTGCCGATGTCGGTGTCCCCGCTGGCGGTGGTCGCCGTCGTCGGCAGCAACCGGCCCGGCGTGGCGGCGAGCAGCCACACCTCCCGGCCCGCGCCGGCCAGGTCGAGCCGCTGATCGTCGGGCAGGTCCTTGGTGTCACCGTTGTGGATGACGTAGTTCAGCGCGGTCGCGCCGGCCGCCAGCGGCACCTGGAACACCGCCCCGAACGCGTCGGTCCGGACGGGCTTCAGCGGCGTCGACCACTCGGTCGGGTTGGCCGCCCCGTCCCACACATGCAGGCCCCAGCCGTCGTAGGTGTTGTCGGCCCGCCGGTAGTGGATCACCGCGGTGCCCTCCTCGACCGGCGGGTCCGGCTCACCGGTGGCCGCCTGCCGGGTCGGGTAGATCGTCGGGTCGCCCTGTTTGAGCCAGATCTCCCCGGTGGAGGTGACGTCGATGCTGCGGTCCTGGGCGACGTCCTTCGTACCAGCCTTGTCGACGACCAGGAAGTTCACCGACGTCGCGCCCGGCTTGAGTTTCACCCACGCGAACCGGCCATAGGAGTCCTCCCCCACGAACGGCTGCCCGCTGGGCCACTCGGTGACGTACGCCGGGTCGATGTCACCCCAGGCGTACAGCCCCCAGTCGTCGTACCCACCCGCGGGACGCTGGTAGTGCACCACCGCCCACTCCCGCGAACCGCCGGGCGGGGGCGTACCCACGGTGGCGGTGGACCGGGCCGTCGCGGTGCGGCCCCGACCGTCGCGGACCACCGCCCTGTACTCGACCCGGGTGCCGCCGGCCAGGCCGGTCAGGTCGTGCTGCACGGTGTACGGCGCGTGGTCCGCGCTGCCCAGCAACGTCCACCGCCCAGCCGCGACCCGGGCGGCGACGGTGACGGTGGCGAGGGGGTCACCTGTCACCTGGGCGGTGACCGCGGCCCGGGTGGCGACCGGCGCGTCCGGGGTCGGGCTGGTGATGGTGACGGTCGGCTTGCCGGCCGCCTGCGCGATGGGGGTGCCGGCCCGGTACACCACCGCCGACAGCGGCGCCACGGTCAGGCTCAGCTTGCCGTCGGCGCCAGCAGTGGCGGTCGAACGGGCCGGGGGCGCTCCGGCGCAGCATGCGCCGCCGGCCTGTTCGCCGCCCGCGCCGCCGTAGATGCCGGTGAAGGTTGCGCCGGCCGACCAGGTGTCCACGGTGACAGTCTGCGCGGTGTCGGCGTTGTTCACCGCCACCACGTACTCGGTGCGGTCGGCGGTGGCGATCCGGGAGGCGGCGAACACGCCCGGGCCGTCGGCGGCGTACCGGGTGACCTGCACGCCGTCGCGCAGCGCGGGGTGCGCCTGGCGCAGCCGGCCCAGCTCGGCGATGGTCCGGTACAGCGGGTGGCCGGTGTCGAACTGGTCGCTGGCGTGGGTGCGGTCGGTGCCGAGCAGGTCGTCGTCGAGGTAGTCGGGCACCTTCGACGCGAACATGTCCTGCCGGGCGTCCTTGTCCCCGCCGGGTCCGGTGAAGCCCTGCTCGTCGCCGGAGTAGATCACCGGTTGGCCCCGGGTCAGGAACATCAGTTGGTGCGCGAGCTGGTCGCGGCGCAGGTGGCTGGCCGGGTCGGTGCCGCCACCGGCGATGAACGAGCCGATCCGGCCCATGTCGTGGTTGCCGAGGAAGGTGGGTGACCGGCCCGCGTCGGTGTCCCGGGCGGCATAGAGGTCGTCGCGGGCGTACACGTCGGCGAGCGCCTTCGCCGAGCCGGCGCCGGCGGTGTACCCGCGCGCGGCCTCCTGGAAGGCGAAGTCGAGAGTCGCCGGCAGGCCACCCTGGCGCACGTAGCTGGAGCTGATCTCCGGGTCGGCGCTGTACACCTCACCGAACATGAAGAAGTCCTTCTTGCCGGCCTTCTCGGCGGCCCGCTCGATGCCCTGACTGAACTGCGGCCAGAACTCCATGTTGACGTGCTTCACGGTGTCCAGCCGGAACCCGTCGACGCCGATCGCGCCGATCCAGTCCCCGTACGCCTTGGTCATCCCCCGGACCACCTCGGGACGCTCGGTCCACAGGTCGTCGAGGCCGAAGAAGTCGCCGTACTCGCTGTTCTCGCCCGCGAAGGTCGAGTCCCCCCGGTTGTGGTACATGGTCGCGTCGTTCAGCCACGCCGGAACCTTGACGCTCGCGTCACCCGGCTCCGGAAGGACCGGGGTGTACGGGAAGGACTCCTTGTCGACCGGCGGGAACGCGCGGCTGCCGTCGGCGTAGTTGCGATCCTCGAACGCCCGCCCCTGCGCGTCGGTGTACGGCGAGGTCGCCTTGTCCACGTACGCGTACGTGTCCTCCGCGTACTTGATCACGTCGGCGGTGTGGTTGACGATCACATCGAGGTAGATCTTGATGCCGCGCCGGTGAGCGAGCGTGACCAGCCGCTTCATCTCCTCATTGGTGCCGAAGTGCGGGTCCACCTGGGTGAAGTCGGTGATCCAGTAGCCGTGGTAGCCGGCCGAGATGTCGTCGCCGGCGCCCTGCACCGGCCGGTTCTTGAAGACCGGGGCGAGCCAGATGGCCGTGGTGCCCATCCCCTGGATGTAGTCGAGCTTGTCGATGACGCCCTTGAGGTCGCCGCCGTGGTAGAAGCCCTTGTCGGTCGGGTCGAGCCCGGTCCGCAACCGGTCGCCGGTCAGCCCGCCCCGGTCGTTGCGGGGGTCACCGTTGGCGAACCGGTCCGGCAGGACGAAGTAGAACTGCTCGGCGCGCGCCGAGTTGTCGCCCGCCTTGAGCAGCGCCTCGGCGGTGGGTTCGGCACCCCACTGCGCGGCGCCGGTGGGGGCGAACGCGGCGGCGTCGGACGACCGGGCAGCGGCGGCGGCCGGATGCGTGGCGACCGGAGTGCCGACGAGCGTGAGGGTGAGCAGGGGGACGAGGGCCAGCAGGGCGGTGCGCGGTATCGGCGTGGGTCTCATCGACGCCTTCCTCTGGTCGTGATGCGCCGCACGCTAACCCTTGCCGAAACATTCTGCAATGCCTTGCAAACACGGTCGTAACACAGCAGCATTCTTGCGGAAGCGCCACTCAGAATCCGCTACAGCGCACCCCGTCGACGGTGCACTCACGCGGGGTACTGGAGGTCCGCTCCAGGTGGAACCGCAACGACACCGACCCACCGGGCCGCACGTCCACCCCACTGACGTACGTGAAACCGTCGCCCGACTGACGAAGCGTCCCCTGTGGCACGCCCTCCACCCACGCGGTCACCAACCGCCCACCGGAGAACTCCAACCGGACCGTCCACCCACGACTCTGCGCGGACCGGTTGACCATCGACACCTCGCCGATGAAACCCCCGTCGAAGCTCTGCACCACCCCGTACCGCCCACTCATCGCCGACTGCCCCTGCGGCGCCCGACTCGGTGACCGCGTCACCACCGGTCCACTCCCCGTCGCGCCGACAGACGGGACGACCGACGGTGACCGCGACCCCGCCGACGCGCTCGGCGGCAAGCCGCTCGCCCGCCCGGACAACCCCGGCCGCACCGGCGGAGGCGACGACGCCGGGCCGGGAGCGCTCGGCAACCCCACCCCCGTGGGCAGCGGCACCACCGGGGGCACCGGCGCGCCGTCCGGCGCGGGACTACGCCCCCGGTACGCGCCCAGGGCCAAGAAGAGCAGGACCACCATCACGAGGACACCAACGCCCACCACGATCCAGGGCGACGACACGATCGCAGCCCGACCGCGCGACAGCCGCGGGGCACGACGCATTCCGGACATGTACCTCCCTCAGCGCACCGTCCGGGCAGCCTAGCGATCGGCGGCCGGAGCCGAAAGCGCCAACGGCACGCCCCGCCGCGGCACCGACCCGGCTCAGCCGAGCCGGCAGTCGACACCGTTGATCGTGCACCGGAGCGGCCGCTGCGCCGACTCACCCCAACCGACCCGCAGCCGCACCGCCCGAGAGTCACCCGCCTCCAGCGAACGCGTGCCGCGCACCACGAACTCGCCGTCCCCCCGACCCCGCACCGAGACACCCGAGTCGTCGGTGGCCCGCAGAGCCCATAGGTCGTCGTCGAACGCCAACTCCACCGACCAGTCCACCGACTCACCCGACTCGTTCACGATCGACAGCACCGCGGCGTCGCCGTCCCAGCCGTTCTCACCGACCTGGTACCGGGCACCCACCGTGCCGTTCGTCGGCGTGACCGGCACGACCGGCGCCGCCGGAGCGCTCGTCCGCACCGGAGTCGGCGAACTGGCCAGCGTGGTGGCCCGCGGCGACGGCGTCCGACTACTGCGCGACGGCCGCGGCGACACCGAGCGCCGCTCCACCGCGGCCGGACTCGGCCCACCGCTGGCCGACGAGGCAGCCGGCACGGTCGGCAGGAACACCGAAGGCGCGGCCCGCGGCACGACGTCCCGCTCCCTGGTCCGGAACGACAGCAGCGCGATCACCAGGAGCACCACCAGCGCACACACACCGAGCAGCACCACGACCCACGGCATCGATGCCAATACCCGCGCCGCTCGTGTCCCTGCCGCACCATCCGGCCGCACCGCCATCAGGTCTCCCCTCAACCCCACCGACGCGACAGCGTAGCCAGCACCGCACCCACCGGAAACCCGGCGGGTACGGATCGCGCCAACCGGCCGGCAGGCCACGGAAAACGGCTCGACTCCACCGACGATCCCGGTGGGTCAGGCCCGGTCCAGGCCCACCCCCCGAGGTCACACGTCAGCGCGGCGGCACCCGCACCTCGATTTCGGCACCCAGTCGGGCATCCGCGGCCAACCCCAGGTCGTCACCGCTCCAGAACCGCCCCGGGTCGTACCAGTTCGGACGCCGCCCCGCCGGCAGCAACCCCATCGCCTCGTAGGTCACCGCCACCACCTCGGCGCAGTACGCCGTCTCCAACGCCCGATCCCGTTCCCCGGCCGAGCCAGTCGGGTTGCCGGAGGTGGACGAGTTGGCGTGGGTGGACGAGTTGCCGTGGGGAGCCGGGCTGCCCGGGCTGCCCGGGCTGCCCGGGTTGGCCGGGCTGCCCGGGTTGGCCGGGCTGGCCGGGCTGGCCGGGCTGCCGTCGGTGGCCGGGGCTGGCCGAGGTGCTGGCCGGCCGGGGAGCGCCAGCGCCGACAGGCGGCGGCGCGGCAGGGACGGCACCCGACCACGCACCCAACGCCACGCCAACTGCGCGGTCGACGGGAACGGCGTGCCGTCCAACCTTGCGATCGTCCGCAGCACCGCCCGCTCCATCTCCCCGTCGGCAGGCGGGTCGAGTTGCCGTAGCCAGGCCCGTTGGCCGTACCGGTTCGCCCAGACGCAGACCGCGTCCCGCAGGTCGTGCAGTTGGACGCCGCGCTGGTGGGTGCCCGACCACAGATCCGGCAACGACCTGCCCAACTCCGCGTGCCACATCAACGGCGGCATGTCGTCCAGCACGACCGCCATCCCGACGTGGTTGACCGGGCTGTTGGTAATGGACTGGATCGCCCGGTCCGGCACGCTGCGCCCCCGGAACACCCACACGTCGCCGGTACGGGTCAGCTCGACGGCCTCATCCAGGCTGATGCTCATGAGGGACTAGCCTAGGCCGATGCGGCAAGGATTGCGGTGGTGGAAGGTCCTCGGGCTGGCCGGCCTCGCTGGCGTGGCGGCCTCCGGCGTGGTCATCGCGCGGGCCGAACGGCGGCGGCGCGCCTACACCCCGGAGGAGATCCGGCAGCGCCTGCGGGAGCGTCACGCCCAAGCCGGCGACGCCGCGAAGTCCGCAGACGGCGCCTGACCACCCCGACCGACCGTATCCCCGCAACACCGCCCTCGCGCCTCCCTCATGGACGGTGTTCGCGACCGCCACCGCTCGCCGCATCGGCTCGGGCGGAGTCGGTCGGGCAGGGTTATTTGACCGATTTACCCTGATACGGGGGATAGTCGAAAGCGCAGGCGGATGCGCGGGAGGCGTGCCTCGTTCGGGCCGGAACCGGAACCGGCCATGGTCCACTCGGGTTTGCCAACATCGCGGTGTCCAGGCCGCACCGATACCGCGATATCCCTGACCCCGAGTGGATCATCGCCCTCCTCCCATGTGATGGGAGCACCGTATGGGCGATTTGTTCAACCTAGCGAGCTTCGTCCCATGACCGGGGTCACCGTGGCGGCGGAATCGGTGGCCGGGCGGGGTCGTTATACCTGGCACGCCACCGCGACCGTCGAGTCGTGGAGCGCGGCAGCCGCCGGGAACACCTGGCAGGCCGCCCCGGTTACATCCCCCGCGACGCCCGAGCAGGTCCCCCGGATCGCCGGCGTTGCCGTGAACCTCCCCGCACGACCACACCCCCAGGGTTGTGTGGGCACCCCCGATGCAGAGGAGCACGCCATCATGCGTACCGATCTGATCCGTAAGACCGCCCTGACCGCCGCCGGCCTCGCCTTCACCGGAGGCGCCATCGCCGGACCCGTCACCACCGCCTACGCGGCATCCGACGCCAAGCCCACCAGCCAGACCCAGACCGACCGCAAGCCCTCGGGTGAGCGGGAACTGGGTGTGCGCTACGAGGCGCAACCGAACTTCTACTACTGCGGCCCCGCCGCCACCCGCAACGCCCTGTCCGTGCAGGGCAAGAACATCAACGTCGACGACATGGCCAAGGAAATGGGCACCACCGAGGCCGGCACCAACAGCATCACCGACATCACCCCGGTCCT
>NZ_JBEZGL010000018.1:0-152506 GCF_040649915.1 Micromonospora sp. NPDC048839
GTGGTCTGTGACGCGGCCAGGATCTTGTCCCAGGTTCCATCGCGCTGCCAACGACGGAACAGGCCGTAGAGCGTCTGCCATGGTCCGTACTCGGCCGGGACGTCACGCCAGGGCGACCCGATCCGGATCCGCCACCTGATCCCGTCGATGAGCTGCCGTTTCTCCCACTTCGGCGGACGACCCTTCGCCGACGCGGCAGGCAGCAGTGCGGCGAGCCGCTGCCACTGAGCGTCGGTCAGGTCGTGCCGCCTCGTCACCGCTAAGGTGGCCACGAGGTCTCCGGTATGAAGTTCTTGCTTGGTCGCAGAACCAAATACCGGAGACCTCTTCAGTTGTCGATCACCGCCACGCCGGGACCTTCATCGGCCACCACGACTTCTGAAACACGCCTTAGGCCGGTCCAGCCGCCTGGATTCGGGCGGCGAACGGACGGATCCCGGGCAGCATTCCCCCTCGATCGCGGGCAAGGAGGTCAGCGGTCAGATCCTGCGCCCAAGGCCGATACCGCACCTCTTGGGGGGCCGTCGCCTCGGCCTCCTGCAACGCCACCCACGCCTCCGCGGCCCGGCCGCGACCCATCCATGCCTGCGCGACGTCTTCCCAGTAGCGGGCCCGACGCTCAGGTGTCGTGAACAGTTCGATCCGCACTCGGGAAGCATGATCGACGGCTGCGCCGAAGTCGCCGAGCGCCCGTGCGATTCCCGACCAGTACAGCTCAAGATCGTTCGATCCAAATCCGGACGCCGTGCCGGAAGCCAACGCATCTCCTGCCTCCGCAGCCAGTGTCCACGCATCGTCGCGTCGGTCTGCGCGAGCAGCGGTGTAGGCGGCCGTCGCCAGCATCGACGCGTACAGGGACACATCCCTGCCGGCTTTCAAACGGGTGTGCTCCCGGAGGTGAGCCGCAGCCTGAATGACCATTCGCTGCGACTCATCGTGGTGGCCCGATCGGCGCAACACCACGGCGGCCGTCCGGTATGTCTCCGCGAGCACGTGGAGGTCGTCGCACGCTCGCGCCGCCTGCACCGCCCGGACCGCCATCGACCACGCCACGCCAGGATCGTGCAATTTCACGCTGAGGCGCGTCGCCAGACCATAAACCTCCGCGAGCACTGTCTGCACTGAGCCCGCCCGGTCGGCCGGTGCCGCGTCACGGGTCGCCTCGGCGGCGCGCAGCAACTCCGGCAGTTGTCGTGCGAGCTGCTGATAGCGGACCCCGTGGAAGTTGGCGGACGCTTGCGACACCGCCGCTCGCAGGGCGTCGATGGTGACGGGTGCCGTGCCTGGGGCGGCGGGCTCAAACAGCAGCCGGTAACGACCAGCTACGGCTGCCGATCCGGTTGCCGGCGCGGACGCGCCCAGCACGACACCGCCGAGCGTCCCGGTCACCAACGTCCGTCTCCGCATGTCGCTGTCCTCTCTCTCACCGCTCAGGGCTAGCAGCCGACCCTGCGAGAGCGACCGCCTCGTCTAACGCCCCCAGCAGACGCGGCGCTGGGCCTCCGCTGCGCCACGGGTTGGGGTAGACGGGCCGGCCGCAGTGCACGGACTCCGCTAGCCGGGGGCAGCCCTACCCTTTCACCTCCCGGAGCCTTCGGACCTCAGGCCCGGCGGTGTCGCCAGGTGTTGCCTCGGAACTGGCGCCAGGCGATACGACGCCGAGCTTGTACGAGCTTTATCCCTCGTCGCCGCAGGAGGTGGCAGACCATGGATACCGCTCCTTCTGCTGGCCGACAACGGCGTTGGCCAGCAGCGCCCCTATCCGGACCGTCGGGTGTGGCGTTCAGCGCTGCAGCGGCCGGGCACGGACCCCCCCCACGCCCGGCCGCCACTTTGCAACGACTGCGAGGCCGGTCCGTCCTGCAAGGGAAGGACCGCCCTCCTGGTGGGGAGGATCGGGGTGATTCCGGCAGGTTGAACGGGCACCACCCGGGCAGGTTCTTCGGGCACCACTTGCCGTCATAGATGATCGACGGCTGTTGATGGTTAGGTTCTCTGGGCACCACCCGACGTGCCTTCTGGATCGGCACCTCGTCGAGCATCATCGCGGTTCCCTGCCCGACCTCCATCGAGCCGATACCCTGGCGCGTGTGAGTAATCAGGGCCTGCGCGACACCGGCGTGGTGAGGACCTGGCACCCCGAACAGGGGTGGGGAACTGTCGCCCTCGATCACGTTGACTTGACGGTCTGGGTGCACTACAGCCACATCGTCGCAGGGCCGACCGAGTACCGGAGCCTGACGCCGGGTCAGCAGGTGCGATGCCACTACGAAGTCCCGGGCCAGGACGGTTACCCTGCTCGGGCGGTCGAGGTCACCATCCTCTGAACCGCGGCAGCCGGCGTAACGCGTCGGCAGCGGTGTCGAGAACTACCTGTCGATCAAGAGTGTGTGGCCCTCAAGATGGTGCCGAGCTCACATGTCGATCTTCGGCACCGGCGGGCTGAGATGCATCGGGCGTACGCCACAGCTGGTGCCTGAAGAACCTGCCCAAGTGGTACCGAATCAAGGTGTCGGAATCAATCGGGGGCTGCGGGCGATGACCTCACGCTCGGGCAGCGGCTCTCCGGGCTCGAGGCTATCCAGGGGTGCGGTGGCGGGCTATCAGCAATATTCGCGTGCACTGCGGCGCTGGCCCAGGAAGCCGAAGTCATCGCGCCAGCCCTGTCTCCCTGACGAGCGATACAGGCCCCTCCCGTTGTCGGAGGGGCCTGTATCGCCGTCGTGGGACTGCCGTGTTGCTGAGGGGGACGTGAACTATGCCGCTTTTCGGTGCTTGCGGGGAACGAGTTTGGTGGCGGCCTCGGCGGTGGAGCGCTTGAGTTCCTGCAGGACGGACGTGTAGGTGTCGGCGGTGAGTTTGTAGTTGGCGTGGCCGAGGGTGTCTTGGATTTCCTTGATGCTGGCGCCGGCGGCGAGCATGAGAGTCGCGGCGGTGTGCCGAAGGTCGTGGAACCTGACGGGCGGCAGACCGCTTGCGGCGAGGTGACGATCGAAGCGGTCAGTGATCAGCTCGGGATGCCAAGGTCGGCCGTCGCGGCGGACGAAAAAAATATCACTATTGTGCCACTTCGCCCCGGCGGTGAGTTTCCATGTAGCGCGTCGAGCGAGGTAGGCCCGCAGTACGTTGACGGTGTCGTCGGCGAGCGGTACGGCACGGTCGCCGGCGGCGGACTTCACTTCCTTCGTAATGATCTTGTAGCCGACGCTGGTGCGTTGTTCGGTGATGGTGATCTCACCGTTGCCAAGGTCGACGTCGTAGTTGTGCAGGCCTGCGAGTTCGCCTCGGCGGGGGCCCCGGTGAACGGCGAGGTCGAACAGTGCGGACAGTTCGGGATCGGCGCTCTCGACGTAGTCCAAGAACTCGCCGGCCTGGGCGGGCGTCCAGACCATGACGGCGCTGGGGCGGCGCCCGGTTTGCCGCCAGCGGTTGACGGCAGAGGCGGTCCACAGCCGTGGCTTGGGCGCGGCGCCGGACTTGAGGTGAACCGACTCGGCGGGGTTGTTCTCGACGAGTTGGTGGCGGTAGAGGCGCCGGGCGTCGTTGAGTGCCTTGCGCAGGGTTGCCAGGATGCGATGCATGCTGGCCGGGCCGACGGTGCGTACACCCTTGACCGTGTCTCGGACCGCCTTGTCGGTGCTGGCCTTTAGCGCGAGGATTTCGGCGTTGCGCTCTTCGATAGCGACGAAGACGGTTTGGATGTGTCCGGGGGTGAGCGTGTTCAGCGGTACGTGGCCGATCTTCGGCTTCCAGTAGTTGGTGATGTGATCTCGGTAGCTGCGCAGGGTGGCCGGTGCGAGCCCCGTGCGGTTGGCGAACCAGGTGTCGAGGTACACGCCGAGGGTGATGGCCTTGCCGGCAGCGGTTTCGCCGGTGTGGATTCGGTGGGTGATGGTGTCGCGCTCGGGGAGTGCCTCGCCGGCTTTGAGGCTGTGCAGGAGGTCGGCGATGTGTTGGCGCATCAGCGCGTTGGTGCCGGCGAGGTCGAGCAGCGCGCGGGCGTTGTCGCGTTCGCTGGCTGCATGCTCGCGGTTGGTGAAGCCGGAGCGGCGTAGTTGCCGGCGCTTGTTGCCGGCGTCGGTGGGCAGTTCGAGTTGGTATGCCCAATTGCCGTGGTGGGGGTTCCAGCCGTCGCCGCGGCGCAGCTTGGGGCACTTCGCTCCGAGCCGCTTGCCGTCCTTGCGGCAGCCGCACTGCTTGGTGATCGAGCCGTCGGCCATGGAAGGTGCCTCCCTCGAACGGGGATGCCGCCGGTGGCAGCATCGGATTATCGGGCGTCGCGCGTGGTTGATCGACGCTCGTCACGGCGCAACGGTCAAGTCGCCGGCGGTCGGCGGTTGGGGTGGGTGGCGGTGAGGACGGCGATGATCGCGGTCACGGATACCCGGTAGCGGGAGCCGATTTTGATGACCGGCACCGGCAGAGTGTCGGCTTGCGCCATGGCATAGGCGGTGGAGCGGGGCAGTCCGAAGATCTGCCCGACGGTGGCGATGTCGGTGACGGTGCCGAGCGCTCGGATTTGATCGATGGTCCAGTTGAGGTGATCGGGGGTCGACGGGCTGGCTGGTGAGGGCTGGGAAGTCATCGTGGTGTGCCTTTCATGAGGCGATCAGTTGCCGGTGGGGGTGGAGCCGGTTGCCCTCTGTGGGGGTGCCGGACTTGGTGAGGTGCGATCACTCGAAAGTGCGGGCCGTCGGCGGTCAGCCTTAAGGCAGGCTCGCGTATGGAGAGATAGCTCCGCTTCCGCACCCAGTTGACGGTGAGCTGCTGTGTGCAGGTGACCGTCCTTAGGCTGCCGCGAAAGCAGCTCTGCGCGTCGCCGCCGCTGGGCGGTGGTGCGAGCGCGGTCGCGGTCCTGCGCGGTGAGGGCGACGCCGATCAGGACGATTGGGGCGACGCGTAGATGCGCTTCCCGCTGATCCGGGGATGCGGCAGGTCGCCGACGATCCGCGGCGTGGTGATCGCCTTAACGACCGGACGGTCGGCCGCCTGCGGTAGGGGCTGCGGGGCTTGCAGAAATCCGATGTGTAGATCAATGAGAGCGGTGACGAGCGCCTCTGCGGCAGCCCGCGCTGGCCGCGTGACCGGCTTCAAGCGCCTGTCTGTGGGCGCGCTGTGAAGCTGGTGGCGGGCGGCGTAGCCGGGTTAGTGCGGCCGGTGGGGCGGTTAGGTTGTCATCGCCAGGACGTGGTGGGTCATCTCGGTCCAAGCGACGCCGAGCGCGTTGGGATGGTCGTCGAAGCAGAGCGCGAGACAATGTCCGCCAGAGCCGTCGATGAAGGCGTAGGTGACCGTTGGTTGGCGCGCCGCCGCTTGATGGGTCTCTATGACGAGGCTCCACCGGTCGCCGTGGAGTACGACCGCAGCGGGTTCGCCGCGCAGGTTCCGACCTACACGTATAGCAGCGGGCGTCGGTGCGGCGACGAGTTGTAAGGCCTCGTCGATGATCGTGGTTATCCGGGGGATTTCGTCGACCGGTGCGGTCAGGGCGAGAACTGGGAAAAGGCTCGGCCGGCCGGTCCGGGCGGCAACGGTCAGCCCGGTGGCGAGTTGGTCCGCTACCCGCCGTCGGTGTCGTTGGGTGACCGTGAGGGTGGGGAGGTTGATCGTCGCCGGTCGTACGGTGATGACCGGCCAGCTGAGGTTGTCCCGTTGCCGCGGGTTGCGCCACGCGCGCCGCGCCGATGGTCCGGTCGTGGGCGGCGGGTTGTCGGGTGGGTCGGTCTTAGACATTTCTCGTCCTTCGTGAGCATCGTGGTGTCGGGGTCCGGCTCCACAGCCGATGTCGACGCGAAGTCGGTCGTTACCTAGGCGCCCCTGTTGGCGGCTTCGAGGTCGGGCTCTGTGCATGTCCGGTGCTGTGGCTGCTGCAAGCCGCGTAGGTGCTTTGCACCCACAGGCCGCGCGGCGAGAACACGCCGCGCTAGCCGCCGACGAGTGGAACCGACAGAGATCAAGGGTGAAAACGGACATTCCTTCGATAGTGGGGATGGGTTGTGTTGGCAGCAGCAGCGGGTGGGCGCCCGACGTAACTCGATGGGCGCCCACCCTGGGTGGATGGCTTCGGCGTGAGGTGACCGGGGGCGTCAGCGCGGCGGTTGCCAGCGGAGGCGGGCAATGTGGTCGACGCCGTGGTCGCTGCGGGGTCGGGCAGCGCGGGACCAGCCGGGCGTAGGCGGCCGGGCGGCGACAACGCGCCACCCGGCCGCCCGCAGGCTGGCCCCGGACTCGCCCTGCTGGGTGTAGGTGACCAACCGTCGGTAGCCGAGCGCTTTCGCGGCTCGCCAGGCGGCGCCGTAGAGCATGCTGCAGCCGTTCGGGACGGTGTCGGCGACGGCGACGCGGGTGACTTCGAGGGTGTGGCCGTCGTCGAGCATCCGCGCGACGGGCCGGCCGACCACCGCCACCCCGACGAGAACGTCGTCCTGGGCGACGCCGAGGGAGAACTTGTGTCCTCGGGGCGGGCGGTGGTGGCGATGCCAGTCGGTGATGAACTGGCCGGCCTGAGCGAAGGTGACCGGCACGAGGCGCAGGCTCATGTCGTGTCCTGCGCCAAATGTGGACGTAATCGGGTGATGGCCTCGTGGTGGAACTGCTCGGCGATGTCGATGCCGAGGTAGCGCCGGCCGAGGTGCATCGCGGCAAGGCCGGTGGTGCTGGCGCCGGAGAACGGGTCGAGGACCACGCCGCCGGCTGGGCAGCCGGCGGCGATCGCCCGTAGTGGCAGGTCGATGGGGAACGGCGCGATGTGGGAGCCGCGGTAGGGGCGGGTGGCGATGCGCCACACGTCACCGGGGTTGCGGCCCCTGACGTGTGCGGAGGTGTGGGCGTGCCCGAGCGGTTTGAGGTTGCCCGCCGAGGCGCGTGGCTCGGCGGTGTTGGTGGCGGCGTACTTGCCGCCGTAGGCGGTGGCGCCTCGGCGACGGGCGGTCGCCCCGATCCCGCCGGTGGCGCCCTTGCGGGCGCCGCCGATGACTCGGCTGCCGTCGGCCGCCGCTGGGTGTGCCAGCGGTATCCGGATGGGGTCGAGGTCGAAAAAATAGGTGGGTGATGGAGTGAGCAGGAACAGCAGTTCGTAGGTGGTGGAGAGGCGGTCGCGGACGGACTCGGGCATCGGGTTGGTCTTGGACCAGATGATCGCGTTGCGCAGCCACCAGCCGTCGGCTTGCAGCGCGAACGCGACCCGCCAGGGCACACCGATGAGGTTCTTCGCCGCAAGGGTGTCCTGCGCGCGGCGGCGCGCCGGTCGTCGGCCTCCTGGCTGTGGCCGGCCTGCTTGGGGTGCGCCGCCGGAGGCGCTGCTGTAGCTGTCGCCGAGGTTGAGCCAGCAGGTGCCGGTGGGTGTGAGCACCCTGCGCACTTGGCGGAATACGTCGACCAGCCGGTCTATGTATTTGCCGAGGGTGGGTTCGAGCCCGTACTGCGGATCGGACCATCGGGCGGGGCATCGCCGGCAGGTAGCGCCGTCGACCCGACGGCTTGCGTCGTGCGGGCAGTCGGAGTTGCCGCCGCTCCAGCGGCCGGTGCCGTAGTCGCGCAGCCCCCAGAACGGGGGTGAGGTGACGACGCAGTCGACGGACGCCTCGGACATGGCGGTCAGCACCTGCCGGGTGTCGCCGAGGTAGAGGGTGACTGGCCCTTCCTGGTGGTACTGGTATTCAGCCAGACCCACCGGGCGATGATCTTCTGTCATGACGGTGCCTGCCAGCGGTGCGGGCACAGCAGCAGCCGCAGCGCGGCTGCTGCCTGCTGGGGGACGACGCCGTTACCCAAGACCCGCAGCGCGAGGGTGCGCGGCAAGCCCAGCGTGGGGTCGGTGACGTGGCCCTGGTTGAGGCCCATCAGCCATTCCACGAACGGTGGGGCGAGCACGGGCTTGCCGTGCTGCCCGGCCTGGGTCGGTTCCGGTGCGCCTCGGCCGAGTAGCAGCTCCCACCGGGCGATGGCGGCGGCGTAACCGCCCCACCGGTGCTCGTCGAGGTCGCCGAGGCCGGCGACGGTGGTGCGCAGGTCCGCCCCGCCGTCGCCGTGGCGTCCCGGGCCGCGCCCGTCGGACGCGCGAGGTGTGGGCAGGGTGCGGGTGGGTACCCGCACCGCCGCCGACGGCAGGGTGAGATCGCCATGCGAGCCGCGCTGCCCCGGGCAACCTTTCGCTCCGTCGGTGGCCCTGGGGGTGGGCAGCAGCACCTGCGACAGCGGGGGCCCGAACCCGGCCCCCGCCTTACGTCCGGGGGTGCCGGTGTCGCTGGCCCTCGGGGTGGGCAGCAGCCGGGTGGCATCGATCAGCGTCCGGCCCTGATGCTCGATCGGCGTGACGCGGCCGGCGGTGACGTTGGCCGAGGATCGGCTGTCCGCCACCGCCACCGTCGGCATGAGCTGCCCGGCGACGCCAGCCAGGCTCGGCCGGCGGCTCGCCCCGGCGGACGGGGACTTGTTCGACCCGTATGCCACCGCGGTGGGGGTGGGCAGCAGGCCGTGGGTGGAGCCGGACGGTTCGATCAGGTCGGGTAGCCCGTACTGGTGCCCGGGGCCCTTTCCGTCACGGGCGCACGGTGTCGGCAACGTCCGCACCCCCTCGGTGAGGTTCTGCGGGTGTGGCCAGCAGGAACAGTCGGTCGCGGCGGTGCGCGGCGCCGATGTCGGATGCGCGTAGGCACGTCCAGCTCGTGTCGTACCCGAGCGTGGCCAGGTCGGCTTCGACGACGTCGAAGCCGCGCCGGAGGAGCGCGGCGACGTTCTCCACGAAAACGAGCGGCGGGCGAAGGTGGCGAACGGCGTCGGCGACAGCGCTCCACAGGCTGGAGTGCGCACCGGTGATGCCGGCTCGCTTGCCCGCGTTGGAGATGTCCTGGCAGGGGAAGCCGGCGGTGAGGATGTCGACGGGTGCGACGGTGCTCCAGTCGACGGCACGGATGTCGCCGAGGTTCGGGACGCCGGGCCAGTGGTGGGCGCAGACGCTTGCGGCGTGTCGGTCGGTCTCGGCGTACCAGGTGAGCTGGCCGCCGAGCACCAGCTCGACGGCCATGTCGAGGCCGCCGTAGCCGGTGCACAGCGATCCGAGGCGGGGTGGGAGGTGCCGGTCAATCGCGCACCTCCCGCCCCGGCGCGACCGATGAGTCGGGCGTTGGCTCGGTGGCCGTGTCTGGGTGGGGACAGGTCCACGGCCCGCACCCCGGCACATCCGTCTGCGCCTCAGTCCTGGGGCGGAGGGTGACCTGGTCGAGGGGGACGCGCTGGCGGTGCAGAAAGAACTGCCCCCGCAAAGGCTGCCCGGCGGCGTTGGCCCGCGCCGACCCGTGGCGGATCGCCGCGTCGAACGCCACCGCGTCGACCCATCCGGTGGGGTCGTCATGGCGCAACCGCACCCACTCCGCGTCGGTGCGGAACGGGCATCCCACGCACGCGCTGCGCGGGGTGTCCGCCCACCCGTGCGCGGCGAGGTAGGCGAGGCAGTCCTTGCGCCGCCAGCCGAGATCGAGCAGCGGGAAGACGTTGCGCATGTAGGCGACGTCGGCGTCACGGGCCCGGCCGATCTCGTCCAGGCTTATTCCGATTGCCATCTCGGCGATCACACCGGCGGGGACCCGGGCGGGGTGCGGGTAGCCGAGGCGACGCCGCACCTCCACCTTGATCGGTTTGATCTTGTACTCGCCCGTGCACTGGCGGCGTGCCATGCCCCGCTCGCCGTTGGGTCCCAGGGTGAACAGGGGCATTGAGGCGAAGCGGTGGTCCGGATCGAGGGCGTCGCGGCGGATGTCACCCGCCGCGACCCGGACGACCGGAATCCCCGATCGGGTGGCCAGCTGCTCCAGTCGGCGCAGATGTGCGTAGACCGCGGCCGGTTCCCAGCCGGTGTTAGCGAAGATCGCCGCGTCGAACGTGGGGACCTGGCCGTGCGCCGCGAGCAGCAGCAGGGTGGAGCTCTGCACGCCGGCGCCGAGGCTCAGGTATCGGTGGGTGGGTGCGTTCACGCGATCACCCCGCCCTCGGGGGTGTTGAGGATTGGTGAACCCGGGTCGCCGCCCGGCTGGCGGAAGATCAGCACGTCCTCGTGCGTGATCAGGTGCAGTGGGGTGCCGCCGGCGCGGGCCTTGCGCACGGCTTGGAGTTGGAAGAACGACGGCCGGGCGACGAGCTGCCCGTCGCGTACCGCCGCGAGTAGCGCGACGCACCGTTCGGTGGGAACGAGGCCGGCGCGGACGCCGGCGGCGATCACGGCGCTGGGCAGGTCGACCAGTTGCCGGTGCTTGCGCCACGGCCGGGCAGTAACCACGACGGTGCCGCCGGGCCGCAGCAGGTCCGCGCAGCCGCGCAGGATCTGCTCGAACCCGTCGGCGAGGCCGGTGAGGTCGCGGTAGGCGAGGTTCCCGCGGTCGGCGCCGTCGTTGTAGGCGTTGTCGAACTTCGCCACCCCGTCCTCGCCGGGTCGGACCAGACCGTGCACGGTCGGCCCGTACGGCGGCGAGGTGACCACGAGTGCGACCTGTCCCGCCAGAGCGGCGGGCAGGAGGGTGGACAGGCGGGTGGCGTCGCCGCGGACCACCGACGCCCGGCCGGTCGCGCCGTGGTGGTGGGCGTGGGTGATGTTGGCGTCGGCGATGTTGGACCAACGCGGCTCGTACTCCACGCCGATGGCGTCGCGGCCGGCGTGGATGGCCTCGACGAGGGTGGTGCCGATCCCGCACATCGGGTCGAGGACGAGGTCCCCGGGGCGGGTGTAGGCGTGTACAGCGTGGGCGGCGATGGCCGGGAGCATTCGGGCCGGGTGTTTGACCGACTCGGGCACGTACCGGCCGCGGCGCTGCACCGGTCCGGTCCGCTGGGCGGTCGCCCACACCGACAGACCTTCCGGCTGCGCAGGGTGGCGCTGAGTGCTGTCGCCCAGTGTGGAGTCCTGGGTCGGCTCCTGCGACTCGGCGGGAGAAGCGGTGTGGTCAGCCACGGCTCTCACCGCCGCCGTGGCGCTGCTCGCGCGCCTTGTTCGCGGGCGAGAACACCAGCAGGTCCGCGTGGACCCGCACGTGCGCCACCCAGTGCGGATGGGTCAGGGTGAGCAGTTCCTCGTCGGTGACGTGGTAGACGAACGCGTCGCCGTCGGTGTCGGCACCGACGGCGACGATGTGCTGCAGGTAGCCCAGGCCCACCTGCGCGGCGGCGGTGGCCACCGGGGTGAAGTCCTCCGGGCCGCCGGCTGCGGCGGTGGGGACGGTGACGACCAGGACGAGGCAGCCGCCGGGGCGCAGCAGCTGTGCGCACTCGCTCAGCAGCCACGCCAGCCGGACCCGGTTGGTGGTGCCGTCGGGGTCCAGCGGCCAGCAGGCCACGACCAGGCTCGTCGCCTCGCCGAGGGAGGTGAGACCGTCTGTTGCGGTGGTGCGATCGGTGGGCGGTTGCCCGTCGGTGAGGTCGTCGCCGAACCAGGCGGTCATGTCCGGAAGGCCGTCGCCGTCGCCGTCGTCGTCGAGGGCGGCGGGATCGGGTCGTGCCGGCGGGGTGGCTGGTCCGATGATCAGGTTGGACGCGTCGGTGAACCAGCCCGGGTGGTGTCGCCGGCCGCCCGCGGCGCACACGGCGCTCAGGTCGTGATCGGCGGTGAGGTCGACCACGACCTCGCCGGGGCGGGTGTAGGCGGCGACGAGCCGGTAGGCCAGGCGGGTGCCGAGGCTACGCCCGGCGTCGGCCAGGTCGTGGGCGGTGCGCCACACGGTGACAGGCACCGGCGGGTCACCGGCGACCACGTCGATCAGGGTCGGGTCGACCACGCGCGGGTCGACGGGGTGGATAGGGTGCTGGTGGTGCTGCGACGTGTGCTCGCTCATGTGGTGTCGGCTCCACGCCGCGCATGCAGTGCGCTGACACTTGTAAACCCGCGCCTGTGTGCTCTGGCGAACGCCTGTCAAACTCACAGCCGCTCACAACACGACAGCGACCGTGCTGCGCGCCGCCGGCCGATACCTCACCGCCCACCGCACAGAAGCCCCGTGAACGGTTGACTCGGCAGCGAGGCACACGACAGCACAGCAGCACCGCGTCACGCCTGACCATCGACTGCCGGCGATGACGCGAGCCGATGACAAACTGTCCGCAGCGCGCTGATGCGAACCGTGGTGACAGCCCTAAAGCCGTCCTTGTCTTGTCCCGGCAAAGTGGCCGGGGCCGACGCGCCGCAGCGTCACAGGCGGCTTCATCGCCCGCCGGCGACGGCGTGGCCGCGACCACGTCCGGCGCCGCGCCGTTGCCTGCCGTGCGCACGTGTGACCGATGTCAACGTCCTGCTCACAAGGACCTGCGGACAAAATGTCAACGACAAAGCTCTATGCCAGGATGACCGCCTGCCATGGGACGGTGTCATCGCCGACAGTCGCGGCGCCGCCGCGGCAACCTGTTGGTCGCAGGCGTTGTCAGTCTGTCCAGGGGCATCGAAAGCGATCGTTGACATTGTCACTGTGGCAGAGGGGCGCCGGCCGCGGCGGCGGCCCCCGCAAGATGGCCTTGATGACACGCCCAGCGCGCGGTCGTCATGTCACCTCGGCCACAGCCGCGTCCTTGCCGGACAGGATTGTGGGGACCCGCGCCGACGTCGTTCGGACGACACCCGAACGTGTCGATGACTCCGTCGTCGTACACACGTCTCGGGAGGCCGCTGTGAGCGACTGTGAGCCGCTGTGAGCGGCACGACGGACCACTGTGAGTGGCTGTGAGTGGCTGTGAGCGGCATGACGGGCCACTGTGAGCGGCTGTGAGCGGCATGACGGGCCGCTGTGAGAAGCGCCGTGGAACCGGGCCGGCGTGGGTTGGATTGTCGCTCACAGCCCTGGTCAGCGGCTCGCGCGACAACGAGCGCCACTGCCGAAGGCGGTGCCGAGGCGCAGCCACCCGCGCCGTGGTGAGGGGCACCTCTGACAGCGGCATAAGCGCGCTGACCTGCGCTGTGAGCGTCTGTGAGCCACGCATGGCGTAATCGGTTGCTCAGACGCCGCCCCGATCGGCGGCGACACCGAGATCGACTCCGAGGAGTGGCAATCATGAGCACGACTTCCACGCAGTGGCCGCAGTCCCCGCTGGACGCCGCCGAGGTGGCGTTCACGGCGTTGACCTGCGACCCCGAGCCCTTGTCGATCGACCTCGACCAGTTCGGCCCGGACGTCGGCCTACCGGCGGGTGTCATGACGGTGCTGGCGGTGCGCGACTGGCTGCTGGCGCATCGCACGTCCTTCGAGGCGCGCGACGCGGTGTGGGCCGAGATGATCCGCCGGGCCCGCCTGGACGGGCCGCAGTGGGTCATTGGCGCGGTCGGCATGGCCCTGCCGGCGCTGCGCCGCTACACCCGGCAGCTGTGCAAGGGCTACCCCGGCGACCCCGACGACATCGAGGCGGAGGTCCTCTCCGGGTTCCTGGTAGCGCTGCGCGATCACGTGGATCTCGCCCGGCCCGCCCCGTACGCCGGGCTGTGCCGCGCCGGCTGGCGCGCCGGGTTCAAGCTGCGCCAGCAGGCTGCGGAGGTCATCCCGGTCGAGGACGTCGAGCACGTCATCGGCCCGCGCACCCCGCAGATTCCCTACGGTCATCCCGACGTGCTGATCAACCGCGCCGTGCGGCTCGGCATCCTCGACGCCGACGACGAGCAGTCCTACATCGACGTGCGGCTCGGCCGGCGGGCGATCGAACCGATCGCCGCCCTGCGGGCCCTGAGCACCGATGCCCTGCGGATGCGCCTGGGGCGCATCGACACCCGCATCGCCGAAGCCCTCGCCTCGGGCCTACTCACCGGGACGGCATCCCCACAGGCCGCCAAGGCCCTCGCCGCACAGGCTGAACGACGCAGCAAACTGCGTGCTGCCAGCCGCCGCCCTGCCCGTCAGGACACGAGCCAGGCGGCAGCCGCCGCCTGAGACCCGCCCCGCACGCGTTCTCGCGGCGCCCCACCGGATTCCCGGTGCGGGCGCCGCGGCCATGTCCACGCTGCGCCGACGGCATCCCCCGGGCAGGGCTTAAGAACCTGTCGCGGGAACGCCTCCACCCAATGAAGCGCCGGGGAAGAAGCACCGGCGCCCAGATCATCTCGACTCAGAGAACCGGCCTTCCGAGCAGAAATCGACAAAGTGCAGGTCAGGCGCGAGAAGACCTGCTGTGTGTGAGCGGCTGTGAGTCCTTGTGAGTCGCTGTGAGAACGACAGGCGTTCGCCAGAGCACACAGGCGGCGGTTTACAAGTGCGAGACCACTTCACCCGCCACGCGGCGGGCACGACGGTCCCGCCCGCCGCCAGAGGGCCGGGCCCACACCGGGCCGCCCCACGCACCGGACGTCTCCGGGTGCCGCGCAATTTGGTGCGCTGACACCACACCGAACAGATCGCTACCCGACAAGGGAGGACGTGCTCCTCCCGGGGACGGTCGTGCTTCGAGGCGCTGTCCGCGCCCGCGCCCCTCTGGCGGCGGTCCACCCACCCGGACCGCCGACAACCGCCCCGCCCTCACCCGGCCGGGGCCGGAGGTGAACGCTCAATGTCCCGCACTCCGGCACGTCTTCGTGCCCTCACCCGCTCCCGCACCGCCCGTCAGGCCGGCCGCGTTGCCGCCGTGACCGGCGAGGTGCTGCTGTTTCTGTCCGTGCCCGCCGCCGCGTACGCCGACACCGGCGTGCCCGTGCTGGCGGCGAACTCCCTCCCGGTCGTCATCCTCAACCTGCAGATGTGGTTGATCGGCATCCTCGCGGCCGTCGCCACCTTGTTCCTCGTCCTGGCCGGCGTCTACTGGGCCACCGCCGGAGGTGACCCAGCGCAGGTTGACAAGGCCAAGAGCGCGCTGAAGAACGCCCTGATCGGCTACGGCCTCGCCGTGCTGGCTCCGATCCTGCTCGGGATCGTCCAGGGCATCGTCGGAGGCTGACGCCGCTATGGGAATGAGTTATCTGCTGGGCCAAATCCTCGACTGGATAGCCGCAGCGATCCTCGCGACCCTCGACGCGCTGCTCGGGGTGATCAGCAGCGCGCTGCTGATCACCCCGGACGTCACGGTCCTGCCGCAGGTGCAGGCCCTGACCGGCCGCTCGATCTGGGTCGTCGACACCGTCTTCGTCCTCGCGTTCGTCGCCGCCGGCGTGCTCACCATGACCGCCGGCGGCGGCGAAGCCTCCCAGTACACCGTCAAGGACCTCCTACCGCGGCTGATCGTCGGGTTCGTCGCCGCGCACTTCTCGCAGCTGTGGTGCCGCATGCTCATCGACCTCGCCAACGCCCTCACCGCAGCCCTGACCACCCCCGACGGGGACAGCGACGGCGCGTTGCGGGCGATCAAGACGCACATCAGCGCGGGGCAGGACAAGACCGCGGTGCTGCTGTTCGTGGTCTGCGTGGCGATCATCGCGGTGCTGCTCGCGTCCACCGCGTTCAGCGTGATCGTTCGCTTCGCGACGGTGCTGGTCCTGACGGCGTTCGCGCCGCTGGCGCTGGCGTGTCACGCGCTTCCGCAAACCGATCCGATCGCCCGACTGTGGTGGAAGGCCTACGCCGGGACCCTCGCGGTGCCGATCGTGCAGGGCTTCACCCTGTACGCCGGGCAGTGGATGCTCACCGACCCCGACAACCTGCTGCCCGTGCTCGGGCTACCGGTCGACCCGGGCGGGGTCATCAACCTGTTCGTCGTGATGGTCATGCTGTGGACCACCCTGCGGGTGCCCGCAATGATGAAAAGCTTCGTCTCCACCGGCAACGGCCGCGGCGCGAACATGATCGGCGCCGCGGTGCGGGTGGTCGTGGTGCAGCAAGCCACCCGCTCGATCCCCGGCCTCGGCCGCGGACTGCGGGCGGTACGCCGATGAGCGCCAACGACCGCACCGAGGCAGGCCGAGCGCGGATGCCATCGGACGTAGACGCCCCGGACAAGGTTTTGTATGGGCTGACCTTCCGTCAGCTGGCGATCCTCGCCGTCGCCGCCCTGGCCTTCTACGGCGCCTGGCGCGTCCTGCACCACCTCGTGCCGGTGCTGGTTCTCGTCGGCGCCGCCGTGGTCCTCGGCGGTCTCGTGTTCGGTGTCGCCGTCGGCCGCCGCGACGGCCTGCCGCTGGACGTGTGGCTGCTCGCCGCCGTCCGGCACGCGCGGGCACCGCGCGCGCTGTCGACGACGGACACGACGTCGACGACGCCGGACTGGGTCCAGGCACCGAAGAGCAGGGTGATGGTGCCGGCGCCGCTGAGGCTGCCCGCCGACGCGATCGACGACGAGGGGGAGATCCGCCTGGGCGGGGCGCGGGCGGCGATGGTCGCCGCGACCAGCGTCAACCTGGCGCTGCGGACCGCCGACGAGCAGGCCGCCTTGGTCGACACGTTCGGCCGCTGGCTCAACAGCCTGTCCACGCCGACGCAGATCGTGGTCTCGGCGCAACCGGTCGACCTGCACTCCGCCGCCACCACGCTGTCGAAGGCCGTGGGCTCGCTTGCGCACCCGGCGCTGGCAGACGCGGCGGCCGATCACGCCCGTTTCCTCGACGACCTCGCGACTCGACGCGATCCGCTGCGCCGACAGGTCCTCATCGTCACCCGCAGCACCGCGGGCGAACGAGGGGAGCATGCGGCGCGGCGGCGCGCCGACGACACCGTGCGGTCGCTGTCCGGCCTTGGCGTGACCACCCGTGCCCTGGACGGGACGGCGGTCACCGCGGCGATCGCCGCAGCGGCCGACCCGTACCGGCCGTCGCGCCCCGGCGGGCTCGCCGCCCCCGACGCCGTCATCACCGGCCCGGACACCCCACCCCGCCAGAAGAAGAAGGGACCCCGATGAGAACCCGCAACCGATCCCGCACGGACGCCGGCGGCGCCCGCCAGACCTCGTCGCTGGCGGGCGCCGTCGCGCCCGCCTCGGTCGAGGTGACCCCGCGGATGCTGCGAGTCGGTGACGGGTACGCCGCGACCCTCGTCGTCACCGGCTACCCCGCCGAGGTCGGCCACGCCTGGCTGGAGCCGCTGCTGTCCTGGCCTGGGCGCCTCGACCTGGCCCTGCACATCGACCCGCTGCCCGCACCGATCGCCGCAGCCCGGCTGCGCAACCAGCGCGCCCGCTTCGAGTCCAGCCGCCGCGCTGGCACCGAGGGCGGGAAGCTGCCCGACCCCTACGTCGAGGCGGCGGCCGAGGACGCCGCCGACCTCGCCCAGCGCCTGGCCCGCGGCGCGGCGAAACTGTTCCGCGTCGGGCTGTACCTGACCGTGCACGCCCGCACCGAGGACGAACTGCTGCAGGCCTGCGCGCAGGTGAAGGCCGCCGCCGCGTCCACGCTCATCGAGGTGCAGCCCGCGACCTGGCGGCACCTCGCCGGTTGGACCACCACCCTGCCCCTGGCGACGGACTCGCTGCAGATGCGCCGCACCATGGACACCCAAGCCCTCGCCGCCGCGTTCCCCCTCGCGTCGGCCGACCTGCCCGCGCCGCTGCCCGGCGACCCACCCGCCGAAGGCGGCGTGCTCTACGGGGTCAACCCCGACTCGCAGGGCATCGTGTGGTGGGACCGCTGGGCGCAGGAAAACCACAACTCCGTCGTCCTCGCGCGCTCGGGCGCCGGCAAGAGCTACTTCGTCAAGCTGGAGATCCTGCGCAACCTCTACCAGCAGGTGCAAGTCGCGGTCATCGACCCCGAAGACGAATACCTGCGCCTCGCCGACGCCGTCGGCGGCACAGTGGTGCGCCTCGGCGCTACCGGCGTGAAGATCAACCCCCTCGACCTGCCCGCCGGAGACACCCGACCCGACGTACTGACCCGCCGCGGGCTGTTCCTGCACACCTTCATCGCCGTCCTCCTCGGCCACCAACCGCCACCAACCGAACGCGCCGCCCTCGACCGGGCCATCCTCGCCGTCTACCGCCGAGCCGGCATCACCGCCGACCCCGCCAGTCATCACCGGCCCGCGCCGCTGCTGCGCGACCTCACCGCCTGCCTCGAAGACGACAGCGACCCGGCCGCCGGGCAGCTCGCCGCCCGCCTCGCACCGTGGGTGCACGGATCGTTCTCCCAACTGTTCGACGGCCCCTCCACCACCCGCCTCGACGGGCACCTGGTCGTGTGGTCACTGCGGCAACTGCCCGACGAACTGCGCACCGTCGGCACCCTCCTCGCCCTCGACGCGATCTGGCGGCAGGTCGACGCACCCGGCCGGTCAGCGACCAGGCGACTGGTCGTGGTGGACGAGGCGTGGCTGCTGATGCGCGACGGCGAAGGCGCCAAGTTTCTCTTCCGAATGTCGAAGGCTGCCCGTAAACGCCACGCCGGCCTGGCCGTGATTACTCAGGACGTCGCCGACGTCCTGGGCACCGACCTGGGCCAGGCCGTCGTCGCCAACGCCGCCACACAGGTGCTGCTCAAGCAGGCACCGCAGGCCATCGACGCCATCGGCGACGCGTTCGGCCTTACCGCCGGCGAGCGGCGGCTGCTGCTCGCCGCCCGCGTCGGCACCGGCCTGCTGATCTCCGGCACTAACCGCACCAGCTTCGAGGCGATCGCCTCCGATACCGAACACCAACTCGCCACCACCCGCCCCGGCGACCTGGCCGGCCTCGACGACGAAGAGGACCTGTGAACCTCACCGCCCACCTCGCCATCGTTCCCGCACCCAGCGCACCCCCCACAGGTATCGCCCCGCCCACCGGCATCGCACCCCCCACGGGCGCGACTCGATGGTTGCTCGACGCCGCCGCGTGGGCTGGGCAGCGACCGTGGCTCCTCGCGGTCGCCGCGACTGTGCTGGTCGCCGTTGTAGCCGCTCGCAACCTGCTCGCGACGTGGCGGCACCGCCGTCACGCCGAGGGCGCCCGGCTGGTGACCATCGCCCCACCGCCGGAGGTCGACCCGCACAGCGCCGCCGCGCTGTGGGCTAACCTCGCCGGCACCCTCACCCCGTCGCGGCGGCGCCGGCTGCGCTACGGCAGCCCTCACGTCGTGTGGCAGTACACCTGGAGCGGGCGGCGGCTGCTCATCTCCGTGTGGGTGCCCGGCACCGTCCCACCCGGCGCCGTCGAAGCCGCCGTACGCGCCGCGTGGCCCGGCGCCGCCTGCACCACCGACACGGACCCCCAACCGCCGATCCCCCTGGACACGGCGGCGGTGGGCGGGCACCTGCTGCCCGTCGCCGCCGAGTGGCTGCCGCTGCGCACCGACCATGACACCGACCCGCTGCGCGCCCTGATGTCCGCCGGCTCCAGCCTGCGCGCCGACGAGCACGCCTGCGTGCAGATCCTCGCCCGGCCCGCCGCCGCCCGCCGCGCCCAACGGGCCCGCCGCGCCGCCGGCCGGCTGCGCGACGGCAAGACCGCCCTGCCGAGCATCAACCCGGCCGCACCGCTGCTGTGGCTCATCGAGGCGTTCCTACCCGGGCGCACCGCCGGCACCGGTCGGGCCGCGCCAGCGTCCCGCCGCGACCCGAGCGTGGAACGCGACGTACGCGCCATCCTCGACAAGAGCGCCCACCCGCTGTGGGAGACCGCGGTGCGCTACGCCGTGGCCAAGGACACCGGCCGCGCCAACACCGACCAGCGGCCCCGGCTGCGCGGCATCGCCGACACCATCGCCTCCGCGTTCGCCGTGTACTCCGCCCGCAACCGGCTCACCCACCGCGCCCGTATGCCCTATCCCACGGCGGTGTTGGCTCAGCGGCGTCTCGGCGCGGGTTTTGTCACCAGCGCCCCCGAGTTGGCCGCGCTCGCCGCACTACCCCAGGACCTGGCAGTACCGGGCCTGGACCGGGCCCGCGCGAAGTCCATGCCGGCCCCGGTCGCCGTGACCGTAGGCGGGCGCGGAGAGAAAATTCTCGGCGACGCGCAGATGGGCGGGCACCGTGTCGGCCTGTCCGTGCCGGATTCGAGGTATCACATGCACGTGATCGGATCCACCGGCTCGGGCAAGACCACCATGTTGGTGAACATGGCCGTCGACGAGATCAAAGCCCGCCGCGGCACCGTGGTCATCGACCCGCACGGCGACCTGGTCCTGGACATCCTCGACCGGCTGCCCGCCGACGTCGCCGACCGGGTCGTGCTGTTCGACCCCGACCAACCCAACCCGCCCACGATCAATCCCCTCGAAGGTGACGACCCCGACCTCGTCGTCGACAACCTCGTGTCGATCTTCGGCAACATCTTCGCCAAGGCGTGGGGCCCTCGCATGGACGACGTCATGCGTGTGGCGTGCCTGACCCTGCTGCGGCACGCCAACGTCACCCTGCAACACATCCCGCCGCTGCTCAACAGCGCCCAGTTCCGCTCTGCGATGACCGTCGACCTCGACGACCCGGCCGGGCTGCACGGCTTCTGGCAGTGGTACGACGAGCTCAACCCTGCCCTGCGCTCCCAGGTCATCGGACCGGTCCTCGCCCGGCTGCGCTCATTCCTGCTGCGTGACTTCGTCAAACGCACCATGCAGTACCCGCGCTCCAGCTTCGACATGGGCAAGGTCCTCGACGGCGGGGCGCTGCTCGTCCGCATTCCCAAGGGGCAGCTGGGGGAGGACACCAGCAAGCTGCTCGGGTCGCTGATCCTGGCGCAGGTGTGGCAGGCCGCCACCGCCCGCGCCCGCCTCAGCCCCGACCAGCGCCGTGACGCCACGCTGATCATTGACGAGGCGCAGAACTTCCTCACCCTGGCCAACAGCCTGGACACGATGCTCGCCGAGGCCCGCAAATACCGGCTGTCCCTTGTCCTGTCGCATCAGGACCTCGCCCAGTTCCCCAAGGACCTCCTCGCCGCCGCGTCGGCCAACGCCCGCAACAAGGTGTACTTCTCCTGCGCGCCCGAGGACGCCCGAGTGCTGGCTCGGCACACCCTGCCGGAGCTCGACGAGCACGACCTGACGCACCTCGACGCCTATACCACCGCGACCCGCCTGGTCGCCGACGGACGCCAGACGCCAGCGTTCACCATGCGCACCCGCGCACCGAAGCCCGTCGTCGGCGAGGCCACCGCCATCCGAGAAGTGGCCGCGGAAAAGGTCCTGCCCCAGGACAAGAGCGCCATCGACGCCCTCGTCGAGCAGTACTCCCGCCCGAAGAAGGACGACACCGCGACCCCTGAGGACAGCACCCGCGACTCGGAACGGACTCGCCGTCCACGCCGCTGAGCCTGACAGCGATCGCCACGGCACGCCTTCGGCTCGGCACCACCTGCGGCTACTCCAAGGGCTTCGGTAGCACCTTCGCTCCGGTCTTCGCCGTGCCTTCACCACCCCTAACCGCCGTCGCCGGCCATCACACCGGCCGATCGGCCCGTCACTGCAGCACACCGCCGGTGACCACTGCTGCTCACCGGCGGTGACAGTTCCAGACTCCCTCCTGAAAGGAGGGGGATTCCTCTCTACTCTCCCTGAGGAGATCACCATGTCTCGCCAATCACACACTCCTGAACCTGACCCGTCCGAACCTCGACCTACCCCGCCCGCTCGCCGGCTCAGCAAGGACGAGCGGCTGGCCCGCCTGCGGCTGCTGACCCTGCGCGACCACGACCTGCTGGATTGGCTCGCCGAGCATTACCTGCTCTCCGCCGACCAGATCGCCGCCGCCCTGTTCCCCTCGAAGCGCTCCGCGCTGCTGCGCTTGGCCGCGCTGCACCGCTACGAGGCCGTGCACCGCTTCGGTGACACCCGAACCGGCACCGACCAGTACCTCTACACCCTCGGCCCGCTGGGCATCGACGTGCACCCCCGCGCCTACAGCGACCCGCTGCGGCCGGACGCCCCCGCCCCCCGCACCAGCGTGGAACGCGCCCACCGCATCATTGGCAGCGGCCGAATGAGCCACCTGCTCGGCACCAACCAGCTCTTCATCGACCTGCACGCCTACACCCGCGCCGACCGCGACGCCGAACTTCTGCGGTGGTGGTCCGAGCAGCACGCCACCGCCGCCTACGCCATCGCCGGCGTGCGACCCGACGGCCACGGCATCTGGCGCGCCGCCGGCCGCACCGTCGGCTTCTTCCTCGAACACGACAACGGCACCGAGCCGCTGCGCATCGTGCTGGGCAAGCTGCGCGCCTACGAACGTCTCGCCGAGTTCGGACCCCGCTACCCCGTCCTGCTGCGCGTGCCCAACCGCCGACGTGAGGCGAACCTGCTCGACGCCCTCGCCGGCGTGCCCACCGTCATGCCGGTAGCCACCGGCCTGCACCAGGAGCACCCCGCCGGCCCCGCCTGGACCCTCGCCTTCGACCCCGGCTCACGCCGCTGGCTGCACGAGCTGCCCAGCGACCACGGCCCCGACACCGCCACCAACCCGCACCACTTCACCGACCCCGACGACGCCTAACAGCCCTCGCCGGCTCGCCCACAGCCGCTCACACCGCAGGTCAACCGCCGTCGCGAAGCCGCACCAGCGGCACGCGACGCCCGACCGCAGGCGAGCGGCTGTGAGCGGGCCCGCCACTCACAGCGGCTCACAGCCACTCACACCAGAACCGCCGGCGACGGCCGATGATCTCTCACAGCGCAGGTCAACCCGCCTGCACGCCGCCACGACGCCCACCGCCGCTGTGAGTGCCCAGAGCTACCGTTCACGTCACTACCACACCCCACATATCGCTCCACCCGGTTCGGTCCCACCTCAGGGACACCCCGCCGCACCCAGCGGTACGCGACGCCCACCCGCATCAGCCGGTCGGCCCGCGCCCCGCGCGACGGCCCCACGAGGTCGCACCAACCACCCGCACCAGCGCCCATTCCAGGACCCGATCCACGCACCCGGTGGACCGGTCACACCAGCGCGTCCCGACGCGCACACCCTCAAGGAGCGCCGATGACCAGTTCCGACCAACAGGTCCCGCCGACGGCAGGACGAAACAGCAACGCCCGCACACCCTTGATCGACGGACCCCCGATGGCGAAAATAGTCAATCTGACCCCGCACCCTGTCCACGTTTTCCCGAGTGGCACTCCGGATCGGATCGATCCGGGCAGCGTCACGCCGTTGCGCGTGATCGCACCAAGTTCGCAGCATCAAACGGTGAGGCTGGGTCAACGGGTCATCGGACCCGATGAGCTCGACTTCGGCGTTCCCGTCGCACGGGTCGCCTTCGGCGTGGCAGACGGTGGCGTTCCACCATTGCCACCGCCGGTCAAGGGCACCTACTTCTTGGTGTCCCTGGTCGTCGGTCTCGCCGCGTACAACCGCGACGACGTGCTGGTCTGCCACGACACCGTCCGAGACCTGGACGGTTCGATCATCGGCGTCCGCGCTCTCGCGCGTCCGCACCGCCCCTGACCGGCACTTACGACACCCGGACCGCCTAGGTAAGCGACAGCTTCTCCGTACCCGAGAGACCTGTTGCTGCATGACTGGCTCCACCGCTGCCGACACCCACCACCTGTGAAAAGCAGGATTCGCAGGCCTCCACAGCTCTGGCCCAACTGGCGTGCCTTGCTGCACATGGCCGAAACCGCTGACCGCCCTGACCGACCCATGAACCCAGTGGGTGGGTCGCTTCCGCATGCCCGCACGCACCCAACAAGGAGGACCCCACCATGTCCGCTGTCAACGGCACCCCGCTGACCCTCCACGGCAGCCGCGTGCCCGCCATCCCCATCCGACCGGCCCCCGCGAAGGCCACCGCGGCGCCCGCGCGCCCACCGGCCCCCGCTCAGGCCAGCAGTGTCGTCCGCACGCCCGTAACGCCGGCGCCGACCATCGCCACGATGGTCATCTGCCTGCCCGACGAGGTGCCCGCCGAAGCGCTCACCGCGCATCAGCTGCGCACCCACTTCGGTGTCACCGGCACCCTCACCCCGCTGTTCTGGGCGGTACCGCAGCTGCGGCTGTGGCAGCGCAGCCAGATGATCGGCCTGCGTAAGGGCCGTCCCATCCCCTGCGCGGGAGGACCGTTGCGGCTGCTCGACCTGCACGGCATGCGTCACGCCGCCGCCATCGGCGCCGCGATTCGCTACCAGATCTGGGAGCAGGCGGTGCATGGCACCCGGGTGGCCACTCCGTGGCCGACCTTCGAAGGCCGCACCCTGACCGACCCGCAGAAGTACCCGTACGACGCGGCGGTGGCGGACTTCCACGCTCAGCCCCGTGTCAACGCCATGCGTCTGCACGCGGCCGTCACTCCCGGCCCCGGCCAGCCCGGCGTCGGAGAACTGGAGATGTACCAGGCAGGCCAGATGGCCTACCAGCACCACCGAGCAGCCAGCGCTGTCGTCGGTGACGCGATGCTCACCATCGACGGCCACAAACTGGCCCCGATCAGCGACTCACTCACCCACCGGGTGACCTACCTCGAACAGGCCCTGCGCCACCTCGACACCCTCGAGCCCGGCCAACGGCTCCTCGCGGTAGCCCTCGACACCACCGCATGACACCCGTCCGGACGGCGCGCCCTGATCCCTGCACCCAGGGGACCCCAGGCGCGCCGCCCGGCGGTGCCGCTTCCTGCCCCACCCACCTATGCCAAGGAGGAACACCATGAACCCAGAACGTCGCGCCGCCGCTATCACGGCCGCGCTGACCGCTGTCGAAGCCCTCGCCGACGAGCAGGGTTGGGACGCCTTCCCCACGCTGCTCGGCGTGTTCGAATCCACCGCCCACACCGGCGTGGGAAGCCTCTACGTCGAGCAACTGCCCATCGACTCGTCGATTTGGCAGATGCACGCGATGCCCGGCGCCCGCTCGACGGCGCCCTACTGGATCGGCCTTCGCGCCATCACCGCAGTGCTGACCACCGCCAAGGCCCCTCAACTGCGGGCGTGGACCCACGCCCAGATCGGGCCCATTCTCGCCCTGGCATTCCTGGGCGAAGGACTCGACACCAGCGAATCCGGCCGCCGCGACGCCACCGCCCTCGGACTACCGAGCACCGACGACGGCATCCCGGTACGGGCACTGACCGCCTGCGACGTCGACGGGCGCCACTACCAGTTCATGCGCCACCGCGGCGCCGCCACCATCACCAGCCTCGTGCTGAACGACCCGCCGGCTGAGATCCGAGACCGCGGGATCTCGGCCGATGTGCGCCGTGTGCTCAGCACCATCCGCGCCTAACCTGCGGCGACCAAACAACCCAGCCCGGACCCTCGACCGCTCCACCACCGGCGCACTCCAGCCGTTCGGGCCCGCACCGCAGCCGCGTCCGGCAGAGAGTCACGCCAGGCCTCGCACCGCGGGGCCGAAGCAGGCGCCGTCAACGCGAACGCGCCATGCGTCCCGATGCCGGGGGTCACTCATCGCCGCGGCCGGGCCTCTGCCACGCCTCAGCGCGCCGCACCGGCAGGTCCGCGCCCGGGCGTCTCGCACCGGTAGCGCCGCAGCTCACGCCCCGCTGCGCCAGGCGCCCCGGGCATGGGGCTTTCGCAGCACCGGCCTGAGACAGGCCGCCCTATTCCTCTTCCCGCCCAACACACCCTCACGGAGGTTTCCTCACCATGTCCCGACTGTGGTTCCGCATCGAGGACGTCCTGCCCCTGGCAGAACACGCCCTCGCCAGCCCCACCCACCGCCTCACCGCAGGACAGATCGCCGCCGGCGAGCTCAACGGCCCCGCCCTGAGCCTCACCCGCTACGGCGAGCGCGCACACATCCGGTCCAACGGCATCCCCGTCTGGCACACCCGCGACGGCGACGAGCAGATCGCGTTCAGCGTCTCCTGGCGCCGCACCACCGCCGCGAGCCGTGAACGCGAGCGGCTACAACACCTGTACCTGCCGCTGGGCTCGTCGACTGCCGCCGAGCGGCGGCTGATCGACGTCCTACGCGGCGCGCGCCACCTCGAGCGCAACTGGCTGGCCATCGACACCCCGGTGTGGCCCGGCGCAAATCTCGACGCGGCACACCTGCAATCCTTCGACTACCGGATCGACATCGCGCCACCCGACGCGCGCTGGCGGCCCGTGATGGTCTCCTCGCGGCAAGTCCGCAATCACAGCTATCCCGCCCTGGTCGCCGACGACTGCAGCACGGACGCCGGCGGCCTCATCTGCCGCTTCGACCCGAGCACCGCCCGACAGATCGCCGACGACCTAACCGGCCGATGGCGGATGGGCAGCATGCCCGGGGAATACCCGCTGCTGCGCTTCGACGGTGACATCGCGGCGCTACTGGAGGAACGCGACACCGGCAGCGGCGACATCGTCCTCGATCTCGACGAGCGCTGCCACCCCGATCGGGACGGCTACTACAGCATCGGCGCCCACCGCTGGTTCTGGACCGCCGACACCTGGACCCCCATGCCGCCGCGCGCCCGGATACGCCTGCACCTGACCGCTCTCACCGGTCGGCTGCGCACCAGAACCGCCACCCACCTGCCGCCTCGGCAGGAACCCGCCGCGGTCACCGAGCCGCCGTTCTAACCGGCGGCGGCCCCGCCCCGAGCCCCGCCGGATCTCGCTCGTCCGCAGATCCGGCCATCGCACTTGATTCGTCCCGCGATCGAAGCGTGGATCAGTGCTGACCTCACCCGACAAGGAGACGCCCATGACCGACCAACCGGAAACCGTGCCACCGCACGCCCTGTTCAAGGTGCTCGCCGCCCTCGCTGATCTCGGCGACGCCACCGCCGCCGCCGTGGCCGAGCACGCCGACCTCGGCTACTCCACCGCCACGGCCAAGCTGCGCGTCTGGGAGGGGACCGGACAGACCGAACGCGTTCAAGGCGAGGACAAGCGCGCCGTGTGGCGGCTGACCGACTCCGGCCACGCCACCGTCGGCGCCGGCCGAACCGCCTCGCCAACGGTCACCTCCGCCGGCCCCGAATCGCCGCCCGTCGACTCTCCCAGCATTGGCGACGCCGTTGACGATGATCCCGGCGCAACCAGCGACAACGCGCAGTCCGGCGAACAGCCCACCACGCCGCCCGACAGCGCTGCCGACGGCGAACCTCCCACCTCCGCCGCTACCGAAACGCACGCTCACGCTGATGAGCCGACCGTAGGCGTCGACGACTCCGCACCGACGGTCGACGACGACCCACCGCAGGCCGGCACGCTCGACGACGGCGAAGCGGAGGCTGTCGCCACCCCGGATGCGGCGACCACGGCGGCCGGACCCGGCCGCCGGGCGAAGGGCTCTCTGCGCGCGGCGGTGCTGGACATCCTCGAAGCGCACCCCGACCGGGCCTACAAGACCGGCGAGTTGTGCAAGCTCATCGACGCCGCCGAGGCCGGCACCGGCGTGCTCAAGGCCCGCCCGGGCGCGGTCGTGAACGCGGCGGTCAAGTTGGTCGCCGCGGGCAAGGTCGTGCAGACCGTCGACAAGCCCGCCACCTTCCAACTCGCCCCCGCCGCCCAGTAGCGGCTGCACCCACTCGTCAGGTAGCCCAGGGGCGGGCGTGAAGTTTGGCCGCTGCTCGCCCGCCCCTGGTGCTCCTTCTCAGACAAGGAGCCATACCAGTGTCGCAAACCATGCAACAGATGCTCGCCTGCGCCGGCGGGGTCCTCGCCGGCCTCGCCGTCGCCGCCCCCGTGCTGTTGGGACAGCAGCGGGCCCTCATCAAGGCCCGCTGGGCGGCAAACCACGACGACATCACCGGCCTGCCCAACCGACGGCTGTTCCACACCCGGCTGCGCGCCGCCCTGGCCGACAACACACCGGTCGGGGTCGTACTGCTGGACCTCAACAACTTCAAAGCCGTCAACGACACCCTCGGCCACGAAGTCGGCAACGACCTGCTCCACCAGGTCGGCCGCCGCCTGAACAGCCTCCCCGGGAACGTGGGGATCGCCGCGAGGCTCTCCGGCGACGAATTCGCGCTGCTCGTCCGTGGTACTCGCGAGGACACCGCCGCCGCGGCCCACGCCGCCTGGCAAGCGATCGCCGCTGGCACGATCCTCGTGGTCAACGGCGACCTGCCCGTGACGGCGTCGGTCGGCTACACCCACACCCATCACCCCAATGTCAGCCCACGTCACCCCAACGTCAGCCCACGGCAGTTACTGACTCAAGCCGACAGCGCGATGTACGAGGCAAAGACCGCCGACGGTCGGGTCCGCGAGTACCTGCCCCACCGCACCGTGACGGTACGCAGCCGCGACCGCCAGCGCCACTGAACCTCGCCCCCGCCCAACCCTCACGCGCCAAGGACCCCGCAGCCAATCCGGCCGCGGGGTCCTTGCCGTCTTGCACCCCGGAGATGGGAGACCCCGTGCTGTCCTTCACCGCTGTCCACAACCTCTGCACCTGCCTCATCGAGGCTTCCACCGACTCAACCCGATTCGCATGGAACCAGCCGCCAACGCTGTTGCTCGTCCACGACTGGCCGCTGATCACCGCCCCTACACCGCGGGGCCCGGCGATGCGCAGCCTGGAGTTCCCGCCGCACCCCGACGACAAGCTCGACAACCCGGCCGGACTACCCGCCCTCCTGCACCGCCTCGCGGCCACCCTGCACAGCACCCCAAGGGGCACGCCTTACCACCGCACCCTCGACACGATCATCACCCGGATCCGCGACGCCGCCCCGGACACGCGCCTTATGGCCTGGGCCGCCTGCTACGCAGACGTTCACACGCTCGACGGCGAACCCCGACAGATCCGCCGCGTCGACGCCGTCGACACCGACGGAAGGCTCTACCAGCTCACCCACCTCACCGGCGAGGAGCACCCCCTGGTGCTCGTCGACGACACCCCCGAACCCCGCGACCTGCCCGCCACCTACCCCGGCCTGGTCGCGTTGCTGGCCGCCACCGCCCGCTACGCCCAACCCGCGTCCGCCGGGGCGAAGGCATGATCCGGGCCGACCCCGCCGGTGCCAGTGCAGACGAGCCGATCTTCAGCCGATGCGGGCCCGACGGCGGGTCCATCAAATGCCGGGTCTGCTCCGCCGTCGACGAGGTCGTCGTCACGGAACTGCCAGCGTCGATGGCCGCCTACGGCGAGAACACCACCGCCCGCTGCTTGCGCTGCGGGTCGAGCGAGACCACCGACCCGGTCTACGGCTGGCGCGCCAAGCCCAGCACCCCACCCGCCCCAGACCGTGCCCCACGTGAAAGCGCTACCCAGTCCTCACCTGCGTGCGAAGGAGCCTGTCCGTGAGTACCACCTGCTGCATCGGCGCCATCGACCCCGACAACCCAACCCTCGTGCGCGCACGGATCGTGCACTACGACGGTCAGCCGTCCAACGTGCTGCCCACCCTGGCCGCGATCTGGGCCACCCACGCCCACCAGGACACCGCAGCGCTGATCACCACAATCCTCGCCAACGACTGGGAACAGCTCGACGAGGACACCACCGCCAGCACCAGCTCCAACTTCGCCGGCCAGAAACCGGTGCCCGGAGTCGGCATCACCCTGGCCTCCACCAGCGACGGCGTGACGGTAGACCCGCCGGAACCGGTCACGGTCTTCCCGCTCTGCCACGCCGGGCACCTCGACGTCGAATGGATCTACCTCATCGATGCCGCCACCGACACCATCGTCGTGCACACCGGCGACGGAACCCCCGTCGCCGCCTACCCGCTGGTCGCCTGCCTGAGCACCGATGGCACCGGGGCAGCTGAGCAGCGGTGCGGATCGCAACCACCAGCATCGGCACCACGGTGAGTGGCCGCACACTCGGTGCGGTCGCCGCCGGGGTGATCGCCGTGCTGGTGCTCTGCGCAGGCGGCATCGCCGCGCTGTTCGGCGGAGGCGGCAGCGCGTCAGCCGCCTGCAACACCGCTGTCGGCCCAGACGGACAACCGGTGCTGCCCACCCTCGCGGCGTCCCCGCCAACTGACGGAGCTGGGAGCTGGAACAACGAACAACTCGCTAACGCCCGCACGATCATCACCGTCGGCGCCGGACAGCAGGTGCCAGCTCGCGGCTGGATCATCGCGCTCGCCACCGCCATGCAGGAGTCCGGGCTCCGCAACCTCACCGGCGGCGACCGCGACTCCGTCGGCCTCTTCCAGCAACGCCCCAGCCAAGGCTGGGGAACGCCGGCCCAACTCGGCGACCCCACCTACGCCGCCGGCAAGTTCTACGACAAGCTAGCCACCATCACCGGCTGGCAGACCATGCCGCTCACCGAGGCCGCCCAAACAGTCCAACGCTCCGCCTACCCCGACGCTTACGCGAAGTGGGAGGACGACGCGACCTCACTTGTGCAGGAGCAGGTCACATCGAGCGATGGCGTCGAGCTCGACTGCTCCTCCCTGCTCGGCACCGCCGAACCGGCTCCGCGTAACTCCGATGGCTCCTGGCCGGAGGAGAACTGCGCCATCCGTCCCGATCCGACCACCGGCACCGGCTGCGTGACGCCCCGCCTACTCCATCTCGTCCAACAAACCACCGCTGCCGGCTTCCCAAAGCCAGGCTGCTACCGCGTCGATGACCACGGCGAACACCCAAAAGGCCGCGCCTGCGACTGGATGATGACCTCCGGCGGCGAAGCGTCCGGCACCCAGAAAGCCCGCGGCGACGCGATGGCCGCATGGTCCGTCGCCAACGCCGACCGTCTCGGCATCCAGTACGTCATCTGGTTTCGCCAGATCTGGACCGAGTCCGAAGGCTGGCACCCCTACAACAACCCATGGGGTGGTGACGACCCCTCCGGATGGCACACCAACCACATCCACATCAGCGTCCAGTAAATGACGGACCCGCTCCTCATGCCTTCCCGAGAAACCCAGAGCATCCCCGATCGCACCGTGGACGCTGGCCTCAAGCGGGCTACCCGCTCAACCCGCAGGCAGTTCGAGGAAGGCCGTGATCGCGAAGTACCGAGCGATGGCCTCCACCAGAGCACCTCCGCGCTCCTCCAACCCGATACCTCGCGCCCACGCATCAAGCCCTACATGGCTGCTCAGAACGCCCACTCACGCCAGCCCTAGCGGTCTGAGGTCGAGCAGGTCCTCACCCGCAACCCCCTGCAGCGACACGGCGCTCGACACCGCGATTGATGCCGCGTGGCCGCGGCAGTGACACCGCACAGCACCGACCGATGCTGCCGCGACCCCCGATCACTACCAGCCACCCGGCGCGCCTCATGTGCCGGGTGGCCCAACAGCGCACGGAGATGAACGATCATGACACGTCGACTCTGGTTGCCGGTGGCACAGATCCACCCGCTGGCCGAACACGCCGCCGCCTCCCCGCGACCCACCAACCCTGCACAGCAGCGCCCCGACCGGCCGGCCGTACCCGCACTGCTCTTGTCCCGCGAGCCCGACGGCGACTGGCTCAGCTCCAACGGCGCGCCCGCCTGGTACGACGCCCACGGCGCCGAGCACCGAGTACGCGCCGAAACATGGACCCACACCGCCACCGGCGCCACGGGAAACCCCCGCCCGCACGAGGGCGACGGCTTCATGCCCTTGCACACCACGCACTTCGACGGACGCCGCACGCTGCTCGACCTGCTTCGCTTCGCCCGCCAGCACGACGTGCCCTGGCTCGGCGTCAACGCCGACCGCACCAGCGAGCTGCACAACGACAGATACGTGCTCTCCCGCAGCCGCCACGACCACCTTCCGCCTGACGCGAGCTGGACGCTGGCGACCGTCACCTGCGCCACCGTCGGCGGCGGCACCTACTGGGCACTGGTCGCCGACGGATACACCACTCTCTCTGGCGGGCCGCTGTGTCGGTTTCCCCAGTACGAGGTCGAGCGTATGGCCCGGGACTTGCGCAAGCTGGCCACCGGCGACGTGCCCGGACAGCACCCCGTCCTGCAGCTGGCGTTTTGTCAGGTCAGCGTGCAATGGGAGGACGACCTCGGCGAGGGCAGCAGCTGGATCGAGCAGGACCTGTGCCGCATCGACGCCGACGACCACTACGCCATCGGTGCTTACCAGTGGCACTGGACCAACGCCACCGCAGCCTGACGCCCGAGTTCCTTCGCCTCGTGGCGGCCTCAAGGCCGCCGTCGACGCACGACCCTCATCTGAAGGAGGACCAAGACCCGTGAGCGCACCTGCGCTGATCGGTGTGGCCGCGTTGCGCGGCACCTGCGTCGCCCGCCACATCCAGCTCGGCGAAGCACCGGAGGTCGTGGTGCCGTTGCTGCGCCGGATCTGGACCGACACGTTCGACCGCGACACCGACGCGATGGCCGCCGCACTGCTGGCCCGTGACTGGGTTCAGCTCGCCGTCAATCCCAAACCCCGCCGATGGGACCAGCATCCGCCGGTGCCGGGCGTGGGTTACCCGACCGCCGGCCACGACACCCTGTGGCGGGGCTCGCTGCGCGAGGACGTCGACGGGCCAGTGGAATGGCTGTACCTGCTGCACCTCGACCAGCGGCGGCTGGTCGCGTACGAGGCTACGGTCCACGGCCGCTGGCTACGGCACAGCGCCCACTACCTCAACCCGGGCGAGGACCTGTTCGTCACCGAACCCGCCCTCGACGATGGCGGCCCGGACGTGACGGTGTGCAGCGTGTGCGGCGCGGTCGACGAGATCGAGCACGTCGAGGTGCCGTCCATGGCTGGCTACGGCTACGACACCACCACCTCGTGCAACCGGTGCGGCTCCCTGATCGCCACCAACCCGATCTTCGGTGACCGCCTCGTCCGCAAGCCCTGGCCACCGCCGCAACCCGCCACAGACGGCCCACCGAGCAGCACCCACTGAGTACGCCCGCCCCAACGCCACACCTACCAGCCCCATCAACAACCGAAGGAGGAAAGCTCATGATCCCGCGGACGCAGGACGAGGTCCTGCATCGCATCAACCAGTGCGCCGCTAACGACGACCTATTCGGCTTTCACCGCGGCCTGCTGATCAACGCCCTCGACATCGACCACGCCCGCCCATTCCTGCAACCCGGCATCACCGCCCAGCAGTGGAATCGCCATCGGTGGGACGGTCACGCCGGCGCCGAGGCGTACGGCCGCGAGTACCTGTGGTTCGCCGTGCACAAGGTCCTGAACCACCGCAGCGGGTCCGCGTCACGTGCGGTGAACAAGCTCACCGAACTGGCCTGGCTGCTCGGCCGCGAGGACGTGGTCACCGCCGTGAACGCCGCTCCCTACCCGATGTACGGGGCGCCGAAGATCACCGTGTTCGCCGAAGGGCTCGGCTGGCCGCTGCACAGCCGCGCGCAGGACCCCGACGGGCGGGCGGCCTTCACCCGCATGGCCGCCGGCCAACCCTGCAGCCCCGACGGCTGCGACTGGGGCTGCAAGGACTAACCCCGGCACGACCACCCAGCACCTTGCTCACCGCCGGCCGCGACCCCAACCCGGGGCCGCGGCCGGCTCCCGTATACCCCTCAATCGGAAGGACCACCCGCATGACGACCGAGCCGAGCTCGTTCGAACCCGCCAGCTACATCCTGCGACTGCCGCCCCTGCCGCCGGCACCGCCCGTCAACCTCGACGCCTACGTCCACAACCCGGGCAGCCCGGTCCTCGACCGCCCCGCCGCCGAAAGCCGCCTGACCGGCCGCGGCAATGCCATCGCCGTCGGCGACCTCGTCCAACCAGTAGGCGACGCCACCCGACAGCGGGTCACCGCCGTCGACCACCACACCGGCCAGATCACCATCACCAGCGAAGGCGACACCACCCGCACGATGGCAGGCATCGACGTCGAGGTCGTCAGCCTCGCCGCGCATCCACCGGTGCCCGACGACCTCCTCGAAGGGCTCAGCCTGGAGCAGGCCCGGGAGCGCATCACCGACATCGCCTCCGACTACGGCAGATACCCCCAGTACACGAAGGCCTACTTCGCCGACTGGGTGTTCGGCCGCATCGTGGCCGACATCCACTGGCGCAACGACCCCGCCGCGCCGGTGGACTTCCCCGCCGGGCAACGGGTGCTCGTGCGTCCCGACAACCAGCCCGTCTATGGCGCGATCAACCCGCCCACCCTGATGGCCTACTGCACCCGCGGCCCCCGACCTGGCATCCCCACCGCGGTCTGGCCACATCAGATCCGCCTCGAAGGATGACCGGCCCACCACGCCTGGCGTCCCGCCGCGACGACACCAGAACCATCGGCGAACTGGCGCACAGCGCCGCCCCGCATCACAGGAAGGAACACCGCTAATGGTCATCAAGACAATCGTCACCCTCACCGACGATCTCAACGGAAAAACAGAAGGGGTTGCCACGTACCAGTTCTCCCTCCAAGGCACCCCCTACGAGATCGAACTGACCCCGGAGAACCTGGTAAAGCTCCGGACGGCCCTCGACCCATTCATCAAGGCTGGACGACGGCTACCGAAGGCGACGGACCACAGCCAGCGACCTCGCATCGACGGGCCGAGCTTCCGCGTCGGGACCCAGCGGCTGCGCGACTGGTGGTACGCCAACTGGGAGGAGCACAAGCTGCCCGAGCCCCGGTCGCACGGCGGCATCCCACGGCGGATCCGTAACGCCTACGACGCGGTCCACTAGCCACACCGGTGTGGGCCGGACCGACCCACGGTGCGGCCCACACCGTCACCTCCGACCACCCGGATTGCCCGTCACCGACGACCAGCGCGAGCCGTCTCGGATCGCCTGTATCAGCGGCAGTTCTGACCAAGGTTTTCGCCGTATTCCACCAGCGGGGACATGGTCTAGAAGCGAACCCAACGACAGACGCCGACAGCGTCGGTCTATACCAGGCACCGCCACCAAAAGCAGCTGTGAACCCTCCCCGACACAAACCCGTCGGCACGCGCCCCGGGCCACCGAAACAAGGAATCCCCACACCACCCGATTGGAGATTCACCCGTCATGGGTCAACGAACACTCATCGGCGTCATCAACCCGACCAACCGTCGCTACCAGGCGGTCTACCAACAGCGGGGCGAGCACATCGCCGACCTGCTGCCCGGCCTTCGCCACGCCTGGCGCGAGACCCACCACGGCGACACCACAGCGATGGCAGCAGCGATGATCGACCCGCGCCTGGTAGGCCGGCACGACCTCTGCCGCGGCCACCTCGACGAGGTGCCCGAGATCGACCTCGACCAGCTGACACTGGTGCACCCCGACCGTGCCGGGGTCAGTGTCTACGTCCCCAACCACAAGGGTGCATGGCTGCTGTCCAGCCGCCACCGCCTGGCCGTCACCGCCACGGATCAGTTCACCGTAACCAGCGGCGACACCGGCGGCAAATGGACCTGCACTACCTGCGGCAGAGCCAACCAGCTGCAGTTCGCCAGCCGACCACGATGGGGCACCGAGCGCGGGCCAGACGGGCCACGGACGATCATCACCTGTACCGGCTGCCGATCCGCCGAGACAACCGACCCGCACTTCGCCGTCACCATCATCCGCCCCACCTGAGCACTACTGCGGGTACCCGGACACGGAACATCCCACCAGCCAGTTGGAGGACGTAGATGTCGAACGGTTGCGACTACTCGGTCGCCGCGTTACGAACATTTCTACTGAGGATGACCGGGCTCGCGTTCGCGTCCGAGAATCGGGCGGAGGCGACGCGAAGAACCGCGGAGGTGCCATCCCACACAATCCTTGTGTTGGACTACCTCGAACTTCCCGACGATCTCGACATTCGCACGCTCGATTTCGAAGCCGCGCTGGGTCGACTGACCATGGTCCGACCAGACCTGGCGCAGAACACGATTTATGGTCTCCGCTCCCTGTCCCGCAAGGGCGTTCGCATGTTCTACCGTTGGATGAACGGGGACTCCGAGTGGTGGCACGTGACCAAGCACCCGGCCAGAACGCAGCGTCGGCCTGCCAGGAGTTTCCCCGTCACCGTGAGGTTCGCGCTGCGCCCCGAGTTCGACGCGCGGCTCGTCGTGCCCTCTGACCTTACTGCCGCAGAGGCGAAGAACCTCGCCCGGTTCATCGAGGGCCTCGCCCCCTAAGGCGATTACCGCGCAAGAGTCGGGCGTTCCACGCCCCGCCGATTGGCCTATCGCAGCACCTTCGGCGCACAACCGCGTCTCCTACCGGGGCGACAGGCACTGTCCAGGGACAGCAGCCCCAGCTCCTTACGTGGTGACGCAAAGGCGCTCTCGCCGTTCTGCGACCCGGTCCCCGGCAACGCGTGCTCGTGCGTCCCGACAACCGGCCCGTCTACGGCGCGATCAACCCGCCCACCCTGGCTGCCTACTGCACCCACGGCCCCCGACCTGGCATCCCCACCGCGGTCTGGCCGCACCAGATCCGCCTCGAAAGCTGATCGCCGCACCACGCCTGGCGTCCCGCCGCGGACGACACCACGGACACGCGGGCGAGGACACCCAACCAGGACCGCCAACGCCGATGGCCGCACGCACGACACATTATCGAAAAGGACACCTGCGATGACAAGCCCTACCAGCAACAGCCAGCCAGAAGGCCAGCCCGCAGCGGGTCATTACCGCCGCGGCGACCGGGTGAGGTTGGAACACACCAGCGACCCCAACACCCGGCTACGCCCCGGTGACGAGGGCACCGTTCGCCGCTACGACCCACAAGGCCAAGTTCTCGACGTCGCCTGGGACAGCGGCTCCCACCTGTCGCTTCTGCTGAGCGAGTCCGACCGCGTTCGTCGGCTTCCCGCCCCACCCTCCGCCAAGCTCGGGCCGCAGGTGCGTGAGGCGTTGCGTGCCGCAGGGGCGGCTGCCGGTCGCGACGCGACCGGCTGGTGGGCGCAACACACCCTGGGCGGCCAGGCACGCGGCGACGTCACCGACATCGCGCGACGGGTCTTGTCCGGCATCGAGGACATCGTCCCGCTGATCCTCGACGGGCTCCCGACAGCCGACCGGTACCACCTCGCCGAGGACCCCGGGCGGTACGCCGAGCACGCCCCGCCCGGCGCGCCAGCCTGGCAGGACCTGAGCGCGCAGCAGCGCGACCAGGCGCGCTGGGCGTGGTGCGACGGCTTCGACGACGCCGCGCACGCCGAGGCCGAACGCCAGTGCCGCATGATTCTGCACCCCGACGGCGACGACCGCGACCTCACCCATCTCCACCCCGACCGTGTACGCCTGGGCGGGCCAGGTGTTTTCGCCGGCGACTGGGCCTGGCAGCCCAACGCCGGCGGGCAGATGCGCATCCCGGTCGGGTTCGTCGGCACCCTGGTCGACCTGTGGAACGGGTGGGCCGTGTTCACCTGCACCCGCGACGTCGCGGAGGCAATCGTCGCTGACCAGCAGACCGCCCGTGACAGCTTGCGCCAGTCCCTGGCGCAGGAAGGCATCCCCGAGGCGGACCTGGACCGTGTCGTGGACCAATCCATGGCGCGGCTGTTCTTCGATGGCGACACCATCGTCGCTGACGCCACCCGCCTTGAGGACGACCCGGACGCGATCGAGAGAGTCAGCCCGGACGCCGCCGGCCGGTACGTGGTGATGGGCTGGTCGTGGACCTGGCTGCCCGTGCATCCCTACGACTGCGACCGCATCGTCGGCGTCATCCCTGACCCGCCCACGAACGACGGCGCGCCGAACACCCTCAGTACCGCCCCGCCGCCTCTACCGGTGTCGGGGCTTCGTTGTGTCCCCGGACAGAAAGCAGCCTGATGTCAATCAAAACCATTGTGGTGGTCACCGAGGACCTGGACCACAGCACGGAGGACGTCCGTACCTACCGCTTCGCCTTCGATGGCGTTGAGTACGAGATCGACCTTGCCCCGCACAACCTGCAGCGGCTAAGGGACACGTACCTCGCGGCGGCCCGCCGGCTACCCAAGCGACCCGCCGGTCAGCGACGCGGCCCCAGCGTTCCCACCGGCCTCCCGGCCGAGGTCCGCGCCTTCTGGGCCACCCACGAACAACCGCTGCACCTTCCTCCGCGCCGCCGGCACGGCCCGATCCGAGCGGAGGTCTACGACGCCTACCGCACGGCCGCGGCCCGCACGAGCGGTCAGGGGACGCGCTGATGGCACACCACCTCTTCGCCGTGCTGGTACGCGCCGGTGTGAGCGTCGCCGCCATCGACGCGCATCTGGTCAAGCCGATGCGGCTCGTGAGCCGCGAGCACCGCATCGATGGCTACCGGCTCGGTGGGCAGGTCACCGGAGCGTGGGACCCCAGCTACGACCCCGCCGCCGATGCGAACAACTGGCACACCTGCGACGCCTGCCGTGGCACCACCCAGATCGACGGGGCAACGTGCCTCGCCTGCGCCGACGCCGCGCAGGCCGGCCGTCGGCCCGGCACCGTGGTGCCCTGGAGCTACACCGAATGGGCACCGTATCCCGGTGACATCGTGGCGCTGCCGAGGCTGCTGCATCCCGGCTGGCGGTTCCCGCCGGGCCGAACCCCGGTGGCCTGGGTCGACCTGGCCGGCGTCGTGTGGCTCGGCACCGACCAGGCCAACCTCTCCGGCACCGACGGCGGTGACGTGCCGCCGCGTCTGCGGACGGTCTTCCGGGATCTGCTGAGCGGGCGTCGGAACCCCGATCCGACGGTGTTGCCCGCCGTGCGCCGACCCGCCGTGGCCGGCTGGCCCTTGCCCGCGCGGCATCCTGGCCGCCTGCAGCGGGTACCGGGTGCGTTCCGCGCGGCGGATTGGTCGGTGGCGGTCGTCGATGCCCACTCCTGACTACCAACCGGCGCGCGGCAGCGCCGCCGTGTTCTCCGGGCCGTGGTTGCGCTACCAGACGAGCCGTCAGTCGCACCGCTACCAGGAGGGCTACGCCGCGACACTCATCGGCTGGTGGAACGGCGTCTGCGAGCTCAGCATCGACGCCGACGTCGCCCGGGCGCTCGCGCACACCTTTGCCGAGATGGCCGAGACCGTCGGCGGTGACTGGCGCACCGTCGACTTCGACGGCGACGTGCTCACCGTCGCCCGACCGCTGTCCCTCGGCGGCGGCGTTCACCTCGCGCAACCTACCGGCGGGCGCTACCGGATTGGCTGGGGGTTGCCCTGGATGCCGGTAGATCCTCGGCGCTGCGACCGGGTGGTCGGACATCCCGAAGCCTGACCAGCCGACCGGTTGCGGTCGGCAGCGTTCGCCACGTCAGCCGTTCGCGGCGCAAGCCCGCCCGTCTGACTGCTGACGTCGTTTCAGCTGTTCCTGTCTCCGCTGCGCGGATTGTCTCCGCCCGCGCACCTGGAGACGGGTGCGCGGGCCCATCCCCTGCAGCCCCGCGCTCTGGTGCGGGCCTACCGGCCAGACACGCGGCCACAGCCGGCGGTCCTGCGGCGCCCAGACCCAACTCACGACATCACGTATTCCTGAAGGAGGATGCATGCTCCACCCCCGTACCCGAGACGCGTTGACTCGCGCGCTCCTCGACGTCGAGACGCTGCATGAGCGCCACGGTTGGGATCTCCCTCCGACGCTGATCGGCCTGTTCGACTGGCCGTTCGCCGGCCCGGCGCACACCGTGACCATCGATGCTGGGCTGTTCGATCCGAGTGTCTGGCACAACCTGGCCCTCGCCCGAGGAGATGCCAGTCTGCCGCCTGCCGTGGTCCTGCACAGCCTGGCCGACATCGCCGACAGCCCGCCCGCGGAGGACTCGGTGCGCTCGTGGCTGCACCGCGACGGTCGACGCTGTATCGGCTTCGCCCTGGTCTTCGAAGCGTGGGCCGCCCCAATCAGGCCGGGCTACCGCCATGGCGACCTCGCCAAGGCGCCACCGTCGGCGCGGGTCGAGACGCGCATCGTCGCCGCCGTCGACCTTGACCGGCAGCTCTGCCAGGTCAAACGGGTCCGCGGAGCGCAGAGCGCCGCCGCCGACCGGTCGCCGCAACCATCCTCACGGACAGCAGGCAGCCGCATCGCGGTCGGCCTGGGTCGGCTGGTGGATCTCGCCCGCACCCTGTGACACCACGCCACCTCGCTAACCCTTCTGACCAGCAGACGACCGGTTCTTCGAATGCCTAGAACCGGCTGACTGCCCCGGTCTCAGCTAGATCCGATCTCCGTCTCCGCTGCGCGGATTTGCATCGCCCGCGCAGCCCGGAGACGGGTGCGCGGGCTCCACCCCTCATCGATTGGGAGGACCCGCATGGATCCGACTACCAGCACCACGTCGCCTACGACGACGATCGGTGACCGGCGTCCCGGCTACCTGTACCACAAGGTCGCCGCGCATCTCGCCGCTCACCCCGACCAGGTGTTCACCGTCGGCGAGCTCACGAAAGCCCTCGCTGTGCCCTCGACCGGGGCGGTGTTCGAGGCGTTGAAGAAGATGGCCAAAGCCGGGTACGCCACCCACCTGAGCGGCCCGCACCGTTTCCAGATCACTCAGGCCGGTATCGACGCCGCCGGCACCATGCCGCCGCCCGCCCCGCGATCGACCTCCGGTGGCCGTGCTGGGTCAGGCCGGCGGCAGCCGGTCACCCGCCCGAACGGAGACCTGTACTTCCCTCGCAAACTCGCCGGGGCCACCGACGTGGACGTGCTGCGCCGGCTGCGCGACAAGCGCATCCCGGTGCTGCTCTACGGACCGCCCGGCACCGGCAAGACCGCCCTCGTCGAGGCCGCCTACCCCGACCTGCTGACCGTCGCCGGCACCGGCGACAGCGTCGTGGAGGACTTCCTCGGCAACTTCATCCCCCTGCCCGACGGCGGGTTCGAGTTCGTCTACGGGCCCCTGGTCACCGCGATGCGGGAAGGCCGGGCGCTGCTGGTGGACGACGCCACCCTCATCGCGCCGAAAGTCCTCGCCGTGCTGTACCCGGCCATGGACGGCCGGCGCGTCATCACCATCCCCGGCTACCGCAACGAACGGGTGGAAGCCGTCGAGGGGTTCTACATCGCCGCTGGACACAACCCCGGCGTGCACGGAGCGATCCTCACCGAAGCGCTCGCCTCCCGCTTCGACGTGCACATCGAGGTCACCACCGACTGGGACCTCGCCCGCCACCTCGGCGTGCCCCGACCCGCCATCGACGCCGCGATAAGCCTGAACACCGAACTCGCCGCAGGCCGCGTCGGGTGGGCGCCGCAGCTACGCGAGCTGCTCGGCTTCACCCGCGTCAGTAAGACCCTCGGGCCGGCGGCGGCGGTGTCCAACCTCGTCGGCCGCGCACCCATCGAGGACCGCGAGCAGGTCCTCGCCGCCCTCAAGGCGCAGTTCGGCGCCGAGATCACCCCCCTGGCCCTCGGCAAACAACGCTGAGCGCCGCTACCCGAGAGGAACAACTCCATGCCCAACCCCTCACAGCACCAACGCGCCGGCACTGCCCCCGCAATGTTCGGTAATCCGGACTGGCAACCGTGGAGCGACGCCTGGACCCGGCACATCCCGATCCTGACCGGCCGCACCGACCTGAGCGTCACCGTCGCCCCCGGCGCGGGCGGCGGCGCCCCGGCCTGCTTCTACCCCGACGAGCGCCGCATCGAAATCGACGCCACCCACATCGGAACCCCCGACATCACCGACCCGCGCCGCGCCGGGCACAAACGCCTCGTGCCCACCGCCTACGGACTGCTCGTGCACGAAGCCGCCCACGCCACCCACAGCCTGTGGACAGCCCCTGTCGGCACGCCGCCGGTCGTCGCCGCCGTCGCCGACATGCTTGAGGAATCCCGCATCGAGAACCGCCAACGCGGCAGGCGCCGCGCCGATCGGCGATGGCTGCGCCACACCGTGACGGCTCTGCTCAATCCCGCGGACGCGCCGGTGGACGACGCCTGGCACGCCGGCACCCTCGCCGCCCTCCTGCTGGCCCGGGTGGATGCCCGCATCATCACCGCCAAGGACATCAGAGGTGTCCGCGCCGCCGTCACCACCGTCCTCGGCCGGCAGAAGCTGCTTCAGCTGCGCGACGTGTGGCGGCAAGCGCACAGCACCGACGACACCAACGCCACGGCGATGATCGACCTGGCGTGGCGGTGGTGCCGCATCCTCGGCATCGACCCCCGCCAGCGGCCAACGCCACCCGAGGCCGACCCCGGCGCGTTCGCCGGCCAACTCGCCCAAGCCCTCGCTGACTACCTCGCCCAGACCGCCGGCCTGACGCCCGCCGAATACAGCGCCCAGCAGATCGAGGCGCGACACGGGGCGCCCTCCTGGTGGACGCGTCGCGACCCCAGCGACGCCGAGCGTGCCGCCGCCCGCCGGCTCGCCGCCCGGCTGCGGCGAGCCCGCACCCGCCAACCCGAACCCGACACCCGACCCAGCCCGATACCGCCCGGACGGTTACGCACCCGCCACGCGATCACCGCAAAGGCGCAGATCGCCGCGGGCAGCATGCCCACCGCCACCCCATGGCAGCGCCGTGCCCAGCTTCCGCCGCCGAAGCCGACCCTGCACTTGGCCGTGCTCGTCGACACCTCAGGCTCGATGCGCGCCTACGCCGCACCGATGTCCGCCGCAGGCTGGATCCTCGCCAGCGCGGCCGGCAGCAACCAGGCCAGCACCGCGATGATCGGCTTCGGCACCAACGCGGCCCTGCTCGTGTCGCCGCGCCAACGGCCCTCCCAAGTCCTGGAGATGTCAGCGGCCGGACTCACCACGGGATTCCTCGACGCGGTCAAACTCGCCGACGAGGTGCTGCATCTGCGCCAACCAGGTCGGCTGCGGATGTTCGCCGTCGTCTCCGACGGCAAGCTACCCAACTCCGACGCTGCGCAACGGCTGATCACCACCCTGCACCAGTCTGGCTGCGCGGTGCTGTGGCTACGCCCCGCCGACCAGTCCGGCCACACCTTCAGAGACACCACCACTCTGCTGGTCGACGACCCGATCCAGGCCGTCGACGCCATCGCCGACGCCGCCGTCACCGCACTCGAACAGGCCTAACCCACCGAACGCTCGCTGCGGCTGCCAACGCCGACCGCGGGCGGCTGCTCAACCTGATCGCGGCGCCGCTTGCCTCGGTCACCGCCCGACCCTCGACGGGCCACGAAACCGCACCCAACCAAGCCTGCACGGATGGCGATGACAACGACACCAGACGGCGCCCCGGTGCAGCCCTGGCCGCGATCGTCCGTACGGAGTCGCGGCCCTCCTCACCAGCGCCTTTGCCTCCTCAAATGACCCCGCACGTCCAGTGATCTCGTCACCAGGATCGGAGAAAGATGTTCACCCCACGACAACAAGCCATCTCGTACTGCCTGCATGGCATGGACCAGCACGCTGACCGCGCCTACCCGTGGCCCGGTCCGACCGTGTTGGCCGTGCTGCGGGAAGCCCCGGTCCCCAGGCACCCCGACCCGACCGCCCGGCACGTCGGCGTGGCCACCGCGCCTACCGCAGCAGCGAACGAGGCGAACACCGACGACCCCGTCGCGGTACTGCGTCACGCCGCCGCCGAGCTACACAGCCCAATCGTGCAGGCCAACCTCGTCACGGCCACCGGTCCGGTCCGCATCGTGGCCTGGGTGTTCATGCACGCAGCCGTCACCGACGCCGTGGACCCGCCTCAACTGGTCCGCTACGTCGAGGCGGTGGACGCCGACGGCACCGCGTACGCCCTCACCCGCTTCCGCGACCAACCCGAAGGGCTCCTCGCCATCGAGGAGGACCCGCAGGCCGGCGCCAGCGAGGTGCTCGGCCTGCTGCGCTCGCTGGCACGGATGCTGCGCCCCGGCACCTGAGCGGCCCTGGCAGCCGCTACACCCCACCGCGAATCCGCATCAACACCTGAGCGGCCCTTCACGGTGAACCCCTCCCGTACACCTGCTCCCGTCGCGCCCACCATGAGACGCACCGACCAGGTCGCCCCGTGGGCGCTGACCTGACCTGAACCGCACCGATTACGGCCGATGCCCGGCCACCTCGCGCACCACGCGCACCCGCCCGGGCACGGCCGTACGGCCGTGTCCGGGCTTCCTACTGAGAGGAAACCCAGATGACACAGCCGCACACCCCAGGCGCTGAACTGCCCAGGGCACTGACCGCCCACGGCGGGACGCGACCGCGCGTCGCGGTCGTCGGTGGCTCGCTGACCGGCGCCACCTGCGCCCTGCTCCTGCTGCGGGCCGGCTTCCCGGTCACTCTCTACGAGGCCGCCCCCGCCGCCGCGCCGCGCGGCGGCGGGCTGATCGGCCTGGAACACCCCGCCCTGGACGTCCTCGACCGCCTCGGCATCAGCCAGGACGAGATCATCGCCCACCCCTCCGAGATGGTCCTGGAAGTCACCGTCCGTGACCGGCAGGCCATCCACACCGCGCGGCGCCTGTATCCGGGCCGCAACACCACCTGGTCGCTGCTGCACCGCGCCCTGATCCGTCGCCTGCCCGCAGGTGTCCTGCAGTCCGGACACCGCTTCACCGGCATCACCGAGCGCGGCGGGCGCCCGCACCTGCTCTTCGCCGACGACACCAACACGCCTGCGGATTTGGTGGTGTTCGCCGACGGCCGCACCTCCACTGGACGGCGGCTACTCGACCCCGCGCGGCAGCTGCGCTACGCCGGCTATGTCGCTCACCGCGGACACGCCGCCAGCCAGCTTGTGGCGGTGAAGGACTTCTTGCGCCTGGAACCCGGAACCGGATGCCAGTACAACGTCGCCCCGATTCCCGGTGGCCTGGACTGGACGCTGTACCTCACCTGCAGCGCCGCCGACTACGCCAACTGCTTTGGCGCGCCGCCGCAGCGACGCGCGTTCGCGCTGCCCCACCACGTCTCCGAGACCGCCCGCGCGCTGGTCGACACCCAGGCGTCCCGGCTGCTGCCCGCCCCGCACGCCGCGACCGTGCACACGACCACCGTTCGGATGGCAGCGCCGGTGATGGACATCGACCCGCCCACCCGCATGGTCTGGCCCGTCGGCGCCGGCTGGGCGGTGCTGGTCGGCGACGCCCTCGCCCCCGTGCGCCCCCACACCGGCAGAGGCGCGAACAACGGCATCGAGCAGGCCGCCGCCCTCACCGCCGCCCTAACCCAGCACCACCGGTGGGGCGCCGACCTGGCCACCGCCCTTGACGGCTGGCAACGCCGCCAACTCCCCGGCGCCGTCGCCGCCGTGCGGCAAGGGCCACGCCTCGGCGCCCACCTAGGCACCCCCCGACCCTGACCACCACACCGACAGGAGCCCTTCGATGGCACTGCACCTGTACTTCCCGCTGCCCGAGACGCTGCGGCTGGCCGAACACGCCGTCACCGCCAGCGAGCACATCCCCAGCCTCACTGAGACTGAGTTCGGGGTCGCCTGCCCGGGGGCGTTGGAGTGGGTCCACGACGACGGCGTGTACCTCCTGTCAAACGGCCTTCCCCGACTGAGCGAGCCGGATCGGCCCGGCACGAACCTCACCGTCTACGCCCTCGGCTGGAACCCCCGCCTCGACGGGCACCGCAGCGACCCCGACCTCGGCGGCGACGACTTCGTCGAGCACCTGCACCTCACCGAGCGACCCGGTGCGCTGATCGAGGAACTGCGCGGCGCGCACGCGTTCGGCTACCAGTGGCTGGACCTGGTGGTGGAGACCGGCACCTTCACCTACCGGTTCACCCGCACGCCACGCCTCGCCTGACCGAGCCGCCGGCGGCCCCGCCGCGAGCAGCGGCGGGGCCGTCAACACCGCTGCACCGACCACTCCCCATCGACCACAGAAGCCTTTCCATCTCGCTGATCCGCGACCGAATCCGGTCGCGGATCTTCCCATTTCTGCGGAGGAAATCTCGTGTCCGACCCCACCCACGCCACCGGCACCCCCGGTACGACAGCGGCCTCATCGAATGGGACCGCGGGGAACGCCGACAGCTTGGCCTACCCCATCTCACCTGAGTACGTGAAGTCGTGGACGCCTGTGCGGGCGATCTCCGAACTGATCGCCAACGCCCTCGACGAAGACCCCGACGCGGCAGTCAGCTGGGCCGACGGCGCCCTGACCATCGCCGACAATGGCCCCGGCATCCCCGAGGAGGGACTCATCCTCGGCATGTCCAGCAAGACCGACGAGCAGATCGGCCAGTTCGGTGAGGGCAAGAAACTCGCCTGCCTCGTGCTGGCCCGCAGCCCCGAGATCGGCGCCGTGCGGTGCGAGACCGTGTCCTACGGGTTCGTGCCCACGGTCGAGCGCCGAAAGCTCCTCGGCGGACTCATCCCGTCCCGCACGCAGCAGGGCAGCGAGGTTCTCGTCTACCATTTCCACCCCAACACCCGCACCGGCGGCACCGTGTTCATCGTCGAATGCTCCCGAGAGCTGGCGCGGGAGGCCATCGGACGGTTCCGCGCCCTGGCCGAGCCCGGCTACCAGCCACCCGCCTCGCCCGGGGTGTGCGTGCGCGACGGCGAACCAGGACGGGTGTGGATCGGCGGCGTGCTGGTCACTCGCATACCCAGCCTCCTGGCCTCCTACGACCTGTCGCTGGACCACAAGGCGCTGCAGAACCGCGACCGCACCGTCGTCGAGGCCGCCGCGCTGCGCACCGCCGTCCGCGACATCCTCGCCAGCAGCGACGACCCCTTACTCATCGGCATGTTCGCCCGGCACGTGCTCAGCGGCGGGAAACTCCGCGAGCAAGAACAGTTCTTCACCGAAGTGCGCATGCCTCGTCCTCGTGCCGCGTGGCGGACCTGGGGACGCGCCCACCTCCCCGAGCAGACCTACTACACGATCCCCGGCGGTGAGGAGGCGGCACTGGACCTGAAGGACAACGGCTACATCGAGCTGATCACCCCCGGCCTCGCCGGCCACCAACAGGCCGCCGTGATGGGGTTGCTGGGCGTGGAGATGGCCAGAGCCAGCCAGCAGCGCCACCACGCCCGCAACCGCAACCGCACCAGCTGGGTCACGCTCAAGGCGTTGACCGCCGCGGAGCGCGAGGTGCTGCGTGAGGGTTGCGAGCTGGTGCGCCGCGCGATCGGCCCGTTCGCCCTGGACCGGGTGAAGGTGTACGACCACAGCGACGAGTCACCCTGCGCCGAAGGCTTCTACCGGCCGCTGACCGGAGACGTGGCCATCCACCGCGACGCGCTCACCGACCGGCACCGCACCCGGCTGGTGCTCCTGCACGAGGCCGCGCACCGCGTCGCGCACCGCGGCGGCGGCCACTGGACACCCATGCAGGACTACTACGACCGCAGCCGCGGCTTCGAACAGATGCTTTCCGACTTCGCCGCCCGTCTGCTGGGCCAGCTCGCCGACGGCAACGGCCTCCCACCCCTCGACACGGAGTCCGTCAGCGCTGACGGTCAGCACGGCATCTCGAAGGCCACCACGTCCGGCAGACGGGGCCGCCACTGGCGGGCCGACGACCCGAGTGTGCCGGTTGTCCGCCGCGAACTGGCCCACCTGCTGCTAGACCTGCTCCCGCAGGCGCTGACCGCTGGCGGCTTCCGCGACGCCAAAGACCTCGTCGCCTCCACCGCCGTGTACCCCGGCTACTGGCGGCTGCTCACCAACCCGCGCCCCGTCGGCTACCGGCCGTTTCACGGTGACCAGGCCGGCGACTACGACAACGTCGCCCTACTCGCCGAAGCCGCCGGACTGCACCCGCCCGTGGTGTGGCTGGGCTACCACCTCTGCGAAGGACCCATCCGCGGACGCCGACGCGAAAACTGGGGCCGCCCCGGACCCTGGGGCGCCCGAATCTGCGCCGGGATCACACGCGCCTGCACCGACCTGGCCAAGCTCGGCGGCGTCTACGCCGAGCAAATCCCCGCGCTGCAGGCCCTTGCCGACGGCACCACCCCGGCCCCGCTCGACGACGACACCTGGCACCAGCCCGCCCGCACGCTCCTGGCCGCCGAACGCCGCCGCCTCAACCTCACCACCACCTGACCCAACGGCGGCCAAACAAACCCTTGGGCGACGCCCAAGGACTCGCCACCGCCCGCCGGCCGGCGGCGCGACCTGGGTCGGCGACACGCCGGACACCGCGTGACCCTGCCGCCTGCCCCGCACCGGTGCGCCGACGCGGGCAGGCGGCAGCCCGCCACGGACACGACGACTTGATCAACGCCGAAAGGCGAGCGTCACTGCACCTGGCCCGCCACCGCCCACGACATGCCCGACCGCGTCCATCCATCCAACACGCCGGCCGTGGGCGGTGGCGGCCCCCACACCATCCCTCAACCAAGAAACGGACTGCCGCTCATGGCCCGTCACCGCCGCGCGATCCCCCACACGGTCACCGATGTCCTTCTCTGGCTCCTCGCCACCGACGTCGCCGCCGCCCACCAACCCCAAACCCGCCACCGCGACCGATGCAGCAACCTGCGCTGCGCCAACCAGGCATACCCCTGCCCTCCCGCACGCGACGCCCACCGCGCCCAACAAGCCGCCACCGCCACCGCCGCTCGCCCCCGCGCGCGAGGCCGCGCCCGCGTCACCTCCGCCCTCACCGGCTGGTTCCAGCCCTCCCGTCCCCACCCACGCGCCGCGTGAACTCTCCCGAGATCACACCACCGGAGGCACCATGACCTTCCGCCACGAGTCGACCCTCGCCAGCTACGCCCGCGCAGCCGTTGATCTACGCACCCGCATGATCGATTACACGCGCACTCCGCTCGCGACGCGCTACATCAACGCCTTCCTCGACACCCACACCAACGACGGCCCAGCGCCCGACGCGACCAACGTCGACGTATTCACCCGCATCGCCGCGCCCATCGCCTCCGGAGCCGGCGACCTCGCTCCTGCCGCCGACGACATGCACGGCAGGTGGAGCCACGACAGTGCCGTCATCTGCCGCCGCCAACTCGAATCGCCTTCTACTGCCTCACCACACGCGCGGTGCCAAGCGCACCGCCCCTGAACCGGGAGAAACCGTGAACGACATCGGATACCCCTTCGACACCAGCAACCGCGCCTACCAGCGCTTCCTCACCCTTGCCGGCGACCACTTCGAGGTCATCAACTGGAACAGCGCTGACACCGGGCGAGCCACCATGATCACTTTGATCGACATCGGCAGCCGCGACGCCTTCAGCCTCGCCCTGCTCGACACCACCGAGGACCAGCAGCCCCACGCCCTGCTCGCCGTCACCACCATCAACGCCTTGTCCCTGCACGGACCGATCCCCGGCCGCGCCGCCGCCGCTGACTACGGGCCCCACCTCGCCATGCACGACGCCGACATCGCCGCCACCACACCCATCGCCATGCACGACCCCGACGAACCACATCTCGCCGACGACGAGTGGACCTCCGTACCACCGGACATCGCTCACGCGACCCGCACCACCACCCTCGACGGCGACCGCGTCGCGCTGGCCCTGCTCGACCGTGACCGCGCCCAAATCGCCGTCGTCGGACCGTTTCCCACCATCGACGCCGCCGACGCCTGGCAGCCCTGCGCCGACGGGTGGCCACCGGCCGACCGGCTCCTGCTCGCCGTCCACGCACCCGTCACGAGGCAGTGACCGCGCCTGACCACCGGCGCACACGACGCAGCTGACCCGAGCCGCCAACCAGGCACCGGCGGCAGAGCCATTCCGACCACACCACGATCCGACACCAGGGGGCGTCGCCATCAGGCGGCGCCCCCTGCCCGTCTGACAAGGCAGGCATCATGGAATATGTGCCCCACCCCGGCGACGACCCCGTCAAGCCGAACCTCGACGCCGAGGACGAGAACATCAACGCGGACCTGAGCGTCGGCGATCCGGTCCTCGGCAAGTCCAGGCTGCTGTCTCGGCAGTGCGACACCTGCATCTTCGCCCCCGGCAACAAGATGCACCTCGCGGCCGGCAGGCTGCGCGACCTCGTCGCCGCGACCCGCCGACGAAAATCGTTCATCGTCTGCCACAACACACTCCCGCACTACCGGTACCCCGACGCCGAACCAGCGATCTGCCGAGGCTTCGCCGACCGCTACCGCACCCAAGCACTGCAACTCATCGCGCGGCTCTGGGGCTTCGTTGAAGTCGAACCGCCCTCAAGAATCGAGGATCACGACCACCCGGAAGGAGGTGACCGGTGAGCGGCATTGAGGAGTTTCTGCGCCGCCAGAGCGAGATCATCGACCGGGTCGGCTGGGCGGTGACCCTCGTGCACCCCGACGTGGACGACACCGGCGACAGCGCCCCGTTCGCCTACACCGTCGGGCTCACCGCCCACGACCATCCCGAGCTGCTGATCGCCGGACTCAATCCCGCCATCGCACAGCAACTGCTCAACGACCTTGCCGCCCGCGTCTACGACCGAGCCGAGCGCTTCACCCACGGTCAACGCATCGGCGACCTGATCGCCGGCTACGACGCGGTCGTCATCGACGGCACTGCGACCGAACAGCTGCACCCGGGCACCGCGATCGCCCGATACGGGCAGCAGGTTCGTGTGCAGCAGATCGTGTGGCCCGACCCGCAGGGCCGCTTCCCCTGGGACGCCGGCTACGCCTACCCGCCGTCGGCGCAGCCGACCATGCGACATCCCTGACGCTCACAGGACCAGAAAGGAGCGTGCGGACGGACGTGCGGATACTCGGTCAGGCAATTGGTGCCTAGTGGCCGTCCGGGACGCCGCACTGACCGCCCTGTGGGCGCGCCAAGCGTGAAGCTGGCGCCCGCAGGGGCAGGCCGAGGGATTTCGGTGGGCTGGACAGGATGACCCTGTGCAGCCCACCGTCGTCCCGGGGCTCATCCTTGCGCTCGCGGTGTGTCCCGGCTGACGCCGTCTCGTCGTCCCGGAGAGCACGAACCCGGTCCTTTTTGTCGTTGGGGCTGCCGTCTGGGCGACTGGCCGCCCGGGTCGGACAAGGATCAGCGTCGCCGCTTGCCGGTGGGATGGCCGTTGGCGCGTGCGCTGCGGGTCCCTGTTCGGGGTTGCCAGTGGCGGCGCACCGTCCGCTCTGATCTGCCGATCCGTTCGGCGACCTCGCCTGGCTGCAGCGCGGGATCACGGCGCCGCCAGTACGCCACCGCTGCGGCGGTACCGGCCAACCAGGTATCGCCGCCGCCCGGTGGATCTTCTTCTTCCCGATCACCGCCCTTGGGTGACGGTGCGCCCAGGGCGGTGTCTGCGGCGTGTGCCGGCCGCGTCGCGGTCTCGACGGGCGGCGGCTGGCGGCCTGGTGTCGCGGCGGCGGGGCCCGCGGTTCCCGAGGGCGTTCTGGCCGGCGTGCCGTCGGCAGGCGCGGTGACGGGGTCGGGCGGTGTCTGTGCGGCGTCGAGCTCCGGCGGTGGGGTGTCGCTGTTGGCGTCGGCGCTCGGTGGCCTGGTTGCCACGGCCGGCTGCGGTGTCACGACCGAGGCCTGGGTGCGTGGCGTCGGCGCGGCGGTGCGCTCGGCGCCCGGAAACGGGCGTGGATCGGCGTGGCTTGCGGCACTTGCTGCGTTGTCTGACTGGCCGACGTATGTCGAGGCCGGTGTCGGCGTGTCGGGGGCGTGAGCTGTGGGTGCTGGGGCTGGGCGGTGCTCGGTGGCGGCTGTGGCTGCTGCTTGCGGCGACGTGACGCGGATGCGGGCGCTGATTTCGACGAGGCTGACGCTGGCGACGATGACGAGTCCGTCAACGGAGATGGGCAGGAGGTAGGCGGTGCCGTAGTCGGCTTCGCCGTAGCGGGCGGCGACGCCGACGAGGTGCCAGTAGGACACCCAGGCGGCGATGACGGCGATGACCGCCGCGGCGGTGACGCGGATCGCGCCGAGGTGCCAGCGGTGGTGAGGGACGCGGGAGATCAACTCGACGGTGAGCAGTAGCGCCAGGGGCGGCCAGGCGGCGATGATCTGGCTGATCGGGTTCGGTCGGGCGTGCAGGACGTTCGCGGCCACCGACGCGGCGACGCCCAAGGCGAGAGTTGCCCGCACCGCCCACCGCAGCCTGCGTAGCTGCTTGTCCTCGGCGCTGCCGGCGGCGACCGGTGTGCCCGGACCGCTGGCCGGATGAGTCGCGCTGCTCACGCCGACGGCCGCCCGTCGGAGGAGCGTGGGCCGCGCCGTGGGCGCACTTCGGCGATGAGACGGTCGGCGAGGGTGAGTGTGTCGTCGGTGGGCTCGGCGTCGATCTCGCTGAGTCGTTGGGTCAGGGTGCGGCGCAGCAGACGGATGGCGTCGATGTCACCGAGGGCGGCGTGGGCGCGCATCGCCTGTTGATACAGCTCCTCGTTGTAGGGGTGGTGGGGCAGGGCGCTGTCGTAGATGGCGGCCTGCTGCTCGGGCTGGTCGGCGAGTTCCTCGATCAGTGCGGTGACGGCGTCGAGGGCGTCGCGTTGCACGGCGTGCCGGTGGGGTTCGAGCCATTCGTAGTCGCAGCCTTCGGCCAGGGGCCGGTAGTCCTCGACGGCGCGGCGCAGAGCCTGGGCCCGGTCGGCTCGACTGTCGGTGGCGCGCAGCGCGGCGCGCAGGCGCCACAGGTCGATGTCGAAGGAGTCGGGGTTGAGCTGGTAGCGGTGGTGGGGGCGGGTGAGGTAGGTGCCGGGTCCGGCGTGCAAGCGCAGCACGGCGCGCAGGTCGGAGACGTAGGTGTGGAGGCGGTGTGTGGCTTTGCTGGTGGGGGCGTCGGGCAGGAGGTCTTCGAGGATTGCCTCGGCGGCGGCGTCGCCGTCGCACACGGCGAGGTACACGAGGAGCTCCATGGACTTGGCGCGCAGCGCGCGTGGATGGTTGGCGCCGAGGATGGCCGGCGGGCCGAGCACCGTCACCTCGACCCGGCTACGCTGCGTTGCCGCTGGGCCAGCGCCGGACGCCTCGTCTTCGCGCGGCCCGGATGACGACGCGATGTTGTGGGACATGTCGGCGTCCGCGGTAGCGGGTCCGTCAAAACCTTCTGGCGCCGCGCTGTCCTCGGCGGCGGGCTGCTGAGCGGTCGGTGCGCTGATGGCTTCGGTGTGCGGTGCGGACGACGTCTCCGAGCCGTGTTCGTCGGGGTCGATGGATTCCTGGACGGTGCTTTCACCAGCCGTGTCCGAGGAGTCCGCTACTGCGGTGGGGGCGGGGGCTGCCGCTGTCGCGATCCCGAGCTCAGGTGGCGTCTCGATGGGTGCGGGTGCCGGCAGTTGGCCGATGTGGGACTCCGCGAGGGTCACGAGCACGTCGACAGTTTCGGTGGGGTCAAGGATGGCGAGGCGGCCGACGTCGGCGGGATGGGGGCCGTGGCGGGCGTCGCCGTCGGCGCGGGTGACGGTGCCGTCGTCGGCGACGACGGCGGTGTCGCCGTCGGGCCATGCCCCGAGGAGTACGCCGTGGATGTCCAGGCGTTGGCCTTGGGCGAGGAGCGCGGCGATGCGGGCGCGTTCGTGTCGGCCGGTCGCGTCGGCGAGCAGCATCACCGGTGCCAGGGGTTCCTCGAAGGGATCGGCGGCGCGCAGTTCGGCGATGGTGTCGACTTCGTGGTGGTAGGCCAGCCGGGTGCGGTGCAGGGTTTGTGCCTCGAGAATTTCCAGGGCGTCGTCGAGGTCGGCGGTGACGCTGAGTCGAGGGGTGTGGGGCAGGTTGACGGCGGCGGCGCCCAGCAGGGTCGCGGCGGTGGTCGCGGGGATGACCACCTGGGTGCGGGCGTCGGGGTGCTCCGCCGCGCCGGCGGCGAGGGCGGCGGTGAGGAAGCCGCGGGCGGCGGCGTCCGCGCCGGGCCCGGTGAGGCCCAGGCCGGCCGGAGGCCACACGGCCGACAGGGGGTGGGCGAGTGCCGGTGCCACCGGCCCGCTGTCGAGGGCGTTGTCATTAGCGGTGGCGGCCTGCGCGGGGCTGGCTTCATAGACGGCGTCGGCTTCGTCGGTGAGAACTTCGTCGGTTCGAGGTGACCGGCCGTTGTCTTCATCGGCTGGGCTGTCGGGGGGTGGGGCGTCGCTTGGGGTCGCCGCGTCGCGCAGGCCACGCTGGATTTGGCGGACCACGCGGGGCATGGGCGCCAGATCGGGGTCCGGCACAGGGCGCTGGACCGGCGGTTTGCGGGCGCGGTATCGGCGCTGCCGGTGTGCCCACACGATGGCCACCGCGGCGGCGATGGCGAGCGCCAGCCCACCATCGATCCAGCTGCCGGTCGGCAGCGACACACCGTGGCCGGGGCGGGCGCTTCGGCTGCTGTCGGGGGCAGTGGGGTTGGCGGCGGTGGCATCGCCGGTGGGGGTCGAGGCAGTACTGGTGGGTGTCGGGCTGGCAGTCGGCGCGCTCGGGACGGGGACCTGCGGAACGGTGCTCGTGGACGGCTGATCAGCCGGCGGAACGTCGAGTGTGGTCTCTGGTGCCGGCGTGCGCGGCGGAGCAGGCGTGGGGACTGAGGGCCGGGGTTGCTGCCCGGCGGGCGGGGTGGCGTCGGCGGGCAGGTCCAGCGCCCAGCCGGGGTAGATCACGTTCGGGTTGCGCAGGGTACCGCCGACGTCGGCGAAGTGGGCGCCCCTGTTGAGGGCGAAGATTTCCGGCCACCGGTTGGCGTCGCCGAGCCACTGCTCGGCGATCTTCGACAGGGTGTCACCGCGCTTGACGGTGTGTACGTACTCGCGGCCGTTCGCGACGAGGGTGACCTCGCCGTGGCCCAGCGTCCGATCCGCTGTCGCGGCGGCCTGCGGCACCTGGGTGCTCGTGGTGCCGGGCAGAGGCTCGCGGTGCGCGACAGCCGCCGTGGCCGCGGCGACGCCGGAGGCACCCGGGTGGGCGTGGGCAGGACCGGCCAGGGGCGGGGTGGCGGCTTGCGCGGCGGTGGCCAGCACCCCGCCGGTGATCATGGCGATGAGTAGCGCGGCGAGGCCACGACCAGGGTTCAGGACACGGGGCTGAGGCAGTCTTCGGCCGGTGAGAGCGGCGGCGAGTTCGGCGAGCACCGACCAGGTGAACGATGCCCAGGCCGCCCAGAGCAGCGCGGTGAGGACCGCGCCGATCATCTCGTCGGTCAGCGGGCTGGTCAGCGCGGTGGTGACGGTGTCCCAGGTAGGCGGCTGGTCGGGCAGCGGCGGGTCGAGGTAGCGCAGCAGCGCGTACGGCACGCCAGCGAGCAGCAGTGCCAGCGTCGCTCCGCCGACCGCGCGGCGGGCGACCCTGGACAGTGTCGCGATCACAGTGGCACCTCCCCAGGCGTAGGCATGATCTGGGCTTCGGTGGCGGTGGTGACGCCGGTGGCGGGCGTGGCGGTGGCGGTGGCGGATACCGGGATGTCGGTGATTCCGACGAGGTGCAGGAGTTGGGTGCGGTGCCGAGTGGTGACCGTGACGGTGACCTGCTCGGTGGTGGCCGACACGGTGCCTGCCTGGCCAGCCTGGGTGAGGAAGGTTCTGGCGGCGGTGCTTGCTGCGGCGGGGTCGAGCTGTACCGCGCCGGTCGTGCGGTGCAGGGTCAGATCGATCTCGTCGGCGCCGGCGCGGGCGGCGGCCTGGGCGGTGTCGTACGCGGACACCTTGGCGGCCATGGCCATGCCCTGGTCGAAGACGAGGCCAGCGAGGATGAGCACGATCAGGGTTCCCACGACAGTCCATGGGGTGATCTGTCCTCGGTCGTCGCGACGAACCGGACGTGCCCTCGCGGGGAGGCGGGTGGTCACGGCTGGCTCCGGTACGTGTCTAGGGGCTGGCGGGAGGTGGTGGAGATGGTTACCGCCCCGGGCAGTCCCAGGCCGTATAGGTCTTCCAGCCGCACGCTGCAGGACACGGTCGCGCTGACCTGTCCGCCGGGCGAGAACGAGCCGGGATCGATGGTGACCGTGGCGGGCTGGCAGGTGAGGCCGCGTCCGGTCAGGGTGAGCGAGGCGGCCTCGCCGCCGGTGAGTCGGGCTTCGGCTGGCGTGGAGGCCAGGGATGCCTGCCGTGCCGCTGCAGCTGCGGCGGAGCGCACGTCGATCGCGGCCGACGCCAGCCGCAGGCACGCCACGACGGCGAGAACAGCCAGGATCATCAACGGGATGTAACCGAGGGCCATCTCGACGCTGACCGACCCTGCGTCCGCGGGTAGGGCCGCGCGGCGTCGACGGTGTGAGCGGGCATGGTCGCGAGTGCTTCGCTTGGTCACCGCACTGCTCCTTGGCTGGGCTGGTTGCGGGGTTAGTCGATGTCGGGCCGGAACCGCTCGACGGGGGCGCTGACCCGGGTGCTGACCGCAAGGCGCAGCCACGGCACGACGGCGGGGGCGCGACCGGACACGGCGACGGTGGCGGAGTCGGGGTTGCGCTGCACCGCGACGCGCGGCTCGGTGACCACGCGGCCGGCGACCTGGTTGAGCACGGCGCTAGCGTCGGCGTGCCCGGCGGTAGCGGTGCCGCCGGAGACTCGAGTGGTCTGCAGGGCGTGGTTGGCGGCGTGCTGGACGCCGAGCTGGGCCAGGGCCCACAGCGCCAGTTGCACACCGATGAGCACGAGCAGGAACAGCAACGGGGCGTAGAGCACCACCTCGGTGCTCACCGATCCGCGGTCCCCAGCGCGCTGGCGCCGTTTGCGGCCTCTCGGTCGGTTAGTCGTCACAGGCTGATCCCGTTGATCTTGCCAAGGATCTTGGAGCGGAAGATGCCGTAGACGGTAAGGACGAGAGTGACCAGCAGAGCGATCCACATGACCTTCTCGGTGGTCTCGCTTCCCCTGTCGCCGCTCTCGCGCAGACGGCGGACCCGGTCGCTGAGGACGAGCTGTGCCAGAGTCACCAGGGCGAAAAGTTTCCTCAGCCACATGGATCTGCCTCCTTGTGCGGGTCGAATCGGTGCCTGCGGTGCGGGCTCTTCTGCGTGTCAGAAGGTGTCGATGGCGGTGACGGCCGGATAGAGGAGGAACAGCATGTAGGCGGCGGCGAGGAGCATGACCGGCATCGACATGCGTTCGGTGGCGGAGTTGGCTTGCGCTTCGAGGGCCGCGGCTTGGTGGGCGCGCAGGGTCGCGGCGCGGATCGTCAGGGAGTCGCGGATGCGGGCGCCTTCGGTGCCGGCCAGGCTCATCGTGGCGGCGAGTTCGTGCAGCTCGATCACGCCGGTGTCCTCGCCGAGTTGCCCGAGCGCCTGCCAGGGCGGCACGCGCAGCAGGTGGGCGGTGTCCACCGCGCGGCGCAGCCGTTGCGCGGCCCAGCCGTGGCTGTCGGTGCAGGCGTCGTCGAGGGCCTGTTCGAGGCCCGCGCCGCCGGCGAGGGAGATGACGACGAGGTCGAGCACGGCGGACAGGGCGTAGCGCAGCTCGTCGCGGCGCCGGCTGGCCTCGGCGTGCGCGGTGCTCTCGGCCAGCCACCAGCCGCCGCACCCGCCAGCCAGGGACGCCCACAGTGGCATGCCGGAGGCGAAGCTGAACCCGCCGGCGGCGAGGACCGCCATGGCTGCCGGCGGCAGGACCAGCCCGGCGAGCACGGCGAGACTCTGGTCGGCCAGGTGCAGGGCGACGGGCCGCTCCAGTACGGCCAGGTCGGCGCGCATCCGCTGCCGGGGCAGGCCGAGCGCGCGCAGCGGAGCGGCCAGCAGGCGCGCGCGTGCCGGCGTCGCCTCTTCGACTGGCACGGGTGCGCGGCGCAACTGGTCGAGGGCTTCGGCGAGGCCGGGCCGGGCCGGTATCAGCCCGGAGCCGGCAAGGACCAGACCAAGCCCGGCGACAAGACCGCAGGCGAGCACGACGCTCATGAGGTCCGCCCCGGGTTGGCCAGAACTCTCGGGGGTTCGGTGACGCGGGAGGCGCGGGCCAGCCACCAGAAGCCGGCGGCGAACACCGCCCCGACGACGAGCAGGACTAGTTGTCCGGTGACGCTGCGGTAGGGGGCGAGGAACCCGCGGTTGAGCAGGATCAGCCCGGCGACCATCGCCACTGAGGTGCCGGTGATGACGCGCGCGGCCGTGCGGGTCGCGGCGCGCTTCGTGGCCACCCGCATCCGGAGCCCGGCCAGCTCGCGGGCGGTGGCGGCGAGGCTGGTCAAGCACTGCGACAACTGCCCGCCGTGGTAGCCGGCAGCCTGTGTCAGCGCGCGCACCACGAGGTCGGCGACCGGGTCGGCGAGGTCTGCGGCGAACAGGCGCAGCGCGTCGGGCAGCCGAGCCCCGGCGCGAACGGCGGATGCCAGCGCCGTGACGTGAGCGCGGATCGGCTGCGGGGCGACCGGGGCGGTGGCGGTGATGGCCTGCTCCAGCCCGGCGGCCGAGGACAGGGTGTCGCGCAGCAGCTCCGCCCAGGTGGCGACCGCCTCGATGCGGGCGACCGCGCGGGTGTGCTCGCGGTCGGGCCCCAGGACGCGGGGCAGCGCCCACACCGCGGCGGCGGCCAGTAGCGCCGCCACCGGCCAGCGGGTCAGCGCCGCCGCCGCGATCCCACCCGCGGCGGCGCTGAGCAGCCGGGTCCGGTCGGCTGGCGTCCATCGCCGGCGCGAGCGGGTGCGCGAAGCGCCGGGCGGGCGGCGGCGTAGTCCGTCGGCGACGAGGATCAAGCCGAGGGCGCAGCCCAACCCGAGCAGGATCGGCGACAGCTCCACGCTCACCACCGCACCCCTGTGAGGCTGGGGTCGAAGCCAGCGGCGGTGAGCTCGTCGAGGGTGTCGGCGCGCAGCGGCGCGGCTGGCACCGCGCGGCGGTCGTTGCCGGGGCGGTAGATCTCGTTCGAGGGAACCTGGGTGCCGTCGGTCTCCAGGACCTGCCGGATGGAGGACAGCACTCGGGTGCCGTCGGTTGCGACGTCCAGGTACAGGACGAAATCGACGGCCTGACCGATGAGCATGTTCGCCGCGTCGAAGGTCAAGCCTTCCGGCGCCTGCATCACATACAACGCGAGCCGCGCCAACGCCTGCTTACTCGACGAGGCGTGCAGGGTGCACATTGACCCGTCGTTGCCCTGTGACATCGCCAAGAGCATGGGCACGGCCTCAGCGCCGCGGGACTCGCCGACGATCACCCGGTCCGGACGCATACGCAGCCCCCAGCGGACCATCGTCGCCATGTCGATGCCGCCGACACCCTCCAGATTCGGTTCACGCTGCTGGTAGGCAACGGTGTTCGGATGCGCGTCACGGTCCTCGTCGAGGCCGAGCTCGAACGCGTCCTCGATGGTGACGATCCGCTCGCTCGGGCTGATCGCCCCGGCGGCGGCCCGCAGCAGAGTCGTTTTCCCGGCACCAGTACCGCCGCAGATCACCAGATTCTTGCGCGCTACCACCATGGCCGTGATCAGCTGCCGTAGTCCGGCGGTGAGTTCGCCGCGGCGCTCCAGGTCATCGAGGGTGACCCGGTGCAGCACGTTGCGGCGGATCGACACGCTGGGCCGCTTGGATACGGCCATCGACGCGAAGAGTCGTTGCCCGCCCGGCAGGCGCAGCGACACCGAGGGGGAGCCGCGGTCGAAGCGCCGCTCTTCCTGGCCGCTGCGCGCCGCCGCGACGCGTACCTGGTCGATCAGCTCCTCGTCGGAAGCGGCGACGGGTGGCACCTGCACGGTCCGCCCCTCGATGGTGCGGACCCAGACGTTGTCGCAGCCGTTGGCGAAAATGTCCTCGACCGCCGGGTGGTCGATCAGCCGCTGCAGCCCGCCCAGTCCGGTGAAGGTGTCGTGCAACGCCCGCGCCAGCGCGGCTTCGGCCTGCGCGCCCAATGGTGGACGCCCCGCGCTGATGGTTTCCCGGGCGTGGGCGGTGAGCTCCTCGGCGATGTAACCGGCGATCAGCGCGAGTCGTTGCGCGTCGGGCAGCTGCGCGCCGTTGTCGGTGAGGCGATCGCTGATCCTGGCGCGTAGCCGCGCCACCAGCTCCGGCTCCACGTCGGCGGTGCTGCCGCCAGGCGCGGGGGCGGTCATCGCACGACCTCCAGCACCGTGCGGGCGTGCCGCGGCTGCGGCGACGTCGCGACGGTCGCGGCCAGCGACCGCAACGCCTGCGCCAGCCGGGTCCGTGTCCACCCCGGCGCGGTCATCCGCCCTGCCAGCACGGCCGCACCCCACTTGTCGCCGGGCAGGTGCGCCCCCACCGGCACCCCGAGCCGCTCGCTGATCTCCTGCGGCTCGTAGGCGCACTTGCCGACCACCGCGACGCGGACATCACCCGGCGAGGTGATCGTCCGCAGCGCCGTCAACCGACTGTCGAGGTGGTCGAGGTGCTCGGTTGCCCCTGACGTGACCAGGACAAGCGCGTTCGCGCAGCCCAGCAGAGCGTGCGCCGGGCTGCCGGGGTACAACCGGCCCGCGTCTGCGACCACAACCGGCGCCAAGCCCGCCAGGGCCTGTGGGTGACCGGCAAGGACCGATACCGCGCCCGCGGCGGTCTCGGCGGCGCCCGGACCGACGAGCGCGTGCAACCCCAGCGGCAGGGACTGGATGAACGGCACCGGCCCACTGACCGGGGCGCCGTGGCGGGCTGCCGCCGCCAGCGCGGCCAGGCCGGGATCCTGCGCGAGACCGAACCGTGCGGCGAGTACCCCGCCGCAGGGGTCGGCTTCGACCAGCAGCGCCGGGCGGTTGGGCCACAACGCGGCCAAGCCCAGGGCCGTCGTCGACACGCCCGCAGCGCCGGACACCGAGGCGACCACCGTGAACATGTTGCGCACCGTCCCGTCTCTCATTGGCCCGGTCCCAGCTGAACCAGTGACACGTCCCCCGCCGACGAGGCAATCGCTTCTGCCTCATTGACGGCCAGCAGCAGGTCCACCACGTGACCGCCGGCCTGATCCGCGTCTGCCGCCACCACCGTGGCGACCGCCCTGGGCGGCCCTGCTGCGGGTTGACTGCCCGCCGGGGTCCCGGCCGCCGCGTCCGCGCCGGTCGCCGGTCCGACCAGGACCACGACCCGTGCCCCCGTGTCCAAGCCGGCAGGGGCCCGGCCAGCCTTGACTGGCACCGCGATAACCGCCTGCCCGGCTGCTGGCCACGCTGGCGGCCCTACCTGCGACGACACCACCAGGCTGCCCGCGGCCAGGGGCACCGCAGCGGTGCGTCCCACCACCTCGTCGCGGCGATCCGCGGCGATCAGCGCCAGGCCCGACGGGTTCGCCACCCGCACCACACGAACGTCCGTCTCGCTGATCACCGCACCCGCGTTGACCGGCCGCGCCACTGCCAGGAACCGCTCCTCCGCGTGCCGACGCAGATCGACCTGCCAGAAGATGACCACCGTCGCCAGCACCAGCAGCACCCCGGCTGCCACCCGCCGGCCACTGCGCTGCCCACCTCGCCGCGCCCCTGCCGCCGCCTGGACAGTGCTGCCGCCGGTGGCCTGTGGGCGCTCCGTCGCGACGCTCATCGGGCACCCTCGACGACGGTCTGCGACTGCGCGACCCGTACCGCCGCCGAAGCTGTCGTCGTCAGCGGTGTGAGGGTGCCTGCACCGCCGGGACCCGACCAGGTCACCGACCACGTCACTGTCGCCCGCAGCGCAAACCTCTCATTGCGTGCGGCAGCCGATGACCGGGTGTAGGTGTGTCCGCAGGGCGAGGACGCCCGTGGATCCGTCCCGGCCTTGAACGGTTCGCCCGCGCCGGCGCAGGTCAGATCCGCGCTGCCGTCACCGAAGGACCACCGCACCGTTGTGGGTGTGGCCGTCGCGGTAACCGTCACCCCGGGCACCGAGGCCGTGGCTGAGCGGGATCCCCAGGTCATCGGGTCCGCCCACAGCCACACCGGCACCCGCACCAGAAGAAACGGCGTCGTGCCGGGGTTCGTGCGGATCCCTGGCGCGGGCAGCTGCAGCCGCGAGCGTGCTGTCTGCGCCAGTGCGGCCAGATCCACCCCGGGTGCCTGGTCGAGCCACACCGGCGTTTCCTGCGACCCACGCCCGTTGGCCGCGCACGTCCGCGCGTACCAGCCGCCGGTCGGGCCCTTACCCGCAGGCGGCGGTCGATCGCCCTCAACCGGCGTCCAGTAACAGGCTCCATCCGAGTCCGCATTGTCCTTGTCTGACTCGCCGCTGCCGTTATCCGCTGCACCGCTCGATCCGCCCGGGCTGCCAGAAACACCGGCGGTAATCTCGCATTCCGGGGCCAAAGGGCTTTGGCTGCAGCTGACGTGGCCGATCCCGTCGTCGGCCAGAGCGGGTGGCATCGTCGCGACGACGGTGGCGGCAGCGAAGAGCATCAGGAATCCGTCGCGGACTGATTGCCTCAGCATGTGCCTACCGCCTGCGCGCCGAAGCTGGATACCTTCCAGCCGTCGCCGTCGCGGACCACCGTTGCTCGCACGGCGCGGTTGCCGCCCGGGATGTCGTTGGCCAGCTCGCCGGTGGACGCCGTGTAAGTAAGGAAGCGCGTGGTGTCCAAGCAGTCCTGGACGGAGATGGAGGCCGGTTGCGCCGAGGGTGACGCCGCGACGATTCGCGGCGTCGACTGGTATTCGCCCTTGAGGACCTCGCCAGCGGTGCGCAGCTTCGCCAATCCGGCCCTCAGCGTCGAGAGCGCCTGACCGGTGGCGTATTTCGTCAGCTCGGGATCGTCGGGGTCGGCCGTCATGCCCGCCCGCGCGTACGCAGCCCACATCTGCCCGTAGGCGAGTAGTGCGGCTTCGTTGGCGGATGCCGGCGACGGCCGAGCTGATGCCGGGGAGGTGACAGACGCCGTCGGAGCAGGATCCTCAGGCTCACTTGCGCCGCAGCCCCCAGTACTGACGCACACGGCGATGGCCAGGCCAGCCAATCTCGCGATCCCGAGAGTCGACGCTGAACCAGCGATGGTTCGCCGCCTTGCATGGATTGTCATGGTTAACCGCGCCTCCAGAAGCTGCAGGAACTCACCCTCGGCCCTCAACGTCACGCCGGGAACGGGGCCTCACCCTCTCCCGACGGTTCGCGGTGGGCTGGTCCAACCCCCGATGTGGACTCATCGGCTACTCGACCGGGCACCATCCGGTCGTCGGCAACTGTGGTTGACTAGATCCGAAACCACAGTTGTGTTGTGACTTTGCGAGCTAAGCACATAACCTCGAGGGGCGTCAACTACAGTTCGCCCTTTGCGCAAGTAGAGTTGACCAGCGCTCGCGTGGTCGGAGGCGGGGGCGCCTCGCTGGTTGAGCGCTGCGGAGAACGGGCTGAAGGTCCGCTCCGAGTGCTGGGCGCGGCTCCGTGATCATCCGTGAGCGACGCGTGGCAGGAGGTGAGGTCTGGCGTGACGGATGGGGCTTTGTACTGGGCCGCTGCCCTGCTCGGCGCGCTGGTGGGTGCCGCCCTGCCGGACGTGTGCGTCCGGCTCGTGGCGCACCTGGGCGGGTGCCACAACGGCGAGGCACCGATGACGACGCAGGCGAGTGCCCCGTGCCGCTACCTTTGGCGGGCCGCACGCGCCTGTCTGAGCGGTCTCGGATTGGCCGCCATCTCCGCGGGCCTCACCTGGCGGATAAGCGCCGGCCTGGGAGGGCTGTGGATGGTCGGGGTGTGGCTCGTCATGCTCTATGCCGGCATACTGCTAGCCAGCGTCGATCTCGCACTGCGGCGGCTGCCCACACCTGTCATCGGGGTGGCCGCGCTCGCCGTGGCCGGATTGCTCACCGGTTACGCCGTCGCCATCGGCGAGGCGCAGATGGTGATCAGCGCGACGCTGGCAGCCGCAGCGGTTGGTAGCGCCTTCCTGCTCCTGGCCATCGTCGGCGGCAGCGGGTTGGGGCTCGGCGACGTCCGGCTGGCCGCGTTGCTCGGCGCGGCGCTGGGACCCTTCGGTTGGCGCGCGGTGTTCGTGGGAGCGGTGTTGCCCTACGCGCTCGCCGCTCCCGAGGCGCTGACCCGCCTCGCGCTGCGCGGCGATCCTGACATCGCCTTCGGCCCGTATCTGCTCGCCGGCGCCCTCGCCTCGGTCGCCGTCCTCGGCCCGTGACCGCGTTGCGCATTGGTCGTCAGGTAGGCCTCGGGCGCGCCCATCGCGGGACGACCGGCCGCAGATCGCGCTGGTGTGGAGTGTCTTCGAGGAACGCGTCGACTCGGCATCGGTGGTCGTCAGGCCAGGTCGGTTGTCGCAGCAGATCATCGCCGAGTTGGAGGGCACCAGGGTTGAGTAGACCGACAAGCTGGTCGAGGTGAGTGAACTGCCGGACATCTGCACCACGCCAGCGTCGAGACGTTCTTCGTCCACGCCGACGTCATGCCGCTGACGACCCGCTAACCGAGAAGGCACTGCTCACCCTTGACCCTTGGCCGTCTCCGCTGAGCCGCCCGATCAATCGGGCGTCAGGTGTTCCCGCCACGACCCGGGCGAGTGTGCACGCAGCAGGCGGTCCACGATCTCTTGGGCTTCGGCTTGTGTCTCGAATTCCCAACGCAGCACCTTGCCTGTCTCGCTGTCTTCGGTCCGGGCGACGACCTTCCAGCGTGTCTGGCGGATCAGCCAAACATCACGGCGCGCGAGGCGACCCCATAATCCGCTCCACCACCTCCGCGCTACTTCTTCCACAACCTGAATCGTACGCACGTTCGAACGTGGTCAGGTGGGCGGCGGTGCGATTCCCGTCCAGCGGTCACATGCCCTCATGCGCTCTGCCTCCTCAGGAAGCGCACCGGTCAACCAGCCCGCCAGGCGGACACGGGTCACTGGGCTGCCGGGTAGTGGGTCTGGAAGGACGCTCTACTCGGGCAGCCGGGCGCCCTGGTCCTCCGACGGAGTGTCGGGCTCGTAGTCCGACGGGCGCGGCCGTTCAGGGCCGCCGGGTGAGAAGCGTAAGAACGCCTCGATGCGAGCGACCCGGAAGCGGCGCCCCAGCACTGCGGTTTCATTTGCGCGGCTGGCGTCGAGATCGTCGGCAGCTCGCCGGTACGTCGCGGTGTCGTCTTCGCTGAGCTGGGCGATCCGCGGCTCGATGTAGCGGAAGGCGAACGCGATTTCCTCACGTGCCTCCTGTGGGGTTGCCACCGGTCGGCTGAAGGGTCGCCACACTCCGTTCGCCCACTCCGCCGCGGCGTAACGGGTTGGCAGCAGCATCCCGTTCGGGTGTGAACGCGTGGCCTCGACGCTGTCGTCGTAGACGGCGGCCGGCACCTGGCCGCGAGGGTAATGCGCGCTGAGCAGCTCCACCTTCAGCAGGGCCTCTCCGACGTCGGTCGGCTCGCTCGGGTCGACGAGTACTGACTCGTCGTGCAAGCTCACGTCAGCGATGACCTGACGTGGATCGAGGTCTGTGGGCCGCGGCGGCTCCGGCCCCTCGTCGCCGAATCGGGCGAACGTGTCCGCCCGAACGATCCGGTGCCTCCGGCCGTCGGCGACGATCTCGTCGACCCTCTCCCGGTCCAACAACCCGATCACGGTGGTCAGCTCGGCGGCCAGCACCGGATCACTGGTCTCGACGAGTCGCTCGCGAAAGCTATGCGCCATCTCATCGCGAGCAGCCTGCGGGCTGAATTCGGTCAAGCCGTGCACCTGCCACCGCCCGTCGCCAAGCTCGACAGCGTGTCCGAACAGCGGTGCTCCGATACGCATGAGCGGATACGCCACCGCGCTGAGGACGGCATCTTGCTCGGTTACCGCCCCAACTGGATCATCGCGCCGTTGAACCCGGATCACGGCCGCCAGGGGCATCTCACCGTCACTGCTCACCCAAGCAGTGTGTGACGAGCGCAAGCCTGGAGGCGGAAGACACGCGCGACGCACCTCTCACGCGATCGGCCGCCGATCTGCACACTCGACATCCGTCGATCGGCTCGTCGAGTTACGACAGCCACCGCGCGCGGCTTCGAAGCCCTTAACCGCCTGTCCGAGCATGGCAGGCAGTAGAGCGGACCGACTTGATCAGCGCGGGTCGTCGAGCGTCACTGGACGTCGGCCGCCGCCCACAGCGGACCCGACGGCGGCGATCCTCCCGCCGGCCGCGGGCGGCGTCCGTTGGCCCGGCGCATGGCCAATCGCGCCGGCCCAGATCCGTCAATCCGCCTGAATGCACTGGAGGCATTCTTGAATTTCCACCGCGATTTCGCCCTGGCCAACGACGGTCCTGTGGTGCCCGACGTGGTCACGAGCATGGTCCAGTACGCCAGCAGCGGCTTCGCCCGGCAGTACATCGAGGCGTTCCATGCCCGCGCCAACGACCCCACCTCTGAGGACCCGGTTCGGGTTGCCGCCGTCACGGCGATGCTTGACCGGCTCGCACACGAGCCATGGCGTAGCGGACAGCCGTACGTTCTCGCACCCGAATTGACGACGACGCTCGCCACCGCCGCACGGGCTATGGACCTCACCGGCCGCGTCGTCGACGCGGACAGCGCACCCAGCGACGCCGGTGTCCTGGTCCTACCCGAGCCGATCTACCAGCGCGACGCACTCGGCCACGTCACCTCGATCGGCGCGATCGCCTGGGCGCCGTACCGGGTAACTGAAACCGGCCGCACCGGCTGGTGGGTCACCGGTTGGGCAGACCGTGATGCCCCCAACGACCCAGCTGCCGGTTGCCGGCGGGAACAACTCGCCGACGCTCCCACCATCGCCGCCCAACTCGGCCCCTACATCCTCAGCTCGCTCGCCGATTTTCCCGCCGACACACCCCTGATCGCCCTGGCCGAAGCGCCGGGCCAGGCCGACCATGCCCAGGAGTCAGCGCCCCCCGGCTACCACTGCCTCGACGATCCGACGCTGCGGCAACGCGCCATCACGGTCCTGTTGTACGCGTACTGGAACCTGCAGGGCCAACCCGCTACGAACCCGCTCCGCCAGGATTCCGATCCGACCCAGCACCTGAACGCGCATCAGGCGGGCATGCGCAACAGCAGCCCCACCGCAAGGCGCCCCGCCGAACCGGTGGTCTCCCTCTAGCCGACTCCAACCCATGCTCGCAGGCGTTTCTCAACCCTGCAGCACGCACATAGGAAGGCAAGCAGTTATGCACAAAACTCCTGCCGCGCGGCTGCCCCTTGCCTGGCGTCGCTCCGATCCCGAACCTGACAGGAGGATCACGAGGGTCATCGGTGGCCCCTCCTGGTGGCAACAGTGGATCCGAGTGCGACCCAAGCTCAAGCATGCGCCCGAATATTGCTGGTCCAACACCGACCGGCTCCGCCCGTGGTCAATGCTCAGGGGATGGCCGATGTTCAACGCCGAGCGACTCAGCTATGGCCGTTGGTTGCAGCGACACCGACGTGGGCGCTACTGGTCAAAGCGCCGCCGCTGATCCAGACCGTGAGCGTGGCGTATGACGGGCGCTGATCGCTGTGGCATGTCGTGTCCTGCACGAAGTCTCCCTACGGCCCACCACAGCGAAGCCGTAGTGATGCAATCTCTTCCGTGGCGCTTTTAGCGCTGGGGCAAAGGGGCCCGGGGACGTGTGAAACTTGCATCGAATTGCCGAGCTGCCTGCGGCAAGGCGATTTCAGTCAGGGTCAGCCCGTGTTAGCAGCGACTGGCCTAGTGCAACACGTCCCCGGCTCGCCAACCACGCGACCGGACTCGAATATCAGAGCTCGGCGACTCGCGACGTCCAGTTAGCCGCAACGGCAGGAACGCTGCTAGTCGGTGTGGTGGTGGCTCGAACAACGTGGTTCGCACGTGCGGCAGGTCAACGACCCGCCTGTGCGTGGAACTCCATGACGATCTCCTGGGGAATCCGTCCTCGGTCAGAGATGTTCTTGCCGGCCCGCTTGGCCCACGCCCGAATTGCCTTGTTCTGCTCCGGGGAGCTGGCCGCGCTGACCTGCCCTCCGGTGACTCGTCCGTCACCAGCTCCTGCAGGGCCGCGTGCCCGTCCGCCACCAATGACACCGCCCCGGCCGACCCTGCTCCCGTTCGAGGTGTACGGCCCGAAGACCTCGCGCAATTTTCCGGCGTTAGCGCTCGAGAGGTCAATCTCGTAATGAACCCCATCGAGGGCGAACCTGACGGTCTCGTCGGCGTCCCCGCCGTCCAGGTCATCGAGCAGCTTGTGAATGATCTGCTTGGCCACGTCAATACTCCTTCGAAACCAATCGGCAGGTAGCTGATAGCACAGTAACCCGCAAACTGCTCCCTGCGAAAGTAAAAGCAGGGTGCTGTCCCCTTGCGGCGACCTCGCAGTGGTGCGGCAGGGACGTCTATTGCGAGTCGCGTCATGCGATCGTCATCGGTAGGTGCACGGCAAATCGCTTTCAGTCATGGTCCGCGACCGACGGATGCTGCTGTCGTCCCGCGCCGCTTGTAGCCCAGGGCGGCCGGCGTAGTTCGTCACCTTCTGTAGGCGGGCCATGTCGGATATGTAATTCATAGAATTTTCGCGACCGCCGTCAGATTCGCCGGTGATCAGGGCAGCGGAGAGTCGTCTGGTCCTCGTGACTCGCCGGGTGGCGTGTCAGCCCCTTCGGCGCCCTCGTGCCTGTCATTGCTCGGCTGGGGGCCGGTGCGACCCGACGCCCAAGCACCTGCTGACCGGGGCTCTGCTGTGCGTCAGGGTCGGTTCAGCCGGCCCATCCGAGGTGACGGCAAGCGGCTCGCCCGGGTTCAAGCCTCCCGTGATGCAGGACGAGGAAGCACGGCCGGGGATGAGGATTGGTACGACCGGGCGCTCGACGTTGACCCGGCCGGCTACCAGGCATTCTTCGGCCGGGATTTCGCGGGGCCGATGCAGGGCATCCGAGACGTCCGGGAGCACCGGCAGCAGCCGTGGGACCAAATACCGCGGCCTGAGGCGACGCTGCTGGGCTGCGCGATATGCGGTGCCTGGCGTGGTTACTCCGCTGGGAGGAGCTTCAGGTCGGCGTTCATGCGGGTGGTGACGTCGGCGTCGAGTTGCGGGCCGTGGGCGAAGGTCCAGCCGCCGTCGCGGATGTTGGTGATGGTCTGGGTGAGAGCGCGCCGTGCGTACACGACGCTCTCGTCGCTCCACAGCACGGCAGTGCCCTGTGCTGAGGTGTGACTGTTGCTCACGGCTTCGCCGAGCAGGGTCAAGCAGTTGCTGGCGTCGTCGAGGACGCCGACGGCTTCCCACTTGTCGCGGTGCCCTTGCGCGAGTCGCTCGTGGTTGAGGCTGACGCACCGCACCGCTTGGGCGAGCGACGCGATAAGCCGGCCAGTGTCCTGCATGCTGACGACCGCGGGGGAAGCTTCGGCGACCTCGCGTCTCTGCGCGTCGTCCGCTTGGCTGAGGTGGGTCACGAGGTCGGCGAGGTCGACGTTCGGAAGGTGCGACCGTACGTAGGTCTCTTCGCGGATGCCGAGGGTGGCGGCGGTGCTGGTGACAAGGTCGGCGAGGATGTCCTGCGCGGTGACCTCCGAGATGTCCAGGCCCCGGCGGCGGCTTTCCTCGCGCAGCCGCTCGACGGCTTCCTGGAACTTGGTCATCCGACGCACGCGTCCTCCTGTGGGGGTGCTCCATCCGCACGATAGCCGGCAGGTGCGTGGGCAACCAGGAAGCTCGCTACGAAGCGGATCTGCTGCCGAGTTATGAACAGATAGGCCCGTGCGGCAGAGCTTGTGTCGCGGAGTCGGCTCGGGCTGTCGCATAGGGATAATGCTCCGGTCGCCTGTCGAAGGGGTGGCGGGAGGAGCGGGTTACGCCGAAGAAGCGCATATCTCCTCAGCGTCGCGCCGCGCAGCAGTACCCCCGCCTGCAGCGCTTCCACCCCAGCCGTACGGGGTGCCGAAGGCTGCTTGTACGGGCGATGATGGACGCCGTGCCCCGGGTGACCGAGACGGTGACGGAGCCGCCCGCGTGACGTGGGCGGGAAATGTCGACGAGGCGCACGATGACAGCCGGCCGTGCAGGCCGGCAACGGAGTGAATAGGGGCTGAAGGGTGACGTCGTCGGTCGGGATGGAACGCCGCGGCGTCGCCGAGGTGCAACTCGCCTTCGCCAATCTGAACTGGGCGTTTCGGGAGCAACGCGAAGCGGATCAGGGGATCGACGCTCAAGTCGAGCTCGACGGTCTAACAAACCCCACCGGCCGATACATCGCCGTTCAAATCAAATGCGGGTCAACGTTCTTCAAACGAAGGACCCGGCACGGGTGGCGCTTTCCCGGAAAGCCTCGGCACCTCAACTACTGGCTGGCCAACCTGATGCCCGTGGTGCTCGTCATCGTCGACCCACAAACCCGAGTCGGATACTGGGTTCAGATCACCGCCGACGCGGTGCACGAGACCGACCGCGGCTGGTCGATCGAGGTGCCGTCCGCGAACGTCCTCGACGCCTCATCGCATGCCACCCTGCGTGACATCGCGCTCGCCGCTCCCTCAGCCAACCCGGATCCTGTCAAGGAGGTTCTGCCTCTGTTGTCACCCTCCACCGTGGATGCGCTGTCGGCTCTCAGACTGGTCGACCCCGAGGGCGCACGGCGTCTCGCGCGGATGCTCAGCGGGAGCCGCGACGACCCCAGGGCGGTCGTTGAACCGCTCGTTCAGGCGAGCCGGGGCTGGGTTCACGCGACCGCGGCGCGGCTGGCGACCGTCGGGGCGTACGCCAACGACCACGGCCACCGGGACCTGGCGATGGAAGCGTTCGCGCTGGCGGCCGAACGGGACCCGGACAACCAGCTACGGCTGCGCGGTGTCGCGGCGATCATGGCCATCACCGTGGGGGACAGGAGCCGAGCCGCCGGCCTTCTCCGTCCGGTCCATGCCCTGCATCAGGCAGGGACGACGAACCTGCTCATGGACGTCGCCGTCTGCGCGCTCGAAGCCGATGAATCGGGCAGAGAGGATCTGCTGGAGAAACTTCTACGCGATCGGCCCGATGGCGAGCTCGACGCGGAACCCACCTGCCTGTTGTTCCTCGCCGAGCGCGCTCTTGGCCGGGGAGACCTCGACCAGGCGCTGGCCCTATACGAACGCGTCTGCGAACGGCAACCGACCAGCACCGGTGGCAGACTCGGCCGGGCACGGACGCTCATGGAGCGCATGCTGCGCGGGACCACGGCCTTGCCATTCCGTGACCAGCAGGAGGTGACAGCGCTCGCCATGTCCGTCCGCGACGACGTACGGCGATGGGCTGGGCCGAGCGAGACCATGCACCGCCTTCTCGTGCAGGAGCGCATGCTCGTCGGCGCGTTCAAGGAGGTCGTCGAGCTGGCCACGCCGACGGCATTCGGCGGTCAGGCGACCGACCGAGAAGCGGGCGACCCCGTCGTCGCGATCGTGGGCGCCCAAGCCAGCATCGCCCTGGATGACCGCATTCGTGCCGTTCGGTTCGGTGACGCCATGCGCGGGACACCCGCGGAGCCACTGATTCGCGCGCTCGCTGCGGACCCGAGCCAACCCGCCACGGCTACGGTCGCCATGTGGCGAATCGCGCTCGACAACGCGGACACCGCCTTCGCGGCCAGGATCTGTCTGAACCAGCTCGCCTCCAGGGGCGCACTCAACGTTACCGACCTTGACCAGGTGGAGGTGTTGGCGAATCTCGACGACGGCGACCGCGTCGTTTTCACCGCACGCATCGCCGCTGGGGGCGGTGACCTCGACGGAGCTGTCACGCTGCTTCGGTCTGCCTGGTCACCCGCTGCCGGAGAGATCCTGATCGAGATCCTTCGTGAGGCGGGACGCTACGACGCCGCCCTCGCCGTGTGCGACGAGATCTGGGCGGCCTACGGGGCGCTGAAAGCGCTCCAGGAGAAGGTCAACATCCTGGCTATCCGGGGCGACCTCGACGCCGCCGACGAGTGCGCTAAGGATCTACTCGCCACCGGCGAACTTGGAGCCGAGCATCGGACAGCCCTGCACCGCCGGCTCATTGAGCGCAGAGCCACGCGAAACGACTGGGCGGGCCTGGAGGCGTGCTGCCGGGCAGCGCTCAAAGACGAACCAACCAATCACGATCACGCCTGGGCGCTGATCATCGCTCAACTCAACCAAAACCGGTGGGACGCGGCATGGACGTCATACCGCCATCTGCGACCCGACGTCACCGACCCAGGCGCCGTTCCCGCCTGGGTCGACCTGCACCTACGGTTCGACAACACACCGCAAGCCCGAGACATCGCCACCACGCTGGCCAGCCGCTTCGCGCACAACCCAGACACACTCGCCCGCCTCGAAAGGCTCAACAACCCGGCACCGTGACAACTCCGCGAGCCCTCCGCCGCCTCCCCAACAATGCGGCCGTGACCGGCGGCCCAAGCAGAGAACCAGTCCCCTCTGCTAGAACTTTTCCCAGCCGTCGGTCGTTGGAGTACATCGTCGATGAGCGTCGTGGATGCGGGGCAGGACTAGGAGCCCCACTGCTCACTGCCTGTGTCGATAAAACTGCCGACCGTATGCATACTGTTCTGGTGAATCTGCCCCGAACTGCCGCCGACGAAGCTGCCGCGTCTGCACCGTTAACGTCGCTGGTGACTCTGCGGCTCGCGACGCCGACCGCCCTTCGCAACGGTCTCGCGCTGCTCGGCCTCCGCTGGTCGGCGCAGAGCGATGACCACGACGAGGCTGGGACCGAGGTCGGTCTGTACTGCTGGGTGGCTGCCGGGTTCGGGCAGGAGTTGGCCAATCCTATGCAGGGGGCCGCCCTTTACATCGGCATAGGGACCGGCCGGAATGGTTGGCGTGGACGGCTACTGAAGGAGCGGAGCTGGATTGGTGAGGACTCCAACCATGGACACGGCATGGCGATGCATCGGACCGGCGCCAAGGTCGTCGGCGGTCCCGTAACCTACTCGCCCCTGCCGGTGGATTGGCTTCCTCAGACAGGGGTAGAGGAAGGAGACAGGGCCGTTCATAGGCTCGTTAGCGATGCCGCCTCTACCCAACCGGTTGTAGTGGCCGAGGCGATCGCGATCAGACTTGCCATCCATCTCGGAGACACGGGTGCGCCAGTCAACTCTGCCGGCGCAGGAGCGTGGGCGACGAACAACCCCGCGGACTGGGCTGCCTTCGCCTGCGCCAAGACGTTACGCGCGGACGAGGGAGCCCATGAACCGCCGGTTCCGGCCATGCGGGATCGGCGTGACGGACCGGCTGGTGAGAGATGACTCAGGATCTGGACAGCAAGTCCTCTTCGCTGGCTCGGTGGCGCAGGTCTCAGCCGTTCGTGACCTACCAGGCGCAGGAGCGTGTCGCGGTCTTCATCGACTTCGAGAACCTGGTGTGCGGTGCCGGTAAGGGTCTACCCGGACAGAGCGACCCCATTCCCGACTCCGCCCTGACCTACCTGTGCCGAGGCTTCCACGGCAACGCATCCATTCGCCGCGCCTACGCTGACTGGGCCAACTCAGGCTTCGGGAAGTATCAGCAGGCGCTGGCCAACAACGGCGTCGACCTCGTCCAGATCGCCCGCATCGGCGGCACCGGCAAGAACTCCGCAGACATTCGGATGGCCGTCGATGCCATGGAGGTTCTCATCACCCACCCAGACGTGGCGGTGTTTCTCCTCGTGACCGGCGACAGCGATTACTCGCCACTCGTGCATCGCCTGCGGGAATTCGGCAAACACGTCGTCGGCGTCGGTACTCAAGCCAGCGCCAGTCAACGTCTGGTGTCCGTCTGCTCGGAGTACAAGTTCTGGGGCACCATCGTCGCTGCCGTCGAACCCGCCAGCCGTCCCGCCGTCACCGCAGCCTTCGACATAAAAGACGCCGAGCGACTTCTTATCCGGGCGTTCGAGCAGCTCACGACCGACACACCGACCGCAGGTACAGTCAAGAACAAGATGCTCGCCCTTGACCCGTCGTTCGACCAGGCCAACTACGGATGCCGTACCTTCCGGGACTTCCTCTCGCGGCTCGAACATCGGGTCACCACTGCGGGTAGATCGGGCCAAGACATCGTCATCACGTTGGTCCCGGACGGCAAGGGCACATGATCCAAGAGTCGAGACCGCCGCCAGGTCGGGCGGCTCGACAGTGAGGCGCACTGCGGGAGGCGCCGCCTGCGCACCCTTCAGGTGGTGACTACGCCGGTTGCGGGACCGCCATCCGCGATTACGACGCCCGGGCTTGCCCGCACAGCCGATTGGCATCGCGTATGGGCCTGGGAACGGACGCCGAGGCATTGCTAGCAGAGGGTATGAGCCGCCAAGCACTGACGGTGCGCCAGTCAACCAACTCGTCAGGACTGAGCAGAGGCCTGTTCGACCGGTACCCCATTGTGCAGGTAAGCCAGGCCGCCGGTGGCTCGAGCGTGCAGGGCGGCATGGACGCGGTCCGCGGTGTTCGTCGTAAACCGGTCCCGCAAGTCCCGACGGGCGACAAACGCAAACCCATCAAGCTCAGCGGACTGAATCTTGATTTCTGATACGTCTTCGAGGACCCCGCCATCGAAGACGTATCCGAACCACGCCCTGCGCTGCTCATTGGGCGCAACCCAGTCGACTACCAGAAGACGACCGACGGCAACCTGGAGACCCAGTTCCTCGGTTACCTCACGTGCGCAGCAATCGTGCGGTGCCTCATCAGCTTCTAAAATACCGCCGGGAACGTTCCACCACGGACGGTAGTTGGGCTTGACGGCAAGCACGGCACCCTGCGAAGGGTCCGTGATCAACACGCTGGCCGACGCCAGAAAGCTCGGCAGGCTGGCGTACCAGTCTGCAGGCTTCAGATGCTTCCCCACCCCCGTCACGGTAAGGGCAGTGAGGTAACCCGCCGGTGCCGTCGAGCAATGTCTGACGTTTGGGGCGGTGCTCGCCGCCGTTCGATGGCGTGTCTAATAGGGATTCCAGCAACCGCGCGGCAGGAGGCACTGAGCGACCTGATGACCGCGGCTCGACAGCGACTGTACGGGTCACCGCTGCGGTGATGGCAACGACTCGGCCCAGCCCACCCTCAGGCGAGCGATGAATGCGGTGCGGCCCCCAACCCGCGTCAGGTTGGGGGCCGCCGAACGCGGGTCGAACTGAGCTGATCGTACCGGCCTTGCCGGCTTCGGATCGGCCCTCAGACCCGTTGGCAGCAGCGTCTTGGTAACGCGCTCTGCCGAACGAACCGATCAGCGGCCGTCCTCGGCGCCGGTGACCCGGGCCGCCCGCTCGTCGTGCTCTCGGCACAACTCGACCGTTTCCCCCGCGATCCACCGCTCTCCGAAGATCCTCCCGGATCGGGTGACCTGCCACGCCGCTACCGGCACTTTGACGCAGCCGGCGACATCGCAGAAGACCTGTAGGCCGGGCCGGCGGTCGACGGTGAGGGTGATGACCGGGAGAGGCATACGCGGCAGGACCTCCAGCAACGGGGGAGTCGGTCCTCCGAGGATACGAACCGACTTCACGGATCCCGGTGCGGGTCCTTTGCCTGCTCGCAAGGCATAGGATGCCGTCCATGGCAGACCGTCGGAACCAGGATCGCTAGTCGGACCGAGCGCCGCTGGCTTCCAAAGCCCGCGCCTTCGCTACGCCGACATCGGCCAGGACGCGATCCACCCGCAGCCGGCTAGCCTCGACCGTTGACGTCAATTCGCACTCGACAGCGATGAGCCTGTGTCGCGGCGTCGGATCGCCCGGGGTGCGCGATAATTTCGGTGCCGCCCGATCGGCGGGTGAGGGGAGGAGCCGGCTCATGCCGAAGAAGCGCACACCTCGTCAGCGACGCGCCGCTCAGCAGCGCACCCGTCTGCAGCAGCGGTTGGAGGTTGCCCGGCAGGAGCGGTTCCATGAGCAGCACGCCAGTCTTGTTCTCGAGCGGTCGGGAGACCCCAGGTTCGTGCAGCGCGTCACCGGCCCGGACGGCACCGTAAGTCTGACGTGGGATGCCGCGTCAAAGGCCGGCACGCAACTGCGTGACGGCTTTCAGGCTCAGTTCGACGCGTTTCGGGCGAAGTTCGGCCGTGAACCCGGGCCGACAGACCCGGTGTTCTTCGACCCGGATGCTGACGAGCCGACGCCGTTGGGCCAGCGGAACCTCGACGAAATGATGGTCCAGTTACTGCAAGCCGCAGAAGACAGCGGAGCTGACGCGGCCCCCATACATGCATGGCGCGAGGTCGGTTACCTCGTGACGCAGGAGAACCAGCATCTGTTCAGCGCGGCTGACATTCAGGCGTACGCCGCCGCGGTCGCCCGACACAGCGGCGAAGCCGTCGATGAGGACGACGACCTCGACTTCGGCGCAACGGTCGACCTGTCAGCCGACGGGCTTCGAGACCTGATCGACGAAACGATCACCAGCGGGATGGAGGAGCCTGCCTGGCGACTGGCCGAAGCCCTCGACCACACCGGCGACTCCGACGAGGCCGGCCTCGCTGGCGCCGCTTTGGTCTCCGTCCTGATGGCCTGGCTGATCGGCGCCAAGGAGGCAGCCGCATCTGACCTTGCCGGCCCCGCCATGCAGTGGATCCGTGAGCACCTGGACGACGAACCCGCCGACCAGGCGTTCCAGCTCGCCGGCCTGTTGGGCAGCCCGCTGGCACCGAACCTGACGATGGAGGAAGCCCTCGACCGGCTGGGCGACGCGTTCCTGCCGGCGCTGGTGTGGCTCGTAGCCGGCATGGTGGCAACCGCGGCTGATGGAGACATCGAATGGCTCGTGCAGTTCGACCTCGATCTTGACGCGACGGACTGACAGCCGGATATCGGAGCCTGCGCCGTCCGCCCACCTGCTACAAGACACTGCAGGGCCCGCGCGGCCCCTTGCTCGCCATCAGTCGGCGACCCACCGCCAGAACTGTCGCTGACCATCCGCGCGATGACCTCGGGACCCGGCTACGGCCGCATTCGACAGCTTCAACACTGCCAGATTCCTCAGCTAGTACCGAGTTTTGCGGAGGTCCTCGGTGAGACTGCGGTGCCAGGCTCTGCGATCCTCGTCGTCGCCGGGTGGGGCCCCGAGGGCGACGACCGGGTCCTTCACCGCGTAGATGATGCGGTACATCAGCAACGACACTGCTGTGTCGAGCCAGCGCTGGGTGTCAGTGGCGGATGGCTGGTGGCCGAGCACGATCGTGAACCATGACGGTAGAAGCGCTGCGCCGGCGATCGCGGTGGACAGGCGTTCCCGCAGCTTGCCCTGCAGGGTGGCGCGGGCCGCCTCGCCGGTCATCACGTTTGGCCCGTGCACTGCCCGCCGCTCGTCGTCGTTCTGCAGCGCTTGACCCGCCTGCTCGGCGGCTTCGGTCGTGGCGGTCAGCTGTGCCCTGGCCGTGCTCCACCCCTGGTGAGCGGCGCGGAAGGCGACCCCGGCCTGGCGGTGCTCAGCGCTGTTGCGCGCGGTTGTGGCCAACGTCGCGCTATGTCGCAACGCGTCCTCGCCACTGGAACGGATGCGCTGCCTGAGCCGACCGAGCGCCTCGACCTGGCGCTCGTAGATCGCTCGATCGTGGGGCGAAAGAAGTACTGATGCGGATTGCCGGCCGCGCAGCGCGCGCTCGGCGAGGTCGCGCACGGCCTTGTCAGCGTGGTCGATGTCCACAGGGGTGAGGTTCTGCTCGGCGCGGACCCGCCGTTCGAGCCACCCGATCGTGGCGGTCAGCGACTTCACGGCGGCCTCGACCTCGGCGACGTCGTCGGCCAATTCCTCGCGCAGCCCGTCGTGCGCCTCACGGATCTCCTGCGTGGTCTGGTCGAGCCCATCGAGCCGTTCGTCGTGCAGTCGGACCTGTCCGTCGAGGGACTCGTGTTTCTCCTGCAGCTCATAGACATCGTTGGACGTGGAGGACACCTGGCGATTGAGCCGTTCCACGGTGTCGGTCAAGGTCCGCAGATCCGCCTGCGGGTAGGTGGAGTGCGTCATTTCGTGTCCTCCACATCGGTGCCGTCGTGCAGCCAGCAAGCCAACGCCGCCACCAGCAGCGGCAACAGTGCCAAGAGCCAGATCGCCGACACCACCCGAAGCACCGCGACGACCACCAACGCGGCACCGGCCACCAAGATGAGCGCGCCGACGGCCCGACTACGGTGCCCAAGGCGCCGGGCGCGCGGCTCGCTCAGCGTGATGACACCGGCCAGCAGACACACCACGATGACCGGCACCAGGTACCAACGACTGAACCGGCCGTCTACGATGAGCCCGCCGATGACGAGCATCGCCGCAAGCGCAACTGCGCCACCGACGTAGACGACGCGGCTACTGATCCGCCTGCGCCGCTCATCAATCAACACCGGGATCCGCGCCTCGAAGTCCAGCAGCTGCGTCGTGGCGGCGAAAACTTCCGACCGCCGCGTGCGGTACGTGGTCGTCCCGGACTCCGTCGCAGCAAGCTCTTCGTGGCTCGAACGCAGCACCTGCTGGAGCCGCTCCGCTTCCTCATGATGATCCAGATCCGGTCTGCCCACAGGCTGCACCACCTTCGTCGATCACCGCCAAGGCCGGACGTGCGCCTTTGGTCGATGTCACTCTAGGCGGTGGCTCCGACACTTATCGACATGTTGATCAACGCTCTGCTGCCGCCGTCCCGTCGACCGCCGCTGAGTCCAGCACGGCGCGGACCTGCTCGACCGCCCCCGGTGCCGGCGGTTCGCCTAACTGGACGTTTGCTTCGCCTTCGCGCCTGTAGCGGCCGATTTGCGTCTCGGGCCTCGATGGCGCAAGGTGCCCGACCTGACCGGGAAAGGACGCATCCCGGTCGATTCAGCCCTGACCGGAATCAGAGCTTCCGCCCCGCGATCGTGTCTGATTCACTTTTACCCCGACATCGACGGACATGAGGTCCGTCACGCCCGCGTCCTCGCGCCGTACGCCTGAGTCATGACCGCACGGCGACCCTATCCGTCCGACCTGTCCGACGCCCGATGGGCCCTGATCGCACCCCGCCTCACCGCCTGGCGGCAGGCCCGCACCGACGCCGGCGTCAGCGGACGCACCCCCACCCACGACCTGCGCGAGATCTTCAACGCCATCCTCTACGTCAACCGCACCGGCATCGCCTGGCGCTACCTGCCCCACGACTTCCCGCCCCACGCGACGGTCTACGGCTACTTCGCCGCCTGGAGCAAGGAAGGCATCTTCACCGAGCTCAACTACCAGCTCACCGGCCTCGTCCGCGACCACCACGGCCGCACCATCCAACCCACCGCATCCATCATGGACAGCCAAAGCGTGAAGACCTCCACCAGCGTCCCACTGTCGACACAGGGCACCGACGCCGGCAAGAAGATCGTCGGCCGCAAACGCGGCATCATCACCGACACCCTCGGCCTGCTCCTCGCCGTCATCGTCACCGCCGCCAGCGCCAGCGCCAGCGACAACACCATCGGCATGGACCTGCTCGACCGAGCCACCACCACCTACCCCACCCTGACCAAGACCTGGGTCGACGCCGGATTCAAGAACCGCGTCGTCGAACACGGCGCCGCACTCGGCGTCGACGTCGAAATCGTCACCAAAGACCCGCAGGTCAAAGGCTTCAGCGTGGTCAAACGCCGATGGGTCGTCGAACGCACCATCGGCTGGCTCATGCACCACCGGCGACTCGTCCGCGACTACGAAACCCGACCCGACAACTCCGCCAGCATGATCACCCTCGGCATGATCGACAACCTCACCAAACGCCTCACCACCGAAACCACCCCAACCTGGCGAGACGACTAAAACCACAACACACGCAAAATACGTGAATCAGACGTCCTCTCAGCCACCGCGGAAGTATCCACGGCCATCGTCATGTCACTGATCAAGTGCTGCTCCTTGATCAGGAGTCACACCGTTGTTTCTACAGACCCACCGCAGACGGCACCACGTCGTAGACCCGTCATACGGTGGCGCGGTCGGCTGCGCGCAGGCGGCTGGTGGAGAAGAGCGTTGAGATGATTGCCGCGGCGATAAACGCAACTGTTACTGCTGTAAGCCAACTCCATGGGATGCTGAACACGAATCCGGACAGTTTCCATGCGGATACGATGACTGGCGGCACCGCAATAGTGAGGGCGAGTACCACGCTGAGGCCGAGGATGGACAACTGTTGCAGGACAAGAACTTGTTTTGCCCATTTTGGAGTTAGTCCAATAGTGATGAGCGTGCCTAGGTAGCTTCGAAGAGAGGCGACCTGGGTGCGCGCGACGGCGATGCTGGTGAGCAGTAGCAGCAGAAGTAGACCGGCCGCGCCGGCGTAGAACGCTGCAGGGGCAACTGCGGAGCGTGGATCTTCGTAGATCATGACATTCGTCGGGTCGAGTCCGGCCGCGAGGACGTTGTCACGTGCGGCGGCGGCCTGGTCCGCGGAGACTCCAGTGTAGAACAGGGCTCCGGCGGACAGTGGCAGGCGTTGGCGTTGCGCGGTGGATGTGAGGAGCACCCCGACTATGCTCTGTTTCCAGGCCACTGAATTCAGTGGGGCTGCGGTGACGGGTATGGGGTCGCTCCTGCGAGCGGCTTCGCCCTCCTTTTGAATGAGAACGTGGTAGGTGGGCTGACGGGGCTCTTCCCAGACAAGCAGCCCGCCGCGTTGCAGGGTCGCGGCTTCGGCCGTCGAGAGCCTTCTATTCATTAGGCTCCCGAGCTGGTCTGGCGTATCGATTGCCATAATGAAGCCCCAGCTGGACTCGGCGAGGGAAACGGATGTGTCGTCGGAGTACGCATACCGCAGCTGAGTCACGGGTTGGTCGGCCGGCAGGTCCTTGTTGGCTGCAGCGACCACGGCCTCCGGCGGCGGCTTTAGGAATCCTCCGCGTCCGGCTACGGCGATCTGGCCGGGCGCCACATCGGGATAGATCCCGGCGTCTGCGGTGACCAGCATGGTATCGAGCAGGGTCAGAAATCCGAGAGGTACGCCCAATCCGGTAGCGAAGACGAGGACGGCAATCGTGGCTCGCCGTTTGTCGTTGAGAAGCTGCTGCCGCCCTAGCCGGCTGCGTGGCCCTCGTCGAGGAAGTCTTCGCAGCGCCCATCCGACCATATCTGGCGCGACGAGCAGGACTGCGACCGTCATGGTCGCGGCGAGCGTCATCGCATCGGCTGATGAAGCGAGTCTCGCGGACTGGAGCACGGCGCCGCAGCCGGCGACGATAGCTGCGACGTGGCGCAGGTCCCGTGTGCGCATCCGGATAGTGCCGCGTCGTTTACCGGTCGCCAGGTCCGTCTTTGTCGCCTGGCGTTTGGCGCGCAGCGCGGTGCGGAGGGCGACGGCGGAGAACGCTGTCCCTAGCAGCGTCATCAAGATGACGCGCAGTGCTGGGTCTACGGGAAATGCCATCGGCGAGATGGGTTGATCCCAAAAACGCTGAACAATCTGCCTCGCGCCAACTCCGAGCGCAAGCCCGAAAACAACCCCGGCAAGAGCAGCGAAAATAGCCGACGTGCACGCGGCCAGAGCGACGCTCACGACCGCTTGTGATGGTCGAACCCCTACCGATATCAGCGTTAAGAGGGTGCGCCGGAATCGGCGGTCATTGAGCGCGAAGACTAGAAGCACCGCGAGCAGCGGCACCGTGAGGGACGGTGCGAGGTACGCGGCTGGAACCCGGTCGATCCACGACGCCTCCGGCTCGCCCATTATCTCCTGGGCGGAGCGTGTCTTCGCGGCAACCGCCTCCACGACGCTCGCCTCATCAGCACCCTCACGAGCGGCTAGCCGGGCGCTGATCGCCGCCGTCACGTGGTAACGGTCTCCGCGTCCCCAGTACACCGCAGCGGACGCTTCCATAGAGGGAAATGCGGCTAGGAGCTCTGGGCGCATCGCAGCCCACGTGCCGGGCGCGGCCAAGAAGGACGAGAAACGCGCGTAGCGATCCTCGGCGATTCCGACGACTTTGAACTGTTCGCCGCCCGCGAGTACTGGCATAGCGGCGCCGATCACGGGCGCCAGGTCCGGTGATCGCGTGACAACGACCTCGCCGGGGCGGGTGGGCCAGGTGCCTGCCTCAAGGTTGTACCGTCCCGCGAAAGGCTGATTGGCCCACTCCGCCTCGAAGAACACGACGTGAGGCGGGTCGACCATGGACGGCCGCACATCGATTGAGGTGTAGGCCACCATGACGTCGGTCGCGCCAGTCTCACTGACTGCCTTACGCAAATCGGCGTCGATCTCGCCTTCGCCGGGCTTGATCGAGGTCAGACCGCTCAGCTCGGCAGAATGGCTGAATCTGCCGAGATCGCGCTCAGCGACCTGTTCGCCTGAAAGCGTGAACGCCTTGAGGGTAACGAACATGGCTACGAGGAAGGTGGCTGCAACCAGAACGATAAGGGTCGTGCCTCGAAGGGTCCGGCTACGCATGAGACGCCACGCGATCCGCGCCGTCAGCGTTATCGAGGCCACGAGGCCACCTCGTCTGGCTCCGGTCGTTTGCAGGCTCGCGGGTGGAGGCGACCGTCGACCATCTCGTACACCGTATCGGCGAACTCCTGGCACATGATGTCGTGGGAGCACACAATGGCCAGTGTGCCCTGGCTGCACAGCCCCCGCACCAACTCGAACAGCTCACGGGAGTTCGTGGAATCCAACGCCCCAGTCGGTTCGTCTGCCAACAGAATTCGACGATCGCCGGCCAGCGCCCTGGCGACGCCGACTCGCTGACGCTGTCCGCCAGAGAGCTGCCCGGGCAGCCTGTCCTCCAGCCGGGCCAGACCTACCCGAGAAAGCTGGGACCTGGCCTCCGCGTACGCCTGGGCCGCAGCTATACCGCGCACCTCAAGAGGCAGCGCGACGTTTTCCACCGCCGAGAACTCATCGATGAGGTTGTCACCCTGGAACACGACGCCGACGGTCTCGAGGCGGAAACGGGCGCGGCCTGTCTCATCAAGCGAACCGACATCGAGTCCGCCGATCGAGATGAGCCCTGAGTCGGCGACGTCCAAGCCCGCCAACAGGCTGACTAACGTCGTCTTTCCCGACCCGCTGGACCCGTAGATGCAGACGAATTGGCCGGCGTGGGCCGTCAGGCTAACTTCCCTGACAGCCCACACCGTTTCAACCTGAGATACAAACGACCGGCTGACGTCGGCAATGCTCAGCAGGGCGTTTGGACTGGCGTCGTACAAATCAGCAACCACCGTTGGTCTTCCACGAGGAAACTTCGTCACTGTTGAGCGGTGAGACGTTGTCGTCGTTAGATCCGGCCCAGAATGTCTGACACGAACCAGAACTATTCGCGTTATCGTAGCCGGCCGCGCGCGTTTCCCGTGCTTCGGTTGCCCCAACTGTCCATCGAGTTGTTCGCGTCGCCACTCAGGTTTTCGTTGCCGCCGCCGCCGTCGCGTTCTCCGATCATGAACACGAATCCGTTACTCCCCCACATGCAGACTTTGTTGGCGTCGCAATCGCTGAATGCGGCCTGCGCTGGCGCCGCGAGCCCAAGCCCGCCTACTACTAGCGCCGCCGCTCCGACAACAAGCTTGATCTTTGCGGCAGTTGTCCTGACTCGCAAAACGCGCTCCTCTCAGCTCCCCGAATCGATCCTTCGACCAGACTGTGTGCGCGCACCAACTGAGCGTAACAACAGTAAAGAAGGAGGCCAATACTTCAGCGACGTGAGCCTTTGATTCCACTAGGGACTGTGGTCGGCTAGTCCCAACGCCGTTCAGTTAGAGCGCGTTTCACATTGGTGTCAGTCGGGTGCGTTGAAGGTGAGGCGTTGTTGGCGGGTGGCGGGTTTGCCTCGGGTGAGGCGGCGGAGCATGCCGCCGAGGGCGGCCCATCGGATCATGGCCTCTGACGTTGCGCGGTGGGTTTCGTAGTCGCGGGCCAGGCGGCGGTGGGCGGTGATCCAGGCCAGGGTCCGCTCCACGACCCAGCGGCGCGGGTGCACGACGAACCCTTGCTGGTCGGCGGGTTTACGGACGATCTCCACGGTGGTGCGCAGCAGGTCGCGGGCCCAGTCGACGACGCGACCGGCGAAGCCGGAGCCGGCGAAGACATGCCGGATCGGGGTCGCCGCGTAGGTGGCGAGCAGAGCGCCTTTGGCGCCGTCGCGGTCCTGCCAGGACGCGGCCAGGACCCAGACGGTGACCAGCAGGCCGAGGGTATCGGTGACGATGAACCGTTTCCGGCCGTTGATTTTCTTGCCGGCGTCGTAACCACGGGTAGCGCGGGGCACAGTGTCGGCGCCCTTCACGCTCTGCGAGTCGATGATCCCCGCCGTCGGCTCCGGGTCACGGCCGTGAGCCACCCGGGATCTGCTCACGTAGTTCGGTCAGGATCCGCTCGGTCACGCCCCAACTGTTCAGCCTCGTGAAGTGCGCGTACACGGTCTGCCACGGCGGGAAATCGACCGGCAGGTACCGCCACGCACAACCGGTACGCACCACGTACAAGATGGCGTCGATGACGGCCCGACAGGATTGCTTTTCCGGCCTGCCCATCCACTGCGGAGACGGCAGCATCGGCTCGATGATCTCCCGCTCGACGTCGGTCAGGTCAGACGGGTACCGCCGCACTCGATCCATACCCGTCTACCGACCGAGCTACGTCCACCGACCGGGCCCACTGTGCGACACACCCGACCGACCTACAAACCAAACGCGCTCTTAGCGCCATTGCCTTGGACCGAAGACAGCCCCGAACCCGTTCCTGTTTAAGGTTCACGTTAGGAGAAGGGCTCGCAGCGCCTGGCGCGCCTCCAATCTTCGGGATGGCCGAAAGTCACGGATACCTGATTCGCCGTTCCTCCTCGCTTGAGGGCCGCGCCTCCTAAAATTGCGCCGTTGCTACAACACGGGGGTAGGCATGAGCGAGGCGTACGACAGCATCAGAGTAGGCAAGCTGTTGGAAGAGGTTCGCCAGGGGGTATATGACGTCCCCCAGTTCCAGCGAATGTTCTCGCGGGACCGGGGATGGGTGGAAGTCCTCATGCAAACGCTGTGGGGTAGTGGACGTATCGGTGCCGCCCTCATCTGGCAACCGACAGATGACAGCGAGCGCATCGCCGGACGCTATCGCCGAGCACCGAATTCGGCGCTGTGGATCGTAGATGGACAGCAACGCATCACTGCCATCGCCGCTGCCTTCGGGCTGCAGCCCCCGTGGATGTCAACGGAGCAGTGGGAGAGATGCGGCGGGCCCTTGCTGCAGATGGGCATCACGAACACCCGAGGCGGAAAGCCAGCTTTAGTGCGGCCACGTCAACACGGACCTTACGTGTCGTTGGGGGCGGTGCACGGAGCTTCTGAAAGTGAGATCGAGGGTGTCTTGGCTGCGGGCAACCTTCCGACCGACATGGGTTTCGCCCTGCAGGTGCAGGAGAAGGTGCGCCATATACTTGACGTCGAGGTGCTGCGCGAGTGGCTGCACAGCGATCTTGAAGAGGCGTACAAGCACTTCGTCAACCGCAACAAGAAGTCCACGCAGATCGGGCTTCGTCCCGAGGAACTCGCGCTGTCAGTTCTTGCCCATTCCTTTGAACCACTGCTGCCTGACTACATCGACCCGATGATCGAGTCCGCGTCGAAACATGACCTGAGTGCCACGATATCGCTCCGTCGGCTCAATCATATGCTCCAGCGGATGCTTCCTCAGACAGTGAGCGGAAGGGCCGCCGTGTCTGCGCAACCAGCGGTCGTCGAGGACGCCGCGGACCGGCTGAAGACGGCGACGGATTCCGCGCTTCGGTACTTGGCGGCCCGTGGTCTCATTAGAGACGGATTGATCTCGTCGCCCTCCGTCCTCAACGTGCTCGTCGCGCTCTTTGATCGCTTCCAGCATGCCCAGGTTGACGACTTCGCGTTCCGGTGGATCGTGCACACGGTGGCAGGAGGACTGCAATTCAGCAGGCCGAGCATTGTCACGACCGCCCTTGTCGCGATCGCCCAAGGCGGCTCGTACGAGGACATATGCTCCCGATTGGCGGCCCTTTCGCCGCCCGGCCGGCCCGCCACTTTCCCGGAGCCACGTCTACACGTGCCCTCGCGCTCCTGGCAAGGGTGGGGGCCCGTGGGTTGTCTTTACGCCATGGCGAGCGCAACCGGCACGGCAGGGACTGTGCGAGACCTCCGCGATCCAGATGTCGCCTTCCCTGACCGGAGGATGTCGCTGCTGCCCCTCTGCGAGAACGCGGTTCGTGGACTGCTGATCCATCATGCGTTCATGTCTGACGCGACCGCCGAGGTGATCGCCGCCCACCACGGCTGGACCCGGCATGCCTACGACGAACTTTCGCCCGACGATGCGGTGCGCGCGGCTCACCAGCTACCGATCCCTCCGAAGGGCATCAAACCCGATGAGGTTGCTGACTGGCTTGCCAAGGAACGGGGACCTCTGCTCGCCCGCACCATCGACACTCTTCTGGAGGATATCGGGCCGCTGTGGGAGGAGAACGCGCTCTTCCCAACGGACCGCCACTGACCGGGAACGACATGAAGACGAACGAGCGACGGCTGTTGCTGGTCAACGAAGACCAGCAACGCATCGTCGACGGCCTGGTCGAAGCCCTCTCGAAGGAGGTCGGCAGCCGCGAACCGGTCACCATTGTCACCGCGCGTTTGACCCTGCGTGGACTGCTCCTACTTCTCCCCGCGCTCCGGCGACTGGCGCAATCAGGCACCGAACTACGGGTGCTCCTCGGAGTCACCCACGATGAGAGCGCCACCGTTACGGTGCCGTTCAATCCGACCCAGACGCCAAGCGACTTGGGTGCGCTGCTCGCAGCGGCAGATCGGACGATCCGAGCCGAGATCAACGAGATGCCACTGTCGAGGTCCGTAGCGCTCGCGCTGATCGAGCTGGTGGGCTTTCTCGATGCTGGACGGGTTCGATGTCGCCGCGAGGAGCATCGGGTTCTCGACGCCACTGGTGTCGTGCTGCCGCACCAGAACACGGGGATGCTCGGATCGGCGCGGCTAGCCGCCGCGGCGTTGACCAGCAACCGAGGCTGGCTCGGTGCTCTGACCTCAGCCGCGCAGCCCGAGATGGTTCATTGGGCCGACCAGTGGTGGACCCAAGCCGCCGAGTACGCCTTGGCCGACCGAATCCGGGTCAAGTTCCTGCCCCATCAACCACAGCTCATCTACCTGCGCATGCTGCAACTGGCCTTCGGCGACCAGGTCAATGCCCCCTCCTGGAGCTACCTGCGAGAAGACCAGTGCGACGGCGTCGCCAAGGCACTATCGATCCTCGCCCGGATCAACGGTGCGTTGCTCTGCGACGACGTCGGCCTCGGCAAAACTGATCAGGCACTCGCCATCGCTCGACACGTCACCAATACCTATCCTGGGCGGGTCCTCCTGGTCTGCCCGGCCGGCCTCAAGCGCTGGTGGGAAGAGGGCGGTCAACGGTGGGTGCTGCCTCTCGACGTCGTCAGCTACGAAAGCCTCACCCGGATGGTGGAAGCCGAAGCCGGTGAGTTCCACCATTACGGGCTGATCATCTGCGACGAGGCCCACCGGCTGCGCAATCCCAAAGTCAAGAGGATCGCCGCCATACGCACTGTGATCGCCGCGCAGCCCGAGCCGCCACGGCTCCTGCTGCTCACCGCCACCCCGGTCAACAACACCGGCCTCGACCTGTTTGAACTGCTGAGCCTCGCCGACCAGACGCTCGAGCCGCAGTGGAAGCCCGTCAAGGCCACCGCGCCGCAGCGAGCCCACGCTCGTAGCTCGGTCGCACGGCCTCTACTGAACGGGTGCCGAGACGCCCACACCTGGACGCCCGACTCAGGCAAGCTCCGCAGCTTCCACGACGAACTCGACCGGCGGATGGTCCGGCGGACCCGGTGGCTGATTCAGCGCGAGTACCCGGGGTCGGCAAAATCCTTTCCCGAACGGCAACACCTCCGGGTCGAGTACACCCTCACGCCACGCCTGCGCCGCCTCACAGCGGACGTCATGGACGCACTCGGCGCAACGACCCTCCTGGCCCCCGAAACGGCCCGCCAACTCCGGGAGCTGCGCGGCCCGAGACCACAAACTCGGCCACTCAACCTCTCCGCGTACCTGCCGCAGCAGTACGCCAACGAGCACATGCCGGCCATGCCGCTCGGCCCCATGGCAGCTCTCATCAAGATCATGCTGCTCAAGCGGTTGGAATCCTCACCCGCGGCCCTGGCAACCACTGCCCGGCGTATGGCCGCCCGCGTCGAACTCGCCCTCTACGACCTCGACAACGGACGTGTCTGCCTGCCGCATCCCAGCCTCGCCCGCCGACTCCTGGCCGCGCTCGGGACCGGCCTACCCATCGACGAAGACGTAGAGCACAGCCTGCCCTACGCCGAGGACGACGACATCGATGGCCTGCTGCTCAACAATCCGGTACCCCCTGCCGCCCAACACGTCCTGCCCGCCACCGACTTCGACGTTGTCGCGTTCCGAGCCGCGCTCACTCATGACCGTGAGATACTCCGCAGGCTCGCAGCCGACGCCAGCCTGGCCGCTCGCGAAGACCCGAAGTTCCTGGCCTTCGCCAACCAGCTAGCCCAGCTTGCCCGCGACCGGCCGGGCGAGAAAATTCTTGTCCTCATCAGCTCTCGGCACACCGCCGTCGACCTATACAACCGTCTCCAGCGCGTCGTAGCCTTCGACCCACGGCTGCGCCACCTTCAGGACCACATCGCTAACGCGGCGCCCCTGCCTCCACTGAGCACCAACGAACTGCTCGACCTCGTCGCGCGCTTTGCCCCCCGCACGGCCGCCCGCCCGAGGCGCAGCGTGCGCCAACACCACTCGCCCAACCTCTACGACATGTTGATCGGCACCGACGTCCTCAGCGAGGGTCACAACCTGCAGCAAGCCTCCATCGTGATCAACTACGACTTGCCCTGGAACCCGCAGGCGCTGGAACAACGCATTGGGCGAGTCGACCGGCACGGTGCCGAACGCCCAACCGTCGCCTGCGTAACTCTGCTACCCGACGCCGGCCTGGACATTCTCCTCAATCTCTTGAAGACCCTCCACGGCAAGATCGCCATTGCCGCAGCACTCGTCGGCGTGCCCTCGGCAATCCTCCCCGGCACCCACGCGACACCCCTGGACTTCGCAACCGCCCTCGACGGGCTCGACCACCCTCGCGCCACCACCGTTACCGAGCGCGAGCACCAACGGGCCATCCTCGGTAACGCCCTGCGCCTTCCCGGAACCATTGAGGCACTCAACGCGCTTCCACTGCCAGCCGGAGCCATCCACCCCGAACGACACCACCAACAGGGCGCGATCTTCTGCTTCCGGATCCACAGCGACGACGACTCATCTGACATCGTCTACTGCCACCTCGAAGACCGGCCCGACGCCCAAGCAGACTTCGACCAAGACCGGTGCCTGCGCCGCGCCCACCTTGACCTAAGCGGCTGGGCGCCACCCAGACCGGAGCAGTTACTCGACCCGGTCGCAGACCCGTTGCCATTCCAACAGCTATTGCTGCGTTTGACCGGCCGAGCCCGCCAGCAGACCGCAGCCCGTCTGAATATCTCAGCTGACGAAGCCGAGGCCCGAATCCAACTCCTGGTCTGGTTCGCCATGCTCCGCCAGCACCCCGGCGCCGTGTAAAGGAGAACACCCGGGCAGTGCCGCTGGCTCCTTGCGCATTACCGCCCAGTGCCATGCCTGAAATCGAGCCGCCACCCAAGAAGCCTCGGCCGCCGCCGCGGAAGGAGCAGCGAGTTCGTCGCCGCCCGCGAGCGCGCCGATACGGCCCTGCAGGAGGCGCTGAGCGACGGTGTGCACACGGTGCTGTAGCAGCGTCGACAGCGTCGCCGGCTGGTGGGGGCGGCAGCTCAGACGATTCTGGGGCGGGAGCGGTTGAGTCGCCTGGCTAGGTAGTTAGTTCCAGGGCGAAACCGCCCGCGCAGTACCATGGGCTTCTTGCTAGCGCGCGATACATCGCAGTCGTCCAGTGGTTTCGGCGAGTGGCGCTACGGCTATCTGCCTGATCGAGCAGGTAAGACTCCACGCCCGCCTGCCCCGCTGCATCAAACTGAACCTGAAGCGCTCCGGCAATCGCGGCCAGCTCATCAGCGGCCTGTACCGCATATAGCCTGTCGAGGTCGAACTCCGTGAAGTGGCAGCGCGCCCGTGTTGCCATGAGTTGCGACCATTTCTCTGGTGGGGAGACGAGAAATCTGAGCGCGGCCGGGGAGCCTTCGAGGACCTCTGCCTGCAACCACTCGTCTTCGTCTATATTGTCGAAGTACGGGTGGAGCGTGTGCGCCACATCAATCGCTGGAGTGGTGTCGGTCTTTGTCGTGTTGCATTCGATGCAGGCAGGGATCAGGTTGGCGGGTGTCACCGCTAGGAATGGGTACCGGGACTTTGGTAGGTGATGGTCGAGGGTCGTTACGTCCCGGTGACCGCATAACGGGCACCTGTGGGCTGCCATTCTCAGTGTCTCGTAAATCTCCCGCCCGGGAGCACCGGTTTTGGCCATCCGGTCAGTGTAAACCTTGACGAGTTTGTCGCAATCCCTCTTGCAGAACCCTTGGCAGGCCTTGTCGCATGGGCCTGTGTGGCTCGCCGGAGGATATGGCGGTTTGAAATCCTTGTCGTCCAAGACGTGTAGGGAATTCGCTTGGACTGCGGCCTCGAATTGTGTTGCTGCCTCGGTAACGCGCTCCGCGAAGCCCTCCAACCAAGCTCTGTCCGGCTGTCTGCTCCTGCTAATGCAGGTCACGTAGGAGTCCCGTGCGCTTATTGTCGGCTTCCGGACGGGCCACATTACTGTCGACCCTCGCGATCCCGCACCGCGACTAGGGCGCGGACAATCGCTTTAGCCTCGCCGCCGAGTTGGCCGCCGAAGTCACGGACCACCTCTTCGTAGGATCGGCCATCCGCGACTGCCTCGCTTAACTCGCGGTGAAATCCGGACCTCGTGACCTCCAGCCCGAAGACCTCGCGGGTCAGCGTTCCCACATTCTCACCAAAGGTTTCTATCTCTGGCCTCAGTGCCTGCGTCGCGTTGCCAAATCGTCTCAAAATGGATACGCAACTACGTGGAGTTTCTTGTAGAACGACTGGTGAGTGTGTGGCGATGATCGCCACACCATTTCGATTTATCAGGAGGTCGGAGAGCGCTCGAATAAACGCGGCAAGCAACGGTGGGTGCAGGTGTGTCTCGGGTTCGTCAATGAGCACCAGCGTCCGTTCCGTCACAAGCTCGGCGAGCCGTGTGACGGCCAGCAAAACGATCTTGTGTCCCGAGCTCAGGTTATCGAAGACAACTGCTGCCGCCGATCCGTCACCGGGGCTATCACCCGTTATCGAGGTGTGGATGTCTCTGAAAAGTGGGTCGGTCTCCAGTGTGGCCAAGGCGCGTAGCCAGCGCCTGCGACGGGCACCGGTAAGGCTAGACGCAGTTACCACGAAGTCCGCACCGAGGCCACGTGTCGCTGGCGCTACCTCGGTGTTAAGGGTGACATAGGTGTGTTTGATCGGCCCGCTTGCCTGGACTGGTGTAATCGAGTCGAACGCGCTGAAGCTAATCGAGATGACGTTGGCAAAGAAGGTTCCGTCGCTCGTCGCCATTAGGGTAAGGAGGCCGGAACCCTCGTCTTCGGGCGCCTCATCGACGATCAGGTGCGTGAGACTGTTCAGTAGGCGCGTCTTGCCGACACCGTTGGCGCCGATGAGGGCATGAATGTTCGTAGGTGGACGCGAGCCTGGCTTCACCTCAAAAGGCAATGCCATGCCGGGTGACTGATAGGTGAACTGGTATTCGACCTGCACCTGTCCACCTGTCGCGATCCGATGGTACTGCCCTCTAACTGTGGTTTCGTCGACTGCCCGAAGAAGGGAGGTCTGCATCGCTTGCTCGTGCCAAGCCCGCTGGAACAGGATTAAGTCGTAAGCCACATCCCGTAAGGCTTCGAGTATCGCCTCGCGGGCATCGTCACCCAGGAGCTGCAGCTGCTCGTAATAGGAGTCGTCCTGACCAAGCGAGAAGAAGTTCTCGCCAAGCACCTGGAAGCGATCCTCCAGGCTCGTGGTCTCCAGCTCCTGCATACCAAACCGAGCGATTTTTACTTGGCCGACGTATCGCGCGCCGTTCTCGTCTGCGTAGTGAAGTCGGAAGGTCGTCCGGAACGAGTAATCGTCCCAATTGTCCCTCTCAAGGAAGGCGCCACGCGCGCCGGCAGGTGGCTGCCCGCGAACCGGGAGGACGGTGAATTGCATGACAGCACCGTAGCGATCAACCAGCAAGAGTCGCGACGGCCGGACGGCGCATGGCACAGTTACGTTCGGTCGGTTGTGTTGGGCCGCCAAACACTGCAATCGCGGTCCTCGCCCAGCTTCTTCCGGCTGTCCTCGCGCCTGCCCGTGCCGTGAGTGAGCTTGGTCTGGATTCTCAGTCCGGACCGCGTCGAGACCAACCACGAGCGGGCGGGCGGGCATGCCGGCAGCGAGTCCATGTGGCGCAACCGCGTGTCGCACCTACCGGCGAAGCCGTTGGCTATGAGCGATCGAGCCCCGTTGCCTGAGAATGCGGGCGGGCCCTGCCGGTCCCAGCGCCCAACGGTGGTACGGCCTGGTGCCCAGTGGCTCGACCAACCCGGGACTACACCGTGAGGCGTCCGAAGCCGTAGCAATTCTGGCCGCTGCGCCGGGGACGGGTCGGGCGGTTAGCCGAGCGCGGCGATCGCCTCGTGCAGTTCGCGGCGGGCCGGCACGGTCGGAAAGCGTGCTGCTAGAACGGTGTCGAGCGTGCGGAGTTCTTTGCCGATGCGGGCGGAACCGGTGAGGTGTGCCGCTGAGGCGCTGCGCATCCCGAGCGCGACGGCGCGCTCCGGTTCCGGTTCTTTCGTTGCCAGGACGGTGTTGGCAAGTTTGGCCAGTAGATGCCCATGATCCCGGCGCAGGTGCTCGCCTGTTGCTTCGATCTTGCCTTCGAGGATGCGGACGGCCGTGGCTGCCTGTCCGCAGGCCAGGTAGCCGCCAGCGGATTGTTCTTCCAGCACGTCGAGGTTGTATTGGTGCAGGTAGACCGGCGCGTCGGGGTCGACGTCGTCGGGATGGTCGTGGAGGAGTGTGAAAGCGTCTTCGAGTTTCCGCTGGAATCGGGTGGCGTCGCCGTAGAGCGCCCATCCGCGGGCTTCCTGCTGCGCGGCCAGCGCCTGCAGGCGAGGGCTTGTCGCTCCGGGCACCCTCCGGGCGCCGGCCGCGAGTTCGATCACGTCACGAGCATCGTTGTCGAGTAGCGCGATGTTCGACTTGCGGATCATCAGGTACGCCACCGTGGCGTAGTCGCCTGTGGCCTGCGCCCACTGGCTTGCGCGGTCTGACCAGTAGCGGGCTGCGGTGGTGTCACCGAGGTCCTGGTGCAGCCAGCCGGCGAACTCGCCGTACTGTGCGAGCAGTCGTAGCACGGGTGCGGTGGTGTCGGGTGGGGCGGTGCGCCGCAGCCGGTCAAGGACTCGGATCTGGGCGAGGGTCGTTCCGATGAGCTGCCGGGGGCCGAGCATCTTGTCCGCGGTGAAGTGTTCGTTCAGCAGCCGCCCGAAGTAGTCGAGCGCCTGTGAATCCACCGCGTTTTCGCCGGCGAGAACCTTGACGACGCGGTCGGCTTGATCAGGATCGGTCACGCCTCCGGGCAGGACAGTGCGGAGCAGGCCACTGGCCATGAGTTCACCGAGCTGGCGTCGGGACAGCTTCACCAGCACCGTCCTCCCGTCCGGTGTCTGCAACTCCAAGGTCACGCTATCGCCATCATCGGTGTGCAGGCCAGCCAGCGGAAGGATCGTGCGTCTCTTCGCTGGCGCCCCGTCGGCCGGGGCCAGGGAGCGCAACAGCTTCAGAAGGCCGCCGGCGTTCAGGGCGGTGTCGATGCCTTGGACCCATTCGGTGGCGGGCAGATGTTCGCCGTGCTCGGCGCGGCTGAGCCGGGTGTAGTCGTAGCGGGCCTGCGCGGCCAGGGCGCGCAGGCTCATGCCTGCTTCGGTGCGCAGGTGATGCAGGACCACGCCGAACACGTGGCGCACGGCGTCGCTGTCTGCCTCCATACGACCGACCTTTCGATCCGAAGACGTCGATGTTGCCGCAACACCGGCTCCCTTCTCAACCGTCAGCCCGGCGGTAACGCTGTGTGTATCGGCCAGACGGCCTGGGTTAGCCCGCTACAAGGAGGCAGCACGTGCAAAGACTCTCTCTCGTTCGGCTCGCGGTGGCACCGATCATGGCCGCTGCCGTCCTGCTCGCGGCATCCTCTGCCCAGGCAGCCGCTCCGGATCCGGCACCCGCCGAGCCGACCGGCACCGCCTGGACCGCCACGACCAGCGACGCCGCAGCCCAGGCCGGTCTGGCCCTGACCGTCGACAAGGACACCGGCCAGTGGCGCATCCAGCAGGCCACCGAGTCCGGGATGACGCCGAACTACCCGGTGTCCTACTGCTACGGGAACTTCACCGACCCGCGGATGCTCGGCTCGTCGACGCTGGAGTTCGGTGGGGCGCAGACCTGCGACAACGCCCGCGACTGGCCACACCGGATCGTGGTCGAGTTGCAGAGCACCTGCTCCGACATCTGGTGCATCATTTTCCAGGACGAAGGGTCGGTCGACTCGCAGTGGCGCATGGCCCGGGTCGCGAACGCCTTCGGGGGCCTCGGCTGCGACAACTCCGACCGCCGCAAGTACCGGCTGTCGACCGACGTGTACGCCCGAAACATCTACATCGGCAACGTGCTCAGCACGACCGAACCCATCCTGCGCTGCTCGATGTGACCGTGCGGCAGGAGGCGGACGGCTAGCGTGACAACATGACCATCGCAGACCCCCGCCTCCTGCGCCCGCCGGCCGTGCTCAGCCGGGCCGCCGGTCTCGCCCTGCTGCACTGGGGTGTCGTCGACGGCCCTCACGGGCTGTCGCTCGTCGTCGAGGTGGTCGACGAGGACGCCACCGGCGCCCTGCAAACAGGGCCATGGAAAGACCCGCAGACCGACAACCTCTCGATACACGTCACCACCGGCGACGCCGAGCCGATCTACCCGAAGACGATGGCCCGGTTCTCCGGACCGGCCTGGCAACGATGGATGGTCACCTTCGACCGCTACGACCGTCCGGCCCGGGTCAACGCCGCCACGGCGACAATCACGATCACGGCCCGACCGGTCGACCTGCGAGCCGCCATAGATCTCTCCGGCCGCGCCTGAAAACGCCGGACCTCAAGTAGAAGAGGCATACGGGGATGCCTTGACCCGCATCCGTGCGGTACCGGCCGCACACCGCCTTCACCACATCATCCTGGCCGTGCGCCCTTTCAGGTAGTCGACCAGCGGACAACCCGCCTGGCGATCTCCGCGTCCAACGGGCTCATGTCGTCGCCCACCGGTTCCGACGGCGGCCACCACCGGAAACCCAGCGCCTCATCGTTCACCGTCAACCGGGGCGGAGCCTCTAACTGGACCTGATACACAGCGAGGATTTCCCGGCGTTTCGGCTTGGTAAGGCCGAACTCCGCCACGCCGGCGAAGGTAAGGTCCGACACGTCAAGGCCAGTCCCCTCACGTAGTTCCCGTCCCGCGGCCTGGCGTGCGCTCTCACCCGACTCCCGCATACCCCCGGGAAGCTCCCACTGCTTTCGCCAGCTGTCGAACATCATCAGGACCGCGTCCCCGTGGGTGACGACCACCAACGACGCGGGCACAGGCACCTTCTCGATCAGCCGCGGCAGTTCCTTTTCTGCCACCCAGGCGAGCCGCAGGTCCACATCCTCGCCGTCTCAGACTGGTTCGACGGCGGTACTGGAGCCATCTACGGCTTGCACCGGCAACTCAGCGGCGCCGTGCATGTCAGCCTCGCTACGCTCACCACCTACCTTGAGTGGCGGGGAGAGCGCGAGACGCCCGCACTGCGACCGGACGGAGTCGGCGGCCGTGATCCCGAGCAGGCCCTCGCATTAGGCTGGAGTGCCGTGCTGGCTATGAGTGCGATCGAGCGCCTCCGTAGCGGTCAGCCCTACCTCGCCAAAATCTACAAGATCAGCGATGATCACGAACTCGTGCCGGATCTTCGGCGCGCCGAATCGGCGCCCTGACGTTCGGCATCTAGCCCTGTTCGGCTGCGGTTGCAACGGGGCTTTGGTCCTGCAAGCCGTCGGACAGGTTCCAGCGTAGGGCGGAGGGCGTGGGACGACCTATTGGGAGTACGCCCACGACGATCAGCCGGGGCGTTTCGGTGGGAGTTCGGGATCGCGAGGCCACCCACACGCTGTCGTCGAAGCTCGTGTAGCCGCTCGCGTGGTTGCTGTGGTCCCCGATCAGCAGGATGCCGAAAGGTGGTGTGGTGGCGGTGTAGTTGACTGCCTGGGCGATGTACTTGTCTTCCAGGCTTGGTGCGGTCCAGCCGCTGGTGTGGCGCTTGACCTCGACGTTGAACCGCATTCCCGGCGACGGGGTGTAGGTGATGTCAGTACGCCCGGAGGCAACGTCGACCACCTCGCGATGCACCGTCCCGTTGGGAAGTCTGGAGATCAGGTGCTGAAGGCAGTCGTTCTGCAGAGCCTTTTCCGGCCACTGCTTCCCCGACGGGGGAGGACCGAGGTACGCGGTCACGGAGCCCAGGTAGTCAGCCTGGGCGTCGAAGCGATGGTGAACGAACTGCAGGACGTGGCTTAGAAGTGTGGTGAAATGAGCGCTTACTGGGTGATTCCAGCCAGAACTGCCGCCCAATTCTTCGAGGACGCGCTCGAGCTTCTGATCAAGTAGGACGTTCCCTGTGAGGGCGTAGCCGCGCTCGTGGTCAAGCACCATCTTGCGGAGGTGCTCCTGAAGGTCAGGGTCCTCGACGGCTTCGAGCAGCTCCAGGACCGGCTGCCCAGCCGACGATTTTCCCGGCGGCTCCGCTGGTGATCCAGCGCCGAGGGCTGCTCGGCGAACGCCAATGGCGGCGTGTAGGTGGTTGGCGTCAGGATGTGCGGCCATAACTGGATCGACCTTGAGCGCTTGCTCGAGGTGATGGAGTAGACCCATCTCGTGAATGAAAGCGGCCTCCACTGAGGGGGACACCAGGCGCTCAAGCCCTCCTGCGCCTGCGGGCGTGTGGACAGCCCTGCTGGCTTCGTAGACCTGCAACACGCTGGTCAGCACGGCACTGGCGTCGTACCAGCTCGGCTCATGCAGGTGAGTGGCGGTGGTAGTCAGGGTTGTCACGAGCCGGGCCCAGGCGGCTTCGGTCTGGCCTCGTGCTTCGAGCCAACGCGGTTGATGCATGCGGCTGGACCAGGCGCCGCGCTGCATGACCACGGCGCCGAGGGAGTCGGCTGCGGCAGCGATGCGGTCACGGATTGCGGGGTCCGGTCCCGAGGTAAGACCCGTGAACAGCAGCACGGCGTCGACGGCGTGGGCGTAGGCGCGCGCGTCGAGGCGCGCCTCCTGGGCGCCGTCTACCCTGTGCATGAGCATCGCTGCGTCACGGAGCAGCCGCGTAACTTCGGCTCGGTCAGATGCTTGCAGGCCGGCCCGCAGGGCAATCACGGCCAATTCGTACCGAGCGTCGTTGCGGGTGGCTGGTGGTAGATCAAGATGTGTCTCAAGGGTCTGCAACACCGCGACAAGATTCTCGTCGTCGTAGTGGTCGTGTGCGACTCCGATGAGCAGGGGCAGGCGCTCCAATGCCTCAGGAGGCTCGGTGCCGTCGATCTCGGTCAGAATCCACAGGATCTGGTGGGGGTTTGCGTACTCGCTGATGGACAGCTGCAGCAGGCCAGCGATCGCAGTGTGGGCGTACGCCGGGTCGAGGCCACCCTGCAGCGCGTCAGTGGCATGACGAGCCAAAGACTGTGCGGTGCTCTTGCCGAACGTGCCTAGCAGTTCGGGGTGTTGATAGAGGACGTCGAGGGCTTCGGCTAGGACCCAGGCTGCGTGAGGCTCATGGATCCCGGCCTTGATCGCAGCGAAGAGCGGCTCCGTGTGGGTAGCAGGGGGTTGCGAGGCGTCCTGTGCCACCGCTTGCAGCAGGTAGGGAAAGAGCGGGCCCTTAGCCAGGGACCGTGCTTCCACCAGCACGGCGTCCAGGCCGCCGAGGTCCGAGATGCTCGGGCCTTGATCGAGCTGTTCCTGGGTCGCGGCCGTAGCCCACTCCGCGAGGGCGTTTTCCACCGTGGTCATCCTGCGCTCCCCGGTCAGTGGCACCGGCCGTGCTCGGGCCCTGGCTCAGTAGATCACTTTCGCGCTAGAACATGTGATCACCATCATTGGTAATGATCCTTTCGTCGGAGAGTAGGCCGTCAATCAGCGGCGGTGTCGCCGTTGTCAGGATGATTTGGAGCGCCGGAAGTTCCTCTGCCAGGTCCCGTAGAGCCATGATCAGTTTGCGGCCTGGTTCCGTTGTCACTTCCTCGGCGCCGACGGCGTCGATCAGCAGCAGCCCTGGGTGGGAGGCGGCGCCTCGCCGAGTGCTGATCCGCAACATGGCGATGACGGTGGCGATCCGCATCCGCAGGCGCTCGCCGCGGCTGAAGTCGTCAAAGGGCGTCTTTTCGCCGTCTTTGATCGCGTTGATCCGTCCGTTGCGCTGGATGTTCACTGAGTCGAGGTCTGCGACCCCGAAGGTCCGCGCCAGCTCGACGATGTGCTGGTTCAGGTCAGGAAAGAGGTTCTTCGCCGCCTCTTGGACCGTGCCCTCGACCACGGAGTGAAACGTGAGGAGGATCTGCTCCGAGCGGTTCGGCTGGGCCGGCTCGCCGCCATCGTCAGAGCCAGTCGCCTGAAGCTGGCCCTCCAACCGCGCCGCCTTGAGGTCCAGATCGCGCATCGCTTGATACGCCCGCGCCACGCTGACGTTGTTGAGCTCAAGGACGGCAGCCTCATGGCGACGCTGGGCATCCGCCGCTTCTCCAGCGCAGGCATCGAGGTGCGCCTTGGCTTGCTGCCGTGTTTCCCGAGAGTCGCGCACCTGCTCCTCCAGCTCGACGAGCCTGGCGGCCGTCAGCTCCGGATCCACCGGCGGTAGCGGGCGGGTGCAGACAGCGCAGGAGGCGTCCTGGCGCTCAACGGAGTACCGGTCCTGTTCGAAGGGCATTTCACAGCGCGAACAGCAGGTCGGTGACAAACGACCCAGCACCCGCCGAGCCTCTTCCGTCTCCCGGGCATCCATCAGCTGCTGTTCAGACAGCAACCACACCTGCTCGGCGGCCTGTTGAGCATCCTCGGCTGCCGTGTAGGCATCCCGGGCGGCACGCAGGTCAGCCAGCGCGGCATCAACCGCCGCTAGCGCCACCTCGGCCAATGGACTGACGGCCCGCTGCGCTGCCGCCAGCTGCCGGCGAGTGCCCTCGAGTTCCCGCTTCCACTGCGCGCGTTCTTGGCCGCGAATCGTCCGGTCCTGATCGGCACGGTGAGCGGCTTGGTTCGTGGACTTTGTGTGCCGCTTCTTCGCGGCGGAGAGGTGAGTCAGCAGGGAGGTGTAGGGGATCCCGATGAACAGCTCTAGCAACTTCGCTGGCAGCGCCCCTGGTACGTCTCCAAGCAGGAGTTTGTCTCCGCCCGGGTTGAGGTAGACGGCGCCAAAGTACGCCGGCCAGCCGTGCACCTGAGCGGCACCCTCGCCGTCTAGCCCGCCACTCTTGTTCCAGAGCTCCGTGGAATCCAAGCCAAGCGACTCCCGCATGAAGGCCCCGATGAGCTGCTCCACCGGCTCCTCGCCGTCGGCGCTGACCAACATCCGCAGCTCGCCGTCGGTCGCGGCCAGCATTTGGCCCTCGGTATCGGCCGACAGCAGCACAGCGGTCACATGGGGTCGCCCGCTCGACACGTCCTGGTTGATCACCACGCGGACGTGCTGGCCGCTGACGGTGACGTCGACGGCGATGCGTCGGACCCAGGCTTTGACGTGGTTAGGCAGATCGCGTGTTCGGCCCCGCAGCGCCCATACCAAGAACTCCAGCAGGCTTGTCTTCCCGGCGGAGTTGCTCGGGTGCATGATCGCCCAGACGCCGGCGTCCAAGCGCCGGTCGATGTTGATTTGTTCGCCGGTCTTCTTGACGCCCTCGACGCGCAGTCGCAGCACTTTGATGCGCCGATGCGGCGGGATCGGGCTGGGCAGGGTGATACCGAATTCCCGCAGCACCGTCTCTACATCGGCCACCGTCGCCGAGGACTTTGTCGCGGCGGTCGCTAACAGCTCGCCGGGGCTGGGTGGCGTCCAGGTCTGCACCGCCGCCGGGCTCACAGTGGCCGTCACCGGACCAGCTCCTCTCGGGCAGTGGGGGACGGGACAGCCGCCCGGACTTCGGCCAGCCGGCGGCGGGCCTGTTCCGTGATCGCCGGGATGTAGGAGCCGATGGGGGTGTCGGCGTATTCGCGCTGCAGGTACTGGCGAGCCTTGATGTGGCTGCCACCCAAGCTGTCTACGAGTGCCACCACGGTTCGGGTCCGATCGCCGTACCAGCCGAGCGCGGGTGCTTCCCTCAGGAGGTCGACGGCGGTCCTCTGCCCCTTCTCGAGCAGGTAATAGTTGTGCTGAAGGACTCTGCGTTCGCCGAGCCGGTCGTGCTTACGCGCCAGGCCCCTCTCAACGAGGACCGACAGGGCGTTGTCCAGCTGCTCGAAGGCGCCGAAGCGGTGCCGCAGCATGGGGAAACGGCGTAGGTCGGGCTCCTGCGACGACAGGATGCGCTCCGCCTCGTCGACAAGTCCTGGTGAGTCCGGGTGGGACTCATACTCGTTCAGAAGCTCGTTGGCGAGGTAGTCCGGGTAGCGGACCCAGAAGTCCAGCTTCTGCAAGCGCACCTGTGTCCGAACGATGCCTACGGCACTCGGTGGTGCCTCGCTGTCGTCGCCCACCGGTTTCGCGGCTGCGTCGATCAACAACAGGAGCCGAACCGCGTCTTGCCAGAGGCTGGCGTGCCGGACCATCATCTGAGTCACGTGTAGAGCCAACCGGATCACCACACTGCGTGTCTAGACCCGTCGCGCGGCGTAAGGCGACTTCTGGCCGAGGCGGTCGATCTACGCGCCGATCGATCGGACACCCAGCGCCGGCGGGCTGACGTCGGCCGGGGCAGCGGTTGATCCGTGGCTGCTCGGTGGCTGCTCGGGCGACGGGGGACGGGCGTGGATTTACCGGGACGCAGCCGGATTTCATCAGCTACCGCTAGCCCTCGCACTAATCGACCGCTAGCGATGGCCATTGCCTGCAGCGCCTGGACCAGCAAGGACGTGGCTGGACGGGGTTGGACTAGGGGGGTTGCGGGTCGACTCTATTTGGTGTAGAGTGGTATTTGTAGGAGACTGTGGATAAACCTGTGACTACGGATCAGAAGGTTAGGGGTTCGAGTCCCTTCGGGCGCACAAGATCAAGAGAGCCTGACCTGCGGAAACGCAGGTCAGGCTCTCTTGCTTATGGTCCCTCGTGGAGGCTTGGCTACTCGGTGGATGCTCCTCCATCGACGTGAGTGGCCTTCCGGTCTATGCGCCGGGGGCGGGTTTGCATCAGCTTGTTCGCCTCGTCGCGGAATCGCCGTAGCGCGGCATTGCGCGCGCCGTGAGGGCTAGGAGTTGTTCTGTTCGGGTGCTGACACGTCAACCGGAGATAACCCTGGAGTCTGAGAGGCCCTGGGGCCACCCGATGACGCGCTCGGCGGTGACGCCTCGAAGGTCGGCCCCGTTCCACCGGGCCCCCTTGTGAAGGTCTCGACCGTCGGTCCGCCGACCCACTCAGGTCACTCGGAACACCGGCCACCCGATCTCGGTGCGCCACGCGGCCGGATCGCTTGCGTCCCGAGGTCCGACGAGGTAGACCTCCCGCACCGGCCCCGCCACCGACATCGCGTTCTTCACGACCCAGGTACCGAGCTCGCCGTAGGTGACCTCGATGCCATCGTGCTCGCCAACGTGGGTGGCCACTGCCAGTTCCGCAGCGGGTAGGGTCGCGGCGTGCACCCGCCCGGTACGAGGTGGAGCGGCCGTCGGCAGGTAGACCAACACGTGACCGCGGCCCTGCTCGAACAGGGAGTTGTCGTAGGTGCCACCCGGTGGACCGGTCACCCCGTCGCCAACGGCCACCTCCAACTCGGCCATTGCGCCCGCGAACCAGGCTTCGACCTCGCCCTCGTCGACCACGGCCGCCACCGCCGCGACCGTGCGGGCGGGCTCGGCACGGAGCTCCACCTTGATCGGCGCGGGGTCGGGCCGAAGCAGGCGGCGCAGCGACGCGACCGCGGCTCGGGTGCGGTCGAGTTCGGCCTCCAACCGTTGGAGGTGGTCGGCGATCAGGGTCGCGCGGACACCGGGGTCGGGGGACCGCAGGATCCGCTGCACGTCGCCCAGGGGGACGTCGAGTTCGCGGAGCCGGCTGATGACCTGGGCGGTCGGGATCTGCTCGACGGCGTAGTAGCGGTAGCCGGAGGTCTCGTCCACTACGGCGGGTTCCAGTAGGTCGCCCTCGTGGTACCGACGCAGGGTCCGCACGCTCAGGTGGGTCAGGCGCGAGAACTCCCCGATCGTCAGCACCTTCGCAGTATGAAGTCTCCCCCAGGGGGAGAGTCCAGCGTTTGACCCTCCTGCACGGCGAGGCCACACGGTGGGCTCATGACACAGCACAACAGCCTCCGGTCCGATCTACTCCCAGCCGCTGTCCGCGGTTTCCTCGCCGCTCACGTCGTCCGCGACGCCGACGCAGCATCGTCGTTCTTCGCCGAGGACGCGGTGGCCGTCGATCAGGGCGAGTCCTTCCGCGGCCGAGAGCAGATCCACGCGTTCCTGCGGGACGCCGGCTCCGAGTTCGAGTACACGACCGAGCGGATCGGCACCACTCGCATCGACGACGGCCACTGGGTGGTGACCCTGCGGCTCGAGGGAACCTTTCCAGGCGGCGTCGCCGAGCTCGACTACCGGTTCACGATCCGTCGGGACGCCGTCGCCGAACTCGTCATCGCCAACCACGGATCCTGACAAGACCCGCATCACGTCAATCTTCAGAGGAGAGAGAATGCCTACCTCAGATCGCGATCGTCTCGATGGACGTCGTGCGCTGGTCACGGGCGGATCGAAGGGCTCAGGCAAGGCGGTCGTCGAGAGACTGCGGGAGATGGGCGCCGACGTCTACGTGACGGCCCGGACAATGCCCGAGGGGTACGAGCACCCCGACCGGTTCATCGAGGCCGACACCTCGACGGTCGAGGGCGCGAAGGCGGTGGCCGACCGGATCGCCGAGACCGGCGGCGCACTGGACATCCTGGTGCACGTCGTCGGAGGTGCCTCGACGCCGTCCGGTGGGTTCGCGGTCATCACCGACGAGCAGTGGATGATCGAGCTGAACCTGAACTTCCTCGGAGCGGTGCGGCTCGACCGAGCTCTCCTCCCGGCGATGATCGAGTCCGGGTCGGCGGTGGTGCTGCACTTCACCTCGATCCAGCGTGAACTTCCTCAGTACGACGCGTCTCTGGCCTACGCGGCAGCGAAAGCCGCGTTGCGCACCTACAGCAAGGGGCTCGCCAACGAGGTCGCCCCGCGGGGCGTCCGCGTCAACGCGATCAGCCCCGGCGGAATCGAGACGGAGGCCTACGAGAGGTTCGTGGACCGAATCGCCGAGGGCAACGGGATCAGCCGCGAACAAGCCAAGCAGAGCATCTACGACTCCCTCGGAGGCGTACCCCTGGGACGGTTTGCCAACACTGAGGAGATCGCCGACCTGGTCGGATTCCTGGTCTCGGACCGCGCCTCGGCCATCGTGGGCGCCGAGTACGTGATCGATGGCGGAACAGTCCCGACCGTCTGAGCCCGCAAACGGGTTCGAGCAGTTACGTGCGGGGACTTGGAGGAGAGGGCTATTCGTGTTCCCCGCCCGGTCACGGGCCGCCCCAGGACCGGCCGCGCTGCGGACGTCATCGTCTCCTCCGCGTCGGAGCGGGTGCGCCACACGCGGTCGACGAGTGTGGGCAGACGACCTGGTCGACGCCCACCGAGTAGAACACCGACTGCCCCGTGACCACGCGGAACCCATTGGTAGCAAGTCGTGTAGGCCGTCCCATGGTTCGACGGTCGCAGCGGCGTAGTTCGGCCCGGGGCGGTGCCCATGGTTGCCGAGGATGCAGTCGGTCGGATTGGCCAGGACGATGCCCTGCTCGACCAGCCACGACAGCACCTCGGCCCCCAGGTGGTCAGCCTCTTCGGGGGTCGCCTCGACGTCGGCAATAGTCTCGAACCATTCGCCCACCGCTCACCCTCCGCCCACCGGTCGGCGGACATCCTGACAGCAACGAGTGACAGCAACAGGCTCGGACTCGACAGGACCTGGCAGGACGCCAACCGGCATGAGACAGGGCCGGCCGTCCCGATGTCGAGTGCATGGCGACCGGGACGGCGGGCCCATAACGCCGCGCTCGCGCGCGTCGCCGGACCGTCGCACACGGTGAGAGTTAGTTCACAGCGGCACGGTGGGACATCCATTGTGGCCGCTGCGTGGCCGACCTAGGATCCGAACACGGATCGCGGTGGGTCAATCAGTCGTTGCCTTGGAAATGGTTTCCGCGAGCGTTGAGGTGCCGGACATCGGGGGAAGGCTCGGCGAATGATGCGATATTCGCGCTTGGCTGTTCGAATGGGCTCACGTGCGGACCGCCCTGCGGGCTTCATTCGGGGGAGCGTCGATATGGCGGCCCGGTGCAATGTGCCCGGCATGATTATGCGCGGTCAACGGCATTGAACCAGTTGCTCGGACTCGACCTGCATCTGATCCGCCGGCTGTCCCACAGCAGAGCCGCCCGAGCCTTCCTGCTGGCGGTCTTCATCGACGCCGCAGGCCGGGGGATCTTCCTCACCGGGTCGGTCCTCTTCTACACGCAGGTGATCGGACTGACCAGCACGCAGGTGGGTACCGGGCTGTCGATCGCGGCGCTCTGCGGGCTGGTCTGCGTCGTACCCATCAGCCGGCTCGCTGATCGGGTCGGAGCGCCCCGGATGCTCATCGCGCTCCAGTTGTGGCGTGCGGCCGGCTTCTTGGCCTATCCACTGGTCGACGATTTCAGCGGATTCCTGATAGCGGCATGTTTCATCGGCATGGCCGAGAACGCGGCCACCCCCCTGCTGCAATCCATTGCTGGTTCGATCGCCGAAGACGATACGCCGGTCGGCACGATGGCGGCGGTTTCGGTGGTGCGCAACACGGCGTACTCCCTGGCTACGCTGGCAGCCACACTCTTCATCACCCTGGCCGACGCGTCGGCGTACATCGGGTTTGTATTGGTCAATGCGGTGGCTTTTTTGATCACCGCAGTTCTGCTGCTGCGGGTGCGCGGAGAGCTACCACGGGGTGTCGCGGTACGGCAGCGCGGCGCCAGTGTCGGGGCGCTCCCCTGGCGGGACCTGCGTTTCGTGTCGCTGGCCCTGCTCAACGGCATCCTGTTCCTGCACGTTGCGATCCTGGGTGTGGCACTGCCGCTGTGGATCGTGACGCAGACGTCGGCACCCAAGCCGGTCGTCGGAGTCGTGTTGCTCATCAACACCGTCCTCGCCGTGGCGCTGCAGGTCCGATTCAGCCGTGGTGGTGACGATCTCGCTCATGCCGGTCGGCTCCAGCGCCGCGCGGGTGTGGCTCTCGCGGTGTTCTGCGTCCTGGCCGCGGTGTCGGCCGGTTTGGGTCCGGTGGCCACGACGGCTGTGCTCCTCCTCGCCGCGGTGGCGTTGACATTCGGGGAGCTGTGGCAGTCGGCCGGGGGATGGGGGGTGTCCTTCGGGCTGTCCCCGGTGGATCGCCGCAATTTCTATCTCGGTCTCTACAACCTCGGTGCGGGTGGCTTCGCGGTCATCGGCCCAGGGCTGCTCACCGTGGCCGTCGTCGGTCCCGGGCCGGTCGGCTGGCTGGTCCTGGGAGCCGTTCTCCTCGTCACCGGGGTGGTCACCTCGATGCTCACACAGCGTTCGGCACGTTCCCGGGAACCCGGTGACGCCGCGGTGCGCAGCCGGGCCGCAGAGGCCTGACCCGATCGTGGCGTACGCCGTGAAGGAAGGAAGTGCCATGCCGCCTGTGCAGTTCGGCGTCGTCTCGCTCGGTGCCGCGTTGGGTGAACCTCAGGATGTCGCTGAGGTGGCACCGAGCTACGTGAAGGATCCCGAGCGGGTGATGGCGTGGGGCTATCGCACGTTCCATCGGGTCGTCGACGGAACCACGTCGGCGCATCTCGGCGCCCGAGCGGCCACCCGGGCGTTGGAGCGGGCGCGGACCGAGGTCGGCGAGATCGACCTGCTCGTGGTGGCCGCCAGTGATGTCCCGGACTACCTGCAGTGGGACGTCTCCTCGGCGGTGGCCCGCGAGCTGGGGATGATCGGGACGCCGACCCTGCTGCTCACCCAGGCCTGCGCCGCCACCGTGACGGCGTTCCAGCAGATCGCCGGGACCTTCGCCGTCCGTGACGACGTGCGGACCGTCCTCCTCGTCGCGATCAACCAGGTAAGCGAGGGGCACGCCAACCGGATGAACACCAACACGTGTGTCTCCAGCGACGGGGCCGCCGCCGCGGTGTTGAGGCGGGACCACGCAACGTTGCGGTGGCTGGCGACCGACCAGTTCACCGATCCCGAGTGCGTCGACTTCTTCCGGGTGGAGTACGGCGGAGCGGCGGCACCGATCGCCCCCGAGGGCCTCGGCAACCTCGAATTCGACCGGCTCGCCGCCGTCTACCGGCAGTTCCGCCGTGACCCCGACCACTTCACCCGGTTCACCCGCGAGCTGAACCAACGGGTCGCCCTCGTCGTGGACAACGCCTTCGCACGCTCCGGTACCGACCGGGCCCGGCTGACCCGGCTGATCTACCTCAACGACAACTACAAGGCGATGGTCGACGTGGCCGAGGCGGTCGGGTTGCCGCTCGATCGGACCAACTTCGAGCTGGGGGCGTCGATCGGCCACTGCGGTGCTGCGGACCAGCTGATCTGCCTGGACACCTATGTCGAGCGCGGCGATCTGCGGAAGGGCGACGTGGTGGCGCTGGCCGGCATCGGGTACGGCATGCACTGGTTCTGCACACTCCTGGAGGTCTGACCGCCTCCGCTCATCGCGGCTGAGAGGCCGCGACCAGGTGCATCTCCTTCTCCGACTCCAGGTACTCGGCTCGAATCTCGATGGAACGTAGCTGCCCGAGGCTGCTGACATGTGTGCCGCCGCACGGCATCGTCGCGACGGGCGAGATCTCACAGCGCCAGACCCGCTCCGCGGTGAAGCTGTCCGACGATTCGGTGAGATGAACCGGGGCATCGGCGGCGACCCAGGAGGCCAGCAGATCATTGGCGCGAGCCAGGTACGTGTCGAGGCCGGCGAGCATCCGGGCGTGGTCGAAACCCTTGCGCCGCAGAGACTTTCCCAGGCGATACCGGTCCACGCTGCTGCCCAGGTCGTGGCGGCTGTCGATCAGCGCGGCGGCGTCGAAGTTGCGGCTTCCCCGTGAGTCCCGGGGCGCGTCCTTGCTCCACAGTTCGTCCGTGGCCTCGTTGAACGCGTACGCCACCAGGTGGCACCCGGTGTGGGCAGCGCTCAACCACCGCCGCCGGTGATCGTCCACCGTCAGTTGGGCGGTCCGACCCACCCAGGACTCATCCGGGTGCTTGACGATGAGGTGGGCGACCGCGAAAACGTGCTCGGTGTCGCCACGGCGTGCGGTCACCTCCGGCCCGATGGACACCGCACCGTCGGCCGGCCGGAAGGTGACGATCTGGGTGTCGACGACCGGGATGACCTGATCGCCCACGGTCAGGTTGCCGTGATCTCCCGGTTGGTCCGGCCAGGCGGCGTCGACCGGGTGGAACGGGGTCGCGTCGGTGACGACGGCCCAGCGCCCGGAGCCGGCCGGCAGGACGGCCTCGATCCGCGCTTCCGCGGCAGTCTCACCCCGGTGATAGGAGATACGGGTCTCGGTGATCTCGTGCAAAGCGTCTCCATCGAGCAACAGGTGTGCGCAGTGCCTTCGACAGTAGGGCGTTCAGCCGGCGTCGGTGCGGCCGGCGGCCGCACGTACGGCATCGGCCAGGTCGATACGGTAATGCTTGGCGAGCTCGGCGCAGAGCTGTTCGACGGTCAAGTCGTATTCTTGGCCACCTTCGTGTTGCCGGGCGTACCAGGATCACCAGTTCCTCGACCAGGAGGGACAACGACACCGCGTGCAGACGGTCCGCGAGGAACTGGTCCGAGAAGCGGCCGGGAAAGCGCATCAGGTGATCCGTGGCGATCGACCCGGTGACGTAGAGCCGCCCCATGTCAGCTGGTCGCCGCGCTCTTCAGATCGGCAGCACGGTCGGTGCTCTCCCACGTCAGGTCCGGCAGCTCACGGCCGAAGTGGCCGTACGCGGCGGTCTGCTGGTAGATCGGACGCAGCAGGTCCAGATCGCGGATGATCGCGGCCGGCCGCAGGTCGAACACCTCCTTGATCGCCTTCTCGATCCGCTCGACCGGCACGTTCTCGGTCCCGAACGTCTCGACGAACAGGCTCACCGGATGGGCCTTGCCGATCGCGTAGGCCACCTGCACCTCACACCGCTCGGCCAGGCCGGCCGCCACCACGTTCTTGGCGACCCAGCGCGTCGCGTACGCCGCCGAGCGATCCACCTTCGACGGGTCCTTACCGGAGAAGGCGCCACCACCGTGACGGGCGTAACCCCCGTACGTGTCCACAATGATCTTCCGGCCGGTCAGGCCGGCGTCACCCATCGGACCACCGATCTCGAACCGACCCGTCGGGTTCACCAGCAGCCGGTAACCCTCGAAGTCCAGGCCGAGCGTCTCCAGCTCAGGAGCGATGACGTGGTCGCGGACGTCCGGCGTCAGCAGCGACTCCAACGAGATGTCGGCGGCGTGCTGCGAGGACACCACGACCGTGTCCAGACGCACCGGACGCAGACCGTCGTACTCGACGGTGACCTGCGTCTTGCCGTCCGGACGCAGGTAGGGGATCGTGCCGTCCTTACGGGCGGCCGAGAGCCGGCGGGCCAGGCGGTGGGCCAGCGCGATCGGCACCGGCATCAGCTCGGGCGTCTCCGAGCAGGCGAACCCGAACATCATGCCCTGGTCCCCGGCGCCCTGGCTGTCCAGCGAGTCGCCGGCCCCACCCTCGCGCGCCTCGATGGCGGCGTCGACACCCTGCGCGATGTCGGGCGACTGCGAGCCGATGGAGACGCTCACGCCGCAGGAGGCGCCGTCGAAGCCCTTCTTCGACGAGTCGTAACCGATCCGCAGGATCGTGTCGCGAACGATGCTGGGAATGTCGGCGTAGGCCTGCGTGGTGACCTCGCCCGCCACGTGTACCTGGCCCGTGGTGATCAGGGTCTCCACCGCGACGCGGCTCCGCGGGTCCTGTGCGAGTAGGGCGTCGAGAATCCCGTCGCTGATCTGGTCAGCGATCTTGTCCGGGTGGCCTTCCGTGACCGACTCGGAGGTGAAAAGGCGGCGTGCCACGACGTTTCCTTTCGATATCGGCGCGTTCCCGGGTCAGGCGCGCCGGCGGGCGGACGGAGGTTGTCAGTGGATCGGGCGCTGCGTGGCGGTGCCGGCGAGCGCTGCCTGCCACGCCTCCACCGGTGGCGGATTGTCCATGTGTTCGGGGACCCGGACGTGGATGACCGACGGACCACCTCCGGTGGCCGCCTCCTTGATCATCACGCTGAGCTGTTCCATGTCGAACGCTCGTGCCGCGGGCAGTCCCATGCCGTTGGCGAGCAGGACGGGGTCGATACGCCCGGGGTCGACTGCGAAGTAGCGCCCGCCGGCGTAGAGATGCTGGATCATCTTGATCCAGCCGAGCGAGGTGTTGTCCAGGACCACGTAGGTGATCGGCAGCCCGAGCCGGCCGGCGGTCTCCCAGTCGCCGAGACCCATCGCCACGCTGCCCTCGGTGGTGAGGCAGAGGATCCGCTCGCCGGGGTGCGCCACGGCGACGCCGATCGCGGCCGAGATGGCGAAACCCAGTGGCCCGTGACCGCGCGGGATGACGACTCGCCACCCGTCACCGGACGACTCCCAGAAGGAGGCGAGGAACGGCGTGGGAGTGCCGGCGTCCGCCACGACCCAGGTGGACCCGCCGAATTCGGCGTGCAGCGCACGAACCACGTCCCGCGGCTGAAGCCGCTGGTCACCGGGGTCCGGCAGTGGTGAGGAGTTCGCCGTGACCCACAGTTGCCGGGCGGCGGCGAGAGCCCGGATCCGACTGTCGCGCGTCTGCTCGTCGGCGGCGGGTACCGCCTGGCGGAGCTGGTCGAGAGCCGCCCCGGCGTCCGCGACCAGGGGCGTGCTTCCGGGATAGTTGCGTCCGGCCCGCTCCGGAGAGAGGTCGATGTGCGCGATCCGGGTGCCCGAGCGTGGCGGTGCGGTGAAACTGGCCGTGTCGGTGGCGTTCGCGCGGGTTCCCGCGAAGAGGACGAAGTCAGAGTTGCGCAGGTAGTCGTTGGCGTACTCCCGGGCTCCGTTGGCGCCGACGACGCCGAGGGCGAGCGGGTGGTCCTCGGGGAGGGCGCCCTTGCCGTGGATGGAGGTGCCGACCGGAATGGCCGCGTGCTCCGCGAGGTCGGTGAGGGCGCGCCAGGCACCGGACAGGTGTACGCCGCCGCCGACGACGATCGCGGGGCGTGCGGCCTGCGCGATCTGTTCGGCCACCGTGTTCACGGCCTCGGCCGGGGCAAGCGGGCGTGCGGCGGGAACCGTGCTGCTGCCGGTGCCGACGGGGAGATCGGCGGTCTCCTCCAGAACGTTCTCCGGGATGATCAGCACGACCGGGCCGGGACGGCCGCTCGTCGCGGCGGTGATCGCCTCCGCGACCGCGCCGGGCAGGTCGGCCGTCCGGTCCACCGTTCGCCGCCACTTCGTCACGCCGCTGAACAGAGCCATCTGGTCGATCTCGCTGATGGCGCTGGTGCCCCGGCTGCGATGCGGGTTGTCGGTGGCGATCGCCAGGATCGGGATGCCGGAGGCGAATGCCTCGCCCAGGCCGCTGGCCAGATAGACGGCGCCCGCGCCGCTCGGCGCCTCGCAGACCCCGAGGCGGCGGAGCGTACGCGCATAGCCGTCGGCCATGTACGCGGCGTGGCGTTCGTCGCGGGCGAGCACGTGCCGGACGTCCTGCGGGCGTTTCGCGATGACTTCGTAGAAGTGGATGCTGGTGTCTCCGGGGAATCCGAAGATCGTGTCGACACCGTGCCGCACCAGCGCTTCGACCAGAAGTTCCGCGCCGGCGCGCGCCGCGCCCTCAGCTGCGCTCATTGGTTTCTCCCTGGGAGTCGCTAGGCGAATGGGACGAAGAAGAAGGTCCGGCGGTACGAGAACAGGCCGGATCCGGAAACGGTGAAGAAGTCGGCGAAGCCGATTGTCGAGTGCTCTCCGTCCAGGGTGATCCGGTCGGCAGTGCCGTGCACTGCCGCCTCCGGCCCTTCAATGATCAAGGAAGAAAGGTTGTGCCGGCGGCGGCGAATTGGTGGCTGAGAACGGTAGAACGCTTCGATGGCCGATCGCCCGACAATGGATTCTCGACCTGGCCGGTCGTATATGGAATCCGCTTCGAAGAGAAGCATCATTCCCTCGATGTCATCGGCGTCGACCCGGTGGTAGTAGGTGCGCACCACGTCGTCGAGGTGAACCCGATTGATCATTTGCGACACGAGCGTCTCCGGCAATGATTCGCGGCTCACCACCGAGCGGCTCCGGTCGTGGTGATCACCGGTCAGGAGGGGCGAAGTGCAGACTCAGTACTGGACGAAACGCATGATCCGACATCATCCTCACATTCGTTGCCCCCCTCTGTGTGGCTCTCGTCACACAGGGTGCCCGTCGTGCGGCGGCGGTGGCGCGGGCGACGTTGGGGGTGTCTCCACTGGCATCGATGCGAGTGATCACCAAAGGTGGTGCTTCCTGTGCTGGGAAAACGCGTGTACGCGGCGGGCCAAGGTGCTGCAAGTTTGCGGGGATGTCGCCTACCGGACCTTCGGCACGGTAGCTCATCGCGAGTCCGGTGTGGGGTACGCACCCGCATTCTCCAAGCCGATGATCGACATTTCGCCTGGGTTTCGCGCCGCGTTCCCACATCTTAGGAAGGCATGCTTGCACAGCCGGGGGTGCATGTGCTTGCATCGATATCTGTCGGGCCGTGGTCCGAATTTGCGAGAGTGGCCTGGTGCTTCTGGTCATCTCGTTACCTGGGGGAATTCCGACTAATCACTTGAATCGCCAAGGCGATGCAGCGCGCCGATGGGTGTCATTGGCTCATGCGCTCGTCCTCGTCGCGTGGTTCGGTGAATGACCGGCGAATAGCGGGGGAATAAGAGTGAGCACGGAAAGTCGGCAGAAAACGGAACTTCTGGATTTCTATCGTCCGCAGGGCGACGGAGAGCCGAATCTCTTCGAGATCTGGGAGAAGGGCGGGGCCCGTGGCGACTCGGTGACGCCGTCGACCTACTCCACCGAGTACCGCGGCTGGATGACGGACATCCTGGTGAGCCGGTTGGAGAGCAACAAGGCCACCGGCCTGCTCAGCCTCGGCTGCGGCAACGCCGTGGTGGAGGCGGACACGGCCAAGGCCGGCTACCGCGTGCTTGCGGTGGACGCGCTGGAGGAGGCCGTCGATCTCGCCCGGGCCAAGGGTCTGGAGGCGGTGCAGGCGGACCTGAACACCTGGACGCCCGAGGAGAAGTGGTCGGTCGTCTACATGGACGGCGTGCTCGGGCATCTGTACGACCCCGACAACGGACTCCAGCCGATCCTGAAGCGCATCCTCACCTGGCTCGAACCGGGACCTGCCGGCGTGGCGTCGTTCGTGGCGTCCAACGACGACACCCAGAACGGCTCCTGGGCGCAGGCGGCCTCGAACGTCAACGGCTTCTACTGGCTGTCCGCCGGCTACCTCGGCGAGCAGGCGCTCGCTGCGGGCTTCGACCGAGTCGAGATCCAGCACTTCCACTACCGGCGCCCGCAGTCGGGTCCCCGCCGGCGGTCCGTGGTCGTAGCACAGCTGCACGCGTGATCGGGAAGCCTGCGATGAGCGTTCATGAGCTGTGGTTACGCGAAGAGATCAACCCGGACGAGCACCGTACCGTCCTGACCCCCGACGACGCCCGGGTGCTGATCGCCGACGGCGTGCGGCTGACCGTCGAGGAGTCGGCGCACCGAATCTTCGACACCGGCGAGTACGCGGCCGTCGGTGCCCGGATCGTCGCGGCCGGCACCTGGCCGGAGGCGTCAGCCGAGACCGTCGTCGTGGGGCTCAAGGCCCCCGCCGACGAGCCGGAACCGCTGCACCATCGACACATCTTCTTCGGGCACGCCTACAAGGGGCAGCGCGACGGGGCGGCGCTGCTGCGCCGCTTCCGGGCCGGTGGATCTCTGCTGGACCTGGAATACCTGACCGACGACACGGGCCGCCGGGTGGCCGCGTTCGGTTACTGGGCCGGTTACGTCGGCGCGGCGTTGGCGCTCCTGCATTTCCGGGGCCGGCTCGTTCCGCCCCTGCACGCGATGACCCGCCCGGAACTGGACGAGGCTCTCGCCGCGTCCGGGAACACCCGGGTACGGGCATTGGTGATCGGCGCGCTCGGCCGGTGCGGCCGGGGCGCCCGAGACGCGCTGTCCGTTGGCGGGGTCGAGCCCACGGCGTGGGACCTTGCCGAGACCCGCGAGCTCGACCGCCGGGCGATCCTCGACCACGACGTGCTGGTCAACACCGTGCTGTCGAACGAACTCGCGCCTCCGTTCGTACGCCCGGAGGATCTCGACGACCCGGCTCGCACGTTGTCCGTGATCAGCGATGTGACCTGCGACGTGACGTCCGAGTTCAACCTGCTGCCGATCTACCGGACCCCGACCGACTGGGCCCGGCCGGTGCACCACCTGCGTGCCGAGCCCGCACTCGACCTGCTCGCCATCGACAACCTGCCCTCGTTGCTGCCGCGGGAGGCGAGTGTGGCCTTCTCCGCCGACCTGCTGCCGCACCTGCGCACCCTGCGGGACGACACGCCGGTCTGGCGACGGGCGTACGACCGGTTCGCCACCGCGACTTCTGAACTCGACCTGATGGGAAGCCCGTCGTGACATCCACCCTCATCCAGCCGACCGGACGGGTTCACTGGCTCGGCACCGGCCTGTCGACCGGGAGCGGGCTCGCCCTGGTCTGCGCCACCGCTACCGGGACCACGGTCTGGGGACGCACCCGCGAGAAGGCGCAGGCCTGTCTCGAGCGGCTCGGGCTCAGCGGCCAGGCCGACGCGCGGGAACTCGGCTGGGAAGCCCTCGCCGAGGCCGTACGTCCGGGTGACCTCGTGGTCTCCATGCTGCCGGCCGCCGAGCACCCGGCCGTGCTCCGGCTCTGCCTGCGCCAGTCGGCGCACTTCGCCAGTTCCAGCTACGTCTCCGCGGAGGTCGCCGAGCTGGCCGCCGATGCGCGACGGGCCGGACTCGTGGTGCTGACCGACGCGGGGCTCGACCCCGGCATCGATCACCTGCTGGCCCACCGGCTCGTGCAGGCCGCGGAGAAGGCCCTCGGCGACACTCCGGCGACGGTGTCGTTCACTTCGTACTGCGGGAGCTTCCCGGCGGTGCCGAACGACTTCCGCTACCGGTTCAGCTGGGCGCCGCGGGGTGTCCTGACCGCACTCGGCACTCCCGCCCGCTTCGTGGAGGGCGGCCGCGAGCGGTCCGTCGACCGGCCGTACCGCGCCGCGGAGAAGATCACCCTCGGTGGCGAACCGTTCGAGGTCTACGCCAACCGGGACAGCATCCCGTACCTCACCACGTATCAGTTCCCGAAGTCCTGGGAGGTGGACACCTTCGTTCGCGGCACCGTCCGGCTCGACGGATGGACCGACGCCTGGCAGCCGGTCTTCACTCAGCTGGAGAACGGCACCGCCGACGAGATCACCGCCCTGGCCGCGCGGTTGGCCGAGCAGTACCCGGCCACCAGCGAGGACCACGACCGGGTGGTCATGTTCGTACGGCTGGAGGCGGTGACCGGCGACGGAGCGCGCTGGGCCGGGGAGTTCACCATGGACGTCCAGGGGAATGCCACCGAGAACGCGACACCTCGCCTGGTCTCGGTGGCCCTCGCCGGCGGGCTCGCCGAGTTGCTGGCCGGCCGGTTGTCCGCCGGTCTGCACCAGGCGACCTCCGACCCCGATTCGATCGACAGTTGGTTGGACTTCCTGTCCGCCAACGGAGTCGTCTGTCAGGAATATGTGCCATAGGCCGATGATCTAGTACATGGCTGGAATTCGGTCGCCTCGTAACCTACCGAGGTAAGTACACTTCGGTCGGTCTGGCGCGGGCCACAGCCAGTTACGGGGAGGCCAGGATATGGCGCAACAGTCGGGGACCAGGCAATCGGCGACGATTCGGCGTGGCATTGTGCCGCTACTGATCTTCGCCGCATTGACCGCCGCGATGGACGTGTACGGCAGCAACCGGCTCCAGGTGGTCAGTCCGGAGAGCCTCACCGCGGTCTCGTTCACACTGACGGCGGTCTTCTTCCTCGTCCTGGAGTTGGCGCGTAACGGCACCGCGTTCCTGACCATGCTGCGTGAGTCACGCCACGACGTCATCGCCATCAACATCACCACCGCCGTGACGTGGCTCGCCACCTTCTACGCCCTCCGCAACCTGGAGCCCGCGGTCGTGAACGTGGTCGGCCTGGCGCTCGGTCCGGTGTTCATCCTCCTGACCGGTGCGATCCTGCGCCGGGGGGCGTCCGTCATCGCCGCGGAGGTCGTGGTCGCGTTGGGGATCTGCGTCTTCCTCAGCGTCCTGGTGTGGGGCTCCTTCACCGGTGAGACCGCCGTCGGGGACATCGGCGAGAGCACCGCCGCCTGGGGGCTCGTCTTCTCGGTGGTGTGCGCGATCGGATCGGCGGCCAACATCACCTACATGAAGCGGCTCAGCGATCGCGGTCGCAGTCCGCAGGAAGTGCTGGCGGTGCGGTTCTTCCTGATGATCGCGATCGGGTGGGCGATGACCGCGACGAGTTCGCTGGAAGAGGTGACCGCCGCGCTCGTGCCCGGCGCAGTGGTGGCCGTCATCGGCATCGGGCTCCCGATCTACGTACTGCAGATCGGGATCAGGCACACCGAGCCCATCACCACGGCACTGATCGTCTCGCTGTCACCGATCTTCGCCTACTTCATGCAATTCCTGGACGGGCGCTTGCAGCCCTCCTCGCTGACCATCGTGGGAATCGTGGGCATCGTGGCACTCGCGACCGCCGGGACCCTGGCCCGCGCACGCCACGACAGCCGACTGGAAGCCGCGACCATGCCGTCGGCCTACGACACCGTCGGAGACCGCCGATGAAGGAGTCCTCCATGAAATGCGCCATCGTCGACGCGTACGGCGCGGGTCGGCACCTGCCGGCCGCGTTGCTGCGGCACGGCATGGAATTCATCCACATCCGCTCGGACGCGCCCGACTGGCGACTCAGCTACCGGCCGGAGGAATTCACTGTCGACCTGAAGCACGAGGGCGACCTCGACGCCACCGTCGCCCGGATGCGGGAGCACGGCGTCGGCATCGTCGTTGCCGGCGCCGAGTCCGGGGTGCTGCTGGCCGACCAGTTGTCGGCAGCCCTGGGCACACCGGGCAACGGCATGCGGAATCCCCTGGCGCGGCGCGACAAGTTCGCCATGCACCAGGCGATCCGGGACGCCGGCCTGGCCGCCGCCGACGGCTTCCGGTCCGAGTCGGTCGACGCGATCCTCAGCTGGGCGGGTGACCGTGGGCAGTGGCCGGTGGTCCTCAAGCCGCCGTCCAGCGCGGGCGGAGACAACGTCTACGTCTGCCACTCCGCCGAGGAGATCAGGGACGCGTACGCGCGCATCACCGGCAACATCGACCGGTACGGCCGGCAGAACCGCATCGTTCTGGTGCAACAGTTCCTGGCCGGCACCGAGTACTACGTCAACTCGGTCAGCCGGGACGGCGTGCACCGGATCGTCGAGGTCTGGCGCTATCACAAGCGCTCCACGGGCGGCCGGACGCTCTACGACTACGAGGACCTGCTGGCCTGGGACGACCCTGCCACCCGGCAGATCGCCGACTACACCCTGGCGGTCCTGGACGCGCTCGAGATCCGTACCGGCGCGGGGCACACCGAGGTCATGCTGACCGCGTCCGGACCGGTGCTGGTCGAGTGCGGAGCCCGCCTCGGTGGCGGCCAGATGCCGGAACTGCTGACCCGTTGCACAGGCACCAACCAGGTCGACAGCCTGGCCCTGGCCATCGCCGACCCCGAGGTGTTCACGCGTCAGGGGACCAGCGGCTATCAGCTCGACGCCTACCTGCGCTGCGTCAACCTGATCACCGAGCGTGACGGCGTCATGCCGGGTGCCGACGCCTGGGCGGCTGTCCGGGCGCTCCCGTCCTTCGACAGCCTGGTGCTCAACATTCCGGAGGGCACCCACCTGTCGCCCACCACCGACATGGCCACCTGCCCGGGCACGCTGTACCTGTGCGCCCCGGACCGGCAGCAGGTCATCGCCGACTACGACCGGCTGCGCTCGCTGGAAGTCGCCGGCCTCTACGGCGACTGATCCACACGTCCCCGCCTCGCCTCGGCACAGCACGACGCCGTGGTGAGGTACGGGCGTGCCCGCCGGCCCGATCCGGCACCACCGTCCACTCGGGAAGGAGCGACAGAGTGCCCACCGGAACCGCCGACCGCGACACCGTTGCGGACACCGTGAAACGGATCGTCATCGCACAGTCCCAGTTGACGATCAGCACCGGTCGGATCACCGAGGCAGAGCCGCTCGCCGGGCCGCTGCTGGACGTCACCTCGCTGGGCCTGCTGGCCGTACTGCTCAAGATCGAAGAAGATTTCGGTGTCACGCTGCCCGACGACCTGTTCTCCGCCTCCCTGCCGCGCACCGTGGGCGACCTGGTCGACCTCGTGCAACGGACCGCCCGATGAGCGGCCCCGCCGCCGAGTTCGGCGCGGCCCTCGATGCGCTGCCCGCCGAGCTGTTCGACTGCGTGCAGGTCAACCTCGCGCTGCTGGCCGACGTGCGACACGGACCCGGCACCCATCTGCGGCTCGGCGCCCGGCTCGCCTTCCGACCCCGACTCGACGACGGTTGGTGGACCGTCGAACCCGTCGTGGCCGATCAGGTGGAGCACTCGGCCGGGCTCCTCGGACTCGGAGTCGACGAACGCTGGGACGCCTGCCCGGCGGACCGGGTGCCCGAGTTGATCGCCCGCCGCGAGCCCCTCTACCTCGTCGCCGACGCCTACCACCTGCCGTGGCTTCCTTACGCCGGGCAGGAGCACCTGCGGCACAGCTTCCTCGTGCACTCCCACGACGACGGCGTACGTGTCTGGGACGCCTATCGCAACGACACCCGATGGGGGCCGGCGGTGCCAGGGCACTGGGACCTGAGCGAGAAGGACCTGATCACGGCACTCGGCGACACCGCCGACGTGATCAGCTTCGGCTCGGCGGCGCTGCCCGAACCGCGGCCGACAGTCGAGTTCGACGACCCGACCGAATACCTCGCCGCGTACGCCGACGCCCCGGACCCGGCAGCCGCGTTCGCCCGCCTGACCCTGCAGACCTGGCTGCTCGCCCGGTCCCGGCTGCTGCACGCCGCCTGCCGCAAAATGGAGCTCCGGGAACATCTCGGGGCCTGGCAGGGGCTGGTTCAGCAGACCTACGTCGCGTGGCGGATGGTGCAGCGCGGCCGTCCCGCGCCGGAGGCTCCGCTACGGCGACTCGGTGACCTGCTGCACCGGGACCAGGTGCTCTTCGCCGTACCGACGGCCGGGGGGCAGCCGTGGCGGCAGCACGTCGCCGAGGCTGCCGCGTCCGTCCTCGGCCTGCCCGTGCCCGCGGTGCTGGGGGGCGCCCGGTTCGACACCTCTCCCGAGTACGGCTCGTTGCGGATCGTCGAGATCGTCGAGCTGGTGGAACGGGTGGTCGGTGTGGAGCTGTCCGCCGACGATCTCGTACCGGAGAACCTGCAGGACCTCGACGGCCTGTGCCGGATCGTCGCCCGCGCCGGAATCGGCGCCCCATGACCCTGCTGCACGAACTCTTCGACCGGGCGGCCCGGCGTGCCCCCGACGACGTGGCCGTCACCGTAGGACCGGACCGGACCACCTTCGCCGAGGTGGTGACGTCGGGTCGCCGGATCGCGGCCGGGCTGCTCCGGGCCGGCCTGCGCCGCGGTGACCGGCTGGTGATCGTGTCACCGCCGTCGGTGGTCCTGCCCGCCGTCCTGTACGCCGCGGCCCGCGTCGGTGTCGTCTTCGTCGTCCTGCACGAACAACTCCGCGGTGATCCGCTGCGGCATGTGCTCGAGGACTGTGAGCCGGCCCTGGTCCTCAGCGACGACCCGGAGGTCAGAACCTTTGCGGCGGAGTCCGGTTCCGCGGCGGGCGACCTGAGCGGACTGGCCGCGCGGGCACCGCTGGACGGCCTGCCGCCGGGTGGTGAGCCGCTGACCGTGGACCCGGTGTGTCTGGTCTACACCTCCGGTTCCACGGCTCGGCCCAACGCGGTGGTCACCACCCACCAGCAGATGCTGTTCGCTGTCGCGGCCATTCAGGAGGCCGTCGGCTATCGCCGCGGCGACGTGGTGTTCTGCCCGTCACCGGTCTCCTTCGACTACGGGCTGTACCAGCTCTTCCTCGGTGCGCTCAGCGGCGCTCGGATACACCTGGCCGGTCTGACGGCGACCGGACCCGGCCTGTCGGCGGCGCTCACCGCGACCGGCGCGACCGTGTTCGCGGCAGTCCCGTCGGCGGCCGAGATGCTGGCCCGGCTGCTGGGCCGTGGCGGTGAGCCGCCCACGTTGCGGCTGCTCACCACCACCGGCGCGGCGATGCCCGCGGACCTGCTGCAGACGCTCCGGTCCCGGATGCCGCAGCTGCGGACCCAGGTGATGTACGGCCTGACCGAGTGCAAGCGGGTCGCCATCATGCCCCCGGACGGCGATCGGGAGCGGCCCGGGTCGAGCGGCCGGCCGCTGGCCGGGACGGAGGTGTTCGCCATCGACCGCCAGGGACGTCGTCTGCCCGACGGCGCTGTCGGTGAGTTGGTGGTCCGTGGTCCGCATGTGATGTCCGGCTACTGGCGGCGTCCGGAGCTGACCGCCGACCGGTTCCGGGTGGAGGAGGGCCTCACCACCCAGCTGCGTACCGGCGACCAGGGTCGGGTGGACCCGGGGGGATGGGTCTACGTCGACGGTCGTACCGACGACATCTACAAGGAACGCGGATACCGGGTGAGCGCCACCGAGGTGGAGGCCGCGGCTCGCCGGATACCGCGGGTCGCGTCCGTCGCGGTCCTGCCGCCCCGCGACGGCGTGCGGTCGGTGCTGGTCGCCGTCACGGAGTTGGCCCCGGAGGCGGTGCTGGACCGGCTGCGTGACCATCTCGAGGTGTTCAAGATCCCGCAACGGTGCGTGGTCGTCGACGGTCTGCCGCTGACCAGCAACGGCAAGATCGACCGCAAGGCTCTGACCACCCTGGTGGCCGGCCATGCTTGATCCCGCCCTGGCCCGGCACGTCGCGGCCACGGCCGGAACCCCGGCTTACGTGTACGACCTGGCAGCCGCGCGGGACAACCTCGCCGCCCTGCGCATCGCGCTGCCCGAGCGGACCGACACGTACTACTCGGTGAAGGCCAACCGTCACCCGGAACTGCTGCGGGCGCTGCACCACGCCGGCAGCCGTGCCGAGGTCTGCTCGCCGGGCGAACTCACCGCCGCCCTGGCGGCCGGCTGGGACCCCGACACCATCCTGTACGCCGGACCCGGCAAACGCGACCTCGATCTGCGCACCACGCTTGCCGCCGGAGTGCGGCACTTCTCGGTGGACTCGCCGTACGCCCTGGACCAGTTGAACCGGTGCGCGGAGGCGGCAGCTGTGCCGGTGTGGTGCCTGCTGCGGATCAACGCCGACGCGCCCGCGTCCCGGCCCGGCCTGACCATGACCGGAGTGTCGTCGCCGTTCGGTGCCGACGCCCGCTGGGTGGCGACCGCCCCGGAACGGTTCGGGCACCGGCCGCACGTGACCGTGACCGGACTGCACCTCTACATGGGCACCAACCTGACCACGGTGGACGATCTGCTGGCCCAGTTCACCAGCAGCCTGCGAACCGCCGCCGACCTGCGCGAGGTGCTGCGCGCCCAGGGCGTACGCCTGGACGTGCTCGATCTCGGCGGCGGATTCGGTGCGCCGTTCGCCCGGGCCGGCGGTCGCCTGGACCTGTCCGGGCTGCGTGAACCGCTCACCGCCCTGCTGGATGCGGAGGTACCGGACTGGCGGGACGGCCGGCCGCGGGTCGCCTTCGAATCGGGCCGCTACCTCGTCGGTACCGCCGGCACCCTGCTCACCCGGGTCCTCGACGCGAAACCGTCGCACGGCAGCAATCTGGTCGTCCTCGAGTCAGGCATCAACCACCTCGGCGGCCTGTCGGGGCTGCGCCGTCTCCCACCGCTGGTGCCGTACCTGGTCCCGGTCGACACGGCGGCGCCTGCGGCGGACACCGTCCCGACCACTGTGTGCGGCCCGCTGTGCACCCCGCTGGACGTCTGGGCGCGGGGCGTCGAACTGCCCCGACTCGAACCCGGCGACCTGCTGGCCGTACCCAACGTCGGCGCCTACGGCCTGGACGCGAGCCTGCTCGCCTTCCTGGGCCACCCGCTGCCGGCCGAGGTGGTTCTCGACTCCACCGCCCCGGACCCGGCCACCTGGCACGTGTCCCGGATGGACCTGGTCCGTACCCCGATCTCCCTGGGAGAGCCGCTGTGAATCCGGAGTTCGTCGCGCTGCTGTCGCGTTTCCTCAAGTACGCCACCCCTGACCAGATCACCGACGACGCCGCACTTCACGATCTGGGCCTGGACTCGATGCAGTCGATCGAGCTGCTCTTCGCCATCGAGGACGACTTCGGTGTCAGCCTTCCCGACGAGGCGTTGACCGAGAGCACGTTCGCCACTGCCGGAAGCCTCTGGGCGGCCGTGCGTACCGCTCGCGGTGACGCCCCATGACGGCGGTCGCGGCCACGGCCGTCGACCTGGCCGGGCGGGTGGAACGGGTCACGGCGGTGGCCCGGGAACATGCGCGGCGCACCGACGACGAGGCGGTCTTCCCCACCGAGGCGCTTGCCGAACTGCGCGCGTCCGGGCTGCTGGCGTTGGTCGTGCCGGCCGCGTACGGCGGGCTGGGTGGCGGCCCGGCCGAGTTGATCGACTGTGCGGAGTCGCTGGCCCGCGCCGACCTGTCGGTCGCGCTGATCTTCGCGATGCACTGCCAGCAGGTCGCCACCGTCGTCAGGTATGGCGGCGATGAGCTGCGGGCCACTCTTCTGCCACGCATCGCCGCGGGCGAGCGCTATCTGGCGTCGGTGACCACCGCCGCGGGCACCGGTGGTCACCTGCTGTCCGCGACCGCGCCGCTGCGGGACACCGGGGAGGGGCTGCTGATCGAGCGGTTCGCGCCGATCGTCACCGGCGGCGCCCACGCCGACGGCTTCCTCATCACCATGGGCAGCCCCGGCACGGACGCACCCGGACAGGTCTGTCTCGTCTACGCCGAGCGCGAGCAACTGCGGATCACCGAGTCGGGCCAGTGGCAGCCGATGGGCATGCGGGCCAGCCACAGTGTGGCGCTACGGCTCACCGGCACGGTCCCTCGCCACCAGTTGATCGGCGCGGAGCACGGGTTCCGGGAGATCTCGCTGGCCCTCTTCTCGCCGCTGGCCCACCTCGGCTGGGCCGCCTGTTGGCTGGGTGCCGCCGCCGGGGCGCTGTCCCGGGTGGCGACCCTGCTGCGCAGCCCCGACGGCCGGCAACGGTTCGACCACCGGTCCGAGCTGCTCCTGACCCGGCTGGCGCGGGCCCGGCATCGGATCGACGCCGTCCACGCGCTGCTGCGGCACACCCAGCACATCGTCGAGGACGGCGGTGATCTGTCGGCCGCGCCGGTGCAGATGCTGCTCAACGGCCTGAAGGTGACCGCGGCGGAGTCGTGCCGGCAGGCCGTCGAGGAACTCGTCGACGCGGTCGGGTTGCGGCACGGCTACTTCAAGGACTCGGACACCTACCTCGAACGGGTCCTGCGGGATCTGCGGTCGGCGGCGCTCAACTACCACAACGACCGCCTCGACCTCGCCGACGGACGGCACGTGCTGCTCGACCGAAAAGTCACCCATGTCGGTGGGTGAGCGGACGCCAGGGTCCGGGGACGCGGTGGCCCGGGCGCTCACCGGTGACCGCCCGGTGTGGTCGGCTCTGGGGGCGTCCGGCCTGATCGCGGCACTGTACGAGTCGGGCGGACGCGTCAATTCGGAACGGCTCGGTCGGCTGCTGGCCGCGGTGGACGCGTCCCAGCCGATCGGGGTAACCCTGGGCGTCTGCGTGCAGGTCGCGGCGGCCCTGCCGCTGCTGCGTACGGCCCTGCCGGATCATCCGCTGACGGCCGAGGTGACCGCCGGGCGGGCGGTGCTGGCCCTTGCCGCCACCGACAGCGGCCGCGGTTCGCAGCTCAGCTCGCTGGGCAGCGGCTACCGGATCGACGGCGACCGGCTCACCCTGACCGGCGTGAAACGGTGGATCACCAATGCGCGTACCGCCGACGCGTTCCTCGTGCTGGCCCGGCACGAGGAGGGCCGGCACTTCACCAGCTTCAGCTTCGTGCTGGTCCCGGCCGACACTCCCGGCGTGACCGTGACCCCGACCCGTACCGAGTTGTTCGACGGGGCCGGGCTCGGCGACGTGACGTTCACCGGCGTGCAGCTTCCCGCCACCGCCGTCACCGGCGGCCGTGGCCGGGGGATGGCCCTGTTCGCCCGGCACATCGCCACCGAGCGGCTGGCCGGTGGCCTGTGGGCGGTCGCCCTGTGCCGGCGTGTGCTGGCCGACACCGTGGAGCGCCTGCGCCGGCCCGACGACGGCGGCACCTCGCTCTGGCAGGACCCGGGCGTACGGCGGAACGTGGCCGGATGCCTGGCCCGCGTCCACGAACTCCGCGCGGTGTGCGTGACCGCCAGCCCGTGGGTTGCCGAGCGCCACGATCCCGCAGCCGCGGCCCGGGTCAAGATCGCCACCGCCGACACCGTCGACCACGTGCTCGGTGAGTGCGCTCGCCTGCACGGCGCGGCCGGGTTCCTCGACGGCGGCGTCCAGCGCCTGCGCACGGAGGCGGCGGTGTTCGGCATCGGTGGCGGTGTCGGCGAGGTGGCCCGCGAGCTGCTCGCCGATCGTGTCGATGACCTCCTGCACGGCCTCGCCTGGTGACGGCGGTCGAGGTGGACACGGACGTGTGGGCGGTCGACGTGCCGCCGTACCCACGCACGGGACAGTGGCGTGACCACCGCTGGATCAGCCTGCGTGGGCTGTCGGAGGTTCCGCTGGCCGTGGCCCACGCGAAGGGGGAACGATGACGAACTGGGCGGATCTGAGCTGCTACACCAGCAACCTGGCCGCCTACCTGGCACCCGGGCGGCCGCACCTGCGGTCCGAGCTGGCCGACGCGGTACGCCTCGCGGTCCTCCCCGCGACGACGGCCCTGTCGCATCACGGTCGTATCGACGGTGGCAGCCTGGGATATCTCGGGACGGGCCGGTGGGCGGAGGCCACGGCCGGGATCGCCGCCGAGCTGGAGACCCACGGGGCGGTCCTGGCGGTCGCGAACACCGAACATCTGCCCTGGTCTCCCGAATACCGGCGGCGCGCGACGCCGCACTGGGTGCTGCTGACTGGCCGCACCGCAGGCTGCTGGCAGGTGGAGGACCACTTCGCCGCGACGACGCCGCACGGCGAGCATCGGCCGTACCACGGACAGGTCACCGAGGGCGGGCTGCGGGTGCTGCTCACGCCGGTCACCACGGCGTCCGGTGAGGTCGCCAACCGCGATCGGTACGCCCTCGGCGAGCCCGTCGAGGTGCCACCGCCGTCGCACTACCGGTGGCTGACCCGTACCGCTGCGGTGCGTACTCCCGCGGAGCCGGGATGGCTCACCGGCTCGGAGGCCGTGACGCATCTGGCTGCGGCGGTCGAGGACCGGGCACGGCTCGCCGCTCTGGCCGACGACCTGTGGGCGGCGAGCCGGCACCAGGTGTTCCGCCACCGGGTCCGGTCGGCCGCCGGGCTGACCGACCCGGCGGTCGCCGCAGCCGCCGTGTCCGCGTGGGAGGAACTGCCCCGGGCTCTGCGGTTCGCCGTGGAGTCGGCCGGCCGTGGGCGGCCCCGGCCGGGTTTGGTCCGTACCGCGTTCGACCGGATCATCACCGAGGGGGCAACCGCGTGAACACCCTGTACGACTGGTTCGCCGAGTCCGCCGCCCGGCATCGGGACCGAATCGCGCTGGATCTCGGAGCCGACCGGCTCCGGTACGGGGAACTCGACGATCTCGCCGGCCGGGTCGCCGCCGCGGTGGTGCACCGTCTCGGACAGCCCCCGCGCCGGCTGGGGCTGCTCGCGGCACGCAGCGCCGGTGCGTACGCCGGGTATCTCGCCGCGTACCGGCTGGGCGCCACGGTCGTGCCGCTCAATCCGGCGTATCCGCCCGCGCGGACCGCAGCCGTCGCCGCGGCGGCCGAGTTGGACCTGGTCCTCGCCGACGCCGGCGGCAGCGCCGGTGCGGTGCCGGTGCTACCGGTCGACGATCGTGCTCTCGCCGCGCTCCCAACGGGCGACGGTAGGCCCGCACACCGCGGGGAGGCGGCCAGTCCGGCGTACATCATGTTCACCTCCGGGTCCACCGGGACGCCGAAAGGTGTGCCGGTCACCCCTGCCAACGTGCTCGCCTTCCTGCGGGCCGTGACCGGGCGCGCGGAGCTGACCAGCGACGCCCGGGTGTCGCAGATGTTCGATCTCACCTTCGACCCGTCGATCTTCGATCTCTTCGCCACCTGGGGCGCGGGAGCGACAGTGGTGGTGCCGCAACCGGCCGACCTGATGGCGGCGGTCCGGTTCGTCCGGCAACGCGAGATCACCCACTGGAGTTCGGTGCCGTCGGTGATCGCCATCGCGCGGCGGCTACGGCAACTCGGCCCGGACCGGATGCCGACGCTGCGATGGAGCATGTTCTGCGGCGAGCCGCTGTCCGTCGACGCCGCGGCCGCCTGGCAGGCGGCCGCGCCGAACAGCGTCATCGAGAACATGTACGGCCCCACCGAACTCACCGTCACCTGCACCGGCTACCGCCTGCCGGCATCGCCCGCCGACTGGCCGGCCACCACCAACGGCACCGTGCCCATCGGGGAGCCCTACCCGGCGGTCGACTGGCTGCTGCTCGACGAAGACCTGCGCCCCGCCGTCGAGGGAGAGCTGTGTGTCCGGGGTCCGCAGCGGTTCCCTGGCTATCTCGATCCGGCGGACGACACCGACCGGTTCGTCACCGGCGCCTCCGGCCGTTACCGCCTCCGCCACGGCACACCGTCCGAATCGGACTGGTATCGGACCGGGGACCGGGTCCGCCACGAGAACGGCCGGCTGATCCACCTCGGCCGGCTGGACCACCAGGTGAAGGTGTCCGGATACCGCGTCGAACTCGGCGAGATCGAGGCGGTTGCCCGGCGGCACCCGGAGGTCGCGGAGGCGGTCGCCCTGGCCCTCACCGTGCCGGCGGGTGGTGTGGATCTGCACCTCGCCTACGAGGGAACGGTGACCGACGAGGAGAAACTGCTGGCCATGCTGCGGTCCACGCTTGCCCCGTTCATGGTGCCCCGCCGGCTCACGCGGTTCGAGGCTCTGCCGCTCACCGCCAACGGCAAGATCGACCGGAGTCTGCTCGGCGATGTCCTGCGATCAGGTGACCGGTAGGTGGCCGACAGCGCCCCATGCGGTGGCCAGCGCCGCGGACACACGCGGCGCAACTCCTGCCTCCGGTGGGTGATCACATCTGTGCTTCGCTGCTCGCTGTGACGGCGAAATCACCTGTAAGGTCATCGAGTCCCGTCGCCTGACCGATTTGCCTTAGACCTGGGGAGGTTGAGTGATGGTCACGTCCCCTGTGACCCCCCTGACGGTGTCCGCCGAGCGAGGGCTGGCACGCAAGACACTGCGGATGAGTTCGCTTGTCACATTCGGCGCGACCGCATCGTCCCCAATGGCCGTTCTCGTCGGCGGCATCGTGGCTACCTACGCGGCCACCGGCAACACCGGCGTGGCCAGCAGTTTCCTGCTCCTGACCGTCGTGATGCTTCTCTGGGCGCCGGGATACATCGCCATTGCCAGGTACGTGCCGCCCAGCGGGATCTTCTACACCGCCCTCGCTGCCGGGCTGTCCCGGCCCGTCGGCGTCGCCGGTGCGCCGGTCGTGCTGCTGGCCTACAACACCATTCAGATCTCGCTGTACGGCCTGCTCGGATCGGTAGCAAGTGGACTGATCGGCGGTCCGTGGTGGGCGTGGGCGCTCCTCGCCTGGGCCATCGTCGCGACATTCGGTATGCAACGCACCGGCATCAGCACCGCCATGTTCGGAACCATCCTGGTCGTCGAGGTCGCACTGCTGCTCGTGTTCGTGCTGATGGGGTTGGCTCACCCGGCGGGTGGTCACCTGACGTTCGAGGCGCTGAACCCGACGCAGCTGTTCGGCGGCGGGGTGGTGGCCGGCCTCGCGGTCCTGCCGCTGGGTATCGCCGCATTCTTCGGCACCGAAACCCCTGCCGCGTACGGCGCCGAGGCCCGCTCACCGCAGGCGGTGTCGCGCAGCATCTTCTGCGGGATCCTCGGCCTGGGCCTGCTCTACGCCCTGTGCGCGTGGGCGATGGTGGCCACGGTGGGTGCGGACCAGGTCGCTGATCTGGCCCGCGACCCGTCGGTGCCGCTGCCGTTCGAGGTCTTCTCCACCTCCCGCGCGGGTACGGCCGGCGTGCTGCTCGTGGCGCTGGGCAACCTGTTGCTGATCAGCAGCGTCCTCGCGGCGATGATCAGCTTCCACAACAGCGTGGCGAGGTACGTGTTCACGCTGGGCAAGGACCGTCTGCTGCCAGCGCGTCTGGCGACGATCCGTGAGGGCGGCTCCGGTGCGCCGCAGGGCGGATCGGTCGCCCAGTCGATCACCGCTCTGATCGTCCTCCTGCTGTTCGTGATGAGCGGCGCCGAGGCGCTGACCATGTTCACCTGGCTCTCCAACATCGCTGCGGTGAGTCTGATGCTGTTGATGGCGGTGAGCTCACTCGCCACCGTTCGCTTCTTCGCCGGGGGCGGTGGGCGCAACGAGTCGCTGTGGGCGCGGAAGATCGCACCGACGCTGGGCGGCGTCGCCATCGCGGTGATCCTGCTGGTCACGCTGATCAACATCAGTGCCGCGCTGGGTACGCCACCCGGGTCGCATCGGGCGTGGCTGGTGCCCGGGACGGTGGGCGCCTTCGTCCTCGTCGGCGTGCTGTGGGCGGTCAGCCTGCGGCGTCGCCGGCCGGACCTGCTCGCCTCCGTCGGTGTGCGTGAGACGAACCCGACGCGGCAGGTTGACGAGGACCTGGGCCACCTCACGCTCTGAGCGTCCTCGAAGGACAGTGCAGGCGGGGCCGCGTGTGCGGCCCCGCCTCTGCTCTGTCGAGCTGGCTACGCTGCCCCGCCTCTGCCCTTCCCGATCCGTTGAGCGCCCTGATGAACCAGGGTCGCCAACCGGGCTATGCCAGTCCAGATCGGCGCGTCTCCCGGGTGGCTCTGCAACGGCCGCCACGCCTCGTACGTCGGCGTCGTCGACTGAATCAACGGCTTCCTCCACGGGTCGGTGGGCCGATCGACGAGAATCCGCGTCTCCTCGGGGTCCATCAGCTGGATGTAGAACCGTCCCGGGATCTGATCCTCGCCCTCCACCTGCCGCATCGTCTGCTCCCAGGTGCCCAGCGGACCATCGAGCGAACTCACCGCGATGCCGATGAACGTCGAGTCGGCGTTGACGCGCTCGTCGACGCGGTTGCACATCTGTGGTGGCTGACGCGGGTCCAGCCCGCCGTGATCGAGGTAGTGCTGCGCCGTCTCGGTCAGGTCGTACAGCAACCTGGGCAGGTTTGACACGTCCTCGCCAGCCTTGTCCAGACGTGTCGCTGCCCCGACCTCGAAGACCGGCCGGTCCGGCGTGGAGCCCGGGAACGGCACCGCGTAGAGGAACGCGAAGCCGTACGGGCACAACGGACTACGCCGGCGCTGGGCCCAGGCGTGGCGGCCGTGCATGGTGTTCATCAACCCGACTCGGCTCAGCGCCGAAGACCGCAGCGAGGCCCAGATCCGTCGTGTCTCGGGATCACTGACCGGCGCGGCGGGGGGCGACTCTCGCGCGGCCGGCGGCGGATCGGGTGGTGGTGGTGGCTGCGCGGGAGGTGCCGAATGCCACGAGGCCGGCGGGTACCGCTCAGCTGCCGGCGACGGCACGGCACTCGTCGGCGCCACCCAGGCATGCCGGCTGTCCGACGCAGGCGCCTGCTGGTAGGGCGTCTGGTTGTCCGGCTGCTGGTCCCAGGGCGCCGCCGTCGTCCAACCGCCACTGGCGGACGCCCTCCAGTTCTCCGGAGTCCACTCAGGAGGACCTGGCTGGGTCGCTCGCCTGTCATACACCACGATGTAGTCCTCCCCGAAAAACCGTCGCCATAGCCTCTCATCGCACACGCACCGCGATCAACCGCACACCACCAGTCCTTTCGTTTGCTCTACACGGGACTGGTTGCCCACCAGGCGTAATCATGGTCCACTTTGTGTTTTTGGTTGCCTAACAACGGAGTGCTCGTGACCACCCCCTGCCATCAGCGATGCGGTCTGCTGGTCCGTGATGCCGTGAGTGCCACGACGGCGGGTCCGCGATGAGCGCTCCCACCAGCGTCCCCGACAATCTGTCCCTCGCCGCCCAGATCGAGAACCTTCTCGCCAGCTTGGCGAAGGATCGCTCGATCGGTTTCCCGGCCGCACGGGACATCGACTACGGGCCAACGCTTCCGCTCTTCCAGATGTTGATCAACAATGTCGGCGACCCGGAGACCGCACCGGACACCGCCCACACCAAGGCGTACGAACGGGAGGTCCTCAACTGGCACGCCGACCTGTTCCGCGCTCCAACCGGTGACCGGTGGGGCTACCTGACCGGCGACGGCACCGAGGCGAACCAGGCGGCGATCCTGCTGGCACGCGACAGGTTCGCGGGCGCGGATCCGGTGCTCTACTACAGCCAGGCCACTCATTACTGGATCAACAAGACGGCAGGCATGTTCGGCCTGCCCGAGGTGGTCATCCGCACCGACAACACCGGCGAGATCGACTATGACGATCTGCGCGGCGAGCTCGCCCGACGCCGGGACCGCCCGGCCATCGTCGTGGCCAACGCTGGCACGACCGTCACGGAGGCGGTCGACGACCCCACCCGGATCCGTTCCATCCTCTCCGACCTGGCCATCCGTAAGAACCACCTGCACGTGGACGGCGCGCTCGCCGGCGTCCCGCTGGTCCTGCTGCCGGAGCGGCCGGTGGCCCTCGACCTCGACGCCGTCATCGACTCGGTGGCCATCTCGTGCCACAAGTTCTACGGCACCACGATCACCGGCGGACTGGTCCTGACCCGCCGCTCACTACAACGAGCCGCCCGGCGAATCGCCTACACCGCCACGACCGACACCACCATCGGCGGATCCCGCACCGGCCAACTCGCCGTGCAGATGTGGTACGTGATGCGGCTGTTCGGCGAGGACGGGCACCGCGAGCGCGCTGAACAGGCCCGTGAGACAGCCCGCTACGCCCACTCGCTCCTGGCCAGCATCGGCTGGCCAGCCTGGCGCAACGTCCACGCCTTCACCGTGTACTTCACCACCCCACCGCTGACAATCGCCCGCCGGCACGGACTCTCCAATGCCGACGGTGGCATCAGCCACCTGATCTGCATGCCAGGTGTCACCCGCCAGCAGATCGAGGCACTTGTCGCCGACATCGCCACCGTCAAGGGCACCGACCAGCCCAGCCCCAGCCGCGGCGTCCGGCGGCTCGTGCCGGTCGCGCAGCTTCCCCTCAGCGCCGAGCGGCCCTGATCGCTCTACCAGCCGGCTTCGGTGACGATGCCGGCACGCCGGGCACGCGCACGCCACCGCGCCAGGTTGGCGGGCAGGTGGAATGGCTCCGCAGCGGCAGGGTGGGCCAGGACAACCTCGGAGATCCTCCCGGCGAGACGGATCTGTGTGCTCATGGTGACGACATGGCCGAGGCTTGCGATCCTGGCCGGAATCTGGAGTTCCGCGTCGCCCAGCGCGCAGATCCTGCCCTGCGCGGTGAAGGCGTCGGACAGCCGCGCCCAGAAGGGGTCGAGAGACCGGCGCAGCTCACCGCTGCCGGAAACCGCAACGTTCCAGGGCGGATTTGTCACCACCGCGTCGACGGATCCCGGTGCCCAGGCGGCTTTCCCCGCGTCAGTGACCGAGAACCGGACCCGCACTCCTGCGCGTTCGGCGTTCCGGCGTGCGTTACCGACCCGAGTGGCATCGATGTCGCTGGCGGACACGTCGGCACCCGTTCCGAGCAGGGCGGCCTCGATGGCGATCGTGCCGTCTCCGCAGAACGGGTCGATCATCGTCTGGTCGGCGGCGAGGTCCGCCAGCATCGCCAGCATCGCGGCCACTGGAGGGTGCAGAGTCCCAGGTCCCGCCTCCTCCTTGTAGCCGCGCCGGTGTAGGGGGCGTTGCCCGAGCCGGAGCGCCGCGACAGCCGTCGACCCGCGGAGGAACAGCCGGACGGTCAGGTCGGGATCCTTGGGTCGCACGCTGTCCGTGCGCGGCAGGTGAGTGCCTCCGAGCGGGTCCTGGAGCAGACGTCCGGTGCCGTTCTCCACGTCGAACCGGTTGTAGGTCCGCCGCCCTTCGAGGCTCGCGACGACATCGAACCTGAGCGCTTCGGGAAGTTCACGGAGCGCGGTCACGGCCGGGATCGAGGACCTCCACTCCAGCCGCGCCAGTTGGGTCGCGAGTGGCGAAAGATCCGCTTTGGTATGTCCGACACCGCCGACCTCACCCACCTGGATGAAGAGGTCGTCGACGGTCTTGAGGCGTGCGGCGGCCGGCTCGGGGCGCTCGGTTTCGAAGCTCACCTCTCTGGCCGCCATGGTGATCATGGCGGCGCCGGCGATGTCACGCTCGATCTCCGCAGCCGAGATCCACTCCAGCCCGCGAACCGTCCGAGCGATGTAGCGAAAGGTCACGAGCCTGCTTCGTGTTCTGCGCGGGAAGCTGCACCGCTTCGGCCGACGACTGCCGGCGCGACTTCCGCGAGGTCCTCGCGGTGAGTCCTGGTGGGTGTCACCGACGCGGTCACCCTTCCTGTTCACATCAGTCGAGAGTCGGCAACGCGGACCTGCTCGCTGACATCGGTGCTGGTGGGCCTCTCATCATAGAGTTCCTGCCGGGGGCCGGCCTCCCGTCGCCGCGGGGACGACGCCAAGGAAGACCCGTCGCTGTTGGGCCGAGCCCGGGTCCCAGGCGGTGCTGGTCAGCTCCTTCGCCGCACGGGGGCGCTCACCTCACGGTTGGGCGATCCGGTCCACCGTCACGCTCTCCTTCAGTGGACTGTTCGGGTGCCGCCCACAGCGGCATGGGTCGGCCCGACACCCGCCCGTACAACCAGTCGACGGCGGTGACCAGCACCACCGCGGCGGCCGCGACGAGCAACTGAGTCGAGGTACGCAGCAGACCCAGGCTCACGATGAGTGTGGTCGCGCCGGCCGGCGGATGGGACGCCTTCAGCAACACCAGCACCAGCAGGGTCACCGCCAGCGATCCGGCCGCCGCGACGATCCGGGGTCCGCTGATGCCCTCCTGAAGCGCGGAGGGCTCGTCGGTCAGCCCGCACGCCAGCAGGAACCCGTACCCGGCCAGCAGCGCCACGCCGTGGCCGATGAAGGTGTTCCGGGGCGAGGACTGCGGTGAACGGGGCTTCTCCACGTGCAGCATCACCGCCGGGCCCAGGCTGGGGAACAGCCACGGCTGGTGGGTGACGAGCGCGACCACCCCGGCGACCACCAACGCCAGCGCGCCGCCGGTGAAGGCATGCGCGGCCCGTCGAGCCTGTCCCATGACACTCCCTTGCCTCGACCGTTCCGTCCGTCGGTGGCCCGACCCAAGGTCAGCACCCCGAACCGGACCGGACTGCACCTTTCCGGAAATCTCCGCGGCCAACGCGGATCGGAAGTCGTCCACCGGGCCCGGTGGCCGGGGATCACGGGGAAAGCTCCCGGGCCACCGCCGAACCTGTCGCCTGACCACGCCCGCGCCCGCCGCGGCGTCCGCGCCCGAGGCGCCGGCGGGGGCACCCGAGGCGTGGACGGCATCGACAGGGTTTGGTGGGCGGACGATAGGCTGCGGGCGGCAGTCGAGTGACCTAAGGGGAACGGGTGACAGGCGGAACGGTTCGCGCGGTGATCGCGGTCTGCGGGCATCCGGCGTGAGCGACGGGTTGCGCCCCGGGGACCCGGCCCGCCTCGGTGGGTACGACGTGCTCGACCGGCTCGGCGACGGGGGCATGGGCACTGTCTTCCTGGCCCGGTCTCCGCAGGGTCGGCAGGTGGCGGTCAAGGTCGTCCGGCCGGAGTTCTCGCATGACGAGGAGTTCCGTGGTCGGTTCCGCAGCGAGGTGAACCGCGCCCGCCAGGTTCCACCGTTCTGCACCGCCGAGGTCCTGGACGCCGACCCGGACCACAACCCGCCGTACCTGGTGGTGGAGTACGTCGAGGGCCCCAGCCTGGCCCAGGTGATCAGGGATCGAGGGCCGCTGGGGGCCGCGCAACTGCACAGCATCGCGGTCGGGGTGGCAACCGCGCTCACCGCCATCCATGGCGCCGGGGTGATCCACCGGGACCTGAAGCCGGCCAACGTCCTGGTCGCACCGGGTGGGATCAAGGTCATCGACTTCGGCATCGCCCGAGCTTTCGAGGCGACGAGCCAGCACACCCGGACCAACCAGATGGTCGGGACCGTCTCGTACATGGCCCCGGAGCGGTTCGACTCGTCGTCCGGCCACACGGTGGGTCCGGCCGCGGACATCTTCGCCTGGGGCGCCCTGGTCGCTCACGCCGCGACCGGCCGCAACCCGTTCGGAGGTGACTCCCCGACCGCCGTCGCGATGCGGATCCTCACCCAACCGCCGGACCTGACCGGCCTCGGCGGTGCGCTGCGGGAGTTGGTCGCCCGGGCGCTGGAGAAGGATCCCGCTGCCCGGCCCACCGCCCGGGAGTTGCTCGACGAACTGTTGACCGTCGCGAATCAGCGGGGTGCTGCCGAGACGGCCCAACGCCTGGCGGAGTCGCCCACGGTGCGTGCGGCACAGGCGCACGATGGTGCCGACCAGGGGCGGCGTTCGAAGCCGTCCGCCGGGCGTACGGGCTCGGGCCGGCGTGGTTGGCTCATCGCTCTGGGGTCGGTCGTCGCGGTGATCGCGGTGCTGGTGCCCGCCTTCCTGTTCGGCCCGCGACTGCTGGACGACCAGGCCGGACCCGCCCCGACCGGCTCGACGGCGGCGGGGAGCCAGGCGGCGGGCGGGGCGTCGGCCGCCGCGTCCACACCAGCGGCTACGCCGACCGCTTCGCCGTCGGCCGCCGCGGACCCTACCGAGGCCATCCTGGCCGGACAGCGGCGAATCCTGGTGCACGTGGTGGAGATCGACCGCGATCTGTCGTTGCCGTCGGACGGCGAGATCGCGGTCGGCGGCGGGACCGGCAAGGACGCGCTCTTCGTGCTCGAACCGGTAGGTGTGGACTACATGATCAAATCGTTGAACCCGGAGATCGCCCATCGACCGTGCCTCGGGGTCAAGAGAGATGGGGAAGGCAACAAGTTGTTGGTGGGAGCCGAGTGTCGGCCGACCAAGGCAACCCTGTTCTCGATAGCTCCTGAGGGCAAGGACGATAAGGGGCGCACCTCCTACGTCATCGTCAACGAGGAGTACGGCGTGGTGCAGTGGGACGAGACCAGGACCGAGATCTACGTCGAGTTCATGGGTGACGCCCCGGTCGACACCACCTTCAGCCTGGTCGACCGAGGCGCGGTCTGAGGCGGGCGTACCCCGCCCGAGTCGCCGAGCCCCACCCAGGGGCCATCGTTGCCTGACCCACGTCTGCTGAACCTAGGCCTGGTGCGCTGTGGCGGCGGTCCGACCGGCTGCGGCGGGCGGGTTGACGTTGCCCGAATAATGGGCAACCGTCGATGTTAGCGCCAACGCATCGGCTCCTCAAGGGCTCCGGTCGCGGTCCGTGCCGACGAGCTGGGGCGGATGCCTGCCCAGGTCCGGTGGGAGGGGATCCCGCCCTGGGGCACGACCCGTCACCGCCTGATGTTCCCAGCACGTTACGTCTTGACGAACGGCATGTTATCGCTCACAGTCGATGGCTAAGGACGACGACATCTATGGCTTACCGGGGAAGCCTGCTTCGTCGACCCTCGAATCGGTCGTGCGCCAGGGCATGCATGCGTGTTGTTAGCGCTAACTTCCCCGACGCATCGCCCGGACACGTGTCGCGGTGCGCCCACCCTCGGGCAGGCCGTTCGGCTTTGGTCATTGAAGGAGGATCATGTCTGCCCTCGATAGGTCTCCATCGATCGCGCCGCCCTCGCGGCGGCGTTGGTGGCTGCCCCGCGTTCTCGCCGCTGGCGCGGCGGCGGTACTGGTTGGCGGTGCTGCCGTAGCGGTGGTGTCGTCACCCGCCGCCGCGGCGACTGTCGACACGAGCGCGTGGTACGTGTTGATCAACCGCAACAGCAACAAGGCCCTCGACGTGTACAACCTGGCCACGAACGACGGTGCCCGGATCACCCAGTGGACGCGCAACAACGGCAACCAGCAGCAGTGGCAGTTCGTCGACTCCGGCGGTGGCTACTACCGGGTGAAGTCGCGGCTCTCCGGCAAGGTGCTGGACGTCTCCGGCCGCTCGACCGCCAACGGCGGGCCGATCGTGCAGTGGTCTGACAACAACGGCACCAACCAGCAGTTCCGGTTGGCCGACTCGGACAGCGGTTACGTCCGGCTGATCAACCGCAACAGCAACAAGGTGATGGAGGTGCAGGGCGCCTCGACCGCCGACGGTGGCAACATCGTGCAGTACGACGACTGGAACGGCACCAACCAGCAGTGGCAGTTCGTCCGCGTCGACGGTGGGAGCAACCCCACCACGCCGCCGCCGTCGTCCCCGCCGCCGGGTGGCGTGTGTGACCTTCCCTCGACGTACCGCTGGTCGTCGAGTGGCGTGTTGGCGACTCCGAAGTCGGGTTGGGTGTCGCTCAAGGACTTCACCGTGGCCCCCTTCAACGGCCAGCAGTTGGTCTACGCGACCACGCACGACTTCGGCAGCTCCTGGGGTTCGATGAACTTCAGCCTGTTCTCGAACTACTCGCAGATGGCCTCGGCCACGCAGACCGGGATGAACTCGGGGACCGTCGCGCCGTCGTTGTTCTACTTCGCGCCGAAGAGCATCTGGGTGCTCGCCTACCAGTGGGGTGGGCCGGCGTTCTCGTATCGGACCTCGACCAACCCGACCAACCCGAACGGCTGGTCGGCGCCGCAGACGCTGTTCACCGGGAGCATCACCGGTTCCGGTACCGGGCCGATCGACCAGGCGCTGATCGCCGACGACACGAACATGTACCTGTTCTTCGCGGGCGACAACGGCAAGATCTACCGGGCCAGCATGCCGATCGGGAACTTCCCGGGCAGCTTCGGCAGCAGCTACACGACGATCATGAGTGACACGACGAACAATCTGTTCGAGGCGCCGCAGGTCTACAAGCTGCAGGGTCTGAACAAGTATCTCATGATCGTCGAGGCGATCGGTTCGACGGGCCGCTACTTCCGCTCGTTCACGAGCACCAGCCTGAACGGTACGTGGACGCCGCAGGCCGCGTCCCAGAGCAACCCGTTCGCCGGCAAGGTCAACAGTGGTGCCACCTGGACCAACGACATCAGCCACGGTGAGCTGCTGCGTACCAACGCCGACCAGACGATGACCGTCGACGCGTGCAACCTGCAGCTGCTCTACCAGGGTCGTTCCCCCAGCTCCGAGGGCGTCGACTACGGCCTCCTGCCGTACCGGCCGGGTCTGCTGACCCTCCAGCGCTGAGCAGTGACCCGAGACCGTCGTTCCACGGCGGGTCGGGACACCGCAGGTAGTCGAAGTGGTGAATGAAGGGCCCGTGGCGGACAACTCCCGCCACGGGCCCTTCCCTGGAACTGCCGCTGCTTCCCGCGCTGGGATGAACGACGTTCGCGGTCAATCCTGCGTCACCCGCGCCACTCGGTGGGGCGGGGTGTGCCGCTCACGCAGGTGAGCACCTGCCCCTTACCGCGAGTGGCGCTCGCCGTGGTTGTCGCGAAACCGTGGGCTTCCAGCAGCAACGTGGTCGAGGTGAGGTTGGCTGTGGCGTGCGCGGCCGTGGGCCGCTCGCCGAAGACGTAGAGCCGCCCGCCGGGCTTCAGCAGGCCCCGCACTCGCTCGATCTGCTGTGTCGCGTCGCCCAGCCAGAACATGCTGACGTTCACTGCGAAGATCTTGTCGAAACCGAGTGGGTCAAGGTCTGCCGACTCGAACCCGACACAGCGAATGTCAGCTCGGCCGGCGTTGATATGGGCAGCGTTCCGGTTGGTGGCAAGTCGCACCATCGTCGCAGCCCGATCGAGGGCGATGATCCGACCGGTCGTTAGGCGGCTGGCGACCAGGGAGACGGCGGCTCCCCGACCGCAGCCGATCTCCAGCACCGTGTCGTCGGGCGCGACAGCCATCGTCTCCACTGCCCAGCGCTGCCGGTGGGCCGTCGTCGTCCGCACCGGCTCGTCCGGCAAGGGAGTGCCGTTCCCGCTGGTGGAAGCCGGATGGCGGATGGGCAGAGTGCACTTCACGGCGTCACCCGAGGTGCCTGCTCTGCTCACACATCTGATTTCACCCTGCCGGACGAGCCAGTGCACCGTGTCCTCGATCACCGGCGAAGGTGCCCGCACCGCCTTGCGGCGCCGAGGCCCGCCCGGGAAGGCAGCTCGATGCCACGCCGGGCAGCGTGCGCGGGCGGACCTGCGATGCCGCCGCCTCGACGCACCGCTTCCGGATCGAGCAGGTCGCCGACGGCAGCTACTCGATCCTTCAGGGGAAGCGCTACGTCCAGGTGGTCGACGGCACCAACGCCCTGGTCCCCGACCTGCCCGAGGGCCTCACCACCACGTACGAGTTCGAGGATCGTGAGCCCGCCCCGCGCTGAGCCACGAACCGTTACGGCCCCCGGGCGGACAGCTCCCGTCCTTCGCTGTCAGAGCCAGACCACGATCCCGGTCAGGTCGTTGAGGACCGCCGCCACACCCGCCCGGATGGCTGCCGCGCAGCGCTCGCCGGTGAACGACTTGGGGTCGTACGTCGAGGACATGCCGAGCCCCTCGCCGCGGAACGACGCGCCTTCCCAGTCGACGGACGTGACGTTGTGGGTCGGCTCGGCGAGTTCGGCGCCCACGACGAGGAACTTCTCGTCCAGGTGGTTCGGGGTGACCAGGGCGAGGGGATCGATGAGGTCACCGCCGGCGCTGACGATGAGATCCGGTTTCATCTCCATGGCCTTGGCGATGCTGGGAACGGCATCGTGGGCGTTGCCGACGGTGATGGTCCGGAGATCCGCGTGCTCGTCGTCGGCCCACTCCCGCACGGCCGTCACGAGAGCCTTGGTCGGGTCGTCGGTGCCGGCGGTGAGCAGGACGACCCGATAGTCCTTCGGCGGGTGGACCCCGGCCCACGAGCCGGGTCGCGGCGTGATCGTCGCCTCCGGAGCGGGGGTGGTGGAGGGGTCGACGAATCCGGGGCCGAGAGTCCCCACGGCGCTGGGTGCGGGATGCGGCTGGGACCAGTCGTCGCCGGAGTTGCAGGCGGCGACCAGCGCGGCGGTCGCGGCCAGCATGGCGACGGCCCGAAGCGGGGGGCGCAAGGTGGTCGTCCTTTCGGGTGGTGGCGGCAGCCTCGTATTCCTATCTCAATTCCCCGCACCGTTTATCCGCGGGCGGTCCTTCGCGGTAGTTGTTTTCCGGCGGTTCGTCGGCGCGCGGGCTGGTGTTCACCCACGCCATGCAACGTGCACTGGCCAACCGAGGGAGTCGTATGTTGGGGCGCGTCCGCCGTACCGTTATCTGCACCGCTGTCGGTATTGCCGCAGTGGTGCTTCCATTTTTGGGCGCCGGAACCGCGTCCGCGCACGGGTTTTCGTCGACTGTGTACGCGAAAATAACGGCCGGAGACGAGGGTCACATCCGTACGGCGCTGGACCTCGAATACGACCTTCTCGTCGTGTCCGCCGCGGATTCGGGTGACGATGACCCACTCTTTAAGGCGGGTACCGCCGCATTCGACGCGGGTGACAGCGACGCGCAGGCCGCGGCACTGAAGAGCCACTCGTCGACGGTCCTGAGGTATGTCTCGGACCGGTTCGCGGTGACCGCTCGCAACACGGACTGTCAGCCGACCCAGGTGGGCGACGCGACGATCGGCGAGCGCGAGGGCGTGCCGTACGCGAATCTGCTGCTCGACTGGACCTGCCCCGAGCGGCTCGACCAGCACGAGGTGCGCAGCGCGCTGTTCCCGGACGACGAGGGCTACGTCAAGGGCACCAAGACGATCGTCACCTACGAGATCGACAGCCGTTCGGGCAGCGCGGCGCTGGACAGCGCCAACCCCAGCTTCTCGACGGCCCAGGCGTGGTACGAGCGGTTCGGGGAGTTCTTCCTGCTGGGCGCCGAACATCTACTGTCCGGGATCGACCACATCCTGTTCCTGCTGGCGCTCATCGCGGGATCGCGGCGCCTGCGGGAGATCGTGCTCGCGGCCACCAGCTTCACCCTGGCGCACTCGGTGACGTTCATGCTCGCGGCCCTCGGCCTGGTCGAGGTGCCGGGGGCAGTCGTGGAGCCGGTCATCGCGTTGTCGATCGCCGTCGTCGCCGGCTGGCACCTGTGGGGGATCTGGCGACGCGGCAGGCACGCGACCGACCTGGAGACGGCGGGGCACGGTCACTTCAGCCTGGACCGGGCCGGCTGGATCCGTCTCGGCGTGGTCTTCTGCTTCGGCCTCGTGCACGGCCTGGGCTTCGCGGGCGCGTTGGGCATCGACGAGGCGTGGTCGTGGACCCTGCTGTGGTCGCTGTTGGTGTTCAACGTCGGCATCGAGGTCGTTCAGTTGACGATTATCGCGCTGGTCTTCCCGCTCCTGCTCGTCCTGCGCCGCCGTGCGCCGAAAGCCGGCATCTGGGCGACCGGTGTTGTTTCCGCAGCCGTGTCCGTCATGGGGCTGATCTGGTTTGTCCAGCGCGTTTCCGGGTCCTGAGTAAGGCTAAGTAGTTCGCGAAGTGCAGGCTTTCGCAAGATCACGTTCATGGTTGGTTCATCAGGCGGCGAAAGCGTTGATTTGCTTCCCCGCGTCGGGTGAAGTCACCATCCATTTCTCTATTTGAAAAGGGAACAATGTCGATGACATTGAGCACCTCGACACGGGCCCCCGGGCTCGTGCGGCGGCGCGTGGTCGCCGGGGTCGCAGCCGGCTTCCTGGGAATGGGCGCGGCCCTCGGTAGCGGCCTGACCGCCACCGCCAGCGCGGCCGAGTCCACCACGATCACCGGCGTGATCCTCGGCGTCGGCGCCAACGAGACCCAGCGGATCGTGAGCTGGTACTCCTCCGCGGACACCGCCCAGAAGATCCAGCTCGCCCCGACCGCCGAGATCGTCAACGGCGAGTTTCCGGCAAGCGCCGTCAGCTTCGACGCCGTCGGCGCGGCGAACACCTCCACCACCGGCTTCAACCGGCACGCCACGATCAGCAACCTGCGCGAGAACACGGCGTACTCGTACCGGGTCGGCGCCGAGGGCGGTTGGTCCCCGGCGTACGCCTTCAAGACCCAGGACTTCGAGGGCGACTACGACTTCCTGTTCTTCGGTGACCCGCAGATCGGCTCCTCCGGTGACCGGCTGAAGGACCAGGCCGGTTGGGAGGAGACCCTGAAGGTCGCCACCGGGGCCAACCCGAACGCCGAGCTGCTGGTGTCCGCCGGCGACCACGTGGAGAGCGCCAACGACGAGGGGCAGTGGACCTCGTTCCTGGCCCCCGACCAGCTGCGTCAGATCCCCCTCGTGGCCACCATCGGTAACCACGACGTCGGCGGCAAGTCCTACGAGCAGCACCACTTCACCCCGAACACCGACCGCTCGGCGCAGTACTACAACGGCGACCAGGCGACCCGGTCCGGCGGCGACTACTGGTTCATCCACAAGGATGTGCTGTTCATCGACCTGAACAGCAACAGCTACGCCAACCCGGCGGACGGATCCGCCGGCGGCGACGCGGCGCACGTCGCGTACGTCACCGACGTGATCAACAAGCACGGCTCCGAGGCCAAGTGGAAGGTGCTGGTCTACCACCACTCCATCTACTCGCCGGCCAGCCACGCGACCGACACCGACAACAAGCAGCGGCGGGAGGACTTCACCACCGCGTTCTCCAACCTCGGCGTGGACATGGTGCTCCAGGGCCACGACCACAGCTACTCCCGCAGCTACTCGATCAAGAACGGCCAGAAGGAGAACCCGGCCGAGCAGCCCGGTGCTGCCGAGGTCTTCCCCGGCCCGGGTGGCGTCATCTACGTGACGGCCAACTCGGCCTCCGGCTCGAAGTACTACGACATCAAGAAGCCGGACGCCACCGGCACCGGCATCCGGGGCAACGGCCCGGACCCGCTGGACCCGAACAAGTACTGGTACAACTCGTCGCAGAACCAGGAGCACGTCCGCAGCTACGTCAAGGTGCAGGTCCGTGGCGACAAGCTGGTCCTGGCCAACGTTCGCAGTGGCACCTGCGCGGCACCGAACGCGGCCGTCGAGAAGGGCCTCTCCTGCGTCAACACCCCGGACGGTCAGCCGGTCGGCTCGGTCACCGACAAGGTGACCGTGCACCCGTACCACGGTGACGGTCAGGCCATCCAGGTCAACGTCCCGAACCCGGCTCCGGGTGAGTTCGGCTGGACGATCGACGGCTACAACGGCCTTGTCGACCTGGGCACCGCCCAGGAGCGCGACGGCACCTACTTCGAGGCGGCCGGCAAGATCAACCCGATCCTCGTGTCGGACAGCCGCCGTTCGCTCGCCCCGTGGTCGATCTCGGCCAACGTCGGTGACTTCCAGGACGCCGACAAGAAGTTCTCCGGCTCCTACCTGGGCTGGAACCCGTACGTGCTCGACGGCGGCGCGGGCGCCGAGGCCGGTGCTCCGGTCCTGTCGTCCTTCGACGACCAGGGCAAGGGCCTCTCGGTCTCCAGCGCCCTCGCCGCGGCCGCGCAGGGTCACCCGCGGGGCGGCGCCCGCCTCGGTGCCGACCTGGATCTGAAGATCCCGGACAGCATCGCGAAGGGCAGCTACCGCACCACGCTCACGATCACCGCGCTGAGCAGCTGACCGAACTGTTCCAACCGGGCGGGGTAGGCACCTTCGGGGGCCTACCCCGCCACCCATGTGCAGACCTCCCAAGATCACCTCAAGGATCCGACATGTACCCGTCCGTAACGCGCTGGAAGAAGCTTGCTCGTACCACCGCGCTGTCCCTGCTCGCCGCAGTCGCGACCGTCGGCGTCGGTGCCGGCCCCGCCCTGGCGGCGGACGGCAACGTCGCCTGGACGGTCCGCACGGCCTCCAACGGCTACGGCGAGGCTCGGTCCAGTTACAGCTACAACGTCAACCCCGGCGGCGCCGTCGAGGACGCCATGGCCGTCGCCAACCGCGGGAAGGCGCCACTGACCCTTTCCGTGTACGCCGCCGACGGCTTCACGACCGACGCGGGTCAGCTCGACCTGCTCACCAGGGATGCCAAGTCCGTCGCGATCGGCGCCTGGGCGAAGCCGAAGGCCGGCAGTGTCGTGATCCAGCCCGGCAAGACCGCGCAGGTCCCCTTCACGGTCAGCGTCCCGGACAACGCCACGCCCGGCGACTACGTGGGCGGGATCCTCACCACGCTCACCCAGGCCGACCAGGCCGAAGGCATCAACGTCGACAGGCGCCTCGGCATCCGGATCAAGCTGCGGGTCGGCGGCGAACTGAAGCCGAACCTCGCGATCGAGGACCCGCACGTCACGTACGGCGGCTCGGCCAACCCGTTCCGCAAGGGCGACGCCACCGTCACCTACAAGATCCACAACATCGGCAACGCGGCACTCTCCGGGCAGCAGACGGTATCGGTCTCGGGGCCGTTCGGCGTGCTGCGGGTCGGGGCGAAGGACATCGCCGCGCCCCCGGAGCTGCTCCCGGGGGAGAGCTGGGACGTGACCGTGCCCATCGCCGATGTCGCCCCCGCCGTCTCGCTGGCCGCGACCGTGACCCTCACGCCGCTGCTCACCGACGCCTCGGGCTCCACCACCTCGCTCAAGCCGGTGACGGTCACCGCGCACGGCTGGGCGCTGCCGTGGATGTTGGTGCTGGCGCTCGTCGTCCTCGTCGCCGCGGTCGTCGGGGCGTACCTGTACCGGCGTCGCAACCGGACGCGGCGCGCGGTTCGCGAGGACGCCCGCGTACGTGACGCCGTCGCGCAGGCGCTGCGTGGTCAGGAGCCGCAGACCTCCTGATCGCTCAACCGGGGGCCGCGACGGCCGTCGTCCACCGCGCCGCCGGAGTGGGTCGCCTCACCGAGTGGCCCTCCCACCGGTGGTCACGGCGCGGCGGGTCAGGCCGACCGCAACCATGAGCACCGCGATCACCAGCACCGCCGCCAGCGCCGGTGCCCAGGTCGGGGCCGTGCGCAGCACGACCGTGCCGAGCACGGCGCCGACCACGAGCCCGGCCAGCCGGCCGACGCCACCCACGTCGGCGAACCGGTGCGGGTCGACGATGCGCCGCCGGACCAGTTCGGTCAGCGAGCCGGTCAGGTAGGTGGTCGACGCGCCCGGCACGCCGGCGCCCATGGTGATCACGCTCTGGATGCCGCTCGCCACGGCCGCCATCCCCAGCAGCACGAGCCCGAAGCCGTACCCGGGACGTGCCGCGCAGGCCCACCAGCCGACCGTGAAACCGAGCAGGAGCACCGCCTCGGCGGACGTCACCACAGCGGTACGGCCGTTCCACCCGGGCGGGATGTGGCGCAACGGCACCGTGGCGGCGGCCACCCCCACGGCGTAACCACCGACCGCCACCACCGCACCCGCGAGCGACCGGACGTCCGCCGTGGCGAGCGCGTGGCCGAAGTGCACCAGATTGCCGGTGACCACGCTGGCGAAGTACCCGTTCAGCCTGGTCAGGCAGATCACGTCGATGCAGCCGGAGGCCGCGGCCAACGCCACCAGAAGCCAGGCCGCGGCCCGCGTCGACGGAGCCCGCATGTCGGCGCCCCCTTCCCTCCTCCCGCGATCGTGCACGTGCCGCCCCGGCGCAGGGGGCGTTCCACGCGTATCGGCAACCGAAACCGCAAGATCGCGCCGGGGCCTTTTGGGGGAATGGCACTCATCTCCGGCCCACGCCGGTCCCCGAGCCGGCATGCTGCGACGGTGACGCCGGCACAGAGGGGGAATCCACATGGTTGACGGGGATGTGCCAGAGCGGATGCAGGCCGCGGCCCTGGACGAGTTCGGTGGGCCGGAGGTGATCACGCTGCGAAAGCTGCCGATCCCGCAGATCGCCGACGACGAGATCCTGATCAAGGTCCGGAGCGCCGGCGTGGGCGTGTGGGACGTGTACGAGCGGCAGGGCATGCTGGTGCCGGAGGGCTCGGCGCTCCCGATCGTGCCCGGCTCAGACGGTGCCGGCACGGTCCTCGCCGCCGGCAGCAAGGTGTCAAACGTCGGGGTCGGTGACCTGGTCTACGTCTCCGCCACCACCCGCCCGAAGGGCGGCTTCTACGCCGAGTACGCGGCGGTCAGGGCGGAGTACGCGGCCAAGGTGCCCGACGGCGTACCGGCCGAGCACGCCGGGGCCATGCCCACCGACGCGCTGACCGCGCTGGCCGGGCTCGACACCGTCAGCCTGTCGGCCGGCTCCTGGTTGTTGATCTTTGGTGCGAGCGGCGGCCAGGGTCACCTGGCCGTGCAGTTGGCCAAGCGGCAGGGCCTGAACGTGATCGCCGTGGCGTCCGGGGCGGACGGCGTCGCGCTGGTGACCCGGCTCGGCGCCGACGTGTCCCTCGACGGCCACGCCGACCTGACCGAGGTGCTCGCCCGGATCCGGGACGCGGCACCGGGCGGGGTGGACGCCATCCTGGCGATGGCCGGCGGCAAGACGCTGGACCGGCTCACCGAGACACTCACCGACGGTGGCGTGGTCGCCTTCGCCCACGGGGTGCAGCCGGAGCCGCAGGAACGGTCGGGCGTGGTGGTCCGGGCGTACGACGGCGAATCGACCCCCCGACAGTTGCAGCGCCTCAACGAACTCATCGAGGCCGGCCCGTTCGTGGTGCACGTCGCGGAGAAGTTCCCGCTGGGCAAGGTCCGCGACGCGCACCAGCGCCTGGAAACCTCCTACGCCGGCAAGCTGCTGCTGACGGTGTCCTGAGACCTCAGCGCGCCGTGCGCTGTTGCGGCACGCGTACCGATGCCATGCCGGCCGCCGTCGCGGCCTGGATGCCCAGGTCGGTGTCCTCGAAGACCAGGCACGACCCCGGGGGTACGCCGAGGTGTTCCGCCGCGAGCAGGAACGCCTCCGGGTCCGGCTTGGCCCGGGTGTAGTCCTCGGCGCAGACCAGCACGTCGAACCGGTCCAGCAGGCCGAGCGCGTCGAGCGAGGCGGTGACCGAGGCGCGGGTGCTGCCGGAGACCACGGCGAACGGGACCCGCCGGTGGGCGTCGTGGATGTGCGCCACCACCTCCGGCACGGCGGCGAGCTGCGGCAACAGCTCCTCGTAGTAGCTCTCCCGGCGCTCGACAACTGTCGCCACCGGCATGGCCAGCCCCTGCTGCTCGTTCAGGGCGACGATGATGTCGGCGGTCGGCCGCCCACCCCAGGCGTAGAAGAGGTCCTCCGGGAACTCGCAACCCCAGTCGTGCAGGGCCCGCTGCCACGCCACGTAGTGCAGCGGCATCGAGTCGACGATCGTGCCGTCGCAGTCGAACAGGTACGCGGCGAACTCACCGGCTGGCAGCGGCAGACTCATCCGGGGAAGGGTACACAGCTCACTCGGTCGTGACTTCTTCAAGTTGGCTGAGCAGGTACGCGCGCTCCGGTTCGGTGCCGACAAGCGTCAACGCGCTGCGGTACGCGGCCGCGGCCTCGTCGTACCGACCGAGCCGGCGCAGCAGGGCGGCCCGCGCCGCCGGATAGGGGTGGTGGCCGCGCAGGCGCGGATCGTCGGCCAACTCGTCGAGCAGCGCGAGCCCCGCCTCCGGCCCGTCCCGCATGGCCACCGCGGCGGCCCGGTTCAGCGCGACGACAGGCGAGGGCATCAGGCCGAGCAGCACGTCGTAGAGCGCAACCACCTGCGGCCAGTCGGTACTGGCCACGTCGGCGGCCTCGTCGTGCAGCGCGGCGATGGCGGCCTGCACCCCGTACGGGCCGGGCGCCCGGCCGGTCAGCGCGACCACCACCAGGGCGCACCCCTCCTCGATCATCGGACGGTCCCACCGTCCCCGATCCTGGTCGTCGAGGAGGACCAGGGCGCCGTCCGGCCCGGTACGCGCGTCCCGTCGGGCGTGGACCAGCAGCATCAGGCCGAGCAGCCCGGCGACCTCCCGCTCGGCCGGCAGCAGCCGCCGCAGGATCCGGCCCAGCCGGATGGCCTCCTCGGCCAGGTCGATCCGTTGCAGATCCGGGCCGGAGCTGGCCGCGTACCCCTCGGTGAAGACCGAGTAGACGGCCTGGAGCACCGTGGGCAGACGACCGGGCAGCTCGTCGGGGCCGGGCACCCGGAACGGGATGCGGGCGTCGCGGATCTTCCGTTTGGCCCGGACGAGTCGCTGGGCCATGGTGGCGGGCGGCACCAGGAAGGCCCGCGCGACCTCGGTGGTGGTGAGGCCGGCCAGGAACCGCAGGGTGAGTGCGCCGCGATCCTGCGCGGCCAGGGCCGGGTGCGCGCAGGTGAAGAAGAGCGCCAGCCGGTCGTCGGGCAGGTCCCGGTCCGCGTCGGCGGGCGGCGCGTGGTCGGCCCGCTCCGCCTCCGCCCGGAGTACGGCGAGCCGCGTCGCCAGCACCCGGTCGCGACGCAGCCGGTCCACCGCTCGACGCCGGGCCGTGGTGAGCAGCCAGGCGCCGGGCCGGCCCGGGACTCCATCGGTCGGCCAGTGCGTCAGCGCCGCCTCGATGGCCTCCGAGGCGACCTCCTCGGCCAGGTCGAGGTCGCCGAAGCGGCGCACCAGCGAGGCGAGCAGTCGGCCGCGTTCCTCCCGGAACACCGCCTCCACCGACGACCCGACTGCTGCCGCCTCACCCGGCACGGTCAGACCTGCACGTCGATCTCGGCGATCGGACGGACCTGGACCGATCCGGTGCCGACGGCCCCGGGGCTGCGGGCCGCCCAGTCCAACGCGGCGTCGAGGTCCGGCACGTCGATGATGTCGTACCCGCCGAGCAGCTCGCGGGTCTCGGCGAACGGCCCGTCGGTGATCGTGCGGTCGCCGTCCGGGCCGACCTGCACGGTGGTGCAGGTGGTCAGGTCCTGCAGGGGGTGCCCGGAGACCCAGACCCCGGCGTCCTTCATCTCCCGGTCGTAGCGGATCCAGTCCTCGAAGCTGCACCCGTTGTCGACGACCTCCCCGTCGACCATGGGGCTCATGAACAGCAGCATGTACTTCACGTTCGGCTCCTCTCGGTGCGGCGTGTCGCCGTACAGCATGACGACGGTCGAGGCCCGCGGATATCGACACGGCGGATCAGGTTTTTCGGCCGGGACTTCACGACGCCGGGTCACGTCGGTCCACCCGTCGCAAGGTCACGTCGGTCCATTCGTCGTTCGAACCAGGTGACCCCGATCAGGAAGGTGGTCAGCAGGGTGAGCGCCGCCAGTGGCGGCAGGGATCGGCCGATCGGCAGCAGGGCCAACGACAGCAGCGCGGCGACGACCTGCCCCGGGTGCACCGCGCCAACTGTCAGCCGACGGAAGACCAACCTGCTGAGCAGGTAGAGGGCGGTGCCGCCGTAGAGCGCGGTCGCGGCCTCCCAACCCAGCCGGCCGGGATACGTGGACCCCTCGGTGAGCTGGGCGATCACCTCCTCGATGCCGAGCGCGACGTAGATGACGCCGATGATCAGCGTGGAGTGCCCGAGCCCGTACGCGTCGCCGGCAACGCGGGCTCGTCGCTCACCCGGCACGTTGCTGACCGCCTCCCGGGCGGCGGACGCCAGCCGATCGAAGTAGAGCCACCACAGGCAGACCGTGCTGGTGAGGCCGAGCAGTGCGGCCAGTAGGGCGGAGCCGACCGGCGCCATCGCCCTCGGGCCTGCGCCGGCAGAGATCAGGGACTCACCCAACGCGATGATGAGCACCAGGCCGAACCGCTCGCTGAAGTGGTCCACGCTGCGCAGTTGCCACGGCCGGAAGGTGGACGCGATCCGGGCACCGCCGATGTTCAGCAGAAACGCGACAGTCCAGAGCGCCGTCTGGGCCGCACCGCCGAGCAGGGCGCCGATGATCAGCGGGATCCAGCCCAGCACCACCGGCACGGTGAAAAACCGCAGCGTCGAGCGCAAGGCAGGGTTCGTCGCGCTCGCCCAGAACAGAATCACGAGCTGTACGGCCCGGCCAACGACGTAGGCCAGGGCCAGCGTCAGCGGCGCGTCGAACAGCTCCGGGCTCTGCTGCCACGCGTCCGGCAACACCAGCGCGGCCACGAATATCGCTGCCATCGCGACCAGGGTGATGGCGCGGACCGGGCCGACGTCCGGCCGGACCAGGTTCCCGACCCAGATGTACGGCGACCAGGAGTAGAGCAGCAGGAGCAGGAGGAGCAGCCCCTGGGCCAGGGTGAGCGCGCTCGGCGACACCGCCATGAACGTGATGACCCGGGTGAGCGCGAAGACGAAGACCAGGTCGAAGAAGATCTCGAACATCGTGGTCCGGTGCGTCACCCCCGCCGGCACCGGACGAATGTCGAATATCCTCCTCATACTCGCATTCTGCGCCATCTGGGCCGCTGGCCCATCCGGTCTACCCGCCCGGCGTCGCTCTGAAGAGCAGGAAGAACCGCTCGGCCGCTCTCATGTCGCCGTGCACCTCGATATCGCCCGCCGAGACCGCCGATCGCAGCGGCGTGCCGCCGAACATCAGGTCCCGCAGCGCGTGCACCGTGCCGGTGAGCGTGACGTCGACCTGCCCGGACCGGCCACGAGCCACGCTGACCCCACTCGGTGCCACCCCCACCTCGAAGGCGTCGGTGCCCACCTGCAACCGGAGGCGAGTGGTCACGGGCGCGTCGGCCGGCGGCCGGTAGAGGGCCTTGAGCAGCAGCATGAACGCGTCGGTGCTCATCTCGACGTCCGGCTCCGCGGGCAGGCCGGCCCCCCACCGCGACAACTCGATCAACGTCGGCTCCAGTTGCTGACCGCGTTCCGTCAACTCGTACGCGTGCACGCTGGCCGGCGGCCCGAGCTGCACCCGCCGGACGATGCCGGACTGCTCCAGCTCCCGGAGGCGCTGGCTGAGCACGTTCTGGCTGGCCCTCGGCAGGCCGGCCCGCAGATCGCCGAAACGCTTCGGGCCGAAGACCAGCTCTCGGACAATCAGCAGAGCCCAGCGCTCGCCGACGATGTCCATCGTGCGCGCCGCCCCGCAGGCGTCCTGGTAAGTCCGCTGAGTCACATCGCCATCGTAGTCGGCGTCCACCGAACAGTGCTAACGTCGAACCATCTAGTCCTAACTTAGGAGTAAGTGATGGATGCACTGCTCGTCAAGGTGATGGAGCGACACGGCGGCCTCGACCGTTGGAACGCCGCGTCGACCCTCACCACCCGGCTCACCTACGGCGGACCGTTCTGGGCGTTCAAGGGCCGCCCCGACTTCGACGGCACCGAACTGGTCGAGGCCGACCTGCACCGGGAGCGGATCCGCCACGTCCAGGAGGGCACCGGCCGGGTCACCGAGTACGACCGCGACACCGACCGGGTCACCGTCACCGCAGCCGACGGCAGCCTCATCGACGAGCTGACGAACCCCCGGGCCAGCTTCGCCGGCTACACCCGGGACAGCCAGTGGACGCTCGCCCAGGCCGCCTACTTCCGCGGCTACGCCACCTGGCACTACCTCGTCGAGCCGTTCCTGTTCACCTGGCCAGGCGTCGAGGCGCACGAGGTCGAGCCGTGGGTCGAGGGCGGCGAGTCGTGGCGCGGGCTGCGCGTCACGTACCCCGAGAGCCTGGACACCCACAACGACACCCAGCTGTACTACTTCGACGACAGCGGGCTGCTGCGGCGCATGGACTACCAGCCGGTGGTCAACGGCTCCTCCCCGACCGCGCACTACGTGAGCGGGGCGATCGAGGTCGACGGGCTGGTCGTGCCGACGCGACGCCGGATCCACATCCGCCAGGAGGACCGCACCCCGGATCTCTCCTGGACGCCGATCACCCTGGACCTGGCTGACGTCCGGATCCGCTGACACCCCGACGGCGTCGCAGCGGACCCGACGTCACGTCGCCGACCGGACGCCCCGGCCTCAGGTCGAGGCGTCCGTCCGGCGCCGGCTCCGCTCAGCCCGCCGCCGCACCTGCTGGTACGCGCCGGTCAGCCCCATCGCCCGGCGTACCTCGACCATGGTCTGGCGTACCTCCTCGCGGGTCCGTTCCGTGCCCTCGACGATCAGCCGGTCCACCAACCCCCGGTCCGCCTCGATCTCGGCCCGACGCTCCCGAATCGGCGCCAGGAACCCCTCCAGCGCGGCAATCAGCCGCTGCTTGACCTCCACGTCGCCGACCCGCCCGGCCCGGTAACGCCGGGCCAGGTCGGCCACCTCGTCGCGGTCCGGATTGAAAACCTCGTGGTACGCGAACACCGGGTTGCCCTCCACCGTGCCCGGCACGTCGGCGCGCACCCGGTTCGGATCGGTGTACATGCCGAGCACCTTGCGACGCACCGTCGCCGCGTCATCGGAGAGCGCGATGGTGTTCCCTCGACTCTTGCTCATCTTGGCCGCCCCGTCGGTGCCCACCAGGCTCGGCGTCTCCGCCGCGATCAGCTCGGGCACCGGGAAGACCGGGCCGTACAGGTGGTTGAACCGCCGGGCGATCTCCCGGGTCACCTCGACGTGCGCGGCGTTGTCCCGACCGACCGGGACCACCTCGCCCTTCACGCAGAGGATGTCCGCGGCCTGAAGCACCGGGTAGCCCAGCAACCCGTACGGCATCTCCTCCTTGCCGGCGTCGCGGGCCATGTCCTTGAGGGACGGCACCCGTTCCAGCCGGGGAACCGTCACCAGGTTCTGGAGCAGGGTGTTGAGGTCGCCGACCTCGGGGATCGCCGACTGGAGGTAGAAGGTGGCCCGTTCCGGGTCGACGCCGGCGGCGAGGATGTCCGTGACCATCTCCCGGGCGTTGCCGGAGACCTGGTCGATGTCCTCGCGGCGGTTGCGAGTGGTGAGCATGTGCAGGTCGGCGATGATGAAGAAGCTCTCGTAGCGCCGGTGCAGCCGTACCCGGTTGGCGATGCTGCCGACGTAGTGGCCAAGGTGCAGGCGGCCGGTCGGCCGGTCGCCGGTGAGCATTCGTGCGACGGACATGGTGATGCCTCTCGTTCCGTTGGTGGGTCACGCGTGGGCGCGCGCCGAGCGGGGCAGGTCAGCCCCCTCGGTCAGCGGGATCGGCTCAGCGAGCCGTCCGCCATCGCGCGCCGGCGCGGAACCGCAGACCACCGGCACGGAGGACACTCAGGAGTTGCTCACGGCCATCGCCGGAGCTGGTCGGAACATCGGGCGCCGCGGCGAGGCGGAGGCCGTCGACCGTGTCGACCGCCTCCGCTGCGCAACTGCCCGTCCGAACCACGGCCTCACATTACCCGCGGGGCGGCACCGGGCAGTGGAAGCTGGCTGGCGGCGTAGTAGGCGCCAACGCGGTCCCGGTACTCCGGGTCGGCCGGATCCGCATCGAACGGCGGTGCGTCCTTGATCTGCTGCTTGGTCCGGTCGACATGAACGACGCGTTCCTGGTGATCCACCCGCTCCACCGTGCCGGCGGGCAGCAGCACCTTCTGACCGAAGATCCAGGGGCCGGTGTCCACCACCAGGTACCCGGCATCCGTCTCGTTGCTCGCCTCGTCGATGGTGCCGATGCGTCCGTCACTGGCCTGCACGTGGTAGCCCACCAGGTCCACAGGCGTGCCGGGGCCGGGAGCGTCCGGACCGTCGTGGCCACCGTCCGGGCCTTCCGGCGGGGTGACCGACGGGGTGGTCTCGTTGTATCCGCCAGCCAGGGCGGACGGGTCGCGCCAGGCCCAGGGATTGAAGATCGTGGGTTGCATGGGGCACCTCCGGGGGATGGTCCTCAGCCGTCCTGTTCTGCAGTGCCCACCGCGCCGGCATCGAAACGAACCGACGAACCTTGACCCGTCACGTCGTCGATCGCGGCCCAGTGGCGGGCGGGTGTCCGCCTCCGTGCCGACGTGGTGGCGGGCGGGTGTCCGCCTCCGTGCCGACGTGGTGGCGGGCGGGTGTCCGCCTCCGTGCCGACGTGGTGGCGGGCGGGTGTGCGCTTCCGTGCCGACGTGGTGGCGGGCGGGTGTCCGCGAACGGCCAGGTGAACAGGTGCGCTGGCATACTCGGCAGCCATGGTGCTGTCGCGAGGGTGGGCTGTCTTCCTGGTCGGGGTCGGGGTCTGGACCTGGGTTATCTGGCCGAGGTTCGCGGTCGCCATCTGGCAGGACCCGCGGTCCTGGACATCCGGCACCGTCGGCGACGGCTCCGCCACCAGCTTCCTGTGGGTGCACGCACTGCTGATCGCGGCGTCCCTGGCGATCGGGACGACAGCCGGTGTCCTCGGCATCCGGGCCTGGCTCGCCGCCCGCCGACGGCCGGCGTCCTGACCTGCCCCGCCTCTCGGTGGCAGCGGCTGTTGCAGAACCGATCGGGCCTCAGGCGCGCTCGGCAACCGGTCGACGACGCGAGTGTGACGCGCGCCGCTACCCGCGGATTTGACGATCAAACCCGCAGACGCGTAACTTTCTCTCTGCCAGCGCGGAACGGGGCAAACGGGACGGAAGTCCTGGGGCCCCGAAACGAACTGGCAACCGGGTCACGGAGGAGTTCGCTCCTGCGAGACACGGTCCGGGCGGTGCTCGCCGGATCGGCCGCGAGGCGGATTTGGTGCAGCGAAGCCGACCGGGTAAGGTTCACGACCGGCAGGGAACCGGGCGAGACTGCGGGAAACCGCAGCGGCCGGCCTGCCAAATCCGACGACCTGACGCAGCGGCTTGCTGCTGCGTGAGTGCGCCGGCGCTAAGCCGTACGAAGCATGACAGACCGGGACACACGGTTTGACACGGCGAAGACGGTGAGGTAACGTAGTAAAAGTGCCCGGCGCGAGAGCGACGGGGACACGGTACGAAAAGCCCCGGTTGGGGTTCCACTGAGGTGGGGCTTCTGGTCGGTGTGTGGTTGTTCTTTGAGAACTCAACAGGGTGCTTGTAAAGCCAGTGCCAATTATGATTTATA